>NZ_JCAXDQ010000009.1:0-15242 GCF_059759115.1 Rummeliibacillus sp. GQ308 | reverse complement strand
AAGAAAGTGCAGCTGATTTATCAGTTGCACTTTTTTGTTTATAAAAAAATTATAACTCACCCATATACAATACAAATAAAGTACCTCATATTTATATTCCTCAACTATATATCTCTGTAAGTGTTGACCGTGCATTATTCATATCCATTTACACGCTTAAAGGTAATATTAAAGCCTGTTAAGGCTTGTTCAACTCCACTTTTAATAGTTATCTGTTTCAATGATTTATAGAATTAGTTGCATCTATTGCAACTAAGCTGGAAATTAGCGCTATAAAATTATACTTCTCTTTATCTCTATGTTTACTTTTTCTTGATACAGGAATATATCTATTAAGCTATTTTTGTTGTATATAGAGAGAATAAAGAATACATTAGTGATAACATTAAAAATAAATATAAAATAAATAATTTGAGCTTGTATGAAGAGAGATAAAGGATAGGTTCTATGATGAGTAGAACGTTTTAATGGGACGGTAAAATAGAGAGGGGAAGCGAAATGACGAGTATTTATGATTTTGTAGTCAAAAAAGCAGATGGGGAAGATCAATCTTTAAGTGAATTTAAAGGCTCACCTATGTTGATTGTAAATACAGCAAGCAAATGTGGTTTTACCCCACAATTTAAAGAACTGCAGGAGTTATATGATAAATATAAGGATCAAGGTTTTACTGTTCTAGGTTTTCCCTGTAGTCAATTCAATCATCAAGAATTCAACAATATTGATAAAACAATTGCTTATTGCCAAATGAATTACAATGTACAATTTCCCATGTTTGCAAAAGTAGATGTTAAGGGTGAAAACGCTTCACCGCTGTTTCAATATCTGACTTCTGAAAAGAAAGGTCTCTTCACAGATAATATAAAGTGGAACTTTACTAAGTTTTTAATTGACTCTGAAGGAGAAGTCATTGCAAGATATGCACCTCAAACTTCCCCTACAAAAATAGAGGATGACTTAAAAAACTTATTATAATGAAAAATCATAATAGTCTTTCTTATGGCTGACTCCTTGACAACTAATTGCCTACGTTGTTAATCTTACAATTAATATCTTTTTTGTAGGAGGAGTTTAAGAAATGTGGGAAACTAAATTTGCCAAAGAAGGTTTAACATTTGATGATGTATTGCTTGTACCAGCACATTCCGAAGTATTGCCAAAGGAAGTTGATTTATCAGTAAATCTAACATCCAAGATTAAATTAAATATCCCGATTATCAGTGCAGGGATGGATACGGTAACAGAATCACCTATGGCAATTGCGATGGCTCGTCAAGGCGGCCTTGGAATTATCCATAAAAATATGAGTATTGAAGAACAAGCAGAACAAGTAGAAAAAGTTAAACGATCTGAAAATGGTGTTATCACCAATCCATTTTTCTTAACGCCTTCTCACCAAGTATTTGATGCGGAACACTTAATGGGTAAATACCGTATTTCTGGTGTACCAATTGTGAATACGATGGAAGACCGAAAATTAGTCGGAATTATTACAAACCGTGATTTGCGCTTTGTACAAGATTACTCAATAAAAATTGATGAAGTCATGACTAAAGAAAATCTTATTACAACTCCTGTCGGCACTACTTTAGAAGAAGCTGAAAAGATGCTACAAAAATACAAAATCGAAAAGCTTCCAATTGTCGATGAAGAAGGTTTATTAACTGGATTAATTACAATCAAGGATATTGAAAAGGTAACGGAATATCCGAATGCTGCAAAAGATGAACATGGCCGTTTACTTGTAGGAGCTGCGGTTGGTGTAACATCAGATGTGATGATGCGGATTAAGAAGCTTGTGGAGGCACAAGTAGACGTCATTGTAATTGATACAGCTCACGGCCATTCTGAAGGCGTATTAAGACAAGTAAAAGCCATTCGTGAAGCTTACCCTGATTTAGTTATCGTTGCAGGTAACGTTGCTACACAGGAAGGGACGAAAGCCTTGTACGAAGCAGGCGCAGATGTTGTCAAAGTAGGAATCGGACCTGGTTCAATTTGTACAACTCGTGTTGTAGCTGGTGTAGGTGTACCTCAAATTACGGCTGTCTACGATTGCGCAACAGAAGCAAGACGCCAAGGGAAAACGATAATAGCAGATGGCGGTATCAAATATTCTGGAGATATTATTAAAGCGTTAGCTGCTGGCGGACATACAGTTATGTTAGGAAGCTTGCTAGCAGGAACTACAGAATCTCCAGGCGAAACAGAAATTTTCCAAGGCCGTCGCTTTAAAGTATATCGTGGTATGGGTTCAGTTGCTGCAATGGAGAACGGTTCAAAAGATCGTTACTTCCAAGAAAATGCAAAAAAATTAGTGCCAGAAGGCATTGAAGGCCGTTTGCCATATAAAGGGCCTCTTGCTGATACGATTCACCAATTGCTTGGCGGTGTCCGTTCAGGTATGGGTTATTGCGGTACAAAAGATTTACAAGATTTAAGAGAAAATGCTCAATTTGTCCGCATGACAGGGGCTGGCTTGAAAGAAAGCCATCCACATGATGTTCAAATTACAAAAGAAGCACCAAACTATTCACTACTATAAGTATCAGCCTTTTCACCCATTTTGCATGTTCAATTGATGCAGAATGGGTGTTTTTGATAACTGTCTATTGTATTCCACTATTCTATGTTAAAATTAGCGAGATAAGTATATATTAACGGAGGTAGAATGGTGAAAAAAGGTAGGATCAGTAAAATTTTGAGTATTATGCTAGCAGTAGTCATGGTACTTAGCAGTTTTACCCTAGTAGGAACGAAGGCTAGTGCAGCGGACAACCTAGGGTTGAATGTAAAAGCGGCGATTTTAGTTGATGCGGATTCAGGGAAAATATTGTATGAAAAAAATGCTAAGCAAGCTCTTGGGATTGCCAGCATGACAAAAATGATGACAGAATACATCTTACTTGATGCGATTAATGATGGAAAAGTAAAATGGGATCAAAAGTATAAAGTGTCTGATTATGCTTATAAAATCTCACAAGACCGTGCTTTGAGTAATGTTCCATTACGAGCAGATGGAGAATATACAATCAAAGAATTATATGAAGCAATGGCTATCTATTCTGCAAATGCAGCTACCATTGCGATTGCTGAAACAATTGCAGGTTCTGAAACTGAATTTTTATCTTTAATGAAGAAAAAGGCAAAAGAATTGGGACTGAAGAATTACCACTTTGTTAACTCTACAGGTTTAAATAATGAACAATTACAAGGTATGCAGCCAACAGGCACTTCTGAGAGTGATGAAAACAAAATGCCTGCAACATCTGTTGCCCGCCTAGCCTATCATCTATTAAAAGACCATCCAGAAGTTCTAGAAACATCAAGCATTCCTCGCAAGACTTTCCGTGCAGGAACAGACGATGCAATTAAAATGGATAACTGGAACTTTATGTTACCTGGTTTAGTTTATCATTATGAAGGTGTGGATGGACTAAAAACCGGTACTACTGATTATGCTGGCCAATGTTTCACAGGTACAGCCAAACGCAATGGCACTCGCTTGATTGCTGTGGTCATGCATGCAGAAGGTAACAATGGAGATCGTCATAAAGCACGTTTTGATGCAGCTAAAACATTATTTGATTATGGTTTTGGACAATTCACAACGGAAGAAATCTTACCTGCAGGCCATGTATTTAAAAATCAAAAATCAGTGGCTATAAAAGAGGGTAAAGAGAAGAGTGTAAAAGTTGCTACAAAAGATGCCATTTCAATGATGGTTAAAACAAGTGAAGCAGATGATTATACTGCTAAGCTAGTAGTAGATAAAAAATCCTTAAATGCCCCTGTTAAAAAGGGAACTGTTGTTGGGCATGTTAAAATCAATAAAAAGTCAGGCAAAGATTATGGCTTTATTGATGGCACTTCAGCAAATGCCAAAGTAGTAACAACAGAGACTGTGGAAAAAGCCGGCTTTATATCGTTAACATTTAAAAAGATCGGAAGTTTTTTCAAAGGACTATTTTAATTATAAGGGATTGACTATTCAGTCAATCCCTTTTTACTTGTTTTTGAATTTCCCAGCAATCCATTAGCTGTTCGATTGCATAAGGTATTTGGTCTTCATCTAAACCGCCAAAGCCTAAAAGAAATTGGTTATCCCGCTCTTCTATAGTTGGTGTGATCATATAATTAGTAATGGGTATAATTCTTATGCCTTTTTGCAAAGCCCTTTCGCTAAGGGTCTGAGCGTTTAATTTATGGTTAACAGTTAACACTACATGCATTCCCGCCTGTTCACCAGAGATGGAGACACTGGGTCCATAGGGTGTCAGGGAAAGAGTTAGCTTCTCTAGCTTTTTCCGGTAAATTTTCCGCATGCGATTCAAATGTTTTGAGAAATGCCCTTCCTTCATAAATTGAGCCAATATATATTGCTCGAAGCGTGGAACAGTCGATGTATAATAGCTGAACATCTTGTAATATATAGGCAATAGTTCTCTAGGTAGTACAAAATAGGCTATCCGCAAAGATGGCATTAATGATTTTGAAAAGGTGCTAAGATAAATCACCTTATTCAGTCGATCCAGCCCTTGTAGTGAAGCAATAGGTTTGCCAATATACCGGAATTCACTATCATAATCATCTTCAATAATAAAACGCTTTTTATCTTGGGCTGCCCAATTCAATAATTGGAAACGTCGTGAAGCAGATAGCACAGCACCAGTAGGGAATTGATGAGAAGGAGTAATATAGGCAACATTGGCGTCTGTTTGTTCAAGTTGTTGTATTTTCATCCCATCCTGATCTACATTAATAGGGATTATTTGCTGATAAGACTGGTCAAAAATATAGTGGGTTAATGTATAGCCTGGATTTTCAATCGCATAACGATTTTTCTCCCCTAAAAGCTTCATTATCATAGGCAAGAGCTGCTCAGTCCCAGAACCAATGACTATTTGTTCTGGTGAGCATAGAACGCCTCTAGACTGGTATAAATAGCTTGCAATTTGTTCCCGCAATTCTAATTCCCCTTGAGGCGAGCCTAGCAACAGGAGCTCTTTTTGATGCAGATCAATTGCGTCCTTTGCATACTTTCTCCATGCAGCAAAAGGAAAAGCTTCAGTGTCGATAGAGCCTGGATTAAAATCAATATAAACTTCCGGATTGGCGGAAGTCTTTAGAGTAGGATGTGCGACAGCTTTCTCTACATAGGCCAATTCTTCTATTGCTTCTACAAAGAAACCGACGCGAGGCTTGGAAATGATATAGCCTTCCGCTAATAACTGCGCATAAGCCAGTTCAACTGTTGTTTGGCTAATAGATAAAAATTCAGAGAGCTTTCTTTTGGATGGTAGCTTTGTACGTACAGAAATTGAGCCATCGATAATTCCTTTTTTTATTTTTTCGTAAAGCTGTTCATAAAGAGGAATTGATGTATCTTTTTCTAATTGAATCATCAACATGTCCATACTTTATCACTCCTAACTGACCGTATAGAAATTGGGTTTCTGTGAACTTTCGCGGGGTCAATTTTCTTACTTACATCATACTTGTTTTGTTTGTGGGTTGAAAGGATGATGTAACAGGATTAAAGATATATAGGACAGTGGGAGAATACCATATCAAGCATGCTATATTAATGGAGAAGGCTTTTACTGTATTGAAAATACATATGTTGTTAATTTTTTTAAAGTAATCAAGCTTGCAATGCTTGCATAACCTTTAGATGTATTGTAAAGTATGGTTAATTATAATTTAACACGATGATAGGAAGCAGTAGCAGGCACGTTTTTTTAAAGAGAGTCGATGGTAGGTGCGAATCGATAAAAACACTTGTGAATCCGTCCTTGAGTTGCTCAGCTGAACGTTAGTAGGCTGCAGCCGGTTAATAGCCGTTACAAAATGAGTGGATTAGGCATTGGTCTAGTCAATTAGGGTGGCAACGCGGGTATGCTCTCGTCCCTTCATGGGGATGAGGGCTTTTTTGCGTCCATTAATTCACTGCTTCCGGTCATCGATTAATACAATTAGGAGGAATTACACATGCTAGATATTAAACGCGTTCGCGAAAATTATGCGGAAATTAAAGAAAAGCTTTCACACCGTAATGAAGATCTTGGCACAATTGATCACTTTGAGGAATGGGATCAACAACGTCGTGATTTAATTGCTAAAACGGAAGTGTTAAAGGCTGACCGTAATAAAGCTTCTGAAGCCATCGCTTTAAAAAAACGTAATAAAGAAAATGCAGATGAAGAAATTGCTCGTATGAGAGAAGTGGGCGATGAAATCAAAAAGTTAGATGCAGAGCTCAATGAAGTTGAAGAAAAGTTTAACGATATGATGATGCGTCTTCCTAATATTCCACATGAAAGTGTTCCTGTTGGCGATACTGAAGACGACAATGAAGAGATTTTAAAATGGGGCGAAATTCCAACATTTGATTTTGAAGCAAAGCCACACTGGGATCTAGGTACAGACCTTGGCATTATCGATTTTGAACGTGCTGGTAAGGTTACTGGTAGTCGATTCGTCTTTTATCGTGGTCTTGGCGCACGCCTTGAACGCGCACTTTGGAACTTTATGATGGATCTTCATGCAGACAAACATGATTATGAGGAACTACTTCCTCCTTATATGGCTAATCGTGCAAGCTTGACAGGTACAGGTCAACTTCCAAAATTTGAAGAAGATGCTTTCCTTATAGAGAAAGAAGATTACTTCTTAATTCCTACAGCTGAGGTGCCAGTAACTAATTTTTATCGGGATGAAATTATTGATGGATCTAAGTTACCTCAAGCCTTTACAGCATTTAGTGCATGTTTCCGTTCAGAAGCAGGTTCTGCTGGACGTGATACAAGAGGTCTGATTCGCCAACATCAATTCAACAAGGTTGAATTAGTACGCTTCACAAAGCCAGAAGAATCTTATAATGAATTGGAAAAACTAACTGGTCATGCGGAGGAAGTACTTCAATTACTAGAACTGCCGTACCGCAAATTAAAAATGTGTACAGCTGACTTAGGATTCACTGCTGCTAAAAAGTATGATTTAGAAGTATGGATTCCTACGCAAAACATGTATCGTGAAATTTCTTCTTGTTCAAACTTTGAAGATTTCCAAGCTCGCCGCGCGAACATTCGCTTCCGCCGCGAACCAGGTGCAAAACCTGAATATGTGCATACATTAAATGGTTCTGGCTTAGCAATCGGTCGTACTGTAGCTGCTATTTTGGAAAATTACCAACAAGCAGATGGCAGTGTAAAAATACCAGAAGTTTTAGTACCGTATATGGGTGGTTTGACAGAAATCGCTCCTAAGTAAAATTGATATAAAAAAGCGATCTGCCATAGCGGATCGCTTTTTTTCTATTTCTTATCAGCTAAACGTTTTGCTTTTTTCTTTGCACGCAACTCTTTAAAAAAGCTGGATAATAATTGACCGCATTCTGTACCCATAACGCCTTCCGTTACTTCGCATTCATGATTAAAGCGGCGGTCATTTAAAAGGTGGTAAAGAGAATCTACGCAGCCAGCTTTAGGATCCCGTGCACCATAGACAACACGAGGAATTCGTGATTGTAAAATTGCACCTGCACACATAGGGCAAGGTTCTAGTGTGACGTATAATGTTGTCTCCTCTAATCGAAAACTTCCAAGGGATTTGCATGCATCTTGAATGGCCATGAGTTCGGCATGAGTAACAGCATTTTGTGTTGTTTCGCGCAGATTATGTGCTTTTGCAATAATAGTGCCATGCTGTACGATGACTGCACCAATAGGCACTTCTCCCAGGGTCTCTGCCTTCTTTGCTTCTTCTATTGCCTTCTCCATAAAATAGTGATCAGTATTCATGAAACACGCTCCTTGTCAAATAGTTTAGCATGTTTAGCTGAGAGGATGCATATATTATTCCACATGAAGAAATAGAGGAGGCTTTCTTTGATCTATGTTGTAAAGCAAGGTGACAGCTTATATAAAATTGCAAGAGAACATAATACAACCGCTGCTGCCATAGCTGCATTAAATGAATTACCAAACCCAGATGTTTTAGTCGTTGGACAAACTCTTGTATTGCCGGAAAAATTGAATGTAAATCGTAAGTCCATTGAAACGAATGGCTATGCAGAATGGTATACACAGCAAGTGCCTGCTCGATTATCACAAGAGGTAAGAAAGAGAGGTCCGTTACTTACTTATATGATGCCATTCGCTTATGAAGTAAAAAGAGACGGGACTTTAACAGGCCTTGATTGGGGAAATTTAGGGGAAATCGCTACAGCTAATCGGACAGCCAGTGCAGTAGTTTTAACGAATATTGAGAATGGGGCATTCAGTGATACATTAGCTCATGACATTTTAACGAGTGAAGCATTACAAGATGTGATGATGGATGCTGCACTGAGTGAGGCAAAACTTCACAATGCAAGAGATATACATGTAGACTTTGAATATTTGCCGCCTGAAGATAAAGATTTATATGTAGCTATGCTAAAAAGGCTTGTAGCTAGAGCTCATCCGGCAGGTTTAACTGTTTCTGCTGCATTAGCACCCAAAACAAGTGCAAGCCAAAGCAGTAAGTGGTATGGTGGGCACGATTATAAGGGAATTGGAGAAACTGTGGACTTTGTTGTGATCATGACATATGAGTGGGGATATAGCGGTGGCCCACCAATGGCAGTATCGCCGATCCATCCAGTAAGACAAGTATTAGAATATGCAATTAGCGAAATGCCGGCCTCAAAAATTATGATGGGGCAAAATTTATATGGATATGACTGGAAATTACCATATAAGGTAGGTAACCCAAATGCTGTTGCAGTAAGCTCACAGTATGCCATAGAAGTAGCAAAACAAAATAATGCAGCCATATCATATGATACAGTGGCACAAGCTCCATATTTTCACTACTGGAAAAATGGAGTCGAACATGTTGTATGGTTTGAAGATGCAAGGTCAATCGAAGCAAAATTTGAACTTTTAGAGGAATTGGGATTAAGGGGAATTGCTTATTGGCATCTAGGCTTTTCGTTTCCTCAAAATTGGGCACTATTACAACAAAAGTTTCACGTGAAACATCTTTTCTAATCTCTTTCATTCTGATGAACATTAAAGGGAAAACAGCCTTGGTGAATGCCAAGGTTTTTTTATTTTCTAAAAATACATAGTTTAAAACAAAAGAAGACTTGGACTGTCCATGCTATATCTCTTGTGTTAAAATTATAGTCATTGACTAAAGAGATAAGCGAGGAGGTCTTCTGATGCCAGTACCGTTTATTACGGTTGAGGGGCCTATTGGTGTAGGGAAAACTTCACTATCCAAAAATATTTCTGATGCTTTTAATATTCATTTATTGAAAGAGATAGTGGACGAAAATCCCTTTTTAAATAAATTTTATGAGGATATTGACGAGTGGAGCTTTCAAACGGAAATGTTCTTCTTATGCAATCGCTATAAACAATTAAATGATATCAAAAAGTATATGGCAGAAAGTAATAGCCCTGTAGTAGCTGATTATCATATTTTTAAAAACCTTATATTTGCTCAAAGAACTTTACCACCTGGTGAGTTTAACAAGTATAAAGAGATATATAAAATTTTAACGAAAGATTTGACTCAACCTAACATTGTGGTTTATTTATATGCGAGCGTCGACACATTGATGAAACGGATCGCGATGAGAGGACGAGATTTTGAAAAAATGATTTCAAGAGAATACATGGAGCAGCTGGTAGAAGATTATCATACCTTTATCAACACTTTTGAAGAAGAGCATCCTGATATTCCTGTCATACGTTTCAATGGAGACCAACTAGATTTTGTGAAATACGACAATGATTTAAAGAAAATTCTTTATACCATTGAAGAAAAGCTAACAAAAAGGAGCTTGAAAGGATGAATTTAAGAGAAAAATACGGCATCCCATCGAATGCTGTGATTACTATTGCAGGAACTGTAGGAGTTGGGAAGTCTACTATGACAAAGGCGCTGGCCAATGCTCTAAATTTCCGCACTTCTTTTGAGAAAGTTGATACAAACCCTTATCTTGATAAATTTTACGATGACTTTAATAAATGGAGTTTCCATTTGCAAATATACTTCCTTGCTGAACGCTTTAAAGAGCAAAAGCGTATTTTTGAATACGGCGGTGGATTTATACAAGATCGTTCTATCTATGAGGATACAGGGATATTTGCTAAAATGCACTATGATCAGGGGACGATGGATCCCGTTGATTTTGAGACATACACCAATTTATTTGATGCAATGGTGATGACGCCATATTTTCCACATCCTGATTTGCTAATTTACCTTGAGGGACCAATTGATGATATTATCGAAAGAATAGAATCGCGTGGACGCCCAATGGAACAACAAACAGATAAAGAATATTGGTATGAAATGCATCGTCGCTATGAAAATTGGATTGATAATTTCAATGCTTGTCCTGTATTGCGTCTAGATATTAATGATTATGATTTGATGAAAAATCCGCAAACAATTGAAACAATTTTAGAGAGAATCGGCCACTTTATGGAGCAAACCTCTCATTTACGCCGATAATAAAAAAACAGCCAGGGATAGAAGTGAACTTCTCCCTGGCTGTTTTATCTATAGCAGTACTTGTTGCCTTTATTTGAATATAAAAATGAAAGCCATCTAGCCTAAGCTAGATGGCAAAGAAAAAATCGTTACAATCAAAAGCAACGATACAATCTCATTATTATGCGCGTTTAATTTAAAAATAAAATGGAGGAGGAAGAGGGATTCGAACCCCCGCGCGGTTTGACCCGCCTGTCGGTTTTCAAGACCGATCCCTTCAGCCAGACTTGGGTATTCCTCCAAATGTAATATATCTTGCTGACAATGAATACTTTAACACGGTATTATGCAAATGTCAACAATTTATTGTGCTTTTTCAAAAGGAAAACTAGTTTTTGTAAAGGGAGTGCTAATACTTGTATAGGTGGGAAGGCACGTTATCAAAATTCTTTCTTAAGTAACTTACTCATTATTATAGAGGTGAATACAGGAATAACCGACCTACACATGATTGAGTTTGCTAAAAAGTATAGGTAGTGCTTGAGCGTTCAACCTTTAAAAAAAGATGAAGAAAGACCATCACGAAGTGTACTTTACTTTATAGTTGATTTTCATCCATAACATTTGTATACTAGTAATTGCCGTGCTAGGTGGGAAGGTAGCGGTGTCCTGTAACTCGCAATCCGCTTTAGCGAGACTGAATTCCTTTTTGAGGTTGTCCGTATGTTTGGCCTGCCTCTTGCACGTAGCGTTGACGATTGGGTCCTGCGCAATGAATCCCCATGAACCATGTCAGGTCCGGAAGGAAGCAGCATTAAGTGGTCTTATTCATGTGCCGCGGGGTAGCCTAATCTGAGCTAACGACAAGAGTAACGCTTATATACGGCTGTCGAAGAAAGGTGCACGGTATTAAATATGTAAACTTCAAACTCACTTATCATCTTTTGATAAGTGAGTTTTTTCTTTATTCCCTAACACTTATAAAGGTTTCAACGAGGTTCTATGCTATAATAAATCTATTATGAATGATGGCAGAAAGGGGAGGAAATTGATGTCCTACCAAGCCTTTTATCGTGTCTATCGTCCGCAGTCTTTTAAGGAAATGTCAGGACAGTCACATATAAAGCGTACATTGCAAAATGCCCTCCTAGCTGGCAAAACAACGCATGCTTATCTTTTCTCAGGACCTCGTGGTACCGGGAAAACGAGTACAGCTAAAATATTCGCTAAGACAATCAATTGTGAGCATGCACCAACTGCCGAGCCCTGCAATGAATGCGCGACATGCAAAAGCATTACAAATGGTTCGCACCCAGATGTTATTGAGTTTGATGCCGCTTCTAATTCAAGCGTAGATGAAATAAGAGATATAATCGAAAAAGTTCGTTTTGCACCAGCCAGCGCTCGTTATAAAGTCTATATAATCGATGAAGTGCATATGCTTTCAACCAGTGCCTTTAATGCGTTATTAAAAACATTGGAAGAGCCACCGCCACATGTTGTATTTATATTAGCTACGACTGAACCCCATAAGATACCTGCTACTATAATTTCGAGGTGCCAACGATTTGACTTCAAGCGTCTATCTACGACAGATATATTAGAGCGTATGAAATTAGTATTAGAAGAAATAGACCTTCCTTATGATGAACAAGCATTAAAGGTAATTGCCAAATCGGCTGCCGGTGGAATGCGAGATGCACTTAGTATGCTAGATCAAGTTGTTAGTTTTAGTGCTGAAAAACTCACATTGGAAGACTCCCTTTTTGTTACGGGATCTATTAGCCAGGATATTTTTTATACACTTGCAGAAAATCTAGCTAAGGGTGACGTAGCAAACGTATTGGATGTGCTTGAGCAACTGATGGATGAAGGTAAAGATGCAGTCCGTCTTTCTGAAGACTTAATCACCTTCTTTAGAGACTTATTATTGATTCAGTCTGCTCCCGACCTTTCAGATTTGCTAGAATTAGCTACAACAGATGAGAAATTCCTCACCCTAGCAAATGAATTTACAATGGACACGCTATACAGTTATATTGATGTCCTGTCAAAAACTCAACAAGAAATGCGTCTTTCATTGCATGCAAAGGTATACCTTGAAACAGCATTATTAAAAATGTCGCAGATCAATCATAAAAGGCCAAAACAAGCCTATGTGACATCAAGTTCAGAGAATATGGATGTAGAGATGCCACAGCTTGTTGAAATGCAATCAAAAATTGCTGCCTTAGAATCTTTGGTTCAGCAACTGCAGGTTGGAGGAAACACCGTTCAGCCTCAACCACAAGGAAGTGGGCAGCCGAAGCGCCCACGTGCAAAAGCAAATACTGGTTTTAATGTTCCAGTAGGGAGAATTCAAGAAGTATTAAAAGTGGCGACAAAACAAGATATCCAATCGATTAAAAGTGCCTGGGCAGAATCCCTTAATCGATTGCCTAAATCACAATCGGCATTATTGGAAGACGCGGAACCTGTAGCAGCATCAGCCAGTGCTTTTGTGTTAAAATTCAAATATGATATTCACTGCCAAATGGCAGTCGAAAATCAAGAGCTAATTTCACATTTCAGCCAGCACTTAGCAGAGATGACTGGGAACTATTATCAAGTTATCTGTGTCCCAGAGGAGAATTGGCAAAGAATACGTGCTGATTTTATCCAGCACCATAATACGGATAAAGTGGCAGATAAAGAAACCGATAAAGAAACTTCAACTGGCGAACAAAAAGCTGAGGTTGTACAATCAATATTAGAAGATGAACAGCCGTTATCCGAAGACCCTTTAGTAGTGGAAGCGGAAAAGCTGTTCGGCAAAGATTTCATTACTATTGAAGAATAAAAAGCAATTATAGGAGGAATTTAATTATGCGTGGAATGGGTAATATGAATAACATGATGAAACAAATGCAAAAGATGCAAAAGAAAATGATGGAGGCACAAGAAGAGCTTGCTGTACAAACGTTTGAAGGAACTGCTAGTAACGGATTGGTCAAAGTCGTTATGAATGGTCAAAAGCAAGTACAAGAAGTGGTAATTGATCCAGAAATCGTAGATCCAGAAGATGTAGAACTATTGCAAGATATGATTGTGATTGCAACAAATGCAGCGTTAGCAAAAATTGAAGAAACAACGAATGAAACGATGGGCCAATTTACTAAGGGAATTAACCTTCCTGGATTCTAGGGGGAATGACATTGCATTATCCTGAACCTATATCCAAATTAATAGATAGCTTTATGAAATTGCCAGGCATCGGGCCAAAGACTGCCTCCCGCCTGGCGTTTTTTGTATTAACGATGCAAGAGGATACTGTCTTGAATTTTGCTAAAGCACTTGTAGATGCAAAGCGTAACCTAAGTTATTGTTCTGTCTGCGGGAATATTACAGATGTAGACCCTTGCCATATTTGCCAGGACGTACAAAGGGACCGTTCTACTATCTGTGTGGTCCAAGATCCGAAAGATGTAATTGCCATGGAAAAAATGAAAGATTACCATGGGTTATATCATGTATTGCATGGCGCAATATCACCAATGGATGGTATTGGTCCAGAAGATATAAACGTTCCTTCACTCTTAAAGCGCCTGCAAAGCGAAGAGGTAGAAGAATTAATCTTGGCGACAAACCCTACGATTGAAGGGGAAGCGACAGCTATGTATATCTCACGTCTAATTAAGCCTTCAGGAATTCGTACGACCCGCATTGCACATGGCCTTCCAGTTGGAGGAGACCTTGAATATGCGGATGAAGTAACTTTATCCAAAGCATTAGAGGGCAGACGGGAATTATGATTTGAGGTGCGAATAAAATGCTTTTTAAAAAATTTAAGCTTCGAAAAGAATACGATGAAAAACTAGTTAGCTTAATCCGCCAAACAAAAGAAGAATGGCAGCATGCCCAAAGCATGGAAAACTTAATGGCTGATTATAGCTTGGATATTATAGCTCAAAGGAAAATAGCTGAAAGCAAGCATTTTTATCTATTTAAAGAAGCTCGTATCCGTAAAGTTTTAATTAAGTAAGCAAATTCTATCCTTTAACTCTTAACACACTAGTAATTGAATAGATTATTTGCTTCATTACAGAAGAAAATGAATAGTAAACCTGCAAAATATATAAAAAGATGAATGAATAACAGTGTTCCTATCATATATACCTACTAACATTTAAATGAGGTGTGGTGTATATGGCTAAACTAATTATTAGTTTAATAGGAGTGCTGTTTGTTTTTTATTTGCTAGTTAAGAAACCAAAGGGAATACGAAAAGTTCTCGAGTTACTATCGAATGTAGTATTTCGCATAACATTATCGTTCTGCCTCTTGTATATACTTTCCTACGGAGCGGGATATATCGGGATTTGGGTTCCATTGAATTTTGCTTCTATACTTATTGTGGCTATATTAGGTATGCCTGGCGCAATCCTTGTGATTGCACTTACGTTATTAAATCATTTTCTCTTATGATGTTAGTTGTAAAGTATAGACACAGAGCAAGGTGCATAATAAGTTAGTCTAAGGTTAATAAAAGGGTTGACATTATTGAAAGTATATTGCTATAATATAAAAGTTGTTACAAGCAACTACAAAAAACTTAATTATAAGCATCAATAACTTTTGAAAATTTATTTTTGATAAGTTGTTGACGTATAAAAGTTTTTGCGATATACTTATGAAGTCGTCAAAAGGACGGCACAACATGAACCTTGAAAACTGAACAAGCAAGATGTTAATCATTTAAACTTACTAACAAT
>NZ_JCAXDQ010000008.1:0-45584 GCF_059759115.1 Rummeliibacillus sp. GQ308 | reverse complement strand
TATCGCTTGTTTTGGCGACTTATTAAGTATACCATAACTTCCTTTTGAAGTCAACAACTTTTTATTCTTTTGTTGTTCTTCATTTGTTCGTCATAAGCGACTTAAATATAATACCAAGTTCACTTAACTAAGTCAACACTTTTAACAAACTTTATCAAAAGAATTTTTAATCTCAGTTAATCTAAATTCGGCAACCAAATAAGTATATCAACAAAACACTTTCTCTGCAAGGGAAAATAGACAAAAGATAAAAAGCAAATTCCGACTTTCTAATAATTCGCCAGTTGGTTTTCGCCCACCAAACTATATGTTTCTATTTTTATCAATTATCGTGTTCTACTTACTATCATTAGTAATAACATTTCACAAGACAAGTTGGCTTTAGTTATTAAACCCTTCACCACTAAATTAGAAACGTAACATTCATATATAAAGAAAAAACTGTAGGCAAATCCAAAGTAATGGATTTGCCTACAGTTAGATAAGCATCGTTTCTATTAATCACGATTGCGCATTAATGGGAATAACAATACATCGCGAATAGATTGTGAATTAGTCAAAAGCATAATTAAACGGTCAATTCCAATACCTAAACCACCTGTAGGAGCCATACCATATTCTAATGCTTCTAAGAAATCTTCATCCATCTCATGCGCTTCATCATTTCCTTGCTCTTTTTCGCGCATTTGACCTTCGAAACGTTCACGTTGATCAATTGGATCATTTAGTTCCGTAAACGCATTAGCATGTTCACGACGGACAATGAACAATTCAAAGCGATCCGTGAAGCGAGGATCTTCAGGGTTTTTCTTAGCTAGTGGAGAAATTTCCACTGGATGTCCATAGACAAATGTTGGTTGTACTAGTGATTCTTCTACTTTTTGTTCAAAGAATTCATTAATAATATGGCCAACTTCCATTGTTTCTTTGACATCGATATGGTGCTCACGTGCTACTGCTAGAGCTTCTTCTTTTGTCATCTCTTTCCAGAAATCAACGCCTGTTGCTTCTTTAACAGCATCTACCATGTGCAGACGTTTCCAGCCTTTAGACAAATCAATTGTGTCTTCACCGTATTGAATTTGTGTTGTACCCATTACTTCATTTGCCACATGGACAAATAAATCTTCTGTAAGGTCCATAATGTCATGGAAATCTGCATATGCTTCATATAATTCAAGTAGTGTAAACTCTGGGTTATGGCGAGTTGACACACCTTCGTTACGGAATACTCGTCCAATTTCGTAGACTTTTTCCAAGCCGCCGACAATTAGGCGTTTTAGGTACAATTCAATCGCAATACGCATATACATTGTTGCATCCAACGCGTTATGGTGCGTAACAAACGGACGAGCTGCTGCTCCACCTGCGATTGAGTTCAACATAGGTGTTTCTACTTCTAAGTAGCCTTTATTATCTAAGAAATTACGGATTGAGCGTATAATCTGACTGCGAGCGATAAATGTCTTTTTGCTATCCTCGTTTGAAATTAAGTCCAAATAGCGTTGACGGTAGCGTTGCTCTACATCTTGCAAGCCGTGATACTTCTCAGGTAATGGACGCAAAGATTTAGATAGGAATGTGAATTCTAATGCTTTAATTGTTAATTCGCCAACATGGGTAATGAATACAGTCCCTTTAATACCGACAATATCACCAAGGTCCGCATGTTTGAAAATATCATAAGCTTCTTCACCGATTGCATCTTTACGTACATAGATTTGAATTTGCCCGCCAAGATCTTGGATGTTTGCAAATCCAACTTTCCCCTTGCTGCGTTTGGTCATGATACGGCCAGCAATTACCACTTCATGTTCTTTCTCTTCTAATTCTTCTTTTGAGATATTCGCAAATTGTTCTTTTATTTCATTTGTTAAATGTGTACGTTCAAAACGTCCACCGAACGGATCTAAGCCTTGTTCTTTTATTGCATCCATCTTTTGGCGTCTCACCAATAGCTGGTCATTTAATTCTTCTGCCACAATTTTCACTCCTTATAGTTGTGCCGCTAAATAGCCCATACTAGTTATTGTACACAATTTTTACAACCGATTCACGTCTTTCTGCTCAATTTTCATTTTACGTCTATTGCTAAGGTAAGGAAAAAGCCGCCACAATCTTAGTGGCAGCTCTTCTCGTAATTAACCAATTTGAATAGAAGACGCATCATTTTCGCTTTCTTCTGTTTCGAAGACTAGTTCATTTAAAATAGCGCGCAGCTCTTCAGCTGTCTCAGCTTGATTGATTTGATTGCGTGTTTTTCCGTTGCCTCGCAATCCTTTTAAATACCATGAAGCATGTTTACGCATCTCCCGGACTGCAATATTTTCGCCTTTCAGCATGAGCAAACGCTCAAAATGTAATAAACATACTTCTATTTTTTCGCGTATTGGCGGTTCCGGCATGAGCCTTCCCGTTTTCAAATATTCTACTGTCCGATAGATCATCCATGGGTTCCCAAGTGCTGCTCGGCCAATCATCACGCCATCAGCGCCTGTATGATCTAATAGGCGTTTAGCATCTTCAGGTGTTTCAACATCACCGTTTCCGATAAACGGAATAGAGATATTTTCTTTCACCTCTTTTAAAATGTCCCAATTTGCATGCCCTTCATACATTTGCAAACGTGTACGACCATGCATTGCAATTGCCGATGCACCCGCACGTTCTGCAGCCTGTGCATTTTTCACTGCATACACGTGGTCTTCATCCCAACCGATACGCATTTTACAGCTGACTGGTTTATCGACTGCATCCACAACAGCGGAAACCATTTCGTAAATTTTATTCGGATCAAGGAGCCATTTAGCCCCTGCCTCACATTTAATAATTTTATTGACGGGGCACCCCATATTGATATCTATAATATCCGCATTCGTATATTTGTCCACATACTGAGCTGCTTCTACTAACGTTTCTTTATCGCCCCCAAAGATTTGGAGGGAAAGCGGATTTTCCCGTTCATCTATATAAAGCATGTCTAAGGTTTTTCTGTTCCTTTGGACAATCCCTTTATCTGAAATCATCTCAGCGTATACTAAACCTGCTCCAAACTCCTTTACGGTTAGACGGAATGCAGAATTGCAGACGCCAGCCATTGGTGCAAGTACAACGCGATTATCCATGACAATATCGCCTATTTGAAAAGGTTTTTCTTGTGTAGCCAATGTTTTTCCTCCCTTTTAGGATTTAGTAATTATCGCTTCATCATCCCAATGCGGAAGATATGCTTATATTCATAACACTTTGTATTAAAAATCAAGAGAACTCCGATTCTTCCATTGTCTTACGCCACCTCGCCCTATCTTTTGGAGCATTTTCTGATACGACTCTTGCGTACGAGGAGAGTAAAGATTTGGTGTCACTTCAAGCAATGGCACAAGAACAAACGCTCTTTCGTGCATTCTTTCATGGGGCACAATCAGTTTCTCTGTTTCAATATTGTCATTATTATAGAGCAAAATGTCAAGGTCTATTGTACGCGGCCCCCATCTAATCAAACGTTCTCTCTTTAATTCTTGTTCAATTCCCTGGCAAACCTCAAGCATTTGTAAAGCTGACAGTGTTGTACGTACATGCACCACCATATTCAAAAATAGATCTTGGTCTGTATAACCTACCGGGTCTGTTTCGTAAATAGAAGAGATATTCGCTACATTTACCTCAGGATTACTTCGAAGCATGTGTACCGCTTGTTTGAGCGTTTCTTCTTTATCTCCCATATTTGAACCTAAAGAAATATATACATCATTCATTGAAAGCACCTCTTGTAATCTCAACTGCTACTTCCTTATAATGGCCTTTAATTGGAGGGTCAGGTTTAATCACTTCCACACGAATGCCTTTGACTTCCTCTTTATAAGTCTTAAGAATAACATTAGCAATTTCTTCAGCTACTGCTTCAATCAGTTTGTAAGGTTTACCCTCTACGATTTTTTCACATAGCGTATATACATCCGCATAACTAACGGTATTATCTAACTTGTCAGTTTGGCCAGCGTTCTTCAAATCAGTAGCCAGGGCTACAGTAACGCGAAATCTTTGACCTAACACTGTTTCTTCCTTCAAAACCCCATGATAACCGTAAAACTCCATATCTCTTATATGAATATAATCCATCTCATTCACTCCTTATCCTCTATATCGACTTAATGCACAGGTAGACTTTAAAACTTAACACTGGCCGTTGAGCTCCATTAAATTAATTCACATATAGTGAAGCTGTAGTAACTCTTATTAAATACAGCTTTATTTAAGCGCATCCATCATTTTCATCATGCGAGCAATTGGCAACACATCATGAACCCGTACCATATGACATCCTTTATCGACACCGTAACAACAAGTAGCAGCTGTACCTTCCATACGTTCATCCACCGGTAAATCGAGTACATTGCCGATCATTCTTTTCCGTGAAGTTGCGAGTAATACAGGGTAGCCCATATCCACAAGGTTTGACAGATTCTTCATCATTTCAATATTTTGTTCATGCGTCTTCGCAAAGCCAATGCCTGGATCTAGCCAAATAAAACGATCATCCACACCAGCTTGACGAGCGATTTCAATACTTCTTTCTAAATCACTCTTCACACTGCCCCAAAAATCTTCACCATAATTTTCATCCTGCCGATTATGCATTAAAATAATGGGCACTTTGTAATCAGCAGCTACCTTAGCAATCTCTGGATCATATGTAGCTCCCCATATATCATTAATAATATGTGCGCCCGCTTCTACCGCAGCTCTTGCTACCTCTGATTTGAATGTGTCGACAGAAATTAATACATCTAGTTCCTTACGAATGGCACGTATGACAGGTAGGATACGCGCCATTTCTTCTTTTGCTGTAACAGCAGTATGGCCCGGTCTTGTAGATTCTCCACCTATATCTATAATCTTCGCTCCATCCGCTACCATTCTTTTAGCATGTTCCAATGCGCTATCTACTGCATCAAATCTTCCTCCATCAGAGAAAGAATCTGGTGTTACATTTAAAATGCCCATAACAATCGTTTCTTTTCCAAAATCAAGTGTATGGTCATGAATGACTAACGGTTGGTTATTCATTAACTTCATGTGCTTGCGCTCCTTTGTCTATTCCTACAATCAGTATAGCAATACCTTGTACATCAGGAAAAGGGGGTGAACCAGCTGCATGGCAGAAAAAAAGAATGCACTATCCCATAAAGGACAGGCATTCTTAAATAATTAATCATCATAGTGATATAAAGGTGTACTTAAATAACGTTCACCGTTATCAGGAAGTAATGCAAGAACATTCTTTCCTTTGCCTAGGCGTTTAGCTGTTTCAATCGCTGCATACATCGCTGCACCTGCAGAAATACCACCTAAGACTCCTTCTTCTTTCGCTACTTTACGCGCTGTTTCAAAGGCATCTTCATTTTCAACTGGTAATATAGAGGTATAGATTTCTGTATCTAAGACTTCAGGTACGAATCCTGCCCCAATTCCTTGAATTTTGTGAGGACCCGGTTTATTGCCTGATAGAACTGCAGAGTCTTTTGGTTCCACTGCAATCAATTCAATATTAGGGTATTTTTCTTTCAGCACTTCGCCAGTTCCAGTAATCGTACCACCAGTTCCTACCCCAGAGATAAACGCATCTAAGTTAAGTCCTTCAAATGCTTCTATAATCTCTGGTCCCGTTGTCCAGCGATGTATTTCAGCATTAGCAGGGTTTTCAAATTGCTGTGGTACAAACCAGCCGTTCTCTTTAGCTAATTCATCCACTTTAGCAATAGCGCCTTTCATTCCATCAGCACCTGGTGTTAAAACAAGCTCTGCACCGTAGGCACGCAATAAATTGCGTCTTTCCATACTCATCGTATCCGGCATGACAAGAATTGCTTTGTATCCTTTTGCAGCGGCAACCATTGCAAGACCGATACCTGTATTCCCACTTGTCGGTTCAATAATCGTACTACCAGGCTTTAATTTGCCCTCTTTCTCAGCTGCCTCAATCATTGCAACAGCAATACGGTCTTTTACACTGCTACCTGGGTTGAAGTATTCGAGTTTTACATAAACATTCCCGTCGTTTGGACCAGTTATATTATCTAACTTGACGATCGGTGTATTGCCTACTAAATCCACTACTGAATTTACAATTTTACTCATTATCTCCACTCCTAAACCCTAGTATTTTTGTTGGTTTTATTATCTTTATTTTATGCTTTTGCAATTAGGTTTGTCAATCATTTCCGTTCCTAGTTATATGCATCTACATTTATCGCATTAAGATTTTTGAGCGCGAATTTCGTCAATAAAACCTTCTAAATCTTCTTTAGAGTAGTGATATTTTTCTTCACAGAAATGGCATTGAGCTTCTGCCATACCATCTTCATCGATCATATCTTGAATTTCTTTTTCGCCAAGGCTCAATATAGCCGCGCCGAAACGTTCTTTTGAGCAAGTACATTTAAATTGAACAGGCATTGTATCTAAGAATTCAACGTTATCTTTTCCAAGCACTTCTTCTAACACTTGTTCAGGAGAGTAACCTTTTTGAATCATTTTTGAAACAGGTTCAATTTTTGATAATTGGTTTTCAATGTCAGTAATTGTTTCATCATCTGTACCAGGCATTACTTGAATAATAAATCCACCAGCAGCCAAGATGCTATCATCCGTATTAACAAGTACACCAAGACCTACAGAAGAAGGAACTTGCTCTGATTTTACAAAGTAATAGGTAAAATCTTCAGCAATTTCACCTGAAACGATTGGCACCTGACCAGTAAAGTGTTCACGTAATCCAAGATCTTTTACAACTGTAAGCGTTCCTTCTGTACCAACTGCTCGTCGTACATCCAATTTGCCTACTTCATTTAAATCAAATTCAACATGAGCGTGTGTAGGATAGCCGCGCACTTCACCTTTAGCATTGGCTACCACAACCATTGGACCAATCGGCCCGTTACCTTCCACCTTAACCGTGATTGTATCCTCACCTTTTAGCATAGCACCCATCATGACAGCAGCTGTCATTGTACGCCCTAATGCAGCAGAAGTAGTTGGCCATGTATCATGGCGTCGTTGCGCTTCTCCTACTGTTTCTGTTGTACTTACAGCAAACGCACGTACACTCCCATTAAATCCAAGCCCTCTTACTAAATAATCAGCCATTTTTATTCCTCTTTTCTTCTTGATTTCTTTTATAAATTAAATGTAATCCTTTTAATGTTAAAAGGGGATCTACAACATCAATAACCCGCGATTCTTTTGCAATCAGTTCTGCTAGGCCGCCTGTTGCAACGGCTAAAGCTCCTTCGCTACCTTCTTGCCTCATACGATTTACTATTCCCTCAACTTGTCCTATATACCCGTAGACAATGCCTGCTTGCATGGAGGAAACCGTGTTTTTCCCGATAACACTTTGAGGGCGGGCCAATTCAACGCGAGGAAGTTTCGAAGCCTTGGTAAATAAGGCTTCCATTGCGATTGAAATACCAGGCGCAATAGCTCCGCCTAGATAACGACCTTTTTCATCAATATAACAATACGTAGTGGCAGTACCAAAATCTACAACAATAAGCGGAGCTCCATATTCATGGATGGCAGCTACTGCATTAACAATGCGGTCAGCACCGATCTCCCTAGGATTTTCGCTATGGATATTCAACCCTGTTTTAACGCCAGGTCCCACCACGAGGGGTTCTACAGCAAAATATCTTTTACACATTAATTCTAAGGTAAACATAATCGGTGGCACTACTGAGGAAATTATAATACCACGTATGTCGGATAGAGATAAAGATTTGTGCATAAACAGCATTTTTATTTGCATGGCATACTCATCTTCCGTTTTGTGCACATCTGTTTTTAAACGCCAATGATGTTGCAGTTTATCTTCTTTATACACACCTATCGAAATATTGGTATTTCCTACATCCATCACTAATATCAAAAGTATTTCCCTCATTTCTATCCCATCACTAAAAGCAAGCATATCTCCTTAGTATAAGAAAAAGCTGACCACCTTCTAGCAAGGGATCAGCTTTTTACTTTACAGTATGGCTTACTGTCTAGATATTATCGTTGCGGCTTGTATGATTATCGTTTTTTGGAAGATCAGAAACAGTAGGGTCTCCACTGCCTGAAGGATTCACTTTTGTTTCTGTTACGATATCAGCATCCGTTGATTCTTTGCTTTCCACAACAGCTTCGTGATGTGTTTTTCTTTCATATGAACGTTCAGGAAGCTTACCGTATTTTTCTAAGTGCTCAATTTGTTCAGCGTCCAACGTTTCTACTTCAAGTAAAGTAGTAGCAATCAGATTTAGAAGGTCACGGCGTTCTGTTAAGATTCGTTTTGTTCGTTCATATTGTTCTTTAACCATAAATTGCATCTCTTGGTCAATTTCATATGCAATCTTATCTGAGTAGTTTTGTTCAGAATTGATATCACGACCTAAGAAGACGTTGCCTCCCTGGCTTGAACCAAATTGCAATTGGCCAAGTTTATCGCTCATACCATATTCAGTAACCATAGACCGTACAATGCTTGTTACACGTTGGAAGTCATTATGTGCGCCAGTAGATACTTCGCCAAAGACGATATCCTCTGCTACACGTCCACCAAGTAAACCGGCAACTTTATCAAGTAGCTCTGGTTTTGTCATGAAATAACGGTCTTCTTTTGGTAGCATTACTGCATATCCGCCTGCTTGACCGCGTGGCACGATTGTAACTTTGTGGACTTTTTCTGCTTCATCCAATGTTAAACCAACAACAACGTGGCCGGCCTCATGGAATGCAACAATATTGCGCTCTTTCTCAGAAATGACACGGCTTGTTTTCGCAACACCAGCAATAACGCGGTCTGTTGCTTCATCAATATCGCCCATATCAATTTTTTTCTTATTTTCACGTGCAGCCACTAATGCAGCTTCGTTCAATAAGTTTTCTAAATCAGCACCCGAGAAACCTGGTGTACGCTGTGCGATAGCTTTCAAGTCAACTGACTCATCTAAAGGTTTTTTACGAGCGTGTACTTTAAGTACAGCTTCACGGCCTTTGACGTCTGGACGACCGACAGTGATCTGTCTGTCAAAACGACCCGGACGTAAGAGGGCAGGGTCTAAAATGTCTGGGCGGTTTGTAGCGGCGATAATGATAATACCTTCATTTGCGCCAAAGCCATCCATTTCAACAAGCAATTGGTTAAGCGTTTGTTCGCGTTCATCATGACCGCCGCCTAATCCAGCACCACGTTGACGACCAACTGCGTCGATTTCATCAATAAAGATAATACATGGAGCATTTTTCTTAGCGTTTTCAAATAAATCACGTACTCGAGAAGCACCAACACCGACGAACATTTCGACGAAATCAGAACCACTGATTGAGAAGAATGGTACGCCTGCTTCCCCTGCTACAGCTCGAGCTAATAATGTTTTACCGGTACCAGGAGGGCCCACTAATAAGATCCCTTTAGGTATACGTGCGCCAATTTCAGCAAATTTAGTATGGTCTTTAAGGAAATCTACAACCTCTACTAATTCTTGTTTTTCTTCGTCCGCACCCGCTACATCGGTAAAGCGAACTTTTTTCTTCTGGTCATCATAAAGTTTTGCTTTGCTTTTACCAAAGCTCATCATGCGATTGCCGCCGCCTTGAGCTTGGTTCAACAAGAAGAAGAACAGAATAAAGATGACTACAAATGGAATGATTCCGGTAAAGAACTGTATCCATCCATTTGATTCTGGTGCGCCTAAGAAGTTAATTTTAGAACTCGTTTTAGCTTCTTTACGAATTTCATTCATTAACTCTTGGTCATCACGCGGGATATTTGTTACGAATGATTCGCCTTTTTTATACCCCTCGATTTTCCCTTTAACGACATAAACTAACTGATCCGGTTGTATAGTAGCCTCAGTTACCTTGCCGTTCTCTAATGCTGTAATGAACTCGTGATACTGTATTTCCTTTGTAGGTT
Organism: Rummeliibacillus sp. GQ308; assembly: GCF_059759115.1. NCBI lineage: Bacteria > Bacillati > Bacillota > Bacilli > Caryophanales > Caryophanaceae > Rummeliibacillus > Rummeliibacillus sp. GQ308. The sequence goes on along the minus strand of NZ_JCAXDQ010000008.1, from coordinate 35,626 downwards.
GGTTCGCATTATTAAACGTACCAAAAATCCCAATGATCACGAGGAAAATTAATAAATAAAATATGGTGTATCGAAATATTCGATTCATCCCCAGCCTCCTCACAAGATAAACAGAAAAACTATAGTAAATCTTAACATATGAACTTTTGGTTAGTACAATGAAAAGCCTTTTATCTAGCACGTTTCCCGGAAAATTTGTTTACAGCGAGAAAACGTCTTAGTTTGAATATACAGCAGGCTTCAATACACCAATATATGGAAGATTACGATACTTTTCTGCATAGTCTAAACCATAGCCGACTACAAATGCATCCGGCACTTCAAAACCAACATAATCTGCTTTTAAATCTACCTTGCGTCCAGATGGTTTATCCAATAATGTTACGATTTTTATTGATTTTGCTTTGCGGTACTTAAACAAATCAACCAAATAGCTTAAAGTTAATCCACTATCAATAATATCTTCTACTATGATGATGTCGCGGCCTTCCACACTTGTATTTAAGTCTTTCACAATCTTTACTTCACCAGAAGAAACAGTTGCGTTTCCGTAGCTTGTAACATCCATGAAATCTAGTTCAACATAAGAATCCATTCTTTTGATTAAATCTGCCATAAACGGCATAGCACCCTTTAATACGCAGATCATTAATGGAAAATCATCTTGGTACTCAGCAGCTAACGATTCGCCAAGTTCTTTAATTTTGTGCTGTAGCTCTTCCTCTGAAATTAATACGTTTTCAATGTCTTTCTCAAGCATCTTGTGTTTCCTCCTTGGTAGTAAATCAACATGGTAAAGCGAAAATTTCAACCGGCGAGAGTATTCTTCATTTCCCTTTAGGTTCTATGAAAGAACTCTCTTGTCGATGATGAATAGGGCATCATCTTCTGCCCGCTTGCTAGTAGAAAGATAGTTGCTCATGCGGAGACCAGGAACTGCAATCACCAAATTATCGTCAGATGTGACAATTGGCCAATTCTCCCTTAACGCCGCAGGAATCTTTTCATCTATAAAAAGGCGAGATACTCGTTTTTTTATATTTGTTCCTAGCAAATCGATACGGTCGCCATCCATTCTGCCACGAATATGTAATGGTAGTGCAAAATCTGAAGTATTTACAAAGTAGCATTTTGCGAAGGATGTGGTGTTCGTAGGAACAGCATGGTCTGCTTTCCCTATATACATACGCAAATCATTCGGCAAATCAATCCATTGGCCAAATGGCAATGTTCTAGCAATTAATGCAGGTGTCTCCTTATGTGCTTTTACAAGCGACAGCTGGTCGTACTCCCGTATTGCTAGGGCTCCTTTTGGTAAATTAATTGTTGCATTTCCATCTGTTGATTGTGTCAGTTTTAATATAGCATTGCTAAGTGTGTAGCTTTGTTCAATGTTTGGATTTTCGTAAAGATATTTTAATAGTAGTAGAATGATTCTTCTTTGTAAAGCAAGTGGTTGATTATGGAATGCTTTGATATTAATTTTCCACAAATCACGCTGTTTTTCAACTAATAGCTCTTGTAATGCTTGTTCTGCATAGCTTTGTAACAATTGTTCATCCTCTTGCACTTTTTCTGTGTAATGCATAATAGCTTCTGCAATGTTTTCATTTTCGACTCTTAGGAGTGGTACAACATGGTGCCTGATGCGATTGCGTGTATAAGAATCCTTCTTGTTGCTTGAATCCTCCCTGTAGCCTTGATGATTTCTTTGTAGATAATCTACTATTTCTTCTCTTGTCACAGAAAGAAACGGACGAATCAATTCGCCGTTTGCAAAAGGGCGACACCGTTTAATTCCTTGCATGCCGCCTTCTAATAAACCTCTGGTTAGTGCCATAATGACACTTTCTATTTGATCATCTGCATGATGGGCTACAACAAGCTTTGTGCTTTCTGTTTCCTGCATGACTTCTTTAAAGTAGGCATAGCGTTCTCTTCTGCACACCGCTTGCATATTGCCACTTTCTTTTTCTAGTATAGCGGGAATTGGGATATCGGCAGCATAGACCGGTATCCCTTTATCCTGGCAGAAGCTTTCTACAAATCGGCGGTCTTCTTCCGATTCGCTTCCTCTCAACATATGGTTGACATGGACAGCTGCAACGGAAACACCCAGTCTCTCTTTTTCTTGATAGAGAAAATGCAGTAAAGCCATTGAATCTGCCCCAGCAGAACAAGCTACAAGCAATCGATCTTCCTTATGACATAACCCATATTGCTGAATATACTCTTTTACTTTCGTTTCGAACGGCGCCATTTTCTCACCTCACTGTTAGTTTACCACTCTTTTGTGTGAAGTTTCTTGGAAAGTTGGCTTAAATAATGACCAATCAACTGTTTTATGCTGAATCTCAACGCAAACAATTGTACAATCATCGACTGGTTTGTCATTATTGCGGAATGATCTCATAATTTCTGGACATATTTCATTAATTGGCAAGCTTCTATGTTGCAGAAGACAATTGCGAAGCATTTTTTCTTGTTTTTCCCATGGCATATCTTCAAAAAAAAGTCCGTCTGTACACATAAAGATAATATCCCCTGCTTTAAGTGTCCTTTGCTCTGCTTCTACTGAGTAGGATGTATAGATGCCAAATGGTTCGCTGGCACTTTCAAGTCGTGTTACCTCTCTCCCCCTTACCAAGTAAGTTGCCATGCTGCCTGCTTTCCAAGACCACAACTTGCCATGCTGTAAGTCAATTAAAGCAAAGTCCATTGTGGCATACATTTCTTCCTGTTTAAGTGACATCACATAGTGAAGTGTATGCATAGCCGTTTCAGGAGACATTTGATGATGCAAACATTCCCGCATTAAGCGAATGAGCTTCCTGCTTTCTTTATGGGATTGCTTGTTATGCCCCATTCCATCTGACAGCATAATCGCTGTAAGACCCGGATTTAGCGAGAATACTGCGTGTGAGTCACCAGAGTACATCGTATTGTCTCTAGATGTAGATAAGACATCATACGAAAGATCAAAACGAATAGCTGATTGAAAAGTGATTTGCAAATGCGCATAGGGTTTGGTCTTTTTAATCGTTTGGTTAATTTCAAATGGCTCCTTAAAAACATCCTGTAAGGCAGGTAAAATAAGTCTTTCAGCTACCATTTGGTCTGTTTCCCATTGAGCCTTTTTGAAAGGGATACAGCAAACTACTTTCCTATTACCCGGTTCATTTGCCAAGATATCAATTTGGAAGAAATCAATTCCTATTTCTTTAAAGCGAGACACTAGCAAATCTTCATGCTGTTGGAACGAGACAGCGTCATTCGTCATATCTTTCATTACATGGTCAATATGCAGCGACATATCTCTTAATTGTAAGGCAATCATCTTCTTTCCATGATGAAATTGTCCGCTTAACTGCTGTTTTGATACGTATTCTGCTAAAGCATTCAATAGGGATGGGGAGCGTACACATTTGTAGCGCAATTTATCTTCTGATTGCTTCTTTGCTCCGTGATCATTAATGGTATCTGCCTTGAGCCACTGCTCCATTATCGAGCGCATTTCCTCTTTTTTCCCCCAGCACCGTTCAAATTGATAGCATGTTTCACATGGGGACAGCGGTCTTGCCTCTATTTCTTCTTCTTGTTGCTCCACTATGCTAAAACGATCATTCACAAGTTCTTTCATAAATGTCACAAAGTCATTAAAATTGGTCAGTTTCATAGTTACCTTTTCTGTAAGCCAACGCTGTCTTTCTAACAGGGTATCCTCATGATTCGGATATAATTGTTGCTGCCAATATGAGAGCCAGCTTTTTGGTATAGTTAAAAACAATAATGCAGCGATACCCAGCGCAATCCAATATGTTTGGTCAATCGGCAATGTTGCATCGTAGAGCATAAAAAATGCCGTCGCAATACCACTGCCTATGATGATGCCGAATTTCCCCACCTTCTTACATATACCTGCACAAAGCCCAGTCAATGCATACACTGCAATCATTCCACTAAAGGATAAATGAGACAAGCTGATAATCGTACCCATTAATACAGCGATTGCGGTTGATAATGTCACACCCCCTACATAGGCAGCTCCTAGTATGACTAGTTGCAGGGCAATGTAAGTAGGTGACAGGATATTCAACACAATATTATTTGTAGATGTCAGCATTATAGCGAGGGCTACCAGCGCAGCTCCAATCCGCTCCAATGTCCAGGAAGCATTCCATAGTGCAGGCATCGGTAATAAACACTGCATTAAAAATAAAGTCATAAAGATTGATAATATACTCTCATATCCCACATATAATAAAATCATGGAAGGTGGCTCACCGTGATAAGAAATCATTTGCCAAGTCACTTGCATAAGCAAAACGGAAATCCCTACAACGAAAGCAATTGGCACTTTGCGTATGAACGTCTTTAGTAATAGTACAAAGATGGTTAGTTCACCTATGTGAATCAATGACTCGCCAATGCCCAATGTCACACTACCAAGCATTCCTCCGAAAAGGGCCCACATAAAGTAATCTCGATGATTGGCATATACAACAGCCATAATAGGCAAGAAAAAGGGAACAATCGCCTCAAATAGGACTGCTTTGGATAAGAAAAAAGCAGAAAAGCAAAGCGCTAACCCAAAAAGCACCGGATAAGCCTGCTTCAGGCCGATCGAAACTTTAGGTATGGATAGTTTATTTGATTGAATAAATTCTTTTCTCATCGTGACATACCTCCAATATTCTTATATATATTTCTGCCAGTATACATGGATATGACTGTAAATTTTGTCTGTTTGTGTTCAATATTTAAAAAATCGTTCGACGGCAAATCACATAGTTTATAAAAATAAAACAAAAAGCGCTTGACATAGTGAAAACAATTCTTGTATTATGTATTATATTGCTAACACGGCGGCCTAGCTCAGCTGGCTAGAGCGTACGGTTCATACCCGTAAGGTCGGGGGTTCGATCCCCTCGGCCGCCATCATAAAAAAAGAAGCCTTCCAATTGGAAGGCTTCTTTTTTGTATTTCGAAAGAATTATAGATAAAAAGCGGCCGCCTCTGGATGAATATCTCAGGGCGGCCGTAGGAACGGACAGTAAGACACCAACATCAGTAGAAGGTCTCCCTACTGAGTGAAGCTTCACTTTCGTTTATTAGTAAATTGATTAATACACTTTTTCTACGATTAAAATAGCCAGCAAGTTACCCTCTTCTTGCACCTCGGCCACCACGTTTTGAATCTTGTGCACGCTTCAAAGTTGAAAGACGATCTTCACTGTCTTTAAGGAAGCGAGCCATTTTTTGCTCAAAGTTTTCCTTAGGTTGGCGATGTTCACCACGGTCATTTGAACGGTGGTTGTTGTTACGTGGGCGATGAGGACGTTCTGGTCGTTCTGGTCGCTCAGGTTGAGGTTTTGCCTTGCGAATGGATAGACCAATCTTACCGTCTGCTTCTACATTCATTACTTTTACTTCGACCATTTCTCCAACTTTCAAATGGTCATTAATGTCTTTAACATAGTTGTCAGCAACCTCACTAATATGAACAAGACCTGTTGAGCCATTTGGCAGCTCTACGAATGCTCCGAAATTTGTGATTCCTGTTACTTTACCTTGTACCTTGCTGCCTACTTCAATTGACATAAAAAAAATGCTCCTCCTTAAAATGTAAGCGACTTATTAGTCTTATATTCAAATATGTGTTCTTTGATTCTTATCTTTATTATAGCCAACAAAAAAAGAGTGTCAATAAGACTACTCTTTTGAATCTGTTTTTTTCTTATCCTTTTCAGACGATTTAGGTGTTGAAAAAATAATTTCTCCGTCTTCCGATAAGAATAAATCCTTCCTTGCAAGTTTTGCGATGTAATCATCATCATTCAATTTAGCAATTTGAATTTTTAAATCTTCCTGCTTCTCTTTTTGCTTTGCAAGCGTCTTCTGCAGCTCAGTTTTGTGTTGTTCTTTCACTGCGAGAGTGTGCTTTTGTTTCGCCAACATAAAGAAAAGGGAACCAGCCATAAGAACAAATAGAAGTGTCATAACCCCAAGACGACGATATAAGCCAATCTTGCGTTTTTGATGTTTACTGTTTTTTTGCATCTCTGCTCTTGCATAGTCTGTTGGCATTTGTGTAGTTTTTTTGTACATTTGCTTCGATGGTTTTTGCATATAAGCGGGTGGTAACCCTAACCTCCTTTACTTGGTGATTTCTAACTTCCCCATAAGAGGGTATAATTCCTTCATGCAAGGAACTATACCCTTTCATTTAGCATTAATGCCATTATATCTAATTTTACCCTATTTTTTAAGAGTAAAATTTTTAATTTTTTCGACAACAAATCGTAACGGAAATAGAATAATCATAACAATTTTAACAATTATCCTAATGATTTGTCGGACTATGCCTATAATGAGGCGAATAATAAACCAAATCGGATGGATGACAAGTCTGACAAACAGTCTTCCACAGAATCGAACTAAGCTTTGCAGAAATAATTGGTACAGGCAAAAGCCCAGCAATTGTGAAAGAAAATCTACAAAATGCCATTCTCCATCTCGAACAACCATTAATAGTAGGAATGTTCCAATCCCTAAAAGAATCCATGCTGTTAATTCAAATAGGATATAGCCTTTTCGCAAGAGCGATTTGGGCGCGGCATAAAAGCTGAAAGATCGTACCAAATCAATAATTGCGGCCCCTACAACGCCACTAGCTATGAGTGCTGCTATACTAAGGAACTGTTGTGAAACGGTCATCCAAATAATTTATGCAAAATGCCTTTTGATATGCCGCTATCCTCTTCATCATATTGCAGTGTCTTCACAGACCCTTCTAAAGTCAGAAGTCCTTTATCTACATCCAAATGGACAATTCTTAAATCTTCTCCTCGAATTTGCAAATGTCCTTGAGAGGTGAGTACTAAAAACTCCTCTTGGTCAAAGCGTTCAATCGATTTTACAGATGTCACATCCATTCGCTTGCGATTTCGAACCGTTAGCAAGTGGTCTCCTGTTGGAATAGTATAAGTCGCGTTTTCTTGTTGGAATGTCATCATTTTTCCCCTCCTTAGCCTGTCTACTAATCTATATGTTAGGAGAAAGAGGAATATGAGGGGAAAGTGAAAATTCTCTACGGTTTAAAAAGGGGAGCATGATTCCGGTCTAAGTAAATACCTATTGTCGGTAGAAAAGGAATATGGGGCAAAGAAAATGAGAGAGTTATAAAATGGGGAGTTGTTTACTGATTTATTTTTGAAAAGAAGTGGAAACATTAAACTTTCTAAGGACAAGCATTGTGCTATTCCTCAGCAGTCCACGTTATTTCCACTTCGACTCTATTTTGATTTTTTGTTAGTTGCTACTCTTCGTCATCAATAAATTCTGGCTCAATTTTCTCTACTTTTTCTTCTTTCAAAATGGTAAACATATTTGCAGCCTCTTCTTTGCGGACGATATCTTTTAGTTCCTCCACGCGAACAGTCACGATTTTTTGGCCGAAACGAATCGCTAATTCATCGCCCACTTTTACGGGGCTGCTTGCTTTTACCACTTTTCCATTGATAGTAATACGTCCTTGATCTGCTACTTCTTTTGCTAATGTACGGCGTTTGATCAGCCGAGAGTTTTTCAAAAATTTATCTAATCTCATATCTATGACTCCTTACTTTGTAATTGTTTTGCTTCTTCCCAAAATTCATCTAATTCCTCAAGTGTGTACTTTTTAAAATCCTTTCGTCCAGCCATTACCTTTTGCTCTACATAACCAAACCTTTTTGCAAATTTTGCGTTTGCATGGATCATCGCTTCTTCTGCTGGGATCTTATAGACGCGTGCTAAATTAACAAGCGTAGAAAGCACATCGCCGAACTCATCGAGCCTTGTTTCATCTGTACCATCTTTGATTTCCTCTTGGAATTCTTCCCACTCTTCTTTTGCCTTCGCCCATGCTCCCTCAACGTCTGGCCATTCAAAGCCTACCTTAGCGGCAATTTTTTGATAGTTATATGCAGTTTGCAGTGAAGAGGTTGCACGATACCCTTCTTTTAAAAGTGGTTCTGTTTTCGTAGGCTGATGCTCTTCCTTTTTGATTTCTTCCCAGTTCTTCACTACGTCTTCCGCATTATCTACTTTCACTTCGCCAAAAACATGCGGATGGCGGCGAATCATTTTAGAAGCAACCCCCTGAAGAACGTCCTCTAGATTCCAGAAACCTTCATCCTCTGCGATTTGTGCTTGCAAGAAAACCTGTAACAATACATCGCCAAGCTCCTCAATCATATGGTCTTCGTCTTGTTCATCGACTGCTTGAAGGAACTCATGCACTTCCTCCAGCATATACTTTTTAAGGCTCTCGTGTGTTTGTGCACGGTCCCATGGACATCCTTCAGGGCTTCTAAGCACCCCAATAATATCGCGGAAAGTAGACCACTCTCTTAAACCGTCTTCTCTCCGTTTAATAGGTGGCACATAAACAGTTGTTAAGTTATTTACTTCAACACCATGATCGAGTTCAAATAATGGAACAGTGCGCAATTGTTCATCCTTCGATCCAGCAGCTGTCACAATGGTTACTAGATATTCAGCCGGATATTTCTCCATTAAAGTTAACTTTACCTCTGATGCACTGAATTGGTCATACACTTGTGCAATCAGTAGGTGCTTGTACATATTGGTCTCATGTATTGAAAATGTACTGCCATCAACTAATTCAAAGCCATCAATCGGATCGATTCGCAATGCGCCAAACACAGCATCCAAGAAGCTCTGACCACCTTCTATTTTGAGACTTACTTTTCCCTCTTTCTCTGCTTCGATCAGCAACTGCACTGTCATTTCTGCAACTAGTGGATGGCCAGGCACGGCATATATAACCTCGTCCTTCTCTACTGCTTGAAGCAGTGAATCAGCAATCTCTTGATAGACAGGCAAAAAGTCATCATGTTTTTCATACACAGCATCAAAGCTTTCGAATGTTAGTCCCTCTTTAGCCAATTCTGTTAGTACAGGGTGATCATTTGTTCGAACATACACCTTTTTAGCTGCTTTGAGTGCTTTATAGACACCCATTGGCAATTGTTCAAAGTCTCCCGCTCCTAAGCCTATTATAGTCAGTTGATGCATACACATTCTCTCCTTTAATCTTGCGCTTCTTTCTTACTTGTAAATACTGCATGTTATGTGAATTCATTTTTCATTATATCGAGTTGGTAGCAGGCTAACAAATCATTGTCGAACCTTTTCTTCTGTATCTTTCCCCATTCTTCCCAACCGGAGTTGGTAGGCGGCCATGTATTTTCCTAGAGGCAATAGGAACCATTCTCGAACTGCTAGTGTACGCATTTTTGCTAACGTAGTCAGAAAGATGAAAGCACCAATCGATGATTTTATGATCGTTAGACATAAAGCCATCGTTCTTCCATCAGAGAAATTTCTAGCATAAGGTTCTAAAAAGACAGAGAATAACACAAGGACAAACGCCATAAGAAGGGTGGCCACCGTCAAGCCTTTGTAGAAACGCCATGGAGCCAGTTTTATAGTTTGTAACTTTTTTAAATAAGCAACCAGTACTATAGCTGACATCATTAAGCCCATATTTCCTGCAATAGCCGCCCCTCCTATACCGAATGTTTGTACAAATAAAGAGTTACATAAACATTTCACCAAAATACCCATCAATAAAATAAACGAGGGTATTTTTAATTTACCTAACCCTTGTAGTATCCCTGTAATGGTCAATATGAGTGAAAGCCATATAATTTGAATGATAAAAATCGATAATACATTCGATAAATCGGCTGTTTCAAATAATGTTTTATTTATATTTGGCATCACTAGAATTAATCCGACAGCAGCCGCTACACCAAATAGAAGAGAGGCACGATAGGTGATTTTGATATATCGTTTAGCATGGTTCCTGTTTTTTTGGTTATGGGCAATCAACGGCACAATAGCGAGTGAAAGTGAGGAAGCAATCACCAATCCTACTTGTACGAGCGGTTGACTTCGATCATAAATCCCCTTAGTTTCCATCGCCTGTAAAGAAGGTAAGCCCATTTTTTGTAACGCACTGAAAATAGTAAATGAATCAACTAGTTGAAACAGCAGCAGCATCAAACTGCTCAAGCTGACACTGAAGCTGAAAAGCAAAAGCTTTTTGGTCATTGCCCATTTATTCAATGATTGGATAGTAGTACTCTTTAAGCCTTCATGAGAAAAAAAGTATTTCCTTCCAAACCAAACTAACAGAAAAACACCTGCCAGTTCACCGGCTACCGTCCCCCCCATTGCCACTTCGCCAGCTGCATATAGCGAATGTGTCATAGCAACAACTTGCCAAGTACCTACAATAATGATTGCTACTCTTACAGCCTGCTCTACCATTTGCGCATAGGCAACCGGCTGCATGTTCCCCATTGATTGAAAGAATCCTTTGTATATTGAAAGAAATGGAATACAAAATACAACAAATGAAGCTACTTTTATTAATCCGGCTAGCTCTTGATCTCCCATCATCTTTGCAAAAAAAGGAGCGCCAAAAAATAGTAGTATAAATAAAAGAGCAGATATCACAGCTAAAACACTAAATAAAAATCGCAATATTGCATTGCGCTCACTCGTATGTTTATTGGCATCTTCATCTGCCAGTATTTTTGAAATAGCTACAGCTAGTCCGCTTGAAGTCCAAGTGACAAATATAGCAGCAAAAGGATAGACCTGCTGGTAAATATAAAATCCTCGGTCTCCTACTAGGTTTTGAAAAGGAATACGGTACACCATACTCAGTACTTTCACAAAAAGAGAGGCCACCGTTAGCATTGCCACGCCCTTTAAATATACCTTCATACCCCACTTTTCAGGCATATATTTCTCACTCATTTCTAAAACAAACTCTTTTTACTACCAAAGTATAGCATATGTGTAAATTGAGTAAGGGGATACACCTGGATTGCCTTACAAAAAAACAGACTGCTTATATAAGCAGTCTGTTACCGTTCTCTATCCTTCCATTTGCTTCGCTAGGAAGTGTGCCGCTGTTTCTGCGACCTTTTGTTCCGTATCACCAATAAAGTGCATTTTAGATAAAATATAAACTGCGCCAATGGCATCTCCTGCTACAACAATCGGTGCAATACAATATGATTTGATCTGTTCTATTTGTCCAGGGACAATTTCAATCGAACTTTCATGCTTCTCTACAATCAAATTCCTTTGTAGAATACGTTCTTCTGCAAAAGGAGAAATGGCACGATGCAAATAATCCTTTTTTGAAACACCTGCAGCAGCAATTACCTGATCTCTATCGCTAACCAAAGCACTCGTACCTAATGTTTCAAATAATGTATCTACATAAGAAAGTGCAAAATCACCTAGTTCATTAATAGGTGAATATTTTTTAAGTATAATTTCGCCTTCACGATCAGTAAAAATTTCTAAAGGATCTCCCTCCCGGATACGCAAAGTCCTTCTTATTTCTTTTGGAATGACTACGCGCCCTAAATCATCGATCCGTCGTACAATGCCTGTTGCCTTCATTCGAATGCCTCACTTTCGACAAGATTTCATAAATAGTCTTGTCGGTAGTTTGGCCTTATAAAGGGAAATTTATACATAACAATTATTAGTTCTATACCTCCGTCTTTTCACGGAGTGCTGTTGGCAATAATTTCAGCAAAGCTTCTAATATGTCAAACGTTGATTTTGCTTCTGCTTTCTTTTCATCTATCGTTAAAAGTAATTTTTGTCCTTCCAATTGGAAGCCTACTGCCCGACCAAATACCATTGATTCGGCTACAACTTTGCCTCCATCTAGCTTGGCAGTGCCTTCTTCCGAGATTTCAATCGTGATGATTTTATTTTTCGTTTTGATTGATTCTACTCCTGCTTGTTTCGCCCATACCTTCATACGGCCAATACGCAGCAAGCGTTCCGTTTCAACTGGGAAATCTCCGAATCGGTCTTGCAGCTCATCAATAATCTCAGAGTAGTCTTCTTCTTCATCCATACTCTTTATGCGTTTATACATTTGGATTTTTTGATAGCCATCAGGTATATAAGTATCTGGAATATATGCATCAAATGGAATAATGATTTCGATATCCTTTTCTTCTTCCTTTTTCACGCCTGTTTGCCGCTCAGTAATCGCTTCTTCTAACATTTGTGAATACAAATCAAATCCAACTGAATCAATAAAACCATGCTGTTGTGCACCAAGCAAGTTACCTGCTCCGCGGATAGATAAATCGCGCATCGCAATTTTAAAACCGGAGCCAAGCTCTGTAAATTCTTTTACTGCCTGTAGCCGTTGTTCTGCCACTTCTGTTAAGACTTTATCGCGTTGATACATGAAATAAGCATACGCCACACGGCTAGACCTACCGACACGCCCTCTTAATTGATACAGCTGCGACAGCCCCATACGGTCAGCGTCATTAATAATCAGTGTGTTAACATTTGGAATATCAATACCTGTCTCAATGATGGTGGTCGTGACTAATACATCGTACTCACCTTCAAGGAATTTTAAAATGACGTTTTCTAGATCTCTTTCAGTCATTCTGCCATGGGCAGAGCCGACCCTTGCATCAGGCACAAGCATTTGAATCTCTTCAACCTTTTTCGCAATATCTTCTACGCGGTTGTGCAGATAGAATACTTGCCCATCACGTGCTAATTCGCGTTCAATCGCTTCTCTCACAAGTGCACCGTTATGTTCCATTACATACGTTTGAACAGGGAAGCGGTCAGCTGGTGGTGTCTCAATTACAGATAAATCGCGTACTCCGACCATCGACATGTGCAGTGTGCGGGGAATTGGTGTTGCTGTTAATGTTAATACATCTACTTTTGTTTGTAATTTTTTAATTTTCTCTTTATGTGTTACACCGAATCGTTGTTCTTCATCGACAACTAATAAACCTAAATCCTTATACACGACATCTTTTGATAAAAGGCGGTGTGTGCCTACTACGATATCTACCGTACCAGCTTGCAGTCCGCTGATAGTTTCATTTTGTTGCTTACGAGAACGAAAACGGTTGAGTACGCCGATTGTAACAGGATAGTCTTGGAATCTCTCTAGCAACGTTTCATAATGCTGCTGAGCCAAAATAGTAGTTGGGACCAAAAAGGCTACTTGCTTGCCGTCTAGTACAGCTTTAAATGCAGCCCGTATAGCTACTTCTGTTTTGCCATAACCCACATCTCCGCATACTAAGCGGTCCATTGGCCTTTCTTTTTCCATATCTATTTTCACTTCTTGAATCGTCCGTAGTTGATCCTCTGTTTCCTCGTACTGGAATGCTTCTTCAAATGCTCGTTGCTCATCTCCATCTGGAGAGAAGGCAAATCCTTTTTCTGCTTCACGCTTAGCATAAAGCTTGATCAGATCATCAGCGATATCTTGGACAGCTCTCGATACTTTTGTTTTCGTTTTGCCCCACTCTGTACCTCCAAGCTTATGGAGTTTCACTTCTTTATCTTCTGAACCAATATACTTTTGAATTAAATCAATTTGATCGACAGGCACATACAATTTATCGTCTGCACGATAACGGATATGGAGATAATCCTTATGTTTGCCCCCCACATCTAGCGTTTCAATTCCTACATATTTGCCGATCCCATGATGCACATGGACCACATAATCGCCAGACTTGATTTCTGTATAACTTTTAATCCGCTCTGCATTGGACATTTTTTGAGCACGGTTTCTTTTCTTTTTAGGCTTTTGTTTAAACAGCTCTTCTTCTGTCACTACTGCCACACGTTGCATGGGTAGTTCAAAACCTGCGGAAAGATTACCCGTAATTGCAAAAATGCCTTCTGCCTCAGGCGTTCCAATTTGTATATGAATATCGTAATCTTCTAAAGTGGTCTGGATAGTTGGTAGACGACTTCCATCTTCCGCCATAAACAGTACTGTAAATTTTTCACGCTGCCAACGCTCAATTTCTCCTTTTAACAGCGGCATTTGTCCATGAAAATGCTGCATCGGCTTGCAAGAAAGGCTAGTGATATCTCGGAAACGTACGCCAGAAAAATTTCTGGCAAACAATGAAAAGTAAAGTATTGGCAATTGAATCATAGCCGAGACCTCTTTCATTGAATAAGATGGCTTTACCGCATGCACCATTTTTCCTTCTTCTATAAGGGAAATGAACCACTCTTTCTCTTCTTTTTCCCAAGCTTCCATTACTTCTTGGATTCTTCCGTACTCGTCATATACAACAAGCCCATCTTTCGCAAAATAGTCGCCCAAGAATGCAGGTTTTTCATATAACAGAGATCCGTAACGATTAGCAAACTCCGGCAACTCACCTTGCTGAAGCAATTCTATATCCATTTGAACATTTTGATATAATTGTTCTTGTATCTCTTTTTTCTTTACCTTTTTTAAGCTCTCACTTAATGCACTTTCCAGCCTTTGTGCGAATTGCTGTCTTTGATTCTTTGTCACAACAAATTCTGTCGCAGGTAAGAGATGTATATCCTTTAGTTTATTAATAGAACGTTGGTCATCTGCTGAGAATGTGCGAATAGAATCAACTTCTGTATCAAATAACTCGATGCGAACAGGATTTTCAGAATAAGGAGGATAAATATCTAAAATACCACCTCTCAGTGCAAATTCACCAGGAGAGGTGACCATTTGGCTTCTTGAATACCCCATTGTCACTAATTGGTTCAACCATTCTTCTACGTCGATTTCTTCACCAAGCTTGGCAGTTAAATTTAAATTCGTCCATACTTCTTTCGGAGCCATTATTTTACGCATACCAGCTATAGGAATGACATATACTCCTTTTTGTTGATGAATCATATGATCCAATGTTTCAATACGTGCTGCTCTGAGCTCTGGACTGGATGTGGCCATATCAGCGGCAATAAATTCGTCAGCTGGATAGTAATGGACCATATCCTCTCCTATCAGTTTAGCCAAATCATCATACATTTTTTGCGCTTGCAACAAGTTTGGCGAAATTATGTAAAGCGGCTTTTGCAGAGTATAAAATATTGTATCTAAAAATGCGGGACGCGCGCTGCCCGACAGACCCGTTACCAGCTCTGCTCCCTGTCCCTTCTTTATTTCATCTAATAATTTTTGTACTTGCGGATCGCTAGTCAATAGATGACGCAAAATTTCCATACAAATCTCCCTTCTCTCTCGGACTTATTTATAGTACATACAGAAAAAGGCCTTGGACGCAAAAAGCGCCAAAGCGTTTCACTGTAACCAATTTTTTAATGCATGATAATTCGGGAATTTCTTTAGCGAATCTTCACAGTGTTCACATATACTATCTACGGTCGTATCGCCATTTTGCTCATGACGGATAAATTCTTGGGCATCTTTTTCATTGAGTTGATGCAGTTTGCGAATACTATCATCAGAATCAAATGGCAATACACCAATCTCCGTACTGCAATGACGACATTTGTAACGAATAGCCATAAGCATGCCTCCCTTTAGTAAAAGTATAGACAGCTTTCAGTTTTTTATGCTTGAAGAATTAGTTGAACTTATTCATGACTTCAACAAAAGGCTTCGTCAACCAATAATCACAAGCTTCTGCGGCATTTTTAAATGCATCTTCCATAGTCGGCAAATCTTCTTTTTGATAGTGGCTTAGAACATAATTGACTACCTTCATTCCTACAGGTGGACGATCAATTCCTATACGAATACGATTAAAATTTTGTGTGCCTAGGTGTTGGATTAACGACTTTATGCCGTTATGGCCACCTGCGCTACCCTTTTGACGCAAACGCAATTTTCCCTTTTCTAAATCTAAATCATCATAGATGACCACAATGTCTTCCAGCTCAATATCAAAATAATCCATTAAAGGACGCACCGCTTCACCAGAAAGGTTCATGTAAGTAAGTGGCTTCATCACCATTACTTTTCCTTCTGGAAGATGTGCAGTTCCATAAATTGCATTAAATTTTTGTTGATTTAATGATATACCCCATTTTTCCGCTAATAAATCAATCGTATCAAAACCAACGTTATGGAGCGTATGTTCATATTCTTTGCCTGGGTTACCTAGGCCAATCACAAGTTTCATTTTTGCATCTTCCTTTACTACTAATCCCAGTTATTTTATCACATAAACATTATTTGATGCGGTTCATTCACTTTAATCCAATATAACAGAAACAGGTTATATTAGCATATATAAATACCTTACCAAGTTTAAAAGTACAATAAGCACGAAGAGAAAGCAGTTTTTTTGTTGCATACTATGAATAGCAAAAATAAATCATTACTATTTCATATATGGCAACGAAAATATATTAAATATTCTCTGATCCCTAAATTCAAAAAACCTTGCGCCTTCAATTAAGAAAGCACAAGGTTAATAGTATATATTATTCATCTGCTCCATTGTCTGCAACAGGTTCTTCTGTTTCTGTGTCTGTTTCTAGCTCAGCCGCTGAAACTGGTGCTGAAATTGTCACAAGTGTTAATTCATCATCATCGACAATCTCAAATTCGACTTGATCCCGAATATCATTAATGGTAATTGTATCGCCAATGGCTAACCCTGAAATATCTACTTCGATGCTCTCAGGTATATCAGAAGGCTTCACATTTAATGTCAGCTCACGATTTGGCTGTTGCAAGACACCGCCTTCTTTAACGCCTGTGGATTCTCCAACGACCGTAATCGGAACAGCTACTTCTAATGCATCAGACATGTTGACAGCTAAAAAGTCGATATGGAGATAATCGCCCTTTAAATTATCCTTTTGGATATCATTTAGAACGGCTTGAACATTTTTGTCTTCTACTTCTAATGTAATGACGGCGTTGCGTCCGTCTTCTCTTAATGTTTTTTCGAGTTCTCTTGCACTAACGGCAATGGGTGTTGATTCTACTTGGAAGCCATAAACTACGCCTGGGACATACCCTTCTTTTCTAAGATTTGTAAGATTGGATTGATGTCCGGTTTCACGTGAATTCGCTTGAATGACAGTGCTCATAGATTTTCGTCCCCTTCCTCAAAATAACTAATGCTTTATGTATATACCCTTACAAAAAATAAACGAAACCCATTAAATACAAAAATCCACATCCTAAGCTATAGGATGTGGATGGAAAGACTACGAAACATTAATCAAATAATTTACTTACAGATTTATTCTCATAAATGCGTACGATGGCATCTGCCAACAATGTCGCAACAGATAATTCTTTGATTTTTGGAATTTTCTTTTCTTCTGGCAACTGAATTGAATTGGTTACAACTAATTCTTTGATTACTGAATTTTCGATGCGGTCAATTGCAGGACCTGAAAGAACAGGATGCGTACAACATGCATACACTTCTTTAGCGCCGCTTTTGACAAGTGCTTCCGCACCAATTGTAATTGTGCCTGCTGTATCAATAATGTCGTCGATTAAAATGCAGATTTTTCCTTCTACATTCCCTACAATGTTCATCACTTCTGCTACATTTGGCTTTGGACGGCGTTTATCGATAATGGCAATTGGTGTTTTTAAACGCTCTGCCATTTTACGAGCTCGTGTTACTCCACCGTGATCTGGTGAAACAACAACTACGTCTTCAGGATTAAAGCCTTTTTTCTTGAAGTAATCCGCTAATAGAGGAACACCCATTAAGTGGTCAATTAAAATATCAAAGAAGCCTTGGATTTGTGGTGCGTGCAAATCAAGAACAAGTACGCGTGTTGCGCCTGCTGTTTCTAATAGATTAGCCACTAATTTTGCCGTAATAGGTTCACGTGAACGCGCTTTACGGTCTTGGCGTGCATATCCGTAATAAGGCATTACGACGTTAACTGTGCGAGCAGAAGCACGTTTCAACGCATCAATCATAATCAACAATTCCATTAAGTTTTCGTTTACTGGCGCTGAAGTAGATTGAACGATAAACACATCGTTCCCACGAATGCTTTCCTCAATATTGATTTGGATTTCTCCATCGCTAAAGTGTTTGACTGAACATTTCCCTAACTCTACACCTACTTCTTTTGCGATTGCAGCAGCAAGTGGTTCATTTGAATTTAATGAAAAGATTTTTAAATTTGAGTTAGCATATTGATACGGCATGTTGGCCTCCTGTTAATGTTTTAATTATTTTAATTTGTTAACATAGTTTTCTTTGTTCTCTTGTCTTGTACGTCCTATAGCAAGGGCGTTTTCTGGTACATTTTTCGTAATGGTTGAACCTGCAGCAACAAATGCATTCTTGCCGATCGTAACCGGTGCGATTAAATTGGCGTTGCAGCCAACAAATGCGTTGTCTTCAATAATCGTCTCGTATTTATTTTTGCCATCATAGTTGACTGTAATAGTACCGCATCCAATATTTACATCTGCGCCGATTGTGGAATCGCCTAGATATGTAAGATGCGATGCCTTGCTTCCTTCGCCAAGCGTTGTCTTTTTCAATTCGACAAAGTTGCCGACTTTAGCGCGATCCATAATGTGCGTTGCGGGACGAATGTGTGCATAAGGGCCAACTGCTACATCATCATCAATCCGACTGTCTTCTATGACAGAATGATCAATCTTTGTACGGTTGCCTATTTGGCTATTTCGGATTTGGCTATTCAACCCAATAAGACAATTTTCGCCAATAGTAGAAGGGCCTTCAATCATCGTTCCTGGTTGAATCACCGTATCACGGCCTATTACAGCTTCAGCACTAATATAAGTATTGTCTGGATTAATGATTGTTACACCATTTTGCATATGTTTCTTATTAATGCGAGATTGCATAATTCTTTCAGCTTGTGCTAATGCTACTCGATCATTAACACCTAGTGTTTCCGAAAATTCTTTAGTCACGTAGGCTTCTACAATTTCTCCGCGACTTTGTAAGATTTCAATTACATCTGGCAAATAATATTCGCCTTGTGCATTGTCATTTTTTACTTCTTTCAAAGCTTCAAAAAGCGCTTTATTATCAAAACAGTATGTGCCTGTATTGATTTCCGTCACTTCTTGTTGTTCTTTTGTTGCGTCTTTTTGCTCAACAATCTGTGCAACCTTGCCATCGCTGCTACGTAAAATACGTCCATAACCTGTAGGGTCTTCAGCTATAGCTGTCAAAATTGTCGCTTTTGCTTTATTTGCTTCATGATGTTCATAGAGAGCTTTCATTGTTTCTGGACGTATAAGTGGTGTATCACCACAAATCACCAGCGTTGTGCCATCTAAATCTTGAAGCAAAGATTCTGTTTGTTGAACAGCATGCGCAGTGCCAAGCTGCTCTTTTTGCAGAACATATTCACTACGATCATTTAATTGTTCTTGCACTTTTTCTGCACCGTGTCCTACCACTGTAACGATACGGCTGGCATCCAATTGTTGAATGTTATCTACCACATGCTCTACCATTGGTTTTCCGCAAACAGGATGAAGAACTTTATATAAATTGGACTTCATACGTGTGCCTTGGCCAGCAGCCAAGATTACGGCATAAATATTGGTCATACTTACAAGTCCTCCAGTCAAACAGATTTTTTCTCTTTTGACTATAAAGCAAACTTAACATATTTTCAAGACATTACGACTTGACAAATCATTAAGAAACCACTTATTATATAATTCTTTTTCTAAAAAGTTCTTCCTCTTTATCATAACTCTTTTAATTCTATTATGGGAGGTTTTATTAAGAGAAATATGTGGTAATAGACTATATATGCAAGTTAGATTAATAATCCTTACATAAAAGGAAATTTCAACATAAAAAAGAGCCTATTCAATAAGAATTGGCCCTTGGCTTCTTTCGCTATTAAACTTTCTCTTCCTCTAGCACCAAAAGTTCATCTTCGTGGCTATTGGCATAAGCATGCAATACAGATTCTTGAATCTTAGATCGTGTGCCAGAATTGATTGGATGGGCAATATCTCGGAATTCTCCGTCTGGCGTTCTTTTGCTAGGCATCGCTACAAATAATCCAGCATTCCCATCAATCACACGTATATCATGCACAACGAATTCGTTGTCCAGTGTGATGGAAGCAATGGCGCGCATGCGGCCATCAGTCTCTACACGGCGAAGTCTTACATCAGTTACTTCCATTTTCTCACCACCTCTCATCTTAGTTGTTAGATAGAATCTATTAACATCCTAATTCTATAAGCAGAGAGCTAATCCCTTCTTTATTATAAAAAATTTTTATAAAATTTAAAATATTATTTTAAACAAAATAAAAAGGCCACAAAATCATGGCCTTTTGTTTTATACTAAAGCAATTACTTCGATTTCAACTTTTGCATCTTTTGGCAGTTTTGATACTTCCACTGTTGTGCGAGCTGGTTTATGTGCGCCAAAATATTCGGCATAGATTTCATTCATTACTGCAAAGTCTTCCATATCAGTTAAAAAGACTGTCGTTTTAATCACTTGGTTTAGTGAAGAACCTGCTTCAGCCAAAACGGCTTTGACGTTTTCGAATACTTGATTTGTTTGCTCCGTAATATCTCCGCCAACAAATTCACCTTCCGCTGTTAACGGAATTTGGCCTGAACTGTAAAAAGTATTGTTGACTACCATTCCTTGGACATATGGTCCAATTGCTGCTGGAGCATTTTTTGTTGAGATTACTTTCATCTGTCATATCCGCCTTTCGAAAAATAGTTGCCTTCTTCTAATTTGATCGTACGGTCTTTTTCATTTACTTCTTTTAACTTTACTAAAGAGTAATAATTGTCGACTAAACGTTCATCTGTATGTGCGGCCTCTACTAGTACAGCCATTCCTGCTAGTGTGCAATCAAACTCTTCAATCAGGTTTTTCATGCCATTCATCGTGCCGCCGACTTTCATGAAGTCGTCTGTAACAAGCACTCTTTGACCGCTTTTCATACTACGTTTTGATAAAACCATCGTTTCAATGCGGCGTGATGAGCCTGAAACATAGTTAATGCTGACAGTTGAGCCTTCGGTTACTTTGTTATCTCTGCGCACGACTACGACCGGTACGTTTAAGTGTCTTGCAAT
This sequence comes from Rummeliibacillus sp. GQ308, assembly GCF_059759115.1. Lineage (NCBI taxonomy): Bacteria > Bacillati > Bacillota > Bacilli > Caryophanales > Caryophanaceae > Rummeliibacillus > Rummeliibacillus sp. GQ308. The sequence continues at coordinate 14,688 of NZ_JCAXDQ010000008.1, read as the reverse complement.
GGCATGAGCTATCGAAATTCCCTTAGTCGCAACTGTCATAATGACATCTATTTCCTGGCTACAAAAAGCTGATGCAAATACTTTCCCTACTCTATTCATTAATTCGGGATTGCCAAGTAAATCCGTCATAAATAAATAGCCGCCTGGTAATAGACGGTCGGAATGGCCTAACTCACTTATTAATTCGTCAATTACCTCTTTGACTACTTTCTCAGACACTTTGGGTATATATTTGACCCCGCCTGCTGCTCCGGGAACTGTCACTAAAACCCCAATTCCTCTTTCTTCAAATGTATCTTTTACAATTGTCAAATCCTCACTAATGGAGGATTTAGCAGATTGATATAACTCTGAAAAAAAAGTAAGGGGGATTAGCTTTTGTGGATGCTCCAATAAATAATGCGTCATATCAACAAGACGCTCACTGCGCTTCCATTTCATAGCACCCTCTCCTTTTACCCGAATGTTTTAATCAAAAAATACCACAATTATGCGTCTTTAAGCAAGTGCATCTCTTTCACCAATTAAACGCACTGCATATACTTCATCGCAAAAGCCTCTCAGGCCATTAACGATGCGACTCACCCGTGCTTTATTTTGAACTAAGCCAAAAACTGTTGGCCCACTGCCACTCATTAATACGGCATCTGCCCCAAATCTATTCATTTGCTCTTTAATAATGGATACCTCGGGATAAAGTTCTAATGTTACGCTCTCCAAAACATTACCAACGCTGTTGCATAATCGAGAATAATCTTTGTCTTCAATAGCTTGTACCATTTGTTGTGTGTCTGGATGTTCGACCTTATTCATATCTAGACCGCCATACACTGCTGCTGTTGAAACGCCAATCGCAGGCTTTGCCAGTATTACCCAACATGCAGGTGGAGTTGCGATATGTTTGATTTTTTCGCCTCTGCCTGTGGCTATAGCGGTTCCACCGTATACACAGAAAGAAACATCTGATCCAATTTCTGCTCCTAATTCTGCCAATTGATCAATGGTTAACCCTAAATTCCAAAGAGTATTCAACCCTTTTAATGTTGCAGCAGCATCACTGCTTCCTCCTGCTAGACCAGCAGCTACTGGAATCTGCTTATCAATAGAAATGGAGACACCATCTTTGACTCCGTATGTATCTTGTAATAGCTTGGCCGCTTGATATGCCAAATTTCGTTGGTCATCCGGCACAAAGGTGCTACTTGAATGTATATGGATTTGCCCATCACTCCGTTTTGATAAACCGACGCGATCTGCTAAGTCCACAGTCGTCATAATCATTTCAACCTCATGGTAGCCGTCTTTCCTTTTGTATAGTACATCCAGCGTTAAATTTATTTTGGCAGGTGCTTTTACATAAAGCATACCTCCGCCTCCTTTCAAATATAAAAGAAGAAGCAATCTCCGTTCTTTGTCTACTTCACACTATTTTACCACAGGTTATGTTTGATGAGCCATTCGCTTGATACGTGGGATAAAACAAAAAGCAGCCTTCCTATCATTTAGGAAGAACTGCCTTTTCCAGTGCGTCTATTTGTTAATATACGTGAAAATATTTACTGCTTTTGGCCGTCTGCTAAAGACTCTTTCGCCATTTCAATAGCCCTCTTCACCATATTTCCAGCATCTCGCGCTTTGATTCCGCCCCATCCTTCACGTTGAACCGTATCGTAAAAGCCTAATTCTTTTGCGATTTCTATTTTCAACTGTTCGGACATAATTGACTTTCTCGCCATACGAAATTCCTCCCTTTAACGCCTGGGCTTTTAGTATAACCAACAATATAAAAAACACTCTAAAAACATTCTCTGTATGCCAGAGTGTTTCTAGAGTGCTGTACAAAATGCTTTGGTTTATAGTTCTGTTTGCTTATTTAGCTGCAGCAACACCTGTTGCAACCTCATCATCAAATGTTATTTCTACTGCTTCTGTTAAAATATCTGTGTAGCTGTAAGACACACGCTCAATCGCGTTATCGTCTTGATCAAGATCAACTACAAATACTGCGCGATATGTTTCACGTAATATTCCAGCGCGCTCAATCGTTTTCTTGCGACCACCGTTTGCTTTTAATTGCAAACGTCTACCCAAATGACAATCTAACGACTTTTTAATGTCGGCTAAAGTTTTTGGCATTTTCGCTTACACCTCACTAATAACCATTATACAAAATGTCTGAAATATTGTCAACATAAAATTTATATTTTATCAATCTGTTAAAACGTTGTCAATAAATTTTTTATAAAAAAATATTTTTTATCATTATATCAATATAGTGGTTATTTTTGGAAGTGAGGTAATAAAGCATCAGCTAATCTTCCAAACTCAACAATAGAAAGGGTTTCACCGCGACGAGTTGGATCTATATTCACCTCTGCAAGCGCAGATAAAATTTGGTCCTTCTTCGCTTTTCCATTCTCCAACTGTGATTGCAGATTGTTTAGTATTGTTTTGCGACGCTGAGCAAACGAACTCCGCGTTACTTCAAAAAAGAACGCTTCATTAATGACCTCTACCGGCGGTTTTTCACGACGGAGAAGGCGTAAAACCGCCGAATCGACATTTGGCTGAGGCATAAATACTGTTTTCGGAACAGTCATCACTACTTCAGCTTGCATATAATACTGCACCGCAATAGACAGAGAGCCATATGCTTTAGTCCCTGGAACCGCTGATATCCTGTCAGCCACTTCTTTTTGCATCATAACCACCATACCGCGTATCGGCAATTTATCCATTAATAATTTTAATAGGATTGGGGTTGTAACGTAATAAGGGAGGTTTGCAACCACCATTATATCATTATAATTTTCACATTCCTCTGCTAGTATGTTGGATACATCCGCTTTTAAAATATCGGAATGAATAATTTTCACATTATCATAAGGACTCAACGTATCAGCAAGTACGGGCAGTAAACGTTGGTCTATTTCAAAAGAAATAACTTTACCCGCAGAGCGCGCCAAATGCTCTGTGAGTGCTCCGATTCCCGGTCCTATCTCAATGGCAGCACTTTCTTTTGTCAACTCTGCATGGCTTACAATATTACGTAAGATATTAGGGTCAATTAAGAAATTTTGTCCTAGGCTCTTCTTAAATGAAAAGCCATATTTTTTTAGTATTTCTTGAGTGCGCAGTGGTGTAGCTATATCTTTATTCATTTTTTTCCTCCTGATTCAGTTGTCGAATGGCTTCACCGAATTGTTGTTCTGTAATTTGGAACATTGTCAGCCTTTTGATCAATTGTTTGCTGTTTGTTGAACCTACGTTTAACAACTCTCCTAATCGTTCACGCCGTTTTTTAGCATCAGGATGAGAGAGCAAGTGAGCTGCTAGTAAATCGTCTATTGTAATCGTGCTTATAAATTTTTCAGATTGCTGTGGCGAATAAACCTTGGATAGTGCCATGCGTATATCTTCGTCCTTTGCGTGCTCAATCCCCAAGCTTTTTCCGTTTTTAGCTTTTGTTTTTTCCTTGGGCAAGAATGCATGTTTTACACCAGGAACTCGTTCCTCAATAATGGCACGGATACGCCTGCCAGGATAGTCTGGGTCAGTGAACACGATGACACCTCTTACATGTTGGGCGTGTTGTATATTGCGCAGTGTCTCATCTGAGATAGCTGATCCATTTGTTTCAATTGTATCGGCATTTACTGCTCTTTTAATCGCTGTTGTATCATCTTTTCCTTCAACTACAATAATTTCCTTAATGTCCACGGATTATAAGTCCTCTTTTCTTCGAAGTTCCTTTGTTTATTTTATTGGTTATTGTATAGTTTGTACAGTTTCTACGGGATCTTTGGTTATAAGCATATACAAAACTATCCATGAAGATTCAATTAGACACAAAAAAGCTCCCTTATCATTAATCGATAAGGAAGCTCCCACTTAGGAAATCTTAACTTTACTTTTGAATAGTGACTTTAACAGTACGTCGTCCCCAGCTATATGCTTTTTTCTTCGATGGCATAAAGACGTCAATTTTGCGGCCTTTAATGGCCCCCCCGGTATCGCCAGCAACTGCTAGACCATATCCGTTCACATACACCATAGAACGCAATGGAATCACTTTAGGATCGACTGCAATTACCTTTTTATATGGATTTTTGCGCAGATTGATCCCTGTAGCTGTTTTACCTGAGCATCCTTTACAATAAGCTGTATAGGCTGTAGAAGAAACATACATTGATTTGTTAGACACAGGTTTTGATACTTTCTTAATACCAATACGTAAATATTGTTTTGCTACATAGCCTGTGTGGTTCTTGTAGCTAACTTTATACCAGTTTCCTTTGCGACCTTTGTATGTTACATTATGGCCTTTAGGTATCAATGTCTTTACTTTGTATTTTGTACCTGGTCCCTTACGCAAGTTCAAACGGTCTGTCGTATGATATTTGCGGGCTGAGCTGACCATTGTAATTTTTTTATGGGAGTTTTCCACTACATCGATGGCCTTTTCTACTCGAACTTCCGATTGTGCTGCATCATTTGCGGGTTGCTTTAAAAAGCCAGCGACAGTAGTCGAAGTGTCTCCTCTATCCATTGCATTTTCATTGCTTTGTACCTGTTGGTTCTGCTGTATATTAAAGCTATTTTCTGCAAAAATAGAGCTCGTCAATACAGGTGATGCCATAATAGCTAAGACTGTCACGCCAAATATTCTTTTTAAGTTCTTTGTTATAGACAACTTTTCTTTCATCATGAAAAAACGCCTCCTTTTTTGCTTTTTGAAAAATACTAATTGCTAATTTAACTTCCAGTAACTAGTATTATTCCTAACTAATGAAAACTATTCATATTTTTTGTGTGGGAGACGTTTGTTCAGTCTTTTAATTTGAAATGTTATAGAAACGAAGTGCATTTTGCGTTGTAGCTTCGGCTACTTCTTCCACTGCTATGTTTTTTAGTCTTGCAATTTCTTCCGCAACTAAAGGTACATAAGAGGGTTCATTTCTTTTACCGCGATGAGGATGCGGAGCAAGAAATGGCGCATCTGTCTCTACCATCAAATAGTCTAGGGAAATAGCTTCAGCAACTTCTTTTGGTTTTTTGGCATTTTTAAATGTCACTGGTCCGCCCAAACCGATCATAAAATTCATCCCAATACAGATTTTAGCTGTTTCTACACTACCGCTGAAACAATGCATAACACCGCCTACTTCTGAAGCATCTTCCTCTTTTAAAATGCGGATACAGTCATTTGTTGCTTCACGATTGTGAATGACAATCGGCAGTTTTACCCGTTTCGCAAGTTGAATTTGTTTTCTAAGTAAGTCTTGCTGTATTTCTTTTGGCGATTTATCCCAGTGATAATCTAATCCTGTTTCGCCAATAGCTACAACTTTCGGGTGGGCAGCTAAACGCTCAATCCAATTTAAATCTTCTTGTGTGCAATCAATTGCATCTACTGGATGCCAGCCGATTACTGCATAAAGAAAGTCGTATGTTTCCACCAGTTCCATTGCACGTTTGATTGTCGGCTGGTCAAAACCTACTACTACCATTTTCTTTACATTATTGGCTAACGCACGGTCAATAACTTGTTGAAGATCTTCTTCGTATTGTTCAGAATTTAAATGGACGTGTGTATCGATAAACATTTTCATTCTCCTCACATGAATTTCATTGTAACGAATTAAATTATTTCACGCTTCACAGTCAAATTACATTTATATTACAAACATTTCATCTGTTTCTATACTTTTTACTCATAAAGATAACTGTCGAAACATAAAATATATTCGCTTAATAGGTCTAAAAAACTAAAAAAAACTGTTTTACAAATTTCTCTAATATGACGCTTATTTGAAAAGAAAAGCCTGCTTTATAGGCAGGCTTTTTCCTTTTCTATTTTACTTGGGCGCCGTTTTCAAGCTTTTCATCAACTGTTGCCAGTGTTAAAATACCATCTTTGCTGCCGGCTAAAATCATCCCTTGAGATAATTCGCCACGAAGTTTTACAGGTTTTAAATTGGCTACCACAATTACTTTGCGTCCAATTAATTCCTCTGAGTTGTAATATTGCGCAATACCTGACACAACTTGACGCTTTTCATAGCCTAAATCCAGTTGAAGTTTTAATAATTTATCTGCTTTAGGCACCTTGTCGCAAGCTGTAACCGTAGCCACGCGCAAATCGACTTTCATAAAATCATCAATCGTTATTTCAGGAAATTCATCTTTTGGTTCTTCCTCTTTTTTCGGCTCTTCTGTTTTAACAGAAACGCGCATTTGATCGCGGATATACGTAATTTCTTCTTCTGGATCTAGACGTGGGAAAATTGGAACACCTTTGTCGATCACTTTCGTTTTCGCTGGAATGCCATTTTCGTCATCTAATGTTTCCCAAGCAAGTAAATCCTCGCTTAAACCAAGCTGGTGCATGATTTCTTTTGGAGCTTGGGTCATGAATGGCTGAACCATAATAGCGATCTTGCGTAGGTTTTCAGCTAAATTATACATAACTGTTCCAAGCTTGCCTTGAAGCTCTTCATTTTTGGCAAGTACCCATGGCTGTGTTTCATCAATATATTTATTCGTACGAGAAACAAGTGCCCAAATGTCACTTAACACTTGGCTAAATTGCATTTTTTCAATATTTTCTTCGTAACGTGCTTTTGTTTCTTTTGCCTGGTTCTTTAATGCTTCATCGAACTCTGTTGGAATAAGTCCTTCAGTTGGGATGACGCCATCGAAATATTTATTCATCATCGAAATCGTACGGTTTAAGAGGTTTCCTAAGTCATTTGCAAGGTCGAAGTTTACTCTTTCGACAAATGCTTCAGGCGAGAATACACCATCTTGTCCAAATGGCAGCTCACGGAGTAAGAAGTAGCGAGTAGCATCTAATCCATAGCGCTCTATTAGCATCTCGGGGTATACGACATTGCCTTTAGACTTGGACATCTTACCATCCTTCATCATAATAAAGCCATGAGCGAATACTTTTTTAGGAAGTGGCAAATCTAATGCCATTAGGAAGATCGGCCAATAAATTGTATGGAAGCGCACAATATCCTTTCCTACTACATGTACATCTGCAGGCCAATATTTTTTAAATTCGGCATCATTGTCTGTATCGTACCCTAATGTTGTAATATAGTTCGTTAATGCATCTACCCATACATAGATGACATGTTTTGGATCGCCAGGAACCCGTATTCCCCAATCAAATGAAGTACGAGATACAGAAAGATCCTCAAGACCTGGCTTGATAAAGTTGTTAATCATTTCATTCTTTCGTGATTCAGGCTCAATGAAAGTTGGATTCTCTTCGTAGTATGCCAAAAGACGATCAGCATATTTTTTCATGTTAAAGAAGTAGGATTCTTCTTTTACCTTATGGACTGGTCTACCACAATCCGGGCATTTGCCATTATCCAGCTGTGTTTCTGTAAAAAACGATTCACAAGGCGTACAATACCAACCTTCATATTCTCCTTTATAAATGTCGCCATTATCCAAAAACTTTTTAAAGATTTTTTCTACGACCTTTGTATGACGATCTTCGGTTGTTTGGATGAAGTCATCATATGAAATATCCATTATATTCCAAAGTTTTTTAGCTGCTTGAGCGATTTCATCTACATATACTTGCGGATTTTTATTCGCCTCTTCTGCTTTTTCTTGAATCTTCTGGCCATGTTCATCCATACCAGTTTGAAACTTAACATCAAAACCGCGCAAACGTTTATAACGAGCCATTGTATCAGCAGCTACCGTTGTATAGGCAGTACCAATATGAAACTTGCCGCTTGGATAATAAATCGGGGTTGTGATATAGAATGTTTTCTTTTCATTTGTCACGAAAACTTCCTCCAGTGCTTTACAGTATACTTCCTATTCTATAGGAGACGGAAAAACCTTTCAATTAAAGATTACTTCTTCAGTTTTTGTCAAATCGTGTCGAATAACATCGTATTACAGTGTTTCTTGAAAAAATAAGATAAATAGCGTATATAAATACAAATATTGTTCAAAATAAAAACATCCAATAAGATAAATCTCCTTAAAGAACGGTAATTTCTTGAAAATTGTTGAAAAAATAACTTAAAAAATAATTGACGTATATGGTATTAGTTGGTATACTAATGCTTAGTCAAGGAATATTATGTCGAATTTTGACGAAAAACAATAATATATAGCTTATATAGGAGGAACACTAATTATGAAATCTACAGGTATTGTACGTAAAGTTGATGAACTTGGACGCGTGGTTATTCCCATCGAGCTTCGCCGTACTCTTGGTATCGCTGAAAAAGATGCACTAGAAATTTACGTGGATGACGATAAAATCATCTTAAAAAAATATATGCCTAATATGACTTGTGCTGTAACTGGCGAAGTATCAGATGATAACTTCCGCTTAGCTGGAGGCAATCTAATCCTTAGCCCTGAAGGCGCACAAATTCTTATTAAAGAAATCCAATCTAAATTAAATAAATAAGGCTTAGCATATCATCGAGGGTGCTTTAGCTACCGTTTGTTATTTTTAAAACAATTTTTGAGAGCCGTCATGAATCTTGTTTAATATATTAGTGAAAAGGCCCACGTGGAATGCTACTCATCCACATGGGCCTTTTCATTTTTTTATTGTTTCATTCTACATGATATGCTTGATAAACTTCTCGTTTACTTAGTTTCCGTATTTTTGCTACTTCTTTAATTGCTTCTTTTGACGACATACCTTGTTCTTCGATTAAAAGGTTGACATGTTCTTCTATTGTCAGTTGTGTCCACCAGTTATCTTCTTCATCTTCCTCTGCTTCTTTGCTTCCTTCTACTACTAAGCAAAATTCTCCTCGGATTTCATTAGCCATTGCCCATTCAACCGCTTCTTCTAAAGTACCACGCAAAAATTCTTCAAATTTCTTTGTCAATTCACGTGCCATGACGATTTTTCGATCGCCTAATATGGCTTGCATGTCTTTAAGAGTATCTTTTAAGCGGTGTGGTGCTTCATAAAAAAGAATGGTTTCCTGACGTTTTTTTAAGTTCTCTAAAGATTCTTTTCGTTCCTTTTTATTTCGACTTAAAAAGCCGTAAAAGAAGAATGGTTGAGGAGTAAGACCAGATGCAATTAAAGCTGTGAGTGCAGCATTTGCTCCTGGTATAGGGATGACTGCAAATCCTTCATCAATTGCCTTAGCTGCAATATCTGCTCCAGGGTCAGAAATACAAGGCAGACCAGCATCGCTAACTAATGCAACCTTTTTTCCCTCTCGTAAATAGTGTAAGATTTTTTCTCCTCCCTGCTCCAGATTATGCTCATGATAGCTGGTTAAGGGTGTGTCGATTTCAAAATAGTTGCAAATTTTTCTAGAATTCCGTGTATCCTCCGCTGCAATAATATCTGCTTCTTTTAAAATACGGATGGCACGCATTGTTATGTCTTCTAAATTTCCTATAGGTGTCGCTACTAAGTACAAGCAACTCTGCTGTTCATGCATTGAACTCTTTTGTGATTTCACTTTTTTCACTCCATGCTGCAATATAGTCGATCTTTTGCTTTTTAGATAATTGTTTGAAATGGTATTCTGCACTCATGGCCTCTTGCTTTGTATGGAATGCTTCAGCGTAAATACAGTGTACAGGCAATCTCGGTTTCGTATATTTTGCACCTTTACCAGCATTGTGTGCAGCCAAACGCTTCTCTAAATTATTAGTATAGCCTGTATAATAACTGCCATCGCTGCATTCTACCACATACATCATATGTTTATTCGTTTTCGCCATATAGCATCTCTCTTACTTCTGGTGTATAAGCACCATCGTCTCCATACACATAAAGAGGGGGCAATATTTTTAGATCAGCCTTGCCATCTTTTATGCCTTCAATTAGGAGTGTATTAGCTTCCTTACCTTCTTTCGGATAGACAAAGCGTATCCGTTTTGGCTCTAATCGATTGTTTCGCATTGCGGTCACAATATCTAAAAGGCGACCTGGCCTATGTACAAACGCTGCCTTCCCGCCCTGCTTTAAGAGTTTGCTTGCTGAATAAATCATTTCATCCAACTTCAAGTGAATTTCATGTCGAGCAATTGCAACATGTTCTTTAAGGTTCTTTTCACTTGCCTCATGTGCAGGAAAGTAAGGAGGATTACATGTCACCACATCATATTTTTCTACTCCTAGTTGGGGTGAAATGGTACGTACATCTCCTTGTATGATGGTTATTTGATCTTCTAATTTGTTATAGCGTACACTTCTTTCAGCCATATCATACAACCGACTTTGTAATTCTACACCGGTGATATGCCCTTTTGTACGCGCACTTAAAAAGAGAGGAATTACACCATTGCCTGTACATAAATCCACCAGCTTTCCTTTTTGAAAAGGAACGTTAACAAATTTCGATAACAACACAGCATCCAGTGAAAATGAAAATACAGATGGACTTTGGATTATGCGCAAATCCTCTGCCAGTAAATAGTCCATTCTTTCATCTTCCTTTAACCAGTCTTCCATTAAAAATCCTCCACATAGCAAAAGACTGACCACCACGAACTTTTATGTGGAATCAGCCTTTTTATTATTATTGTTTATTTAAGAATGACAAACAGAATAAACAGTCTTCACCTTTTCGTGAACTGCCAAAATGAACATGGCAAACATGAAATCCTTCATGGTAGAGACGGGCTAAATTATCGTAGCCCTCCCCTATATCCATCGCATTTTGTTTCTCTTGAATGGCTTCTTTTTCGTTCTCTTTCTGATGGACAGAAAGGACTTCTTCTAAGCGAGAACGCAGATGGCTGTTCTCCATCTGTAATGTTTGATGCTCTTCCATCATGAGTGCAACAAATTTCTTCAATGCCTCAAATTGTTTTTGCATCGATTCAAGCTGTTGTTCGAACTCCATAACAGTATCTAAAAAATTACGGTCCTTCACTCAAGCCACCTCGTTATTATCTATTGAACTGAACTTTCGTATTGAAGAATTTCGTCCAATGTGTATTCTAATATTCGCTGCTCCTCATATAACTCCACTTGAAGTATTCTTTCTAAAATATTTAGGCCGCTGACTTTTCCTCTGCCATCCGGCGTTCTAATTGTTTCCCCAATGTCTGGCATATGTGCCCGCGCCTCTTCATACTCATCGTTTTCATATTTTAAACAGCACATTAAGCGACCGCATAGACCTGAAATCTTAGAAGGATTGAGCGAGAGATTTTGATCTTTTGCCATTTTTATGGACACAGGTTCAAAATCTCCTAAGAAGGTAGAACAGCAAAGCATTCTGCCGCATGGTCCTATTCCACCTAACATTTTCGCTTCATCCCGTACACCTATCTGTCTGAGCTCGATACGTGTACGGAAAATAGCTGCAAGATCTTTAACCAATTCTCGGAAGTCGACTCTGCCTTCAGCTGTAAAATAAAAAATAATTTTATTGCGGTCAAACGTATATTCAACATCTACTAATTTCATTTCTAAACTATGTTCTACTATTTTATCCGTGGCAATTCCAAATGCACGTGTCGATTCAGTTTCATTTTCATCGACTTGAATGCGGTCACGTTCATCAGCAGGACGAACTACTTGTTTAAGAGGCAATACGACATCATTTTCTCCAACTTCCTTCATTGCTACAACAATTTTTCCGTATTCTACGCCTCTTGCTGTTTCAACTATGACGTATTGGCCTTTTTCTAACAGATAGTCGCCAGGGTCGAAATAATATATTTTACCCGTTTTTTTAAAACGGACACCAACTACTTTATACAAAGGATTTTACCTCCTGCAAATTTAAAATCAACTGTTCCATCATTAGCGTTTTATTCATATTGCTTTTCAATTGCCTGCGAGCTGTTAATATTGCTTGCAATTGAGTTGATAGTGTATTGAAGCTTGTTCGAAGTGCAGCATCCTTGAATACGGATAACGTATCTGGGTATGTGCACATTACTTCTGAATTAGCTTTAATGGAGACAATGTCACGAAAGGCAAACAGCATTAAATCTAAAGCAATTTCTACTTGCTCTTTTTCTTTAAATTGAGGCAACCAGTCTTCATGTATGATAAGCATTGCTTCATGTACATTTTTAAAGGTTGCTTCTACCAATTTTAACACTGTTTTTCTTGCCTGTGCAAACGACTCATCCTTTGCAAGAGCAAAAGCTTCCTCAACATTATGGGTCAACATGCTGACTGTTGCTGCCATAGATTGGGTAATTCCACTCTCCGTTAATTTTTCAATCAATATATTTCGTGGTATATCTCTAAATTTAATATGTTGACAACGAGAGCGAATCGTTGAAATAATAGCATTTATATTTTCTGTTAAAAATATGGCTGTCACGTTTCCTTCAGGTTCTTCTAAGAACTTCAACAATTTATTGGCTGACTTTACGTTTAAACGTTCAGCACTATGTATCACATAAACCTTGCGTCCTGCTTCTAAGCCTGTCTTGCTCATCTCACTAAGCAATGTGTCTATCGCATCTACTTTTATAAATTGTCCATCCGGGTATAGTTGGTGAAGGTTAGGATGATTGCCAGATAGGATACGCTTACAGTTTCTGCATGTTTCACATGGAACATTCAAGCGGGGATTTTCACATAAAATTAATTGAACAAAAAAAAGCATTAATTCTTCAGTGCCAGTTCCTTTAGAGCCTTCAAAAATGTAGGCATGTCCAACACGATTTTTTTCGAATATGGTTTGAAGCTGTTTCGTTACAATAGGCTGCAGTTGAAGTAAGTCTTCTATATTCTCCACGGTTCCATCACACCCTCTTGTTTTGAAAAAATCCCGTGCTTCGGCGTACCGAATAACACGGGCTCTACGTATACAGATTGATTAACAGTCCTTTAATCTCACCTATTTTAGCTAATAAATCAACGGAAGATTTTTCTTCATTTAAAAGGTCCTCCGTCAGTTCAATTAGTTTGTCATCAATGGTTTGCACTATTTTCAACCGACGCCCTTCCCCAAAACGGTTCCAGGTATGCGATTGCTTTAATTCCATCCCCGAAGAGATGACTTCTTTTAAAAATCGCTTCACAAGCATTTTAAATTTAGCTAAATCACGAAGGTTTTTGGATTTTGCAATACGATCACCAGCGGTCGATATATCACCTAACAGTCTTGTTAATTGCTCTGTTTGCATTCGTTGTCCTGACTGAACAACAAAATCTCCAAAACGTGCAGTTGGCTGGTGATTAGGCAATTTTTGTCTAGTTGTGTCTACACCGATCCGTAAATCTTGATTAATCTTCAAAAAAATGTTCCCTCCACCGTTTAGAAATGATGGAACTGTTCGATAGGTAATACAAAGACAGTAGCGCCGCCTACTTCTACTTCTACTGGGTATGGGATATATGCATCTGCATTTCCGCCCATCGGTGAGATAGGAGCTACCATTTGTTCACGGGAGCGGCAATTATCTCGAATAACGCCTAATAATTTTTGAACTAGTGAATCCTCAGTACCAATTAAGAAGGTTGTATTACCTGAACGAAGGAAACCTCCAGTACTGGCCAATTTTGTTGCGCGAAAATCATGTTTCGTTAAAGCGTTAGAAAGACGGTTACTATCCTGATCTTGAACTACTGCCACAACTAATTTCATCGGCATTCACTCCTCTATTTCTTTTTTCTATTATACCACACTTTAAAACACAGTAATAATTCATTAGTTCAATAATTCGATCATAATTTTCCATACAGATTGAAAAACTTCTTCTCGGGGCTTATTGGCATCTACTTTATAAATGCGAGTTGGATATTTATCTGCTAATTGTAAGTATGCTTGATGTACCTTTTGATGGAAAGCTAAACTTTCTGCATCTAATCGATTGACCTCGCGTTCACTATGCGCGGCTATTCGATCAAGTCCTACTTGAGGGTCTATATCAAACAAAATCGTTGCGTCAGGCAAGCGATTTCCTATAGCAAATTCATTGATGCTCTTTACCGCATCAATACCTAGGCCTCTGCCTATACCTTGATAAGCTAATGAAGAATCCAAGAAACGGTCACACAAAACAATACTTCCTTCATCTAATGAAGGCTTTATCTTTTCAACAAAATGCTGGCTTCTAGCCGCCGCGTATAATAACGCTTCTGTTTTTGGATCCATCTCTAAATGAGAAGGATCTAATATAATTTGGCGTATTTTTTCAGCAATTACACTTCCGCCTGGTTCTCGTGTCGCTACTACTTTCTTTCCCTCTTCTTGCAGTTTACTAACAACCATTTTTAAAATTGTGGTTTTACCTGCTCCTTCTGGGCCTTCAAATGTGAAAAATAATTTACTCATCTCTATATCCTTTCATGACTACTGGTATGTTTATTATACATGTTGCTAGAGACGTTTACTAATCTTATTGAGGCCAGTATAGCTATGTGCTAAACAAGTGTATTTAATCATATGCTACGCATTCGTCTAGCATTATTGATAATTTATATATTTTTAAAATAATTTATCCTATACTTCATTGAGTTACTAAAATCTACTTCCTGGAACATACAATTAATAATTATAAAAATATCACCAAGTTTAAAGTGCATAATGGTGAGAAAAATTAGACAAATGGATAGCACATTCAATAATGATTAAATCGTAAAAAGCGAAAATAAGGGGTGCAACCATTAAATATTAGAATAGAAATCTACCCTAATAACATTTAAACAAAATAAAAAGGTATTAAGCATAATCTGCTTAATACCTTAACTAT
>NZ_JCAXDQ010000007.1:0-50933 GCF_059759115.1 Rummeliibacillus sp. GQ308 | reverse complement strand
GTTCGTTTGTTTTAGCGAACTTTCATATAATATCATTTCTGTATCGACTTGTCAACAACTTTCAAAAGTTTTTTTATTTGAAGTTTGCTAACTTGGTAAGTCGCTATCAGCAACTTTTATATAATAACAACTTCTAGAAGGTATGTCAACACATAATTCAATTATTGTTTTATACAAAACTGCTTCTATTATAATCGCCTCATCACACACACTAATTTCTCTTCCAATATCAATGAAGTCGTAATAACAGATGCTACACCTTTGAGTAGTTAATAAGAGTATCTTCTATAAATAAGAACTAATTAGATCCCCGTACACCCTCGTTGCCATCAAAAGCCAACTATTGTAAAATTAAATGTAGGTTTTGTAGCACATTTCTGCTTAACCTATAAACTATTTCTATATTTATATCAGTCAACCGGTTTCTTTTAGGCTAATGGGAAATCGGTTTTTATATTTCTCACCAAAGGAGTGTTCTAATGATAAAAAGACTCGTCATTACTGGTTACAAGGCACACGAACTTGGCATCTTTGACGATAAGCATGCTGGGATTCCTATAATCAAGCAAGCTATCAAAGAGAGGTTGGTACCATTAATTGAAGAAGGTCTTGAGTGGATAATAATGACCGGTGCGCTAGGAGTAGAAACATGGGCCGCGGAAATTGTGATGGACCTTCAATTAGAATATCCCGAACTGAAATATGCCATTATGACACCTTTTTTGGATCAAGAGAAGAGATGGAATGAAGCAAAGCAAGAGAAATACGAAATGATACTCTCTCTCGCTGATTACACCACAAGTCTAACGAATCGTCCTTATGAAGCACCTTGGCAGTTTGTTGAGAGCAATAAATTTCTTATTCAGCATTCGGATGGCATTTTAATCGTATACGATGAAGAAAATGAAGGCTCGCCAAAGTATATAAAAAAACTTGCCGCGCAGTATGCCGACAAGTTTGACTATGAAATTCTTTTAATAAATGCATATGACCTGCAATTAATCGCTGAGGAAGAACAAATGAAAAAGTGGGAAATGTAAATGCCCCTCCTCAACATTTTCTAGATGTTGAAGAAGGGCACCGTTTTATTCTTTAAATTCCTCCTTCATTAATAGAAGGAAACTGATTTGTACTAATGAACCTGACCATAACTCTTATTTTTCGGAAGCTCTTTGCCTTTAGTTGAAACGGCTTCTCTTTTCATTGAACTATCCAAAGAACTTGATTTTACCTTTTCACTACGGCCCCAAGGAAGCATATTAAAGACTATATTCATTGCAATTGCTGTTACACTTCCTGCCACTATGCCATTACTTGTTAATATACGTACACTTTCAGGTAAGATGTCAAAAATTTGGGGAACTACAGTCACGCCAAGCCCCATTCCTACCGCGCATGCAACGATCATAGGGTTACCTTCTGTTTCACCAATAACAGAGCCTAACATTTTAATACCTTGTGAAACCACCATGCCAAACATAGCAATCATAGCCCCACCAAGCACAGCAGTTGGAATAATTGTCGTTAATGCCGCAATTTTAGGTAAGAATCCTAATGTTACAAGAAAGATACCAGTAATAAAGATAACTGCACGATTTTTAACGCCAGTCAATTGCATAAGGCCTACATTCTGTGAAAAAGCGGTATATGGGAATGAGTTAAAGATTCCACCGATAATAGAAGCTAAGCCCTCTGAACGATATCCTCTTGCAAGTGCTTTATCATCAATTGGCGTATTAGTCATATCACTTAATGCAAAATAAGAACCTGTTGATTCAACCAAAGATACTAGAGCCACCAGCGTCATAGTAATAATAGGTACAACGTGAAACTCTGGTGTTGCGAAGTAAAATGGCGTTACGATTTGGCCCCATGCTGCTTCTTTTACAGGAGTAAAGTCAACTTTACCCATAAAACCTGCCGCAATTGTGCCAAGTACTAGGCCGATCAGTATCGCAATCGAACGAAAGAATCCATTTGTGAATCGGTATAACAAGATAATCGCAAGAAGCGTGCCAAACGCAAGTGTAATGTTAGAAGCAGATCCGAAATCAGCTGCTCCTTGTCCACCGCCCGCATTGTTGATAGCTACTGGAATTAATGTAATTCCGATGATTGTTACAACACTACCTGTCACAACCGGAGGGAAGAATTTAACCAGTTTACCAAAGAAACCTGAAATCAAAACAATAATTAAGCCTGAAGTGATGACCGCACCATAAATTGAACCAAGGCCATATTTGTCGCCAATGCCAATAATAGGTGTAACGGCTGTAAACGTACACCCGAGCACTAAAGGAAGGCCAATACCAAATACTTTGCCTCGTGCAACTTGCAATAATGTAGCAATCCCACACATCATGATATCAATCGAAACTAAGTACGTTAGTTGTGTTGTATTAAACTTTAACGCCCCACCAATTATAAGCGGCACTAATATAGCACCTGCATACATCGCCAATAAGTGTTGAATGCCCAGTGTTGCAAGTTTTGCTTTGTTCATTCTTTGCCGCCTCCTAAGAAAATTGGATTTCTTTGTTTTCTAATGATGAAACAATTGCCAGTGAATCCACTCGATATCCTTTGTCGCGTAAAACCTGACCACCTTGTTGGAATCCCTTTTCGATAACAATACCGAGACCGCTAATAGTTGCCCCTGCTTGTTCGATAAGATGAATTAAGCCTTTAGCTGCTTCGCCATTAGCTAAAAAATCATCAATGACAAGTACTACATCATCTTCTGTTAAGTAATCTTTTGACACTGTCAGCGTGCTAGTTACTTTCTTAGTGAATGAATATACTTCAGTTGTATATAGGTTATCAATCAACGTCACCGATTTGCTTTTACGTGCAAAGACTACAGGCACTTCTAATAGAAGGCCAGCCATCACAGCTGGTGCTATGCCGGATGATTCGATTGTTAATATTTTTGTAATTCCTTCATTTTTATAAAGCTCCGCGAATTCTTGACCAATTTTTTTCATCAATTGTGGATCAATCTGATGATTTAAGAAAGAATCTACTTTTAAAACTCCCTCTGATATTACTTTCCCTTCGTTTACGATTTTATCCTGAAGTGCTTTCAACACGAGGAACTCCCTTCTTTTCATTAGCACTTCTGCTTTTTTACGTACAAAAAAGCCGAAGAACTAATACATCCAATCATCTACGAGTGGAGCAAAGTCCTTCGACTTATTGTCGAAAGTAATAGCAAATAGAATGTAATGAACAAACTATTTACTAGATTGCTTCTCATAGTCAGATCATTTACGGTAATCTGGTAGAAACTTGCAGGCCATATCCCTGCTATTATATGAGTGAATGTTATGTAATTTTGATTATCTTTATTATAGCATGTAAAACGTAAAATTCAATATAAATTCTCTTTGTAAGTGTTGGTAAATAACCCAAAACCGAATAAACAGATTAATTATTCTGATAGAAACATTTAAAAAGCGAACATTATGTAAAACGAAACGGCTCAATTCACAACAAAAAAGCTAATCTACCAACGTTGATAGATTAGCCTTCAAGATTTAAATTATTGTACTTGGCGTTTCGTTGTCAGATCTGCCTCTTCTAGACGTACAACCTTTGTTTTGCATTTCAGTTTATGGCCAAACCAGATAATAAGGAAGATTGGCAAGCCAATATAGGATACTAGGATGCCATACCAATCAATATGGTCGCCTGTAAACGCTGTGTAGTTTTGTCCTAAGATAACAATCGCACAAAGGACAAAGGCAAAAATCGGACCAAACGGGAAAAATTTAGAGCGATAAGGCAACTCTGAGAGATCACGGCCCTGTGCCACAAATGCTTTTCGGAAACGATAATGGCTGGTCGCTATACCAAGCCATGCAATGAAACCGCACATACCAGAAGCGTTTAAAAGCCAGATATACACTGTTCCAGATCCAAAAAATGATGCCAAAAAGGATAAACAAGCCACTGCTACTGTTAAAACAAGTGCTGCAACAGGAACACCTCGGTTGTTTAGCTTTTTGAAAATCTTCGGTGCATTACCTTCCACTGCTAATTCACGTAATGTACGAGATGCTGCATATAACCCTGAGTTGCCGGCTGAAAGAATCGCCGTAAGAATAACTGCGTTCATCACAGAAGCAGCAAAGGCAATGCCTGCATTTTCAAATATTAATGTAAAAGGACTTACTGCCACGTCATCGCTATTTGCTAAACGTGCATCCGTATAAGGAATTAATAAGCCAATCGCTAAGATAGCTAAAACATAAAACAATAGAATTCGCCAAAAGACCGAGCGCACAGCCTGTGGGATTGTTTTTTCAGGATTTTCCGTTTCACCAGCTGTAATCCCAAGCAATTCTGTCCCTTGGAAGGAGAAGCCTGCAGCTAAGAAAATGCCTAATGTAGCAAAAAATCCACCATGGAAAGGCGCGTCGCCTTTAAAGAAATTAGTAAATCCGACCGGAGCATGTCCGCCGAGAATACCAAAAATCATTAAGAAACTAATGATGATAAATATAATAATTGTTGCCACTTTAATAAGCGCAAACCAATATTCGCTTTCGCCAAAACTTTTCACTGACAAAAAGTTTAAAGTAAAGATAATTATAAGAAATGCAGCGCTCCAAATAAATGAAGGTGTATGTGGGAACCAATATTTCATAACAATCGCTACAGCTGAAATTTCAGCTGCAATCGTTACTGCCCAGTTGTACCAATAATTCCAACCAAGCGCGAATCCTAATGAAGGATCAACAAATTTGGAAGCATACGTGCTGAATGATCCTGATACAGGCATATAAGCGGCCATTTCCCCTAAACTTGTCATAAGGAAAAATACCATTACACCAATTAGTCCATAAGCTAACAATGCTCCTCCGGGACCCGCTGCTGCAACCGAGTTGCCGCTTGCTAGAAGTAGGCCTGTACCGATTGTACCGCCAAGTGAAATCATGGAAATATGGCGGCTTTTTAAGCTGCGTTTCAGTTTCTGTTGTGTATTTGAATGAGAATCATGTTTAATGTTTGTTCGTATTCCTGCATTTGTATGTGTTTCTACTCTATTCATAACTCTCCTCTTTCCGTTTTTCATTGCAAGAAAAGGTCGAGCTGAAGGTATTCTTCGCAGCTGTCTATAACAGCTAAAATTTAAATAAAAAAGCCATCACATATATAACTGAGATGGCGTCCGAATTCCCCATCAACCTTGATCAAGATAGCTCAACACGCCGACATTGGCGTGACAGTTCTGCACCTTTCGATAGCAGCCCCAGCACTAGCAATAAAAAGCTTGCTTGTACTTCGGCAATATTCCCTTTTTAATCGAGTCCTAAACGCTTTCTCGCCTCGTCGATTATACTCATGAATACCGCGACCTCTACCTCATCTATTGGATGAGGCATGCAATATATAGTTTTAAGTTACCTACATTGTAATATATTAAGCACATGACTACAAGGGTAAATAGAAAATTACTATATTTTAGAAAGAAGGGGACATGTTTTGTAAAACAAATATTGATAAAGCAAAATGATTCCTGTACGTTTTTAATATCTATTAAAAATTCAAAAGGAGGATTTCCTTTGGCTTCAGAACAAGCTACGAACCGAAACAAGAAGCTGTCATGGGACAAAAAAACATGGCTTTTAGTGCTCGGTATTATCTTTATCGCCACAACTTTGCGATCCCCTCTCACTGCTGTTGGCCCTATCATTGCAGATATTAAAGAAGGGCTCACTATATCAAATGTGTGGGCGGGATTGATTACAACTATCCCCTTGCTTGCATTTGCAGTTATTTCACCATTTGTCCCTAAAATTTCACAGCGTGTTGGATTTGAAAGAACATTGTTATCAGCCTTAATACTTTTGGCTATAGGTATCTTAATGCGTTCAGCGGGCAGTATCTTTTTCTTATTCTTTGGAACGATTATCATCGGAGTTGCTATTTCATTTGGCAATGTCCTCTTGCCTGCTCTTATTAAATTAAAGTTTCCTCTTCAAGTAGGATTATTAACAGCACTTTATTCTGTTTCCATGAACCTATCCGCCAGTATAGCAGCGGGCGTGAGCAATCCAATAGCAGAAACAACAATCGGATGGAAGGGAGCTCTTGCCTGTTGGGGTATTCTGGCCATTCTCGCTATCATAGTATGGTTACCGCAGCTGCAGAATCATGTGAAGGTGACAAACAACAATGAACCTTCTCAACGCACTAAACCTATGTGGAAGTATCCTCTTACTTGGGCTATCACCTTCACGATGGGGCTACAATCCCTGTTGTTTTATACGACGGCTACTTGGATTCCAGGGCTGCTTGAAACCCAAGGCATGAGCCCGAGCAAAGCGGGATGGATGTTTTCTATTCTACAGATAGCACAATTGCCAATGACTTTTTTAACCCCGATTCTTGCAGGTAAAAAAGCTGACCAAAGACCGCTCGTTGCATTATTGTCACTGTTTTACTTTGCAGGCTTCGCAGGTATATTTATGAATTGGACAGAGCTTACATTGTTATGGATGTTAATGATTGGATTCGCTGGAGGGGCATCCTTTAGTCTTTCTATGATGCTTTTCTCTCTTCGTTCACGCAACGCTCAAGAAGCAGCTGAACTTTCAGGCACCGCACAATCCATCGGGTATTTGCTCGCTGCAGTAGGACCTGTACTATATGGTTTTATCCATGATAGCTTTAATAGTTGGCATGCTGCGAACAGCTTATATCTTATTGTCACAGTCCTTTTGTTCGTCTTTGCATTCATTTCTGCTAAAGACCGATTTGTAACGAAAGAACAATAGCAAAAGCGCCATTAGCTTGTAGCTAATGAGCGCTTTTTCATTCTTATTCTTCTCTGCTTTATCTGTCTCCCACCCCTTTGAAAGGTGATGGCCGATACATATAAGATGGAGTGTTCTTTTTATTTTTATACGGTTTATGGAAGATATGCGTTAAAGCCGGCGATAGAGGCGGAATAAGCCAAGTCCAATTGCCTGTCACATCTCTATTTTCCGCTTCTTCGTTCATTTCAAAACGTTTAAATTGCTGTGCTGCAGTGTGATGATCCACAATGCTGACACCATCTTCCCGGAAGGAATACAAAACGGCTTCATTTAATTCAATTAGTGCACGATCTTGCCACAAGTTTGTGTTTGATCGCATATCTAAACCCATCTTCTTCGCAATGAAAGGAAGCTGATTATAACGATTTTCGTCTGCAAGATTTCTTGCACCAATTTCCGTTCCCATATACCAACCGTTAAAAGGAGTAGCAGTATAGACGACTCCCCCTATCTCAAGAGGCATACTTGAAATGATAGGAACTGCATACCACTTTAAATGCAACTCAGAAAACCAGCTATATTCCGGATGCCTGATTTCCACTTCATTTATGTATATAGAAGGAATCTCAAAGAACTTAGGTGGCTGATTATCAACTTGAATAACTAAAGGCAACACGTCAAATTGCCCTCCCTTCCCTTTCCATCCAAGTTTTAAGCACTCATTTGTAAAAGCAACCGAATCCGCATCACCCACAATGGTTTGATCTTCACATTCATAACCCGCATAGCGTATCAATTGATGATTCCAAATATGGACACGGCCAGGCTCAAAAATTGTGATAACAGGCTTGATTTTCCCATTATTGAAGGCATATTCAATATGATTGATCAATTTTTGAAAAATAGTTTCTTCTTCTAATACACCCCGTTCATCCTTCACCTGAAGGGTTTTCCAAAACAATCTACCTATACACTTATTGCTGTTCCTCCAAGCTACCTGAGCACCGTAGCTTAATTCTTCAGGAGTATGCTTATAACTTCCATTTTCCTCTAATTCTTGACGTACCTCTTTCAAACGATGATCTAATTGCTCATCCGGCAAATGATTCTCTTTATAATATAAAGTCAAAAAAGCGACTGCTTCATCTATTATGGCCATTATGTCCTCCTCGACCTGTCATTACCCCTATGATAAATCAAAAAAATCAGTGAAAAAATATGTAGATTATATATTCATTTATAAAGAATTGGAGAAATAGCATCAGCTTATTCAATGTTGGTAAAAGGAATAGATTTGGTTATGTATTCATAGCGTATAGTAATAGATATATATTTTCATTTATACCTATCCATAGCCTCCCAATGATAATAGTAATTATTATAAATAAGTTGTTAATACAGTTAATATAATAAAAGAAGTCAAATAAAATATGTTTTCCAAACCATTTAAATTACATCTAAACTGTATTACTGGCAACGTTTAACGTTGAATTATCAACTTTTATTTCCCACAATTTACGGAAGCAAATTAATTGACAAACACCGTATTATTTATATTCTATTCTTTAAGATATAAATTCCTTAAAAATAATTATTATAATTTACATTTAGCTATGACTCTGTTATAGTTATTTTCGAAGAGATAATTCTATAGATTTAAGGGGGAATTATGAATGGCAAACGACCAAAATAAAAAATTAACAACTGCGGCTGGTGCACCTGTCGTAAGCAATACAAATTCAATGACAGCAGGCAAACGTGGTCCAGTTCTATTGCAAGATGTTTATTTAATTGAAAAACTAGCAAACTTTAACCGTGAAGTGATTCCTGAACGTCGTATGCACGCAAAAGGATCAGGTGCATTCGGAACATTTACTGTAACGCACGATATTACAAAATATACAAAAGCGGCTATCTTCTCTGAAATTGGCAAGAAAACAGACATGTTCGCTCGATTCTCAACAGTAGCCGGCGAACGTGGTGCTGCTGATGCAGAACGTGACATCCGTGGTTTTGCATTAAAATTCTACACAGAACAAGGTAACTGGGACTTAGTCGGAAATAATACACCTGTATTCTTCTTCCGTGATGCCATGCATTTCCCTGATTTAAACCATGCTGTTAAACGCGACCCTCGTACAAATATGCGTTCCGCGAATAACAACTGGGACTTCTGGACAAATCTTCCCGAAGCATTACACCAAATCACATATGTAATGGGCGACCGTGGAATTCCTACTGACTACCGCCATATGCATGGTTTTGGTTCTCATACGTATTCAATGATTAACGCTAATAATGAGCGCGTGTATGTTAAATTCCACTTTGAAACACAACAAGGAATTAAAAACTACACTGACCAAGAAGCAGCAGAAGTAGTTGCAAATGACCGTGAGTCTTCACAACGTGATTTATACGAAGCAATCGAACGCGGCGAATTCCCTAAATGGAAAATGTCTATCCAAGTGATGACAGATGAACAAGCGCGTAACCACCGCGACAATCCATTCGATTTAACAAAAGTATGGTATAAATCTGAATACCCACTAATTCCAGTAGGAGAATTTGAATTAAATCGCAATGCAGAAAACTACTTTGCTGATGTAGAACAAGCTGCATTCCAACCATCAAATGTAGTGCCTGGTATTAGCTTCTCACCAGACCGCATGTTGCAAGCTCGTTTATTCTCCTATGCAGATGCACAACGCTACCGCCTAGGTGTGAATAATTTCCAAATTCCAGTAAACGCACCAAAATGCCCAGTGCATAACTTCCATCGCGATGGCGCTATGCGTGTTGACGGCAACTTAGGTAGCACACTTCACTATGAGCCAAATAGCTATGGTGAATGGAAAGAACAACCTGAATTCAAAAACCCAGCTGAAGAAGCAGGTCCAGCAGATATTTATGATTTCCGCGAAGATGACTCTAACTACTTCGAACAACCAGGAAAATTATTTAATATCATGACTGCTGAAGAACAACAACGCTTATTTGAAAATACAGCTCGCAATATGGAAGGCGTGGAAGACTTCATTAAAGAACGCCACATTATCCACTGCTATAAAGCAGACCCTGCTTATGGTGCAGGCGTTGCAAAAGCAATGGGCATCGATATCAATAACATTGATGTCAACAAAGAAATTCAATATCACTAATCTAAACAACTCGACAACATATCCAAAAAAGCTGTATCACTCCTCTGAGTGATACAGCTTTTTTAACACTTTCATATATGTAGTTATCCCTTTCGAGAAAAAAGTTTTAATCTTGGCTGCCATTTATTACGATTTGTGAATGTAGGAAAGAAACAGCCAATGGAGAATAAATAAGGTTGACGAAAATAACAAAGGATAACTTGATTAACAAATTAATTCAATAAAATAAATAGCAATATGACAACCATGAGATTCTACTATCTTTAAGGGAACAAATAAAAGAAAGTAAGAACTTCTTATCGCATTGTTTTAAAATTGAATTTTATTTAATTAGAGTTTCAGCTAGAAAACTCGCTTTTCCAGCTCCAATGATAATTAGAATACCTAATCCTACATTTAATAGGTGTTTTAAATTCATTTTCTTCATTGTTATATCCCCCTTATTCCTTTATATTTTCTTTCTGATAAGAAATGTAAATAGACTTAGATACAATAAGACCTTTTCTCTATTTTTTATCTCATCATAGATATTATATACTTAATTTATCAAAAAACTTAAAATTGTCATATAGTAAAATATAAAGGGGCAAGTGAGAAAAATGAATTACTTAGGATATGTTTTCAGGGATATTAGATTAAGCAAAAACTATTCATTAAAAGAAGTATCTAAAGGAATTATCAGTGTATCTTTTCTATCAAAATTTGAACGTGGAAATTCAGATATCTCTTTATCAAAGTTCTCCTTATTGCTCGATAGATTAAATTTAACTTTAGAAGAATTTATGTTTATTTCGAACGACTATAAACCGACTCACCTGGAAAACATATTGAATAACATTAAACGTGCATATGAAAATAATGATCTAGCGTTATTGCTCAAGATAGAAGAAGAAGAACATGGAAAGTGGTTAAAGTATAATATAACCAGTTACCTATATAATTCAATTATGATCAAAGCATTAGCACATAATTTAGATCCAACCATCATCTTTCAGAAAGATGATTTAATTAATATAAGTGACTACCTGTTTAGTGTAGATAATTGGGGATTTTACGAAATCATGCTGTTTGGCAATACAATGCATATATTAAATAAAGATTTAGTGATAACACTTTCTAAAGAGTTAACCCAAAAAACGGAAGTTTATAAAAATATAAAGAAATTTAACGAAGAAGTTATTAAGGTACTATTAAACACTATAGTCTTTTGCGTAGAAGCAAATAAGGGGAAAGAAACGCATCAGTTCATACAATATGTTGAGAAAATCTCCGAAGGCACAGATTTTTACTTTGAAAAAACAAAGCTAATGTTTTTAAAAGGAATCTATAACATCGCTTCTGGCAATCAAACAATCGGTACCGAAATGGCACAAAATGCTATTCAAACTATGCGTTTTTTAGGTGATATCAATTTAGCTAACAATCATGAATTATACTTAGAGGAAAAACTGGCCGTTATTAAATAAAATCCCTCAGCTATTAATGAATTGGTTTTACCAAACGTATTTATGATCGGGCTATTACATATTAAAAAGGCACCCCGCTTTTACTAATGCAAAAGTGAGGTGTCTTATTTATTCGGCTCTAGCCTAAAATTCATGCGTGATGACGACCAATCGGAACGATAAGTGGCGTATTAGATACTGGATCGTTAATAACTTGGCAATCCAACTGAAAGGTTTCTTTAATTAAATCTGCCGTTATAATTTCAGTAGGCGCCCCCTCTGCAATGAGTTGGCCATTTTTTACTGTGAACAAATAATCTGCATAGCGTGCAGACAAGTTAATATCATGCAGCACCATCACAATCGTCGTTCCATACTTTTTATTTAAATCTGTTAATAAATCTAATATCTCTACTTGGTATGTAATATCCAAATATGTCGTTGGCTCATCTAAAAATAAAATGTCAGTTTGCTGTGCCAATGCCATCGCAATCCAAACACGCTGTCTTTGTCCACCTGATAATTCATCGATATTTCGATCAGCAAATTCGGTAATGTTCATCATTTCTAATGCTTCTGCTACAGCTTCATAATCCTTTTTCGACCAGCCCTTCATGACGCTTTGATGAGGAAAGCGACCACGACCAACAAGATCTGCTACTGTAATGCCTTCCGGTACGATCGGTGACTGAGGAAGCAGTCCTAATACTTTCGCTAATTGTTTTGGTGCCATTTTATGAATGGATTTACCATCTAATAGCACATCTCCACCCGTTGGCTTAATTAAACGTGCCATTGTTTTTAGAAGTGTTGATTTCCCACACCCGTTAGCCCCAATAATGATGCTAATTTGATTACTCGGAATCGATAAGTTGACGTCGTTTAAAATGGTTTTATTATCATATCCTGATTGAATATTCTTCGTTTCAAATGTATGAGTTGTCATTAAATATCTCCCTTTCGATTAATACGAATTAGCAAGTAAATTAAATATGGTGCACCAATAATCCCTGTAATAACACCTACCGGAAAACGGGTTTCAAAGGCAAACTGACCAATTAGATCTCCGCCTAAGACTAAAATAACCCCAATTAAACCTGCTGGAAGAATATTTGAAAACCCAACCCCAACAAGACGTTGGGCAATAGGCCCTGCTAAAAAGGCGACGAACGCAATGGGGCCTGTTGTGGCTGTAGCTAAAGCGATAATTAATACCGCACTAATCATTAAGATGACGCGCGTTTTATTTGTATTGACGCCTAAAGAGGTCGCCGCTTGTTCACCTAGTTCTAGCATTTCAAGTTGTTTCGCAAAATAAATAAGCACCGGTGTCACAAATACGACTGCAATGATTAACGGATATGTCATCTCTAACTCTGCCCCGTTTAAACTCCCGCTTAACCAGCGCAAAGCGTTTGATAAGTCATTCGTTTTACCAATTAGCATTAAATACGAAATTACCGCGTTTAACATTGCTTGAATACCGATACCAATCAAAATTAATCGGCCAATAGCAAAAGAGGTTCCTCTCGATAATCCATAAATAATCCCAACTGTGACGAGCCCTCCGATAACTGCAGCCAGTGAAACAACCGTACTACTTGTATGTAGCACGATAATACAAAAAACTGCTGCCGCACTAGAGCCTGTTGTAATCCCTATAACATTGGGATTTGCTAATGGATTACGCAGCATCGTTTGGAAAATGTAGCCTCCAGCACCAAAAGCAAAACCTGCGAATAAACCTGCTACAGTACGTGGCAAACGAATTTCATTAATGGCGAAAGAAGCACCTGGTATTGTCTCACCAAGCAAAACGTGGATGACATCTGTTACAGGATAAATGGTATTTCCGAGCATCATCATCGTACAGCACAAACCAATGGTAATAATCGCTAAGATAATCGTAACACTAACATACCGATTTCGACGTTTTCTTCTTGCTTTTATAATTGTATTCAGAGTCTCATTCATCATATTGTACGCATTTTCGCTTTCAATGTAATTAATATTAAGATTGGCGCACCAATAAAGGCTGTTAATATTCCTACTTCTAATTCGCCTGGACTACCTAGGAAGCGTCCACATACGTCTGAAATCAATAAAATGATTGCTCCAGCTAATGCTGCTAAAGGAATAAGGAAACGTACATCCGGTCCTACTACTAACCGTACTAAATGGGTAGCGAGTAAACCAATAAAGCCTATTGGACCAGCTAAAGCCGTCGCTGCCCCACAAAGTAAAACTCCAGCAAAAGCCGCTAACATACGAATAACACCTGTGCGAACACCTAAGCCTGTCGCTACTTCGTCACCGAGAGCTAATGCATTCAAGCCAGGGGCTACTATAATGGCAATAAACAAACCGACAATGAAGAAGGGAATAAAGATATGCACTGAATCCCAATTGGCAGCGCCTACACTCCCTACTTGCCAAAAGCGAAATTGATCCATGACATTCGTACGTGGGATTAAAATAGCTGTTACGAGTGAAGACAAAATAGCTGTCGTCGCCGCTCCCGCCAATATCAGTTTTAAAGGTGTAGCACCACTTGCGCCCATCGAGCCAATGCCAAAGACAAAAACAGCTGTCAACATTGCACCGATAATAGCTAACCATATGTATCCACTTGGTGATTGAATGCTTAAAAAAGCAATGCCACAAACGACAAATAAGGATGCACCTGTATTAACACCTAAAATACTTGGATCAGCAATAGGATTACGTGTGACAGATTGCATCAGTGCCCCAGATACACCGAGAGCTGCCCCACAAATCAAACCAAAAATCGTCCTTGCGATACGTTGTCGCACAACGCTTGCCTCATGACCTTCTACAGAAGGATGAAATAAGCCATCTATAAGCCCTTCTAGACCGATCGTACGAGAACCAAACGCAAGGGACATTAAAATACTAACAATGAGCAAAATAAGCAAAAGAGCTACTACTTTTGCTAAATGCTTTGGTAGTAACCTTTGCTTATGTCCTTTTTCAATAATGTTTCCCATTACTATTTAATGTTTTTTGCCACTTCTGAGATTTTAGATAGATAGTCATCAATTGTATATTTAATTGATAATGGGCTTGGTGTGCCAGCTGCTGCTAAAGGTGTATTATCTTCAATTACTACAACATTACCTTTTTTAATGGCTGGAACTTTACCTAGAATAGGATCTTTTTGAAGTGTTTTTAATGTTGTACTATTACCGTATATAACTAGTAATTCTGTATCATTCAATACATCCGCATTTTCAGCACTTAATTCAAGATAGAAGCTCTTATTGTCTTTCATTTGTTTTTTCAAGCCTTCAGGATACTCCATCCCTACTTCTTCTAACATCTCACCACGTGGATCTGATGGTGTGTAAATGTAGAATTTTGATAAATCAGTTGTATTGAACATACCAAAAGCTGCTTTTTTACCTTTAATATCCGGATATTTTGCAGCAGTATCAGCAATTAACTTTTCAGTATCTTTAACTAATTGTTCGCCTTCTTTTTTCATTCCCATACCCATTGAATCGTATTTCACTTGATCGCGCCATGAAGTTACCCATGGTTGATCTTTATAAGCGACTACAGGAGCAATTTCGCTTAGTTTATTATACTCTTCTTTTGTAATACCTGAGTATGCAGCTAAAATCACATCTGGTTTAGAATCAGCGATTGCTTCGTAATCTAAACCATCTGTATCTTGATAAACGTTCGGGCTCTTAGCACCTAGCTCGTCCAATTTTTCTTTTGTCCAAGGTAAGATTCCTGTTTTGTTATCCTTAATACCGTAATTGGCTGCTGAAAAACCAACAGGTACAACACCTAATGCTAATGCGACATCATGGTTTGCCCATGCAATCGTTGCAACACGTTTAGGCTTTTTATCAATTGTTGTTGTTCCGAATGCATGTTGAATTTTAATCGGATAACCACTACCTGCTGATTCAGTCTTTTTATCACTCGATGTTTTATCTTTAGAAGAATCACCTGAACAAGCGGCTAATGCAAGTACTAAAACGGACATAATTGCGAATAGCATCACTTTTGTTATTTTTTTCATTAGTTACACTCCTATTTATAATTGATAATGAGAATCTTTATCACTACTAAAATATAACTTTCAATTTCTAAATTGTCAATAAAAAATGGGTAGGATCATTTTAAAAAACCCCTTTATAAAATAAAAATCACCGATAAGCAAATTTATTTTTGCTTTTATAAATGATAAGGATTATCATTATCACTATACAAGTACGGATTAAACGAGTAGGAGTGTACAACATGGATTTATATGATGTAACAATTGTCGGTGGTGGCCCTGCAGGTTTATATAGCGCCTTTTATAGTGGTATGCGTGATTTAAAAACGAAAATCATTGAATTCCATCCTCAGCTTGGCGGGAAAGTGAATATTTTTTTAGAAAAGATGCTTTGGGATGTTGGCGGGCAACAACCAATCCAAGGTGAGGCCTTCTTAAAAAATTTAATTCAACAAGCAATGACTTTCGAGCCAACTGTATGTCTGAATTCCAAAGTGAAATGGATTGAAAAGAAAGATGACATCTTTACAATCATGACAGACTCAGGAGAAGTACATTATTCAAAAACAGTCATTATTGCGATTGGCGGTGGAATATTCCAACCGATTAAATTAGAGATTGATGGTGCCGAAAAATATGAAATGACTAATCTGCACTATACCATTAATGGCATGGAGCGCTTTCGCAACAAAGAATTATTAATCTCTGGTGGGGGAAATGCTGCTATCGACTGGGCTTGCGAATTACTCCCTATCGCTAAAAAATTGACGGTTATTTATCGGAGTAATGATTTAAAGGCTCATGAATCACAGATAAAAAAATTAAAAGATCATGGCGTTGATATTTTACTTAATACTGAAATTCAAACATTAAATGCGAATGCACAAAAGACTGCCATCGAAACAGTTGATATTATGAATAATGGGAAAATCCAAACTATTATGATGGACGATATATTAATTTGCCATGGCTATAATCATGAAGTTTCACTTGATTTCGAGAATAAGATTGCTCCAAAACGTAATGATAA
Organism: Rummeliibacillus sp. GQ308; assembly: GCF_059759115.1. Lineage (NCBI taxonomy): Bacteria > Bacillati > Bacillota > Bacilli > Caryophanales > Caryophanaceae > Rummeliibacillus > Rummeliibacillus sp. GQ308. The sequence continues at coordinate 34,503 of NZ_JCAXDQ010000007.1, read as the reverse complement.
TCAGCTATTTGAAAGCATCGGTCAATGCAAAACAACGACACCGGGAATTTTTGCTGTGGGCGATATTGTTTCCTACGACGATAAAGTGTATTTGCTCGTTGGTACGTTCAATGATGCGGTACTAGCTGTCAATAGCGTTAAAAAATATATCGAGCCTGAAGCTAACAGCTATGCAATGGTTTCTTCTCACAATGAAAAATTCCATGAGAAAAATCAGCAGTTATTAGCTGAAATGCATATATAAAAATTTTAAGGAGTTCCATTACAATATGGCAACTCCTTATTTAAATTATCTCGTACTTCCACTACGAACAACATTCACATTTACCTTTGTTTCTATTTTAATATCTTTATAAATACCCTTCCATTTACCCTCTCTCCATAACTGTGGATGATAGGCTCTAATATCCTCTCCAATTCCAACTACATCGGAAGATGCATCCTGACTTTTTTTAAACATCCTAGCTATGTCTTTTTCTACTCTACCTTTTATAAACTTTTCTAATTGTTGTCTTACATTTTTTCGATCTAAGTGGTCTGGTGGGTATTCTGTTATGAAGACTGGCATATCAATTTCATACTGAATTTTTATGTTATTTCCATCCTTTAACACCTTCTTTTTTTTCTTAAAATTGATGATATTAAACGCAACCTGTGCCTTTTTATCATCTTTATCCCACATATAAGCTAATTCAACAAAATTTGCTTTCCTATATCCTAGTAATGTTGCAAAGATAGATTCCCTTAGAGTAAGATGTTCACCCGTATATTTTTTTCCATTAAATAAAGCCATTCCTTCTCCTTCAGGAAGTCCTTTATCTTCACTAGTATTTAAATAAGGTAAGCCAAGATCTCTCCCCTCGCTAAACATAAGGTTAGCAGCAATCTCCAAATTTGTTTTAGGATATATTGTAGCGTCCTCGAAAGCAGTAATCAAATCAAAATAGTACTCACCGATTTCTTTAGACATAGTATCTTTTATTTCCAGGAACTTTTTTGCAGAGCCCTTAGTTATAACAACTTTAGCATTCATTGGACTCTGAGCAGATCGATAATAAACATCCATTAGAGCATATAAATCCTTTTTTGCACTTTCTTCATTAACTAATATAGTAGTCAGTTCAGCTACGTCCATTGTTTGTTCGGTTTTCTTATTGGCATCAATTCTTGATTCTCTCATTGTTTTGCCAATGCCTTCTAGCACTATATATTTAGTAGGGTCACTATTTGAACTAGGATATGCGTAGTGGCCCCTTATATCTCCCACATGCCCATCTATTCCTACAACAGAGATCACAGAGAGATCTTTATACATCCTTTGATCCCAACACCCGCTAAGAAATAAAGAACTGATAAGGAGAAAAACAATTATTTTTTTCACTTAGTTTTCCTCCTATTAAAAACAATATTGTAGAATGTACTTTAACTAGAAAAAGTGAAGTAATAGTTAATCCATTAAGGATGGATTATAAAATTTACATCTTCTTTTTTTCAGGATCAAAACTACTTGGTTGCACATTTGACTTCGTATGTTTTCCTCGAAATAAAATTTGCCCCATTCTATTAGGTGTGAAGGGAACAAGCGGAAAAAAGTAAGGGGACTTCAAAGAATTTAAGTTACATAAATGTATATTTAAAAGCAATAGTCCAATCACTATACCAAAGAAGCCAAAAAATGCTGCGGCAAACATAAATGGAAAACGCAATACACGTACCGATGTATTTAACTCTACCGACGGTACAACATAACTAGAAATCGCTGTTAGTGCTACTACGATTACTACCATATTGGATACTAAACCTGCATTAATAATGACATCTCCAACAACTAAACCGCCGACAATGCCAATAGTCTGGACTAAAGACTTTGGTAACCGAACACTAGCCTCTCGTATGAGCTCAATAATAATTTCAACAATTAATGCCTCAATTAGCGGTATATAAGGGATTTCGCTAATATCTAGCTTTAGTTTCTTACTTAATTCAATTGGAAGAACTTCATAATGAAAGCTAACTATTGCTATATAAAAAGCAGGCAAATAAACAGCTGTAAGGAAACTAACGACCCGAACCATTCTATAAAAGGATCCCACAATTACACGACTATTGTAGTCATCCGGTGATTGATAAAATGAAAATAAAGTGACGGGTGTGATAAAAGCAGTTGGTGAATAATCCGTCATAATAACTATCTTTCCTTCAGTCAGGTTAGCGAATACTCTGTCTGGTCTTTCTGTATTCATAATTTGGGGAAATGGTGAATAGGGGGAATCCTCAATGAAGTCATTCAATTGTCCCGATGAATATAATCCATCTGCTTGATCTTTCATACCTTGGAGCTTTCGCTCTAAATCTGCAAGGTTATCCTGATTTGCAAAACGTGCTAAATAAAAATAATAAATGTCTGCTTTGTTATCTATTCCAACGGTTATTTTTTTTACAATTAAATCAGGAACTCTCATTCTTTTTCGAACAAGCCCCAAATTCACGTCCACATCTTCAATGAACCCCTCATGAGCTCCGCGTAAAATAGCTTCATTCGTTGGTTCGTCCGGAATACGATGGGGTAAATTTGGCATGGTAAAGCTAACCATTTGCTGAGAATTCAACAGTAATAATACCGCGTATCCTTGGCATACATATTCAACTAACTTTTCCAAATCATAGCTTTCTTTTTGGGTGGCTGTCGTTGAATCCCAGTCTTTTTCATTAAATATTGTTTGCATCTTCAATACATTGACAATGTCTTGGACGTCTTTTGCATTGGCCATTGAACTGTAGTAGCAAAGAATAGCATATTGATCTTTTGGGAACGATATCTCTCTTGCTACAAAATCAACCGAATTATAAAAAGTAGCTTTTAATTTCTCAACCATCGATTCTAGCTGGAGCATTTCATTCCTCCATTAATATTCTTTTGATGAGTTTGAAAACAACTCTCTACCAAATACTTCTCTTTTCAGTATGGAACATAAAATTATATTTCAAACCAAATAACTCATCTTGAGGATCAGAATATGTAGGAAAACGCATAATAAAAAAAGCTCCCGTTTATGGGGAGCTTTTTTATTAAATTCTGAATTACTGTTAAACAATTCTCCTCTTAATCTTGTCGAAGTGCTTGAATAACATCAATTTTAGTTGCCTTTCGAGCTGGGCGCCAGCCACTCAGAATTGCTACCCCAATGCTAATTGCAGATGCAATTAGTACCAATTCCCATGGTATTGTTGAAAAGCGAATACCTAACTCGCCAATACCACTTTCAGGCATAACAGCTTCTAAAATCTTTGGTAAAAGAAGATTGGAGGCAAAACTAATTATATAAGATATCAAAATGGCAAGCACCGTCCCTAAGATCCCTATATAGGCACTTTCCATCACAAACAATCGCTGAACTAGCCTTGGTCCCGCTCCAATAGCTTTCATTACACCGATTTCTCTTATACGTTCGGTTACAGCCATTGTCATCGTATTATATATTCCAATGGAAGCAATCAATACTGCAATTGTTCCGACAAAAATAAGACCTATTTTTAAGGCTAAGAAAAACACGTTGAGTTGATCTAATTGCTCTGTGACAGAGTAAACAGATAAGTGCATAGATTTAAGTTTTTTAAGAATACCTTTTACCGCTTCAAGATCTGTAGCATAGACTGCATGGCTTACGTAATAGAAGTCTTTTTCTTTCAACTTCTGATCAGCCACCTTATTATAATCACGGAGAACGATTGGCTTCATTGCTTCATCCATTTGGATAGTTGAATCTGTTAACCATTCTTTCACTGGCTTTTCGCCAATACCTACTACTTTATAGTTACGTGTTTTGGTTTTTTTGTCATCCTCTGTTTGGAATGCAACTGTAATTTCTTTTCCTAACAGTGATTGTTGTAGCCCTCTCTTATTTTCCTTTTCTTTTGTGGTGTCATCTTCTTTTTCCATCGCTTTTAATTCTTGTTTCGTTAATAAATTTTGCCCTAAGTTGTACCCTACAATAACTTCATTCTTTTTTGAAGGATATGTACCTTGAGACAATTTTAATTTTGCTTTCTTGGCTTGTTCAAAATTACTGAAGCTAATCTCGCTGTTGCCACTCCTGTTCTCAAACTTTACAGTAGGAAATGCAGAGGCTTGGATATTTGATTTATTCACAATTGCTTGTACATTAGGTATGCTCCTAATCGCTTTTTCATCTAACTTTTCTTCATCATTTGAATACACTTCAATTTTTGTAACAGCGCTATCGGATAGAATCTCTTCCTTCATGGTTCCCTGTAAACCAAAAGCAATCGAAGCGAGTACAATCAAAAATGCACAGCCCATTGTAGTTGCTAATACGGTTGTAAAAATGCGCATCCGGTTTTTCTTGACATGCTGCCTAACAAAATCTATTTGGTCTTTAAATAGCAACGGTCTCTACCTCCTTTAATACTCCGTCGTGCATGCGGAATGTTCTATTGGCAATCGTAGCCACTTCTTCGTCATGAGTAATAATGACAAAGGTGATGCCCATTTGTACGTTTAATTGTTTAATTAGCTGTAAAATTTCTTGTTCCGTCTCTGAGTCAAGGCTGCCTGTAGGTTCGTCCGCGAGTATAATCGGTGGATTTGTCACCAGGGCACGCGCTATACAAACTCTTTGCTGTTGACCACCTGAAAGTTCATTTGGATAGTGGTCTGCTACTTTTTCTAGCTCTACCTTCTGTAAAATTTCTTGTACATGTTGCTTTCTTGATTGCTTAGGAACTCCTTTGATTTTGAGTGGAAGCTCTATATTCTCCTTAGCCGTCAATCCTGGCATCAGCTGAAAGTTTTGAAAGATGAATCCTGTATTCACCATACGGAATTTTGCGTGTTCCGCTTCGGTAAAATTGGTTGTTTCCTTTCCATTCATATGAATAGAGCCTGTTTCTGGTTTTAAAAAACCTGCTATGACATTTAATAATGTGGATTTCCCTGAGCCACTTTTGCCCACAATAGAGATGATCTCTCCATCATTAATATTAAATGAGATATCCTTTAATACAGGAACCCCTCTTTCATTTCCTTTCTTTCCAATTTTAAAAGTGTGACTAATATGCTGTAATTGAATCAAAATCGCGTCCTCCCTATCCTTTCACTCTATTTTCCAGTATATATCCACTTTCTTAATAAAAAGGTAGGAAGAAAATGAAGATTTTCTTAAGATTATTTAGATGTATGAAAAAAGAAGCCATAAAAATGGCTTCTAATAAGGAGTTATTCTTTATTTTCTTTATCTCTGTCGTCATCTTTATTCCGATATCTAGAAAAGTCTTCTTCTTCCCCAAACTCAGTTGAATAGTCGAAGTTCCTTTGTCCGCTTCCCATTGTCTCTTCCGCTTCATCACCGATAGGCATGAATAAAAGCGTAAGACATGCTAATCCACTTAAGCCAACAAGTGCATAAACTACTCGAGAAATAGGCGCTAATTGCCCGCCAAATAAGGAAGCAACCAAATCGAATCTAAAGAAACCAATAAGTCCCCAGTTGATAGCACCGACAATTGTTAGTACTAAGGCAATACGCAAAATCGTCTTCATCCTGAACACCTCCCCTGCTGTAGAATGAAAAGCGAGTGGGATGACAAAAAAGCCACCCCACCATTGAATCTTTATCGTCTATGTTCGACTAAGTCTATGGCGCCTAAGACCACATGCGCAAGGCCAAAGCCAATGATCGACCCTCTATAAATCGGCTTTAAAGCTTTATTATTGCGAAGTGACATACCTGTAATCGTAACTGCCGTTCCAAGCACGGTAGGAATTAATCCTTCTCGATCCATCGCCATAAAAACGCCTCCCCAAATGATTAAGATTCCTTGTTATCTTTTGCATTCAGACATATTTAATACTACAACTGAAGAGAAGTATTTTTTTACAAGACAATGTCCAACCTAATAAAAAAACTGCAAATGAACGCCAAATAAATGGAGTTCAAATACAGTTTTTTTAAGTAATATTCTTAGCTTGAAGCAATGACTATCTGATTTCTTCCTTGTTTTTTCGCCTGGTATAAACATTCGTCTGCTTTTCCAATTAACATGGAAGGAGACATGTCTGCATGATTATATTCAGCAATGCCCGCTGAAATGGTAATTGGCTCTCCTGTTGGACTATTGGTTGCTTCTAATTCTCTGCGCAAGTTTTCTGCTATATCAAAGGCTTGTTGATTATTGGTGTATGGCAAAACCATGATAAATTCTTCGCCCCCGTATCTACAACAAATATCTGATGGCCGTGCAACTGATCGGATTTGAGATGCTAAGAATTGTATTACTTCATCACCTACATTGTGTCCATAGGTATCGTTTACAGCTTTAAAATGGTCAATATCCATAATGACGAGAGAAAATGGAATCTTCTCGGTAGTAAATTCCTTTAACTTCACATCAAGCGTCCTGCGATTTGTCAGCCCTGTCAGTGGATCTGTTGTTGATTGATCCATAAAGAACGTCACTTGTTGATGTAAAAAGCTCAGACTTTGAATTAAGGCCGTCTTTAATTGCCTTACCTCGTAATACCATGCTTTCACATCAGACAAGTTCTTAGACTCATCCTTTTGCATACTGTTCTCTGCTAGCTCTGCTAGGCGCTGTAGTGGTTTAGATATTTTGAGTGCTGCCCAAATGATAATAACCAATGTCACAATAAGAAGTGGAAATGCGACGTACAACATTTGTTTAACCATCGTTACTGCTGGCTCCAAGGATATGTCCGTCGGCCTTTGTGCCACGACTCCCCAGCCCGCATTTCCGACAATTGCATAGCCTGCCAGCATATCTTTACCCTTTGAATTGATGACACGTTGCGCTCCATTTGGTTCCCGACTCATAATTTTTTGTATGACTGCATTATTTTTTATAACTTCATTAATACGAGAGTGATTTTGATGATAAATAATCCGACCACCACGGTCTACTACATAGACATATGAACCATCGTTATAAAAATGATTGCCCAGTAATTCATATAGAATATTACTTTCCTCAAGATAGATAGTGCCACCTACTAATCCCAGATATTTTCCGTTATTAGAGAATATAGGGGCTGATATAAATATCAGTTCCTTTTGGGTTAGGCCCTTGAAGGGGTCAGAAACCATTGGCTCTTGTTCTTTTAAAGCCTTTTTTACTGCAGGTAAATCAGCCATTCTGCCCTTCAAGTTGAGAGATTGGGGAGATGTAGCAATAATTTCCCCCTTCTTATCAATAATAGAAACAGAGTTAAATGTATTGGTTTGCATTTTAAGCCGGTCTGCCTCTTCTAATAGACGCTTTTCATCATTTATATAGGTTGCGAGAATATTAGTATTATATGTTAACGTTTGTAATGTTTCATTTAAGTAGTTATTAGCAGTCGTTGCCAACTTCTCTGCATATACTCTATTCGTTTCTAGCGTATTATCCATTAGCGTTTGTTTATTCATTCGATAGCTACTAAAAAGACTGCTGCCGATTGTTAAGGCGAATGCTAATATTGCAACACCTATAATTAAATGCTGCAGCTTCAAATATTTTTTTCTCATATGATTTACTCACTCATTTTTTAAAAATTTGAAAGGTTATACCATTAGCAGATTATACATGAATATTGAAATGCTTTATATGCTTATTAAGAACGAAGAATAGGAAATGCAACTGTCAGTAAATAGGCATTTTGGGAACTAAAATGTTTTGTTAATCTTTTTTTACATATATGAAATTTGCTCTTCATCATAGCTGTTGAAACATTTTGAGTTAATCCTACTAGGATAAATAAAGTCTCTTATTTGCATTCGAACCTCTAGTGATATACGCTTTTAAAGAAAAGAAATTTTATCCAGAGGAGCGATGAAACGATGTACGTAGTAACAAACCGTATTAAAGTGAAAAAAGGATTTGCAGAGAAAATGGCGCCGAACTTTACTCGCCCTGGTGCATTACAATCATTTGAAGGTTTTGTAAAAGTGGAAGTAGCTGTTAGCAAAGACTTCGAAGATTATGATGAAATGAGCGTTAACATGTACTGGGAAAACCTTGATGGCTTTAAAAAATGGCGTGAAAGTGATGCATTTAAACAAGCACATAAACGACCAGCTGCTGATTCAAATGAAGGTCCAAAAGAATCACCAATGCTTGGAAGCCAAATTGTTGTAGCGGAAATCGTTTCTCGCATTGAAGCTTCAACACAAGCTTAATAAAAAAGCTCTTGCGTACAGAAATACTGTTCGCAAGAGCTTTTTTCTATTGAGGCTTAAGAATGCATGATTTCCCCGCCATTTACATGGATGCATTGGCCTGTCATGTAGGAAGCATCATCTGATGCAAGTAACACATATGCACCAACAAGTTCACGTGGTTGTCCTGGACGCTTCATCAGTGATTCAGTACCAAATTGCTCTACTGCTTTTTCATCAAAGGATGATGGAATTAGAGGAGTCCAGATTGGTCCTGGTGCAACCATATTTACACGGATCCCTTGACCAACAACATTTTGTGCAAGGCTTCGTACAAAGCCCACTATTGCACCCTTAGTTGATGTATAGTCGATTAATTGTTTGTTGCCTTTGTAAGGATTAATAGAAGTGGTTGCGATAATAGAGCTTCCTTCTTTTAAATGAGGTACTGCAAATTTGCTCAAATAGAATAATGGATCCATATTGACAGCAAATGTTTTTTTCCATTGTTCTGTTGTGATATCTGTAATGCTGTCCACTGGATATTGAACAGCTGCATTGCTTACGACAATATCAATTTTGTTAAACTCTTTTAACGTGTCATCGATCAGTTTTTTGCAGGTTTCCTCTTGTGAAATATCACCTTGGATTAATAGACATTTTACATTTTCGTCTTCTATCATTTTTTTCGTTTCTTCAGCATCACCATCTTCATCTAAATAATTGATGACGATATTGGCACCTTCTTTAGCATAAGCAACTGCTACAGCTCGGCCGATTCCTGAATCGCCACCTGTAATAATCGCCACACGATCTTTCAACTTACCACTTCCTACATAATCCATTGGTTGAATTGGTAGAGGATTCATTTTAGATTCAACGCCGGGTTGATGTTCTTGTGTTTGACCTGGTTGTCCGCCTTTTTGTTGTTCATTAATGTTCATTTTATATCTCCTCCTTATCGTTTTTACATTCAAACCATAGCCATCTCTGTATAAAAATAAACATACGAAAATATACACTCAATCAATATAAAAACGGCCAAACACTTCGAAACTAGAAGTGTTTGGCCGTATTATTATTATCTTCTTCTTATAAAGATCCGTATCCAATGATGCGTGGAGCCCAATAGCTTCCGCTTGCTACACTTTGATATTGAACTTTATTTCCTGCAGCATGCAATACACGTTTATTGCCTGCATAGATACCGACATGTGTAATCTTTGAACTTCCTGGTGTTGCACCAAAGAAGATTAAATCTCCTACATCTGGGGTACTTACTTTTTTAGTGGCAGCGCGTTGTGAACCTGTGTTATGCGGTAAGCTGCCATATCCTGCTTTTTTATATACATAAGATGTAAAACCTGAGCAATCAAAGCCTGATGGTGTTGAGCCGCCCCATACATACGGAACACCAAGATACTGGCTTCCCACGCTAATAAGTTTATTACCTTTTACGGCATTTGATACCTTTTTAGTTTTCGTATATTTTTTAATATATGTTTCAGCAATCCAGCCTTTTTTGCCTTTGTATGTTACTTTATACCATTTTTTCTTCTTAACAGTTTTTCTATAAGATGCTTTTACTACTGCGCCTTTTTTCAATGTAATAATTCTTTTTGCTTTTGCAGATGTATCTTTTCTCATATTAAGTTTAGCTTTTGCTTTGAATGTTGTAGAAACTTTAACAGCTTTAGCACTTGAAACAGCTGTAATGCCTGAAGTGTGGTTAGTTGCAACAGTCTTTGCTTGGGCCATTTCATCAGAGGATGTTCCGAATAATGCACCAATGCCTAATGATAAAGTTAATGTGCCAGCTGTAATCACTTTAAATACTTTTTTATTCATGTATGTTATTCCTCCATCGTTCTTTTGATTATTATTTGATCTATTTAAACGGTTCATGTTGTTTTCTTGTTAGCTCACGTTCTCCATATTAGGCAATTTCAAACGGATAAACAACTACATTCCAGTTACAAGGTGATTACTTTTTATTACAAATAATACAAAAGGGGAGTTTTTTGATATTTTTTTAATACTTTAAAAGCCGCTGACATAAACGGCACCGAGTTATTTAGCATCCAATCTTATAAAGAATTTCGCTTTTAGTGCATAACATGAGATAATGGGTGTAACCTCATACTGTAAAAGCAGCTGCTTTTTTTATGCTTGTTACTATAGCGCTGGCTTGAGATAAAATAATGTTGAAGGATGACGAAATGACTACAATACAAACATTGCGAGTAGACCCCAAATATGTAAATGATTTAAAAAAGGGCTATCCCCTTATTCTAAAAGACGCGATCCTAAATAAAGATGCACTACAAGCTGAAGGCGATTTAATACGCCTAGTTGATCAGCATAACCGCTATGTAGGGACAGGCTATTATGGCAACCAGAATAAAGGGATTGGCTGGGTATTCACAACAAAAGAACACGAAACGATTGACGACGAATTCTTCAAAAAAAGACTGGAAAAAGCACTTTCACTACGCGAAAACTTTTACAATGATTCAAATACAACAGCTTTCCGCGTGGTAAATGGTGAAGGAGACGGCATTGGTGGCTTAACGATTGACTATTACGATGGCTACTATATGGCGAGCTGGTATAGTGAAGGAATTTATTCATTTAAAGAATCTATCTATAATGCGCTAAAGGAATTAGTGGACTTTAAAGGTGTTTACGAGAAAAAACGCTTTGATACAAAAGGCCAGTACATGGAACAAGACGATTTTGTGATGGGGACTGAAGGTGATTTCCCTATTATCATTAAAGAAAATGGCATGAACTTTGCCGTGGATTTGAATGATGGAGCAATGACAGGTATCTTCTTGGATCAACGAGATGTTCGAGAAGCTATACGTGATCATTATGCACAAGATACAAATATGCTCAATACATTCTCTTATACTGGCGCATTTTCAGTGGCAGCTGCTTTAGGCGGTGCAGTGAAAACAACAAGTGTTGACCTTGCTAAACGTAGCCTACCTAAAACGATTGAACAATTTAGCGTAAATGGTATTGATTATGAAGCACAGGATATGAAGGTAATGGATGTTTTCCAATACTTTAAATATGCAGCGCGTCACGAATTAAAGTTTGATTTAGTAGTACTAGATCCACCAAGCTTCGCGCGTAATAAAAAGATGACCTTCTCAACAGCTAAAGACTATCCCAAATTATTGGCTGACGCCATCCAAATCACAGAAAAAAACGGTATTATTGTGGCATCCACAAATAATGCAAGTTTCGGTATGAAAAAGTTTAAAACATTTATCGACCAAGCATTTAAAGATACAAACACTAAGTACAAGATTGTTGAACAATATGGTTTACCAAAAGACTTCAGAGCAACTCGTGAATTCCCCGAATTCAATTATTTAAAGGTTGTCTTTATAAAAAAATTAAGCAAATAAAAAAAAGCTGCTGTTTTTTATACAGCAGCTTTTTTCTTATATTAATCAATTTTAATGACTTTGCGTAGTCTTAAAGCAAAGAGGCCTGCAAAAATGGAAAGGATAATATCCTTTGGCAACGGCGGCAGCATCCAAAGCCATGCCATTTTATAAGTAAATCCTTCTGGGGCTTGTGCCCACAATTTGTAGGCATAGTACATCCATGTTGTACCAAATACATAATTGATCACTAGTCCTACTAAAGCAGCTGCCAAATACATTGTCTTTGTCCGGCTATGTTCTACCATCTTTCCTATTATGTAAGCAACCATTATAAATGTTACGATAAATCCAAACGTCGGGCTCAAAATAACCGAAAAACCACCACTAAACTTTGCAAACACTGGTGCTCCTACTAAACCTAGCAACGTATAAACCAGCATAGAAACAGTACCCAAACGGCTACCTAATACTAAACCTGCTAAAATAGCAAAGAAGGTTTGCATGGTGATAGGTACGCCTCCTATTACGAGGAAGGAAGACACGTTTGCGCCAATCATCATTAAAGTTGCAAATAAGCCACAATAAGCGATCTCCCGTGCAGAAAATCTCCCTTTTACATTAGTAACATTTGTTGTCATTTTGTTCTTTCTCCCCTTTGTTAACAAAATATATTTATAGGTTAACATAAATCAAGAGAAATAAAACTATTTTTTTAGGAATTCGACAATTTTTTATTCATCCTCATCAAAACCAAATAACTTTTCTTCTTCACTTTCATATATTCGACCCAAATTATTTGTATCCCTTTCTACCAGAAGAATAATGATATATTGCCTTTTGTCCGTTTGGATAATGGGTAACTCTTTTATTTCAAGAACAGTAACCAAATCATTCTCATATTCTTTTTGATAGGCTTTCATCTCTTCAATGGTATTTTCAAGATCCTCTTTAACACCTCTATAAACATCAAGTATTACTTCCACTTCATATTTTTCTATCATGCGTCATAGCTCCTTTTGACAATTATAGCTCCGCTCCAGATGGCGCTTTCCGCGGGCTTGGCTTCAATCTCCTCATTTCTTCGTTCTTGCGGGGCTTTCAGCTCAAGCTATTCCCGCAGGAGTCGCCATCTTCCGCTACTCTATAAAATGGCTGTGCTTTGAAACGAAAATACTTTCCGTTATATCTAGATTTCTATCTCTTGAATAAATTTTCCTTTGAGAAAATATAAAGTTTCTAAATGTAGTTACTTTCTAAATTATCCAATTTTACTTCCATCTAATGATTACTATCTATTGCTAATATTTATTCTTTCAATTTTTATTCCTTAGACTGTTCATGTGCAATGTAGGTACTACTGTTTTATAATAGAGATAGGTTATAAAAGAAATGATTGAGTTAAAGAAAGGATTTTTATGTTTAGAAATAAGAAAATTAAAATCCATGTCTCTGGTTGGCCTGCGTTATGTCTATTAATTGCCATCATGGCCGTACTGCTACTATTGGCCATCACTCTACCATACTTTGGGTTTTTTGGTTTATTTAATATATTGGCTAAGTTTAACTTGGCAAGCATGGAGTTATTCGAAAAAGGTTATCAAAATTTCTTTTACTTTGAATGGTTACTAATTTTGATTATTGCGATGGTTATTATTCTAGATTTAATAAGTCTAATGATCATTGCTGGTAGCAACCTGAAGTTGGCATTTCCTATTAGTACTATGAGTACAATCATTCAATTCTTGTTGAGTTTAACTATTTTTAAAAAGGTAATCATACCTAGCTTTCAACATGTACAGATTACCTGGAAGGGTTCGTTAATTCTCTTTCTTCTCATCTACCTTGTGACGAGTGTATTTAATCATGAGACGCCAAAAGAAAAAAAGGTAAATAGCTAGCAACTTCCTCCTTAAATAAACCTTGATATATATATAATAGTATGATAAACTCCTTTAAGTTCAGTTCTTTTTTGAAGAGTTGAACTTTCGTGTGAGTATAAACCTAATTTTGGGTCTTGGTGAAAACCTTGACCCTTTTTTTATTTCTCAAAAAACAAGCCCTTTTCAAAAGAAAAGGGCTTGTTTTATTAATTGTTAATATACATTTCAAAGACTTCGCTATAATCCTTTTTGACGAATTGTTTCTTGCTTTTAAGCATCCAGTCATTCGCGAATTGTGTGATTTGTTCAAAGGCCTGTGCAGGAGTACCTTCTTGCGTGTTCATCTTACCGATTGCCTGTGCTGCCAGTGATAAGCTACTTTCTGCTATTTCATATTTTTTTTGATTATGAATCATTTCTTGGGAAATAGCATGTAATGCCTTATAAAGATCTTTAATCTCTGTATCGAACTTTTTGTGAATATCAATCGAAAATGGCTCGTTGTTCATAGTAAATTTAATCTCTATATCTAAATCTATTGTTCCTGCTGTTTCTAACATTACATTTGAGATATGTGAGTGTTCATAATCATATCTCTTTAAGAGCCGCTTTTTGCTGATTGCTGAATCGCCATCTACATGAATCAAACTATAATTAGTGAAGCAGTACTCATCTGCTTTCGTTTTGATTAAATAATAGATAACTTCTCCAGCTTCATGCAAGACAAAATCATCGGATTCCGTTTTATCAAAATCTTCTTTTGCTATCACCATGCCAATATCTGATAATCCTAATGCATCTGATGCTAGTTTTTTGAACATCTTGAACCCCTCCTATTCTCTATTCCGTTAGATAGACTACTCTGAAATGCGTGTGAAAAATTCAAGCAATTTAGCGTGATCCGATATATTGTGATTGCACTGCTCCCCATTTATACAAATATAATTGCTATATTTAGTGAACGTCTCAGCTGTCTGCCCCTTCGTTTTGGTAGTAAACAGACTCACCTCACCATGATGGTTGCAGATAGAACAAACCCCTTTTGTTACTTTGGTGCTCATCGTCCCTTTTAAAGCTTTCAGATTACCTTCATCTTCTATAACAATATATTTGCGATGCGTTTGGGTATCATCCCAATTCAAATAGCAAATATGCTGAAAGTCCAAATCTTCTAGGTTTGGTAGCTTTAGTTTCTTCTCTTTTCTAAAAATTTTTTTTAGCTCTGCTGTTGAGATTTGGTAAAAAGGAATGACATAAGGCTTTAGGCTTTGCAAAAACGAATCGCCTTGTTGGCGTTCTGTAATTGTGTATAACGGTTCAATTAGCTTTGTTTGTTCTTCAGATGGATCAATTGCATTGAAAATTTCATTTTCCACGAGTCCTTTTACAGCCTGAAGTACATTTTTATCTTTTGTTGTTGTATAGGCGTTTAATAGTTTATTCAGTTGCTGCTCAATTAGATGAAAATTTGCTACTGATAAGAAAGATTTTATTGTTTTTTCCATTCGAAATCACTCCATTAAATAGGTTTTTAAATGAGCTACCTAAAGAAATGATTCATTGCATTAACAGTGCTCCATTTCTTTAGCAAAAGAATAGTATAGAGCATGCATTACAGTTGAATGCAGACATTTTGGATGCCTCCTAAAAATCAAGTTATCTCTATACTAACATCTACATTTTGGAAAAACAATTTGCTATCAAACGCAAACAAAAAAAGCACTCAGAATTCCTTGAGTGCTAATCTGGTGTAATGAAGAGTGAATGTAATCCCTTATTCTCCTAAAAGAATACGCTCTTTACAAAATGCTAAAATCATCGCTTCTTCATCTTCTTCTAAAGCAAAGTCTAATACTGAAGCATCTGCTTTTGCAATTAAGAAGTAATTGGCAATGGCAATCTCATCATTTTTTTTGGAGATAATTACTCGTATCTCAAGCCCGCCCTCTCTATAGAGTTCGTCTTCTTCATCTATCTCTATATCCAGCAAAAACTCGTATCGTTCACCTTCAATAATGTGTGTAGGGTCCACGATTTCTTCCATTGTGTATGCTAATATGTCCAATCATATCGCTCCTTTTAAAGCTTTCATTATTTTATAATATAGGAAATCGAAAATATGTAAAGCAAAGGGGCGCGTACATCATGAAAGAGCTAATTTATTATCAAGATGTGATGATGAAGGAATTTGAAGCAAGTATACTTAAACAAGCAATAGCCGAAGACGGGAGAAAATATATTGTCTTAGACAATACTGCTTTCTACCCTACAGGTGGCGGCCAGCCGCATGATACAGGTTATTTAAATGATGTAGAAGTGGTGGATGTAGAAAAAGTAGATGGAGATATTCGGCATTATGTTCTTTCTTTCTTGCCGGAAGATACAAAAACAGTGCACGGCAAGTTAGATTGGGAACGCCGATTTGATCATATGCAGCAACATGCGGGTCAACACATTCTCACGGCATCCTTTGTAGAGTTATTTAATTATCAAACAGTCAGCTTCCATCTTGGACAGGAGACTGTAACGATTGACCTTGATACCTCAGAACTAACGGAAGAAGAGCTCCAAGCCGTTGAAAAAAGAGCAAATGACATAATCCTAGATAATCGCCAAATTGAGACAAAGTGGATCACAGAAGAAGAGCTTTCTAAATATCCTTTACGTAAAGCAATTCAGGTAACGGGTGAAATCCGACTCGTCATCATACCGAAGTTTGATTATAATGGCTGCGGTGGTACTCACCCTATCACAACTGGCGGTGTACAAGCTATCAAAATTCTATCAACTGAGAAACAAAAAAATAAGACCCGTGTCCATTTTGTTTGCGGTATGCGCGTTGTACACGAACTAGGTTGGAGAAAAAAGGAGTTATCGAAGGCAGCGAAATTGGCCAATGCTCCCGAAAAGGAAACAGCTGGTGCTGTACAAAAGTTGCTTGATACTCAAAAATCTTTAGAGAAAAAGTGTACCCAGTCGGAGAAACAGCTTCTTTCATATGAAGCAAAAGAATTGGCTATGGAAAACCCTACAGATTCCATAATCAAAAAAGCATTCGTTAACCGTTCCATACAGGAATTACAGCAACTAGCGCGTTCCATTGTAAAACTGACTCCAGCAACCACTATACTATTTGTTTCAAAGGATAGAGAGCAAGTCCAATTTGTTGCAGCAAAGGGAAAAGATACTGACCAAGTCAGCATGAAGGATGTATCCAATGCCGTTTTCTCTGTAATCGATGGCAATGGCGGAGGCAATGATACATTTGTGCAAGGCGGGGGCAAAACAGGTCTTTCTCCTAATGAGTTACTAAGTAAAATGGTAGAGGCTTTAAATAAATAAGACAAAAAAGACTGTAGAACAATCTTCTACAGTCTTTTGTCATTCATCACCATGAAGGATGGCTGATTGGCGATTTTTTCAATAAATATATTCCAATCTATCATCATAGTATTGTAATGGAAGTCATCCGGCTTACCTGCTGGATAAGTGATATGCTCTGCATCAGAAAAGAAATCATCCCAATCATTTGGCTGCTGGTACCGTTCAAGCTCACTTTTTTCCACTGTTTTCTTTTGGAATTCCTCATATGCAAGCGGTATAATTTCTAGAAAAATCTTTTCCACGTTCCCCTGTTGAATAGAGGAGCGCATTTGCCTTAGCCAATAATGAATAATCTCTGCATCTAATTTGCTATAGCTATGTGATTGTATAGAATAAGGGCCGTGTTTTGCCTCTTCTTGCCGCTTATTGAGATCTTCAATTTTATAATCTACAAATGAATCATACACCCCTTTTAATTTCTCCTTTAAGGATGCAGATATCTCTTCTGTTTGAAGCAACACCACTAGCTTCATTGCTAAGAAACCTAGCTCTACCCCTAATTGCTCTTCACTGACAGCAGTCGATTTTTGATTAATCAGCCATTTCTTTGCAGATTGATAAAAGGCTCCTGCCGCAGCTAAGTCGATTACTTGGTAACCATTAGCTGAAATAGCCAATTGCGCTTGCATTTTAACCCCCGTGAAAAGAAGACGCAGCAAATCCCCCATAAAATAGGAATCTCTTTCAAGCCATGCATCCTGCGAGCCTTTCAGCTGAGCATAATCAGGATTTTGTTCTAGAAACTCCTTATACTGATCCACTTTCTGCTCGTAGATAACCATGGTGGAATGGCGCATATATTCTTTTTCGCCCACAGCTCCATTTCGTTCGAAGAAATCTCCCACTGTTTCTGTATAAGCATTAATAAGCCGCTCTAATCCCCTGCTCCAAATATCTTCAAGCTTCTCTAACTGCTTTATTTCTTCCTCACCCGAAAAATCTCTTGCAATACGTTCTCTATATGTACAATATTCGGATGCCAAAAAGTCTATACGCTCGCCAATAGCTGCAATTCTCTCAAAGCTTAAACCACCTTTAGCACTGACATTGAACTCTACCATTTTCCAAAAGATCTCTTTTGGTAATCCAACTGATTCAATTTCTTCCTTTGTAAGTGCTTGCAAGTGCATGCGCTTATTTGCTGAGAAATGGTTCGGCCAACGCTTGTATCCATCATCTATATACTGTTTTCTTAAATTCTTGATCCTCTCAGTTGTGATCTCTTCTTGAGAGATGTTGAGCGGTAAAGGCCTATCATCTAGTTCTCTCATTGCCGATCAAACTCCTTTAAGCCATATAATAGCCAATAATGTTACACCTATTCTATCATAGGCTTTCGGAAAATGTACTTTTACAATTGGCAGTCATTTTTGAACAATTAATTTATTGAAATCTTTTACTTTTACTCCTCTAGGTACCTTTAAATCTATTATTGTATACCCTGGAAGAATCAAACTATAACTCTTGCTGTAACCTTTGAAATAAGGTGGATTAAATGGGAAGAGTGGCATAGTATCTGTTGCAACTCTAAATCTCTTATCTATTTCTCTCGCCCCGTGAATCGTAATTGTGCTTGGTGTTTTTCCATCCACTTTTACAAATGGCTGACTTTCATTTAATTGTAATGATAAATAATACGCATTTGTATGATAGACTGTGCCTTCTACTACACGTTTTTCTGTATTAACTTTATTCATATAAATAATGATTTGACCTATATCACTAACTGTATTAGATGTGATAAACAGTTTATTATTGGGCACATCAGTTGTGAATGTCTTTACAAAAAAAGGTTCTTCTTTACCTTTCAATTGTCCATTCTCTGCACGCTCTAGAAAATCCGTATTCTCTTTCACAATTGTATTTTTTTCTTGTTTAGTCATTGGCACTACATCTGCCTTAAACACACCAACATAAATTGTAGCAACCAGCAATAAAATAGCATATAGAGCTATAATCAGTTTAATCTTCCGAATGCTTTCAATATTAATTAGCCTACGCATCAAAGTAATAAGCAGAATTCCTATTAGTATAAAGATACACGCGACAATTAGCCCCATTATCCTTTCACCTCCTGCTTATTTCTCATCAAATAAACAAGCCCTATACAAAGAAGTGATAAGCCTAAAAAGGGTAGATTAAATAATAATGCTTCCTGTGAAAAAATGCCGTTTCTAAGAAATCCATAAAGTGAATCTATATAATAATTGATTGGTAAAAGAACTATAGCCACCAAAAGAATGAATAACGGGAGAGATGCATGATAGAGTGCATGTAGAGCGTAACCCAAGCACCCTACGGAAAAGGCTACAATTGACATAGTAAGAAAATTAGCAAGAAATACTGACGGCGCGTTCCAAATGGTATAGCCCATAACAATAGAATCTTGTTTAAGTAAATCTGCTAGCATGATCTCTAGATAATTGGACAACAGCATGGTAAGACCGATTGTCAGGCTGATCACCAACAGCAATAAAAAGTCAGCCAATAAATGAGCACGAACACTAAAACCTTTCGCTGATGTATTTATTACTTCATTACTAGGCATCTTTAAAGAAATAGCAAAAATCCAAAACAGGCTGAAGACATAAGCAATAACTGGCATAGAAAAAATAAATGTGATATTTAGATTGCCTACTGAATCGCTATCCGCAATCGTTCCATTACCTATTGTTAAACATATAAATACCAACTCAATTAAAATAAGGTGAAAGAAAGCACGGATATGCGATTCTACTTTTATAGTAAATAGTTCTTTTACTTCCCCTCGATGTGCTATATCATCAGTTAACATCCAATCCCCCCGTTTCTATACATTTAATAAGCAAGTCCTACCCGAGCTTGAATAAAATGTTCGTTCAAACATTCTTCATATGCAAATTGGGCTGTATCCCCCACAGATATCTTCATACCATCTATCGGTAATACATTTTTTTCTACTCGGTAATGCCCTTCTGCAATGCCGTCTGGTAAATAAGTGGGGCAAGCGATTGTCCAAGCAAGAGAGGTCTCTTTTAACATTTGGTATACCTTTAGATGTTCTTCTGCTGCAAAAGTGGCTTTTTGTCTTGACTCGCCTGATTGAAAGCGATACTGTCCAGGCACTACCCGGCTATCTAAAATGCCCGCTGTCCCGATGGTAACAATCCTTTTTACAGCCGCCTTTTCCATCGCCAATATGATATTGGCTATTCCTGCTGTAAGGGTAGTCGTACGATCTGTCCCAAGAGCACTGATAACTCCATCAATTTTATGTGTAAAAACTTTTTCTATATCTTCTTTTTCAAATACATTTCCTTTTATAACAGTTAGACCCTTTGTTTCTTTTATATTCTCCGGTTCGCGAACAAGAGCAATGACTTCATGTCCATCTTTTAGTACAAGACTTGTTACTTCACTGCCCACTCGGCCGGTAGCTCCAAAAATTGCTAATTTCATATTGGGTAATTCTCCTTCCTCTATTCTCCCACTATTCTAACATGATTATTTTATAAATTCTTCCAAAAATAAGCTGCAAACGAGCATGAAGCTTTTGCTCAATTTGCAGCTTATTCAATGGATTATTTATTATTTCCTTCATTTGAATTTTGGCTTTTGTCGTATACAGTATAAATTCGTTCAAGCATAGGCGGATGCGTATAACGGAACCACTTGATTAAGCGAGGCGGATTTACTTCACTTAAGCCTGCTTTCGTCAGTTTCTGGAATGATGATACAGCTGCTTCATGGTCACCCGTTAAGGCAATCGCATATTGGTCAGCTCTTTCTTCTTGATACCTCGATACAATATTCGATACCGGACTCGAAACAAATAACAAGAAGGATGTAATCAATAAAAACAGAGGCATAGAGCTGATATTGCTAACTTTTTTCACTCGTAATACAGAGCCGTAATGTCTAACTGACCAGTTCATTATTTTGGCAGTTAAAAAGAGCCCAATCAGCATCAAAAGAATATAGCCTGCCACGCCATAGTAGATATGCTTCTCCACATAATGTCCCATTTCATGCGCCATAATGAAGAGAATCTCACGGTCCGTTAAATTATTTAATGTCGTATCCCATAAAACAATTCGAGAGTTATTGCCTATCCCAGTCACATACGCATTCATCGCATTTGTTTTTTCTGCCATATTCACTTCATACACATGGTCTGCTGGAATATTTGCTTTTTCGGCTAATGTTAATATTTTGGTTTCTAACTCTTTATTTTGTAGCGGGTAAAAATCATTGTAGAGCGGATCAATGACAACCGGCTGAACGAACATAACGAAAATGGTGAAAGGTATAGAGAGCAGCCATGTATACAGCCACCAGTTTTTTAAGCTTTTTTGCATGAGCCAATAAATGGTTGCCATCACAATCGCAGACATAATATAGTTGACCCCAAAATCAATCCAACCTTCTTTAAGCCATGAAAACAATTTTTGATTGCTAATGCCGTATTCCATGCTTAGATGATAGCTATAATACCGGATAGGCAGAAGGAGCACATACGAAATGAAATTTAGCCAGAATACATAAATAGCTGTTCGAAAAACAGTTGATTTTGCCTTGGAAATAGCCCACTTTTCGAATAGACGAGATAACCCTGCAATCAAAATAAATAAATAGATAATCCACTCAAATGGTGTTACGACAAAGAAGAGGTAATTTCGAATCTTTGAGTACTCTTCGCTTAGTAAAAGTTCATGCTTCGACATAAATACTGCGGGATCCGCTACAGAACCCTTTAAACTTGCGGGAATTTGGCCAGTGCCCATGTGAAAAATATAAACATACATACAAGCTGCATATATGCCATAAAACAAAAGGGTGAAAAACAAAAATTTCTTCCTCATTTAATCGCCGCCAATCTCACCTTGGTTAATTTCCCCGCGCTAGGCGGGAGATGATCATATAAAATCTTGAATATAATCGGAGAAATTCATCTAGAATTGGCCTCCACTGATATTAATAATGAAATGTGACTTTCAAAGCTGCACTAACAGAAATAAGGCCTGCTTCTATAGGTGTGTTTGTCTCATTAGCTAGGGTTGCTCTACTATATAGAGGCTGCTCAAACGCTTGTATTTCTTCTATTTCTATAGGTTCAGAAGATATATGTACATTCATCGTCGCCGCAATGGCTTTTGCCTTTCGCCGAGCATTCAGAAGAGCCAGTTGTAGGGCTTGATGATTGTATTTCTCTGCATCATCTAGTTTAAAAACAATGCCAGAAACACTATTTGCTCCATTTTTTACTGCAGTATCAATGACAAGCGCTACTTTTTCCATCTCTCTTACATTTACAGATAACGCATTGGATACCTCAAAGCCTCTAAATAGCTGATTTCCATCAATAAAATCATAATTGGGAGAGATACGATAAGAAGCTGTTTGCATATCTTCTTGCTGGATACCTAAAGACAGCAATGATTGAATCACTTGATTCATCAGCACCGCATTTTCTCTTTGGGCTTTTCTTGCTTCCTGCGCTTTTGTAATCACTTCCACCTGCAGTTTCACATAATTAGGGGCTGCTGCTACCTCGCCAAACCCAGTTACTGTAATTAAGCGTGGTGAAGTAGGCATATGATACATATTTTGATAATACAAGGGATTCCACCTTTCATCATGTTTATCCGATTATAATTCATCTTATGCTTTTTTCTTCACTAACTTGTCACTGCATGTCTAGATATTTCAATTAAATTTGAAAGGCCAAAAAGGCAACTTATCCTTCGATGTATCGATAAGTTGCCTTTATAGTTATATAATCCTTCTCCATACTATTCAGCCATTTTGTGGTCTGATGGCAACCAGAAAGCCACGAGTGCTAAAACAGGCAATATAGAGATAAATATCATCGTATCAAAGACGCCATAATGGTCCATCATTATACCAATGACAACTGAGCCGATTGCTCCCATACCAAATGCAAGCCCGACTGTTAAGCCTGACATCGTCCCCACTTTGGTTGGCACTAATTCTTGTGCATACAAGACGGTCACTGAAAAGCTCAGCATAATGAAGAAGCCGATCAATGAAAGAAAAACCACGACTAGCCATAAAGGTATATATGGAAGTAAAAGCGCAAGTGGGATTGGAACAAGGAAGGACAGCAGAATGACTTTTTTTCGACCCATCTTGTCTGCCATTGGTCCTCCGAAAAATGTGCCGATTGCCCCTACTGCTAAGAAAATGAAAATAAATAACTGGCCTTTTTGAATGGTAAGATGATAACGGTCCATCAAATAAAAGACATAAAAATTAGTCATGTTTGTAACATAAAAAGAGCGAACAAAAATGACTGCCATCAGCAAACCGAGTGCAATACCAATTTGCTTTTTAGTCAATACAGGCAGATTTGATATGATTGTTTTTTTCTTCTTTTGGCTTTGTTCTTTCTCAAGCTGCTCTTTATACCATATGGAAATACGTGAAAGAAGAAAAATGCCGATAGTAGCAATGATTAAAAACCAAGCAGCCCCTATTTGTCCAAAAGGTACAAGCACAAAAGCGCTAATTAATGGTGCAAGCGCTTGTCCAGTATTGCCGCCCACCTGATAAATCGATTGAGAAAGGCCTCTTTTAAAACCAGCAGCCATGAAGCTAACGCGTGATCCTTCTGGATGGAAAACGGCGGAGCCTAAACCTAAGAAAATAACAGAGAGCAGAATCATCCAATAATTCGGTGAAAACGCAATGCCTGCTAAACCAAGCATTGTGCATCCCATACCTAAAGGCAATGCATACGGCTTCGGTTTTTTATCACTGAAAAAGCCTACTACAGGCTGTAAAACAGAGGAAACCATATTCAATACAAAAGTAATGAACCCTAATTGTGTAAAGGTCAGTCCAATCTCCTTTTCTAATACAGGGAACATAGCAGGAATGACTGCCTGCAATGTATCATTAAACAAATGGCAAATCCCAATCACAACCATAATAGGATAGATAGGATTCCCTAAAGCGGATTTCGCCATTGTTGTAGCCATATACTTATTCACTTCTTTCTATCTTCATTTTATTTATCACTTTTAATTTCACTTAAAAGAACAGTATTGCCCTTTTCAACAATTGAGTACGAGTGAAGTTACACCTTATTATAGCAATTATTTAATTCCATTTTTCTTTCTATTAAGAGAATAACCTATTTTTTTACGTTCATACTAAGCGCGAATGAATAGAGGAGTGACTATATATGGAGAATTTCTGGGATTCTAATTTCTTGGAATCAAAATTTTGGGAAACAAATTTATGGGAAATGCTATTTCGAACGACTATTTCTTTTGTCGTTTTGCTCATATTAGCAAGATTGCTTGGGAAAAAACAGCTTAGCCAACTGACGTTTTTCCATTATATAACCGGTATTACCATCGGCTCTACTGCAGCAGAAATAGCGGCTCAGAAAGAAACATCCTTTCCAGATGGTCTAGTCTCGCTTGTGTGGTGGTCAGTACTCACATTACTCGCTAGTTACATTGCCATGAAATCTCCAAAGTGGCGAAATATAATAGACGGCAGTCCAACCGTGATTATTAAGAACGGCGAAATCTCAGTGCAAGCCTTAAAGTCCGTGAAGCTTCATATGAGTGATTTAATGATGATGCTCAGGGAACAATCGGTTTATTCTATCCAAGATGTTCATTATGCAATCCTAGAAACCAATGGGCAGCTGAGTATCCTTAAAAAACCAGCAGAACAATCCGCTACAAAACAAGATGTAAATGCAGACGTCTCTATTCCTGAACATATACCAACTGAGGTTGTAGTAGATGGAAAAATAGTATGGACTACAATGGAAGAGCTGAATTTAACCGAAGAAAGTCTAAGGAAGAAACTAAAGAAAAAGAATATAACTGATTTAAATGAAGTATTTTACGCACAGCTACAGCCAAATGGTTCGTTATATGTTTGTACACGAACACCCGACAAAG
Organism: Rummeliibacillus sp. GQ308; assembly: GCF_059759115.1. NCBI lineage: Bacteria > Bacillati > Bacillota > Bacilli > Caryophanales > Caryophanaceae > Rummeliibacillus > Rummeliibacillus sp. GQ308. The sequence goes on along the minus strand of NZ_JCAXDQ010000007.1, from coordinate 9,742 downwards.
CCCAAAAAAACGACAAGACTGGGTAGAATAATGGGGAATGTATAAGAAATAAAGAGATTTCCCGGGAAATATAAAAGAGTAGCACAATGTGCTACTCTTTTGACTCATTAAACATTTCTTGCAAGGCTTTTTGACGTGATGGCTGGATGACGACCTGATGACGGATTTTTTTCGTCTTTTGCATTGCTTCGTCGATCGTCTTCACTTTATTTAATTCAAGTAGGACAGCTGATGCAACTGTTCCAGCTTTTCCACTGCCGCTTCCACAATGAAAATAAACCTTTTTACCATCATGATAAGCGTTCAATACTTCATCTACTGCATTCCTAATAGATAGCTTTAATTCATTTGGTTCATCTGAGATCGGTGTATGGATTCGTGTATAACCCTCTTCTTTGGTTTCCCCTTGCCGCAAATCTACTACTAGATCAATGCCTTCATTAGTAATAGCATCCTCTACATCCCTTGCTCCACCAAAAAAGAGTTGATTTTCGATTAATTCGTTGTATTCTTTTTTCATTTAGAATGCTCATCAAGTAATTCTTTGATTTCTTCATAATGAGGTAATGCAGTAATAGCGCCTGGCTTTGTAGCTGCGTATGCGCCTAACTGGTTCGCAAAGTATACAAACTGGTAAGCTTCTTCTATACTTTTAGGCATTCCATATACATGGACTTGTCTGAGAATTCCCGCCATAAAGGCATCACCTGCACCAGTCGTATCTACACATTCAACAGAAATCGATGGGACGTGTTTTATTTCACCTTCAAATACTACATAAGCGCCATTTTCTCCTGCGGTAACCATCACTAATGGAATTTCATATTCTTTAAGCGCCTCAACACCCTCATGAAGTGTTTTTGTTTGAGTTAAAAAGAACAGTTCTTCTTCTGCTAGCTTTAATAAATCAGCTTCCTGTAAAAAGGCGGAGATCGTTTCTTGACAAACTTGTGGACTTTCCCAGCGAAGTGGACGTATATTCGCGTCCATTGCAACAAGTGCACGATGTTTCTTTGCTAATGCCACAGCAGCCTTCGTAGTTTCAAGGGCTATAGGGTGGAACATTGTATTCGAGCAAAGATTGAATATAGAGGCACGTTCAAATGCTTCCTCACGTAAATGCTGTACCTCGACTTGTAGATCCGGTGTATCATCTATATAATTTGTAAAAATGCGTTCATGTTCTTCTGTTAAATGAACATGCACACCACTTACTCGTTTTTCTGGAATAACTTTTGCATAATTCATAATTACGCCTTCTAGATCTAGTTCTTGGCGTACAAACTGAGATGTCTCATCATCGCCTGTAACGGTAATTAATGCTGCTGGTGCTCCAATTCGGCTTATGCCTGCCGCTACATTGACAGTTGCACCGCCTAAATACTTTGTAAAAGATGTATTTGTCGTATCGTTTGCTATAAAATCAACGAATGCATCCCCATAGACGAGGATTAATTCTTTTTTTGAATCAATCATTTCGAAACCCCTTCACACATATCTTCCTTCTATCCTACCATGAAGACTTATACTACAAAAGCATTTGACGAAAAAAATTAGGTAAAATCTCATTCTTTTTTCAACATAATTGTATCCTAAAGGTACAGAATTATTAAAATTAAGTTTAGTCATTTTTGGTATACTAAATAGAGGAGGGATAGAATGAATATACGACATGCACAAATTGCAGACGCACCTTATATTGCACCACTTATTGTAGATGCTATAGGTGATATTGCCAATAGGCTAACCGGAGAAACAGAACCTCAAACTGTTTTAAATGAATTGCAGGCTTTATTTAAACGTAAAGACAACCGCCATTCCTATCTAAATACATATGTTGCAGAGATTGATGGGAATGTTGCGGGGATGATGGTGGTCTATGGAGGTGATCAAGCACAGGAGCTAGATCATAACCTCGAAAAGTGGCTAGCTGATAAGGGAGCTGAAATCCAGACTATTGAGGTAGAGGCAAGGCCTGATGAGTTTTACATTGACACCATTTGTACTTCGCCAAAATTTAGAGGAAAAGGCATTGGTACAGCACTTTTAGAATACGTGGATACCCTAGCCAAAGAAAAAGGCTACAGTAAACTTTCTCTAAGTGTTGAAAAAGAAAAAGAACGCGCACGAAAACTGTATGAAAAAATGGGCTATGTATATGCAGAACCTTGGATAATCATTGGAGAAGAATTTGATCACATGGTTAAAAAAGTTTAATGCATACGACCGGCGAAACCTACGCTTCGCCGGTTTTTCTATATTTCAACATTACTTATTCATAACGTATGCCTTGCGATAAATCCTCTAGCGCATCATGCGATAATATTCGAAAGAATTTATTTCCTCTCTCAATGATCCCCTGCTCGCTTAACTTATGGATAACTCTATCCAAATGGCGTCTGGTCGTACCTAATAAATCGGCAATTTCACCTATATTCTGGGTTTGTAGTTCCACGCCAAATTCATTATCAGGTGTAGTAATGCTTAATAAATAGCTTGCAAAACGATTCTCTACAGAAGCCAGCAAATTGACTCGTGCCGCAGTCGTGCAAGTTTGAAGCTTATAGCTAAGATGTTTGATGAGATGCTGTAAAAATAAAGGATTATTTTTTTCATGCTGGTTAATATAATCAAAAGGCAGGGCAATACATAAACACTCGGTGACAGATGTGATTTGGGATTGTACGGGTACATGACGTACCAATTCTAAATCTCCAATAATTGATAGTGGCTGGCTAAAGCGCAAAAGCAATGACTTTCCTGTACCTACGCTCGATGTCGTTTTAATCTTTCCCTCTACTAAATAAAGAAGCATTGTCATTTCTTCTCCCTCATGAAGCAATACATCGCCAGCAGCATAATGGTAAAGGGCAAAGGGCTTGCTAGAAAAAGTAGGAAAGATTTCTTGAAGCTTATATTGATGTATCTTTTCATGAAGCTTACAGGAATCATGTATTACTTTCATAAAAGCCTCCTTTATAGACATATGTCCTATTTCATTATAAGCTGTTTTGATAAGATATTATAAGCAAAAACAGTTAATGTCTTATACTATATAGGTTTGAATATATACAGGAGTGTCGAAAATGAACAAAAATTTAATATTTCCATTAATGATTGTTGTTGGCTCCAGCTGCTACGGCATTTTATCAACCATGATTAAAGTTGCGATGCAACACGGTTTTGAGACGTCTGAAGCTGTAACTAGCCAATATGTTGTCGGCTTTTTGCTTGCCCTCATTCTTTTTGTCGCTACTCAGCGTACATTGCCAAAGATTACAGGCAAGGGTTTCTTAATTATAATGATTTCTGGCTTACTGACAGGCACTACAGGTATAGTTTACGGAAAAGCCGTTCATTATTTACCTGCTTCTTTAGCGGTCGTTATGTTGTTCCAATTCACGTGGATTGGTTTATTTTTAGATTGTATTATCCATCGAAGACGCCCATCACGTATTGAATTATTCTCACTCGTATTTTTAGTGATCGGTACCATTTTGGCAGCTGGCATTTTAGATGTAGACTTAAGCGGCCTTGATTGGCGTGGTTGGGCATTTGGCTTTGCAGCTGCATTTAGCTTTGCTTGCTTTATGCAGTTCAACTCTCGCCCAGTTGAAGGAATTTCCACTATTGGCCGTATGACTATCATGTCATTGTTTGCTATGATTATTGTTCTTCTTTTCCAAGCACCAGAAGTTCTCGTAAATGGCAAACTTTTCGGTAGTGAATTATTTATCTTTGGTTTATTGCTAGGTTTCTTTGGTATTATTCTGCCAATCTTACTCTTCACTATAGCAGTGCCAAAAGTTGGTGGTGGTTTAGCTTCTATTTTGAGTGCGATGGAATTGCCCGTAGCAATTCTTGCCTCTGTAATAGTCATCCATGAAAAGCTTTCTATCTTACAAGTCGGCGGCATTTTATTAGTACTCGCAGGCATGATGATTCCAACCCTTTTACAAAAAAAGGCGCGACTACAAACTAAATAGCTATGCATACTTTGAAACTCCCTTAGTCGATTTGCTACAATGCAAATGGAAGGGAGTTTTTTATATGAAAAGATTTGGACTACTTATTATTGCTTTGGTTTCCATAGCCGTTCTAGCTGCCTGCAATAATAGCAAAGAAGGGGAAAGAACGGAAACAAAAAAGAAAACTACCGATTTAAGCGCTGCCCTCACTGTTCCTAAACAAGCAAAAGTTGGCGATGAGGTAGAATTGAAAGTTACTGTCACTAGAGACGGCAAAAATTATACAAAGGCAAAAGATGTAGCATTTGAAGCGGAAAATGAAGAAGCCAACACGGACCAAATGATGATTGCCACTTTAAAAGACGATACCTATGTGGCAAAGCTAAAAATAAAGGATGAAGGTAACTATGTGATTAAAGCACATGTAACTGCCGAAGACGGAAGCCATGTGATGCCGAGCAGAGAGATGGCTGTAACAGGTAATAACTCTCAAAAGAATGAAAAAGCGACTGATAACACAGCTAACAAATCAGCTAAACAGGTAACAAAACACGATGAGCGTACACACGGTAACGTAACAATTATATATAACAACCCTAATTCGTTTAAAAAAGATGATAAGGTGAATTTAAGCGTTTCTTTAAAATATAAAGGTGAAGCATTGTCAAATGCCTCTGTCCGTTATCAGGTAATTACCCAGTTTAATGGCAGTAAACCGATTTGGATAAATTTACAGGAAACATCATCAGGGACATATGAAGCGAAGCATACATTTACACAAGCTGGTCCCTATTTATTAAAGCTTCATGCTGAAAATGGAAATGGTGAAGACCTTCATATTAATGATGCAAAAAGATTTATTGTAAAATAAAACAAAAAACCTGTATGGCGATGACCATACAGGTTTTCTTTATACATGTACTTAAAAGAAACCAATTAATTATGTTTCAGCTTTTTAGGCCAGAAGCTGTATTTGCCTAAAATAACAATAAGCGCTGGAATGACAATTGGCCTTACTATAAATGTATCAACCAATACACCAATAGCTACAGCAAAACCAAAGACACGCAATTCCATAACTGGCTGTGTAATAAGTACGGCAAATGTAGCTGCTAGTATTAATCCAGCTGAAGAAATAACACCACCTGTTTTTGCTACTCCCTCGAGGACAGCCTCTTTTATTGGCATATGCTCTTTCTCTTCCCTAATGCGGGAAATCAACATAATGGAATAATCAATACCCAATGCTACGAGAAAAACAAAAGTGTACAGTGGTATACGGTAACTGATTCCCTTGTAGTCTAATACATCTTGGAAGAAGAACACCGTAAATCCTAATGCTGCTCCGAATGATAGCAAAATAGTCGCCATCATATAGACTGGAGCAAGTAATGAACGCGTTTGTATGCCTAGCATAATCATGATGAGAATCGTCATAATCGAAATAATTCGGATTTCATCACCCTTGCTGGCACTTCGAATATCTGCATTTTTTGCCGACTCGCCTGCAATTAGTAGCTTTCCTTTTATTTGGCTTTTTTCTAAAAGCTTAGAAGAATTATCACGTAGCTTTTCAATATCATCAAAAGCTTTTTCAGAATAAGGATTTTCTTTTAATACTAGATTAATTTTAGCGACATTTTGATGCCCTTCCGGGAAAGGGTTCCCTTGGATTTCTGCTTGGTCAATGCTACTTTTTTGATTCAATTCCTGTGTCAGATCTGTTAATTGCTTATAGGTAAGTGGATCCTTTGATTTGACCATCACTGTGCTCGGTGCAATTTCCCCAGCAGAAAAAGATTTATTAAGCACATTATAGCCTTGGATAGATGACATCTCTTTAGGAAAAGAATCCAGCAAATTAAACGTATAATGCACTCTTTGTACCATAGATGCAAAGAATACAAGCACTAGGACAATAGGTGCCAACGCAATCCATGGCTTCTCTGTAACAAATCGCCCTAGTCTATGCCAAAAGCCTTCTTTGCCCACCCTTTTTTCAGCTCGTTTTCTCGGATTGGAAGGCCAAAAAGATTTTTTTCCAGCAATGGCAAATAAGGCGGGCATTAAGGTTAGCCCTGCTATTAACATCACTGCTACAGCCACTGCAAAGACAGGTGCAAACGCGCGATATGTCTCAAATACCGCCGCAAATAATGTAAGCATACTTAATAGCACCGTACCACCACTGAATATTATAGGTTCCCGTACATAGCGTAAAGCATTCCTCATCGCCTCATTTATGTCCAGACCCTTCTCAAGCTCTTCGCGGAAACGAGAGAAAAGAAGTAAAGAATAATCTGTAATAACAGCAAACAGTAAAATCATCATAATTGACAATGATTGGCTGTCAATTGCAAACCACTTGGCATCGCCCATTAATCCAAGCAAACCATCCACCACCGTGTAGGCAATACCTGCTCCAATAAGAGGTATAAACGCTAGTAAGGGTGATCTGTAAATAATGATGAGTAGCACAAAGATTAAACTAACCGTACCTAAAATTAATACTATATCTGCTCGCGAGAACATTTCATAGGTATCTGCTTCAATACCAGCAGGGCCAGTGAAATGTATTTTCAAGTTACTTGGCTGTTCTTTCAATATTTCTTTCTTTAATTTATCCATTGCCATCTTAACTTCTTTAATTTCCATTCCATTCGGTAAAAGAACAGGCATAAAGAATGTCTTTTCATCTTTAGAGAAGAAAGAAGCTCTCGCTTGTTTTGGCATTTTAGATAAAGCAACGACGGTAAACTCTTTATCGACATTTGGGACGCCATTCTCGATACTCTTCATGGCTTTGTTAACATCCTTTTCCTTCAAACCGCTTTTATCGTGAACAACGACAAAAAGTGGAACCCCTTTTGAGGAGGGAAAGTACTTTTTCAGCGCCTTTTCTGCTTGGATCGATGCGTCCGTCTCCGGCAGCCCTGAGTTTTTGCCAGGTGACGTCACTTCTTTTGCATGAGGTGCGAATGAAGTAAAAAGAGCGGCCACAATCACCCACGCCAACAGAATAGTAAACCATCTTTTTTTATCTTTTAAAACATGCATATTTTTATTCTCTCTCCTTTTTGGTTTCTACCATAAAGGTAGAGAGAATAAATAACCCGAAGCTAATTAAAAGGACAGTACCACCGATTATATATATAAGCAAAGCAACCGTACTGTTTATATTAAAAGGTTTTAATGTATTCAACCACATTCCAATTGTCAGTCCGATTGAACCAATCAATGCTGTCCACCCGTGAATTGCGACTAGTGCTTTCTTTTTCAGCGTAAATACACTATAAAATATTCCCCACGCAAACACAGACAACCAGCCTACAACAAGTATATGAGCGTGGATTGGTTTAAATTGATAGCTCATAGAGCCAGCCATATGTGAACCTAGGATAGCACCGATTAAACCGAATATAGCGGCAATCCGTATAAGCCGCATGCCCCATTTTCTTTCCATTCCAATAACCTCCAACTTTTTTGTTTCCTTTACTATAAAGGAGGTAAATGAACGTGATATGAACTCTATATTACAAATGGGGAAGAAATATCTTAAAGGCTGTCCCTTTAGCTAATTTGCTCTCTATTTCAATCTGACCGCTATGAAGATGTACTATCTTTTCAACAATTGATAACCCTAACCCTGTTCCATCCTTTCCGCGAGATTCATTCCCGCGATAAAAACGGTCAAATGCTTTCTTTATTGTTTGAGTATCCATTCCAATACCTGTATCTTTTATCATAATGGTGATTCCTTTTTCAGAAGAAACCAATGAAATATCAATTTCTCCACTGGGCTGATTGTATTTAATCGCATTTGTCAGCAAGTTTTCCCATACATTTTCAAGCAGACTTTCATCTCCTCTATAAGAAACCGGTTCTAACGCCATAGACAAGTTAATCTGTCTTTCATCAAGCAACCATCTGTATTTCTGAATCACTCGCTTCAATTGCTGATCGAGTAAATAATTTTCGCGCTTAGCCCTTTGGCTTGTTTGATCTAAAGAAGTAAGTAATAGTAACTGCTTTGTTAAATTCGATAAACGATGTGTTTCTGATTGAATTATTTCAAGATATTTCTGCTGGTCTTCGGGAGATAGGCTCTTATTCTCTAATAATCCCGCATAACCTTGAATATTCAGCAATGGTGATTGAAAATCATGTGAAACATTGCTGATAAACTCTCTCCTCATCTGATTATTTTCTTCTAAGCGCTGCATCATAGTATTGAAACTTGCCGCAAGCTGACCAATTTCGTCTCGCCGTTCAATTGATAAAGGAGTATCAAATCGTTCGTCCGCAATACGGCCTGTAGCAAAAGTCAATTCAGTAATAGGCTTAATGAGTAACTTCGCAAAAAATAGCATAGCGATTAAGCTGATGATAACCATAAACAAAAACCAGCCCCCCATAATCGTATGTACTTCACTAAATAGCAATTTAATGTCTGGCCGTAAAAACAGCGCATACGCTTTGCCTTGATAATAGAACGGAACACCTACCGTATTTGATAATTCGTTCGCAAAAAAGCCAGTGACAAAGGTTTCTTGCGGAAGATTCCGCATGCCGTGATACACTTCTCCATTTAAGACTTGATCGACTTGTTTGTGCGATAAATTTTTCAATCGATATTTACCACCAAAAAAAGACTCCTTATAGTCTTCATCCACTAAATAGATTTGATAGCCTACGTTCCCCATTGTTTGAAGGTATTGCTTTAACTTAAAGGAAGTAGATTCGCTAATAGGTTTCACAATAGACTTCGCAATCGTAACATTCTTAGCATCATTTTTAGGCTTAGTGACTTGGTGATAATATGTGTTCGTAAGTAAAAAGGCAATTAATGAACTGGCAATCATAGTAAGTATAGTGACGAGCAAGAATTTGCTGTATAAAGACTTCATTCTTTAATCACCTCTAGCTTATAGCCAATCCCCCGCACCGTCTTAATATGCACATCTGGTGCAATATTGTCCAATCGTTCCCGTATGCGCTTAATATGCGTATTTAACGTTTGTTCATCTCCTTCATAATCAAACCCCCATACTTTCTCCATAATCTCTGAGCGCTGAAAGACTTGATTTTGCCGAGAACCTAGTAACGCAAGTACTTCAAATTCCTTTAATGGCAATAGGAGCGTGGTATGGTTTGCTGTTACCTCATAACTCTTTCGGTTAATCGTTAACGAACCTAATTGATTGATGGAATTATTAGGCTTATCATAACGGCGCAATATAGCCGCAATCCGAAATAATAATTCTCTTGGTTCGAAAGGCTTTACCAAGTAATCATCAGAGCCCGCATTAAAGCCATGTTCTTTATCATTCAATTCTCCCCTTGCTGTAAGCAAAAGAACAGGGATATCCCATTGTTCTCTTATGATTCTGGTCAGTTCGTAACCGTCCATTTGAGGCATCATGACATCAGCTACAACTAGATCTGGCGTCTCTTTTTCTAATATAGCAAGCGCTTGTACACCATCGCTCGCTTTTAAAGTTGTATAGTGGGCCTGTGCTAAATGAATGCTTACAAGATCTAAAATAAATGGATCATCATCTACAACTAATATTTTTACCAACTTCGCGTGCTCCATTTCATCATTTTTCTTTCATTATAGCTAATTATCGAGAGATGTACCCCGTTGATTCATTTATTGTCCTTTGAAAAGTTATTAGAATTTATATAATGTATGTATTATCTCTAAGTATGGGTATTTCTCTATTTTATTCAAATACAAAAAAACACAACTGATTAATCAGCTGTGTTTAGAT
>NZ_JCAXDQ010000006.1:0-78867 GCF_059759115.1 Rummeliibacillus sp. GQ308 | reverse complement strand
AATCTCTACATACAAGTGGAGTGATGATGGCAAAGAGGTCACACCCGTTCCCATGCCGAACACGGAAGTTAAGCTCTTTAGCGCCGATGGTAGTTGGGGGCTTCCCCCTGTGAGAGTAGGACGTCGCTTCGCAACCAAGCACAGCTGATTTTTCAGCTGTGTTTTTTTATATTCTTTTCTATAGCATTTATATAAAATTAACGAGACTCATTCATTGATTAGCCTTCAGAAAAACAGGGTAAACTAAAGTAACTAAAAAATGGGGTGAAGGTAATGAATAACAATTATGATGCAAATGAAGTTGAAAAAGTAAGAGAGCTCATTAAAGATGTAGAAACAGCTATGCTGACAACAATTTCACAAGACGGATTAGTATCTCGTCCGATGAAGACTCAAGAAGTTGAGTTTGATGGGGATTTATGGTTCTTCACGAAAAAGGAAACCGAAAAGTATGATGAAATTAAAAAAGAAGCAGACGTAAATGTATCTTATGCTGGTAAATACTATGTCTCTGTACGAGGTAAAGCCACAATCGTAGATGATGTAAACAAGAAAAAGGAATTATGGAGTGCAGCTTATGAAAAGCTTTTAAATACGAGCTATGACGATCCTAATTTGATTTTAATCAAAGTGGAGGCAGAGTCAGCAGAGTATTGGGAAACAGGCAATATGATGAAAAGCATGGTTCATCTTTATAAGAAGATGAGAGGTAATGATGATGACACCAACAAAATGAATAATACGATTGAGCTCGATTAATATTTAAAAACTATCTTCAATTTTTTAATTGAAGATAGTTTTTTATATAGCATGAAAATATGGCAGTTTGAACATTTCAGGAGATTTAGGTAAACTAGGAGTAATGAGAATGTGAGAGGACGAGTCTTATGACGATGGAAATCATGGTTGCTTCTTTAGAAGAGACCACAGAGTTGGCTATGAAATTGGCCGATTTATTAGAATCAGGTGATGTACTCACTTTAGAGGGAGATTTAGGTGCAGGGAAAACAACCTTTACGCAAGGTATCGCCAAGGGTTTAGGCATTACGCGAACAGTTAACAGCCCTACATTTACGATTATGAAACAATATGAAGGTAGATTACCTCTTAATCATCTTGACGTATATCGGCTTGCGGACGGCGAAGAAGATTTAGGATATGATGAATTATTCTATGGTGATGCCGTTTCGATCATTGAATGGGCTCATCTAATAGAATCAGATTTACCTGCTGATCGTTTAGCCATTGAGATTAAGCGGATTGACGATAATAAAAGAAAGTTTATATTAATACCTTTTGGGAAACGGTATGAACTATTGTGCGAGGAGTTAAAAAAGTGATTTGGTTAGGAATAGATACAGCAAATTCACCCTTGGCAGTAGCTATTGTGAAGGATGGAAAAATTGTAGCGGCAGAAACTAGAAATATGAAAGTAAATCATTCAGCTAGTGTTATGCCGGCTATTGAAGATATTATCAAAAAAGCAGGCCTTTCACCAAGTGATATAGATGCGATTGCGGTTAGCCAAGGGCCCGGCTCTTATACGGGGGTCAGGATTGGCGTAACCGTAGCTAAAACATTAGCATGGACGCTTCAAATTCCGTTGGCTGGTGTATCCAGCTTAAAAGTATTAGCCGCAAATGCTAGTATATATCAAGGCCTTGTGTGCTCGGTCATTGATGCAAGGCGTGAAAATGTGTATGGCGGTGTATATAATTCCGCTCATCAATTAGAATCGGTTATTGATGATGGTCATTATAGCATGGCTTCTCTTTTAGAGAAATTAAAAGAAATAGGTCAACCTGTCCTTTTTGTCGGGCAAGATGTAGATGTTTTCTGGCAACAGATTAAACAACAATTAGGAGAGCTTGCTACGCGCGCTCCATATACGTTTGATTTACCTAGTGCAGGGCAGCTCATTTATCTAGCGGGGCAGAAAGAATTGCCGGCGGTGGAAGACACACATCATTTTGTACCAACTTATTGCCGACTGGTAGAAGCAGAAGCCAATTGGTTAAAAGAACAGAAGGAACAAAAACGATGATTACTTATAGAGAGATGACAGTTGAAGATGTAGAAGCCGTCCATGCGATAGAGGAAGCCTCTTTTCCTACACCGTGGACAGTAGAGGCGTTTTATCAAGAAATGACTCGTAATACACAAGCCACATATATTGTTGCTGTAGAAGAGACAGGGCAGCTTATAGGCTTTTGTGGTATGTGGATTGTACTTGATGAAAGCCAAATTACAAATGTTGCGGTCCTTCCGGAAGGTCGAGGCAGAGGTATTGGAGAAGGACTTATGCGTGAAGCGATAATGACAGCGAAAGAAAGAGGCGTTGTCATCATGAGCCTTGAAGTGAGGGTTTCCAATACGGTTGCTCAAAACTTGTACCGAAAACTTGGGTTTCAAGCAGGCGGTATAAGAAAAGGGTACTATACTGATAATCAAGAGGATGCTCTTGTGATGTGGGTGAATTTATAATGGAAAATATATATATATTAGGAATTGAAAGCAGCTGTGACGAAACAGCCGCATCTGTAGTGAAGAATGGAACTGAGATTGTCTCAAATGTGGTAGCATCACAAATTGAAAGCCACAAACGCTTTGGAGGCGTCGTGCCAGAAATCGCTTCTAGGCATCACGTCGAACAAATTACTGTCGTTATTGAAGAAGCGTTAAAGCAGGCGAATATACAACCTGCTGATTTAAATGCTGTCTGTGTGACAGAAGGTCCTGGCTTAGTAGGCGCTTTATTAATTGGCATCAATGCGGCAAAAGCATTTTCCTTTGCACATGGTTTACCCCTTATTGGCGTACATCATATTGCAGGTCATATTTATGCCAATGCACTAGTACAGCCTATGGAATTTCCACTATTAGCTCTAGTCGTTTCCGGAGGCCATACTGAATTGGTGTTGATGAAGGAAGACGGCAATTTTGAATTAATTGGTGAGACGCGTGATGACGCGGCAGGCGAAGCTTATGATAAAGTGGCAAGGGTATTGAACATTCCGTACCCAGGCGGCCCGCAGATTGATCGATTGGCACATGAAAGCGATGGTGAAGTTGATTTCCCACGCGTATGGCTTGAGCCAGATTCATATGACTTTAGCTTTAGCGGGTTAAAATCTGCTGTTATTAATTATAAACATAACGCAGACCAACGAGGAGAGGCTATTAATCCAATGCATGTGGCGAAAGGGTTCCAAGATAGTGTAGTGGAAGTATTGACAGCCAAAACCTTAAGAGCTGCTCGGCAATACAATGTGAAACAAGTGATAGCAGCTGGAGGTGTATCAGCCAATAAAGGTTTAAGAGATGCACTAACTGCAATCTTTAACAAAGAGGGTATACCTTTTTATGTGCCACCATTAAAGTTATGCACAGATAACGCTGCTATGATAGCAGCTGCAGGGACTTCTATGTTTAAAGCGGGTAAAAGAAGCGATTTAGCGTTAAATGGCCGACCTGGATTAGAGTTGTTGTCATGGAATAAGTAAAGTTATACACAGAAAAGGACTTTCATGTAAAAATGAAAGTCCTTTTTGTAATAAAAAGTGTGAAAATTCTAAAATAATCCACAAATTGTGGACAGTTTGTGGATTAAATGTGTAATAACTAGATATAGTAGCAGTTTATACACATTTTTATGTGTATAACTAGAGTAAAATCTGTGGATAATGTGGAAAACTATTTTGAACCATTGAAAAATAAGGATTACTTATGTGAATAAATTTGTGGAAAAACATAGATGGAAAATTAGCTATTGACCAATATATAGACAATATATGTGTTGTTACGACAAAAGGAGCTATCAAATGATCAATCATTCGACAGCTCCTTTTTATAACTAATAGTTATTCACAGCATCTCAAGCTCTTCATTTAATTCAAGCCATTCTAATTCGAATACTTCATGCTGCTCTTTCAAATCATCTAATTGAGTTTGCAATTTCAGTACTTTTTCATGGTTCTGGAAGATTTTAGGGTCACAAAGCATCTTCTCAATGTCTTCTATTTGCTGGTTTAGCGTACTTAGCTGTTGTTCAATCTCTTCTATACGCCTGGTTATTTTTCGAATCTTTTTCTTCGCTTCTTTATCAATTTGCGTTGTTTTTTGTTTTTGATCGACTATTTCGATTGGCTTTTGTATTGCAGCCTGTTTTTCGGCAGCTATTTCTTCAAGCTCATGCTTCTTTTCAACGTAATAGTCGTAGTCGCCAAGATATTCAGTTGTCCCATCATGCGAAAGTTCAACTACTTTAGTAGAGATACGATTGATAAAATAACGGTCATGCGAAACAAAAAGCAATGTGCCAGGGTAATCCACCAATGCATTTTCCAATACCTCTTTACTGTCCAAATCAAGGTGGTTAGTCGGTTCATCAAGAATGAGGAAGTTTGCCTTTTGGAGCATTAATTTTGCCAGAGCAAGCCTTGCCTTTTCGCCACCTGATAAATCACGAACAATTTTATCTACATCTTCACCTGAGAAGAGGAAGCGTCCTAAAACTGTCCGAATGTCCTTTTCATTCATTAAAGGCCATTCATCCCATATTTCTTTTAATATCGATTTATTGCTATCTAGCTTTGCGAGTTCCTGATCATAGTAGCCGATCTGAACATTTGTGCCGAAATGGATTGTTCCAGAAAGCGGTGATTCATCTTTTATAAGTGTCTTTAATAATGTCGATTTTCCCACGCCATTCGGGCCGACTAAAGAGATCCGATCTGTACGGTAAACATGCAGCTGGATATTTTGAGAGACAGGAATTCCTTCGTAGCCTATTGTTAAGTCATTCACCTGCAACACATCATTGCCGCTTTGGCGTTCAATCTCAAATGAGAAAGTAGCGGATTTTTCATCTCCTTCTGGAGAATCCATCCACTCTGTTTTTTCAAGTATCTTGCGCCTGCTTTGTGCGAGCTTTGTTGTAGAGGCTCGCACAATATTTTTTTGTATAAAGTCTTCTAGCTTTGCCTTTTCGCCTTGTTGCTTTTCATACAGCTTGCGGTCACGTTCATAGTTTTTTGCCTTTTGATCCAGGTAATTACTGTAGTTTCCAGTAAATTTGTTGACATGGTGGCGTGATACTTCATAAACGATCGAAACGATTTGATCGAGGAAATAACGGTCATGGGATACAATTAAAATCGCTCCATCATAACTCTTTAAGAAGGTTTCGAGCCAGTTTAGTGTCTCGATATCTAAATGGTTGGTTGGCTCGTCCAAAATCAACAGATCGGGCTTGCTTAATAATAGTTTTGCAAGGGCGAGACGTGTACGCTGCCCTCCAGATAGCTCAGATATTTTTTGATCAAAGCTGTCAGGATAGAACTGCATGCCGTGCAGAATAGAACGAGTATCAGCTTCATATTGATAGCCGCCTCGTTCTTTGAAATCATGCTGCAATTGATCATATTCTGTCATGACCTTTGCATATTGATCAGGATTTTCATAGACCGCAGGATCAGCCATATTCAGTTCTAGTGTACGAATGGTTTGTTCCAGCTTTTTCAACGGTTCAAAAATCGTCATCATTTCTTCCCAAATAGATAGGGTCGATTCTAATCCGGCATGTTGGTCTAAATAGCCAAGCCGAATATCCTTTGGTTTAATGATTTCGCCAGAATCATATGAAAGTTTGCCTGCGATAATTTTTAAAAGGGTGGATTTTCCCGCGCCATTTCTTCCAACGAGGGCAACGCGGTCACGATGCTGCACTTCTAATTTAACTCCGCTTAAAATTTCATCACCCATATAAGATTTATATAATTGATTGACCTGTAAAACGATCATATATTTACACCTCAGTTCACTCCTAGTTTATAGGAAGTCGAAAGGGTATGCAACGAGGATTACTTTGCAAAAAAGCTAATTATCATGTACTATTGAAGGGATTTTGATTTGCTAGCAGGAGGAAAAAGCGTGAAGTCCACAAGTAAAATTCCACAAGCTACAACCAAAAGACTGCCTCTCTATTACCGCTTTATCTTAAAGTTTGCAGAGGATGGGCAAGAAAGAATCTCTTCCAAAGAATTAAGTGAAGCGATGAACATTGACTCTGCAACAATTCGCCGTGATTTTTCCTATTTTGGAGCACTCGGCAAAAAAGGGTACGGCTATGAAGTCCAATATTTATTAACGGTCTTTCGCGGTGTATTAGATCAGGATGAACGTATGAACGTAGCCATTATAGGAGTAGGGAATCTTGGCAGTGCTTTGTTAAAATATAATTTTCAAAAGAACCATAATATGAAAATTGTTGCAGCATTTGATACAAGCGGAACAAAAGAAGGTAAGTATATCAATGATATTCCTGTTTTTCCGCCAGAATTATTAGAAGAAAAATTTTTAGAATACAAAGCGGAGTTGCCTGTTTTAACGATACCCGCCCGTTCTGCACAGCAAATGGCCGATAGGCTTGTCGCGATGGGGGTAAAAGGCATCTTAAATTTCGCTCCTGTCACATTGCATGTTCCTGATGATGTACGTGTACATACAATCGATTTGACAGTAGAACTACAGACATTAAGCTATTTCATGCGTAATGACGAAAGATAGATTAACTTCTATACAAATAGATAAAAGTGGCGCACAAGTTATTTACTTGTGCGCCACTTTTTTTGTTGAAAGGTGGCTTCCAAACCTTAAATGAAATGTATATCGAGATAAATGATTGCATATGGTTATAACGTTAGTCATTTATAAGATAGGTTAGGTGATTATATGGATAAGTACTCGCAAAATAAAAAATCAGTTAAAAAAGATGCGAAGCAAGAACAATTAGATCAATATCGTAAAAGTAATGCAGGAAAACCGTTAACAACCCAGGAAGGGCGAAAAATTTCTAATGACTCGGAAACATTAAAAGCAGGGGTCCGTGGTCCTTCTCTTCACGAGGACTATTGGTTCCTTGAAAAAATGTCGCATTTTGTACATGAAGAGATTCCTGAACGAATCGTGCATGCTAGGGGCTATGGAGCCTATGGGGAGTTTGAATGTTATCAATCGATGGAGCACGTGACTGAGGCGTGCCTTTTCCAAGAACCCGGAAAAAAGACGCCTTTAGCTGTTCGTTTTTCTACTGTCCAAGGCCCGAAAGGTTCATATGATACGGCACGAGACTTGCGTTGCCTAGGCGTTAAGTTTTATACAGAACAGGGCAATTATGATTTGACTACCATTGCGATGCCTGTATTGATTAACCAAGATCCGATGAAATTCCCTGATGCCATGCATGCATATCAAAGTAAGCAGAGTGACGACATCCCAACAGCTACAGGTGCACATGACCGCTTTTGGGATTATGTAGCGAATAATCCAGAAGCACTTCACATGGTAACATGGATTATGTCTGACCGCGGCATCATAGAGAATTACCGAGTAATGGAGTCTTGGTCTATTAATACTTATTTATTCGTCAACAAAAAAGGCGTAGCAACGTTTGTCAGGTTTGTTTGGAAGCCGGTTCTAGGCGTACACTCTCTTCTACAAGATGAAGCTATGAAAATTGGCGGTATTGATCCAGATTTCCATAGAAAAGATTTACGTGAAGCTATTGATAAGGGAGCGTTTCCTGAGTATGAACTAGGTGTACAATTAATCGCGATGGAGGATGAGTTCAAGTTTGACTTTGATATATTGGATCCCGCAAAATTTTGGCCTGAAGAGCTTGTACCAGTTCAACTTATCGGTAAGATGACCCTCAACCGTAATATTGACAACTATTTTTCAGAAAGTGAGCAAATCGCGTTTAACCCCGCAAACGTAGTGCCGGGCATTGGCTTTTCAAATGATCCTGTTTTACAAGGTAGATTAATAGCCTATAGGGATGCACAGCAATATCGCCTTGGCAGTGCCAACTATCTCGAATTACCTGTAAATAAACCGCTCTGTCCTTTCCATAATAATCAGCGCAGAGGTACCATGAGAATGAGAATTGATGAAAACGAAGTAAACTATCATAATAACTCGTTAATGGGCAACACACCTCATACATCGTCACCGGAAGAAGGAGGCTATGTTCATTATCCGACAAAAGTGGAAGGTCATGTTATTCGGGGAAGAAGTGAGTCATTCAATGATTACTTCTCACAAGTGCGAATCTTTTGGAACAGCTTGACGCCTATCGAAAAGCAACACACTATTGAAGCATTTAGCTTTCAGCTAGGAAAAGTAAAAAGTGAATCTGTTCGAGAGCAAAATGTTGATTTAATCGTAAATGTAGACAGAGAGTTAGCTTGCATCATTGCGGATAATATCGGTGTAAGGCAGCCAAGTGGTACCAATGTGCCCGTTGATACCGTCTATCCTTCCCTCAGTCAGGCTAATACACCGAAATATCCTTACACGCAAAAGGTAGGCGTTCTCATTGGCGATGGGTTTAATGGTCAAGAGGTGATGCAAGTTCTTAACTTCTTAGAGAGCAATGGGGTCTTCATTGATATTATAAGCGAAAGACTTGGAAATGTGACCGGAACAGATGGAACGCAAATCAAAGTCAACCAAACCTTCATTACAGGAAGCCCGTATTTGGTTGATGCTCTTTATGTAGTCGGGGGAACTTCGAAATATCCAGCGAAGTTTATGCAAGATGTTTCTGACTTCGTACACAATGCGTATAAGCATTATAAACCTATCGGCGTAGGCACAAGCGGACAGTCATTCATCCAACAATCGCAAAATAATAATTTAGAGGGCGTAGTGTTTGCAGCTAATAATCCAAACTTTAATCAAGATTTCTTGAATGCAATTACGCAACAACGTTTCTGGAGCAGAACGTAAGTAAGAAGAGCAAATAGCATATGTTTCACTTAATTACTGGCTAGCTATTTAGCCAGTTTTTTTATTATGTATGCAAAGAAGACTCTTTTGTAGCAAATATATTCAATCGAAGTAGAGTAGGGAAATTGTAGGTAAATATTTCACAATAAAATCATGAATAGAATAGCCAAAAGCCTATTTTTACGTTAAAATAGGAGCAAGTATATGAGGAGGTGTCTGTAATGGGAATTAGTGCTGGAACTGCAGTAATTTTAGGAGTCGTTGCCATACTAATTTTCGGACCGAAGAAACTACCAGAGCTTGGTAAAGCAATGGGTTCTACTCTCCGTGAATTTAAGCATGCTACAAAAGGTTTAGCTGATGATGATGAGCCGAATAAAGTATCTGAAACAAAAAAGATTGAAGATAAATAAGTTAGGATGTTTAGTAAATGAATAACACAGAACTAACTATTGTCGAACATATAGAAGAATTAAGAAAACGGCTGATGATTGTTGCCGTTTTCTTTGTGGTTGCAGTGATTGGTAGTTTCTTTCTAGCACAGCCACTGATCCATTTTTTGCAATTTAGTAATGAAGCAAAGACCTTGCAGCTGCATTCATTTAAAGTGACGGATCCCGTCAATATTTATTTCCAGGTCATTTTTGTACTGTCGATTGTTATGACATCGCCTGTTATTTTATATCAACTATGGGCCTTTATCACGCCTGGATTGTTTCCAAAAGAGCGTAAAGCGACATTACGGTATATCCCATACATTGTTTTCCTATTTGTGCTCGGCGTTATGTTTTCATACAAGGTTTTATTCCCTTATATGATTCATTTCATGACAGAGATGTCTGCGGAAATGGATATTCAACAAACAATCGGCATTAATGAGTACTTCCAATTTTTACTCCAGCTTACGCTGCCTTTCGGTATCGTATTTGAGTTACCTATGGTCGTGTTGTTTTTAACACGGCTTGGTATTATTACACCTCAAATGCTCAGCAAGTTCAGGAAGTATGCCTATTTCATCTTGTTGGTCGTTGCAGATATCATTACGCCAACAGATGTTCTGTCGCTTTTTATCGTGTCTATTCCTCTATGTATACTGTACGAGATTAGTATTATGATTTCTCGAGTAGGCTATCGAAAATATATTAGAGCAGAACAGCAAAGACAAATAGAAATGCAACAACAATAGAAGAATGAACTGTAATCAAACGAAACTATTTGATTGCAGTTTTTTTATGCAAATGAAACAAAACCCTTCTTATAAAAGAAGGGTTTTGTGTATAGTTGGAGAAATAGAGAGTATAGCTTACTGATGCTGTTCTAAAAACTTCACGATGGGTTCCTGATAGAGCTGAATAGCGGTCACAAATCCATTTAGCATCATATGGGCAATGATAGACGTAATAATACGCCTTGTACGATAATAAAGAAAAGCGAATATAAAACCAGAAATAGCATAGATAATAATGTGGCTAAAGTCAAAGTGGATGACAGCAAATACAAGCGAGCTGATCAACGCAGCAATAAAGAAGTTCGTCGTTTGAACAAGTGAGCCAAATATAACTCGCCGAAAAACAAACTCTTCTAGGATAGGACCGATAATAGCTAGCGCCAAAATAGCAATAGGTGCCGCATCTGCTATCGTTGTAAGGTTTGCTGTGTTTTCAGAAGCCTGCGTAATGCCTAAGCTGTGTTCGATGATCCCACCGATCCACTGGCCAACAAATACAAGGAAGAATCCAATAACCCCCCAAAGAATAGATGTAGGGATAGATTCGGGTTTTTGTTTGAAAATTTTCCAGAAGTTTCGATTAAAGGCTATCACAATAAGAGATAATAGAAGAGCTACTGCAAAACTTATGACGATATACCACCCATTAATAGTGAGGACCAATTCTTCTTTCCCCTTAGTTGGATATCTTTTTTTCATGAACAGTGCAAACGGTCGCATGAAAACGACAGAAGAGAGCTGCATAGCAAGGTAAATCAATAAAATATATAACGCGGTTTTGTGTGATTTCAAACTCAATTTCCTTTCTGTTTTCTGCCTGTTTTCTTTATTGTAAATTAACTGAGAATAAAAACAAAATTTTTAATGCTTACCGCTTGCAAATGAAATGGGAATTCATTAATATAATAATTGTGTTAGCACTCAATAGTGAGGAGTGCTAATAAGCTAAGTATATACACATAATTCTAGGAGGTTGTTTCAATTGTTAAAACCATTAGGCGATCGTATTATTATCGAAGTTGTCGAAGTTGAAGAAAAAACTGCATTCGGCATCGTACTCCCAGACTCTGCAAAAGAGAAACCTCAAGAAGGAAAAGTTGTTGCAGTTGGTACTGGATTCTTAACAGATGGTGGTCAAGTGGTTCCACTTAACGTAAAGAGTGGGGACAACATTATTTTCTCTAAATACTCTGGAACAGAAGTAAAATACGAAGGCAAAGACTATTTAATTCTTCGCGAATCAGATGTTTTAGCAATCGTTGAATAAGAATAATAAACGTAAATGAAAAATAGATAAAATTTCAGGAGGTAATTTTTAATGGCTAAAGATATTCGTTTCAGTGAAGACGCACGCAGCGCTATGTTAAAAGGTGTAGATAAACTTGCAAACGCAGTAAAAGTAACATTAGGACCTAAAGGGCGCAATGTCGTGCTTGAAAAGAAATTTGGTTCACCATTAATCACAAATGACGGTGTAACAATCGCTAAAGAAATCGAATTAGAAGATCCATATGAAAACATGGGTGCAAAATTGGTTTCAGAAGTAGCTTCAAAAACAAACGAAATCGCTGGTGACGGTACGACTACTGCTACAGTTTTAGCTCAAGCAATGATTCGTGAGGGCTTGAAAAACGTAACAGCTGGCGCAAACCCAGTCGGCATCCGCAAAGGGATCGACAAAGCGGTAGCTACTGCTATTACTGAATTACAATCAATTTCTCAACCAGTTGAAAATAAAGAAGCTATTGCACAAGTAGCAGCTATTTCTTCAGCTGATGATGAAGTGGGCGAATTAATCGCAGAAGCAATGGAACGCGTAGGTAACGACGGCGTTATCACAATCGAAGAATCTAAAGGTTTCACAACAGAATTAGATGTTGTAGAAGGTATGCAATTTGACCGTGGCTACCTATCACACTATATGGTAACAGATACTGATAAAATGGAAGCAGTATTAGACAATCCATACATCTTAATCACAGACAAAAAAATCTCAAGCATTCAAGATGTGCTACCAGTTTTAGAACAAGTAGTTCAACAAAGCAAACCATTATTAATCATTGCTGAAGATGTTGAAGGTGAAGCTTTAACTACTTTAATCTTGAACAAACTTCGCGGTACATTCAATGTAGTGGCTGTGAAAGCTCCTGGCTTCGGTGACCGTCGTAAAGCAATGCTAGAAGATATCGCTATCCTAACTGGCGGACAAGTGATTACAGAAGATATCGGTTTAGACCTAAAACAAGCTTCAATCGAAATGCTTGGCCATGCTGGCAAAGTAGTTGTAACAAAAGACCACTCTACAATCGTAGAAGGTTCAGGTTCTACTGACGCAATCGAAGCTCGCGTAGGTCAAATTCGTGCTCAATACGAAGAATCTACTTCTGAATTCGATAAAGAAAAACTACAAGAACGCCTTGCTAAACTTGCTGGCGGCGTAGCTGTCATCAAAGTTGGTGCAGCAACTGAAACAGAATTGAAAGAACGCAAACTTCGCATTGAAGATGCTCTTAACTCTACTCGTGCAGCAGTAGAAGAAGGTATCGTTGCAGGTGGTGGCGTAGCACTAGTAAGTGTCTACAACAAAGTAGCTGAAATCGGCCAAGCAGAAGCAGGGGACGTGGCAACAGGCGTGAAAATCGTATTGCGTGCTCTTGAAGAACCAGTACGTCAAATCGCTGACAACGCAGGCCTTGAAGGTTCTATTATCGTGGACCGTTTAAAACGTGAAGAAGTGGGCACAGGCTTCAACGCTGCAAACGGCGAATGGGTAAACATGATCGATGCAGGTATTGTAGACCCAACTAAAGTTACACGTTCTGCACTACAAAATGCAGCATCTGTGGCAGCTCTATTCTTAACAACAGAAGCAGTAGTAGCTGACATTCCAGAACCAGCTGGAGCAGCACCTGCAATGCCTGATATGGGCGGCATGGGCGGCATGATGTAACTTCCACAGGATGTGGTGGCTTAGGCTTTGCGACAGGACGTCGTGATTTTAGCCTAAGTTCCTATGTATGAACCCTTGATATGATTGGGTGTGTATGTAAGGTGAAAGTGAACTGCTAACATAGAGTATTTTAATAGAGGCTTCTCATTAGTTGTGAAAACTTTTGGGAAGCTTCTTTTTTCATTTCTTTTGTAACGTAACGAGGATATAGACATTCTTGGTGATTTGATCATCTGAATGTCCAAGTCTATCCATAATTTGTTTAAGTGCTGCACCAGCCTCTGCAAGAAGTGATGTATGGGTGTGTCGTAAAGAGTGTGGGGTTAGTTTAGAATTCATGAATAAGTGTCGTAGCAAAATTGGATATTTATGTTAGAGTATAAATGAGGATTGAAGAATTGCTTCTAACGAGACAGGTTAGTGGAACAAGGAAGGGGGGCTTTTATAATTTGCAGGGTGCTCTTTTAGCAAATGATAAAAAACTTTAGAAATGAGAGTGAATGATGAACACATTAATTCAAGAAATCATAAGTTGGATTCATAATTCGGATAAGAAGTTGGTAATTGGGATTTCTGGTCATGGTGCTGCTGGAAAGACGACTTTTGCGCATATGTTAATGGAAGAGTTAATGTGCGATGTTAACTATCTTAATACGGATCCATACATAGTGAGTTCAGCAATTCGAAAATATGCAATGATTGACTATATACATAAAGGAACATTACATCGCTTTAAAATGACAGCATGCCATCCCGCAGCACATCATGTACCTTCCTTAGAAAGAGATCTATTGATGCTTAAAGAAGATATGAATTTACGTACGATAGATACACATTATCTTAAAAGTGAAATACTCTCTTCACAAAAGAAAGTAAACATTGTAGAAGGGATGAGTGTTGCTTTTGCTGATCAGGTATTATTTGATTTACTAATTTATTTTTATACAGATGGTGATACGGAACTTGAGAGACGATTCGGTCGAGATATAGAGGAAAGAGGAACGGATATCGAATATTTAAAGCAGTCTCACAATGAGCGACGCATTCAGTATGAAGTGTTTATGCATCCATACAGTAAAAATTTCGACATTATTGTCAAAGCTGGCATGGAAACAATTTATATAGAGAAAAATATGTTGGATACTAAGTTAATTTAGTTTTGGAGGATTGGTATAATGGATGAAAAAAAGGTCACTTGGTTAGAGCTTTTTTATGATTTGTTAATTGTAGCAGCTATCGCTACTGTAACTCATATTTTAATTCATGTGGAAAAAGGATACATACAATCAGATTATCTATTAAAGTTTGTACTGATTTTTATTCCCATCTGGTGGGCTCGGGTAGGACAAACGATGTTTACCAATCGCTACGGGGAAGATTTATTTCATCACCGTATATTTTTAATTTTACAAATGTTCTTTGCACTCATCATGATTGCTAGTTTATCAGTAGATTTCGATTCGTATTATAGATCTTTTCTAGTAGGCTATATTGGACTAAGGGCATTAGTCGCAATTCAATATCTTGTTGTACAACGGACAGAGGTAGGGACTCGAAAGAAAGCTGCACTCTTTTTTGGAAAGTACTTTTGGGTTGGTATTATTGTTTCATTGTGCTCCCTCTTTTTTGACTCATGGATTAGGTATCTTATATTGTATACAGGTATATTTCTGGATATCTTAATACCAATTATTGGGCGAAAACGATTGGTGATGGTACCTACAAATACAGCCCATTTATTTGAGCGCTTTGGTTTATTTACTATCATTCTCTTCGGTGAAACTTTAGTCAGTACACTGGCTGTAATTCAACCAAAACAAGGTGATTGGAATTCCATATTATTTACTTTAGTTTCATTCATTTTAATCATATCAATGTGGTGGCAATACTTCGATAATTTAGAAAAGAAAGTGAATAAATCTATAAAAACAGCAGGTCAAACGATTATATATGGTCATCTATTCATTTTGATGTCTTTAAGCATGATTGCAGCGTCGATAAGATTATTATTTATGCACGAGGTTAATTATTATTTTATTTTATTTTTTGTTTTTGGATCGGTATTACTCTACTTTTTATCAACTTCATTTGTTTTTCATCAATATAGATATAAGGAACAACGATTAAAAATATATCATTTAGGTTTATTTTTAGGGATTTTAGTTGGATTTTTAATTCTTAATTTAATCATTACAGTACCTAATATTTTAATTATGGTAGAATTAATTGTATTTTTTGTTATCTATGCTAAGTTAACAACTTTTTAACTAACTATGGAAGTAATTTCTTATTTTCATAAAGAGATTAGATTTATAGTTTACTATGAATCTAAAAAAATATGAGGAGTGATAAAAATGGGATTAAAAGAGTATAAAGGCGAAAAAATTACAGTTTCTTTTGACGGGGAAATTTGTAAACATGCGGCTGAATGTGTTAAAGGGTTACCGGAAGTTTTTAATGTGAATGCTAGACCCTGGATTTCTCTTGATAAAGCAGATGCTGAAAAGTAGTTGAGGTAATTGATAGATGTCCAAGCGGTGCATTAAAATATAAAATTTAAGGTGGGAATAAGGTTGCTGGAGATTAAACAAGGTAGTCAGTCATTTTATATAGGTGATGAGAAAAATAGTGAAGCAGAAGTCCATTTTGTTCGTGTAGGAGAAACTCGGATTATATTAGATCATACACATGTAGCAGAACATTTAAGAGGAAAGAATGTAGGACAACAATTAGTAAAAGCTGCTGTTGAATATGCTGAAAAAGAAAAATTACATGTTATTCCACTTTGTCCTTTTGCAAAAGCTGAGTTTGACAAGAACCCTGAATATCAAAAGTTATTAGGGTAACTTTAAAGTAGAGGAGTAAATTATGTTACTTCTCTATTTTATGTTGAATACATATTATAAAATGACCAACAGGATGTGGTGGCTTAGGTGTTGCAATTGTTGTCACGGTTTTTAGCCTACGTTCCTACGCACCCAATTCCCTGATATATTTGGGTTTTGTATCTAAGTTAAAAGTGATTTGCAAGTAGAAATACTCCCCCTGTAAAGAGGGAGTATTTTTTACTTTGATTAACTATCAAGTAGTTGTGTGAAAGAGGTGTTAACTGTCACCAAAGTAGAGCTGACTGTTTAGAATCCTTCTTTTCCTTTGGGAACCCGGCCAAATATTTCGCGTAAAGCATTCTTGATTTTCTGGCTTTTTTAATGGTACTTTTAGGTCCAACTCTCGAAAACTTTAAATATGGTTTACGATTATTTAGCTCAATTAACCAAATATGATGATCGCGGTCAAGAGCGATATCGACACCAGATTTGAATATGGTATCATATTTATCAATCTCCCTAGCAGCTTTAATAGCAATTTCAGACATCTTCTGACGGATATTCAATGCCTCAGCTTCAGAAAGATTGTATAAAGTTAAAAGCAAAGATCGCGCATTTTGCATTCTTCCGCCATTTAAGATGTTGCTAACGCCACTGCCTTTCCTACCTTTCCTGGCCACCATCCCTATGTCTTCCCACTGGCCACTCTGGTTTTTTATAAGAGCAATTCGAAAATCAATGGGATGGTTTTTCTCTATTTCTATATCTATTTGTTGCTGTATAATAAACTTCTTACTTTTGAACTTAGATTTCACATAATCAAGTAGTTCGGTTTCAGAGGAAAAGTGGATGGTCTCGTTTTTTCTATTAAGACGGAATTTAACACAATATTGATTAGGTTTCGCTATAAATTTTTCAATGCCATTTCCTGAGGATCCCGAGATAGGCTTTACATAAATGGTGCCAAGTTCTTTAAGATACTTTAAAATATCCGTGGGCTTCTTGTATAAGAAAGTTTTAGGTATATAGGGAAGTAAATCTGGATTTTTATGAAGTCGTTGATACATTTTCCATTTATTAATACCTGCTAGGTGAAAAAAACGTCGGCCATAAAGTTTTTTTAAATATTTCTTACTGTTACTAGGCATGGTTGTTCTTTTTACTATGACAGAGGGAAATGGGAAAGTCCCTTCTACCCAGTTTTTAGTAGATGGATTGTAAAGAAAACCATGGACTTTAGAGTTATTTTCATCTATACCTTCCACCGATAATGCTAAAACGACGCCATTAACTAATCGATATTGTTTCTTTATTTGTTCAAGTTTTTTTATTTGTTTTAGTTTATTTACTTTCTTTTTAAGTTTTTTGTGAGAATTCGTTATCATCACGCCAATAAATGGCCCTATAATAATTTCATCATTTTGGATTGAAATTTCATAATCTACTTCTAAAGGAAGCCTCAGATTTTCTATGACAGTATTAGATAATCCGATTTCATTTTCTTTTATTGTATTTAATTGTTTGAATATGACTTCGGTTTTATGAAATCCAAAATGAATAGTTGTTTTTATCCTTGTTGCGTCTAGTAATTTTCTTTGCTTAGGATGTAATATGATGCATGGACTACCATCACTAATAGGAATTAATTTGTATACATTGTTCAATCAAGTACTTCCTTTCATATTGTTAATTTATAAGGTATAAAGCAGGATCGATTTTTTCTTATTTTGGTACAATGAAATTCAAAAGTTTCTAATGGACTCAGTAGAAACACATAGGTTATTTTATTTGTGCATTTGCTAGGAGCAATTTTGCTAATAAAGGGGATTAACTATTTATAGTGAGCAGCAATTCACAAAGTGATTTTTGTAAGTTAAAGGATGATGGAAAAGGCGCACTTACCAATAGATTGTTTAAATGCTATGGCAAAGCCCCATCATGAGTTGGATTTGTCCTTTTTTATATGTGAAAATTGCAACCATTTCTTACAAAATGGTTGCGGTTTTGGAGATTTATTAAAAAACTAATTATTTCGGTTCAATTTCAGGGAGTGGTCGATTTACTAGATTAGGTGGAAACGGATTAATTGCACAGAAACAGTTTAAATCAACAATTATGCAGCTTTTAGTTTTCCGAAGCGAGTACAAATCGGCACATGAGTCGATCGGAATTCCGTCCATATCTATGGCTTCAAGTATTGATAATTCAGCACAGCAGGTGTCCTCATTCAATTTTTCTAATCGAAAAAAAGGGGATACTGTACACTTTGTGAATGCTTTTAAAGGTTTTAGATTGTTATTCATTAAAAGCATAAAAGGTATGGTATCTGTCGTAGCAGAAAAACATATAAATTGAAACTCTATCAGTTGACCGGATAGTATACTTTGTTCCTTCTGTAGTGTTTTCATTGCCTTGCAAACGCAATTTTTGTTATCCACCAAATCTCCCCTCCTCGGCGGACAATTTTAGATGTGCCATATTTCTATTGTATTTTGGATCACAAAGAAAGGGTTGGGTGATTGTGCTTCAATGCTATTTTTTTTGATTAGCGAGATAAGCAGCATATGGAATTGTATTCATTGCTGCCTCCAATTCTCGGTATATATATCCTGGTCTCCAGTTCACTTCAAAAATCCACAGCTTTTTATTTTCATCAATCCCAATATCAATTCCCAATTCATCTAATTGGTTATTATATAAGGCATCAAACTTTTGTAAAAAACGCAGGGGGAACTGTTCTAACATTCTAAGAATATCAAAGCTTTCTACACCATATTCTTTTTCTAGAAAAGATTCGAGCTTTCCAATATATCCTCCTGAACTGACATTACTTATAACTCCATCATCTGAACCGATCCTTGGGTAGATTAACGTAATCCCCCAATCACCAGAACCATTTTTTTGAACATGGATTCGAAAGTCAAAAGGGAATCCGTCCTTTGTCCTGCTTGAAATATAAGGTTGAACGAGGTATGCCTTCTCTTCTATAACCATTTCAATTTTCTTGCGGAATTCAGTTATATTAACAGTTTTCCGATGAGAACCTTCTAACAGCTCAATCTGATCTCCATTCCGTTCAATAAAAATTAAACCTTTGCCCTGGTTACTCGATAAAGGCTTTATAACTATTTTTTTAAATCGTTTTAATGCAGATAAAACATCTGATGAATCCTTGATTATTTCAGAAGGTATTAAGTAATGCGCATATTCAGGTATTGTCTTTATTTTTCTAAATACTTTCATTTTGTTACCTATTGGATGACTGGTAAAAGGTATGGTCTTTTTCAGCTGTCGATATACTTTTTTCTGAAATGAAGTTTTCATACCAGTAGCATTATAAATCACATCGGGAAAGGGCATCTCTTTTAGAATCCAAGTTCCATTTTCATATTGATAGCCGTGAATGACTTTTTCTTCAAACCTAACAGCACTGGGAGAGAAGAAATAAAAATTAATGCCTTCCATCTTCGCAACTGAAGCACAGGTATAAGCTTTTTTAATGTCATGAGGATGTTTTCTATAATGAAGCATTGCAACGGTCACCATTATATCTCCTCCGATAACGGTTCAATATAGAATTTTATTTTTTTAAAAGCATTCAACGCATTTTCCTTTGCCTCATCTAATGTTTCACCAGTAGCCATTACATACCCATAACGATGGCCCATTGATATAGGCGGTCTGATGACGGCTTTTTTGCGTGACTTAATATAAACTTCTCTTACACCAGGTTCATTTGCAGCTCTTTTTTTACCTGTCACCTTTAAAAGTCGTCCAACAGAGTTTATCGTAATATAGTGTGTATAGAGATGTTTCTCGTGCTTCCTATCTACGTTAGGTTCATCCCCAAGATAAAGTTTAATCGTTTCTTCTACCAAATTTATGCCGAACGCTTCTTCTATCATCCGATTCATCGCTCCACCAGATATTCTAGGATTAATCTCAATGAGCTTCCAATTTCCATTTACATATCTGATTTCAAGATGACAGGCAGCATTGGCTACTTTTAAATCGTTCATAATCGATTCCACTGTGCTGGACAGCTTTTTATAAAGGTCATCCTTTACGTTTAACTGAACTGCATAACCCGTTACAATAAACTTTAACTCTTTTGTAATTTCTTGTTTGAAAACAGCGACAATATTTATTTTGCCTTTGTGGACAAGGACTTCCACTAAATATTGTGGACCATCTAAATATTCCTCAAGTAATATTTGTTGGTCCGGATATATTCTTAAAAATTTCTTCATTATCTTCCTTAATTCAAATCTATTTTTAACCAAATAGACATCCTTTGATGCTTTTGACATAGGTGATTTTACAATTAAAGGGAATTTGTGTTCTTTTTTAATAAAAGTACTGATATTATCTACTGGCTGAAAAACTTCAAATATAGGAGTGGTTGCATTTTCTTTTAATGCTCTTCTCGTTTCGGTTTTATCTTCCATGATTTTTAACGCTTCCACAGAAATATTTGATTTACATAATTCATTTGAAAGCTGTGCGGCTAATGACACGAAGGGATCTACAAAACTAATAATTGTTTTAATGATTTTGCCTTGTTCTTGAAGCTCAATAATTTGCTGACGGATGAGATCCTCTGTCATTTTATTAAAATGAACCATTTGCATAATATCCGGAAATTCTTTTCTTTGTTCTAAAAGCTTTTCTTTTTCAGTAAACAAAACGGTGTAAAAACCTAATCGAGCAGCCGTTTTTACAGCCTCCCTACTAGAACCGTTTTTTGTAGTTTCGATAAAAATCATTGTTTCCAATTTAACACTCTCCAAAGGAAATAACTTAGACCTAATTAGAAGTAACTAGCGTCCGAGTATTTTCGATTTACAATTTAGTGATACCTTATAACTGCTAATTCAAATGTGAAGTGAGTAGAAATAACAATAATCATGTAACAGAATCTTTTTTCCCTTCAACCATTAAATCTTCGAAAGAACAAACGAGACTAATCACCTGTAATCAAATACATTCTATATGTATGTATAACCGATAGGGGTTGTATAGGTAAATTTACTATAAGGATTTATTTTCATAGCAATTAATCTATTCATTGTTTCAAGTGATTTATTATTCACTAGAAGCAGCAAAACCAGTAAAAGTCATCAGAGAACAGAGAGAAGAATACAATGACCCAGATTTCATATAGCCCATCGTTGTCTTTTAGTCCGGAGGCATTCAAATAAGCAACTTCCTTATTTAAAGGCAACTCTCATTCTATTAATTTCTCCCTCAACTAATTTATAATTTTTTAAATAAGAAATTGAAAATATTTTTATAAAAGTTGTAACGAAACACCTAGTCGAGGTATTAATGATTTGAACAGCAAGAGAGAGAGGGTCGTTATGAATAAGCTTGAAGAAGAATACGAAGAAATCCAACCGAAAATTTACGCATTTTTTTATGCAAAGACAGGAAATCAGGCAACTGCTCAAGACCTTTGCCATGATACCTTTTATGAGGCATGTAAAAACATCGCATCATTTAATGGTGTTTCTACCTTATCGACTTGGATGTTTTCGATCGCAGTGAACTTATTGAAGAAGCATTACCGAAAGAATAAGTATCAGCGTAGCTTAATGCAAAAACTCTCTTTGATGCCAGAAACGGAAATCTATAATTTGGAAGAATTAGCCGAAATCAAAGAGGATACAAAAAAACTTTTATATTATATTTCAAAGTTGGAAGATTCAGCGAGAGAGATTGTACTGCTTCGTATATACGGAGAGCTGAGTTTTGCGGAGATTGGTGTATTAATCGGTAAATCTGAAAACTATGCACGGGTTACTTTTCACCGATTGAAATTAAAAATTCAAAAAGCAATGGAGCTGACTTTATGAACACAAACTGTGCGGTGACGCAAGACTTACTGCCATTATATGAAGAAGAGTTATTGCATCCGGATACTCAACGGTTTGTTGAGGAACATTTGCAAAGCTGCCAAGAATGCCGGCATATAGCGGAACAATCACAAATTCCACTGCCTGCTCAAGTAAGACCCCACGGTGCTTCAAAAAACATGATTCGAAACATAACCATGAAATTGACGACAATACAGATTTTCTTTGTAGCAATTGCCTTTATTTTAGCGATGAGCACGACCGTTATGAATGACAATAGTGGGTTTATCCTGACCTATGCCATTTTGGGAGCAGTCACGTATCTGTTCTACCGATCTGTCCTCGTTACAGTCCTGCTTGCGGGCGTACCGAATTTCCTGTGGAATTGCCTGATATATATGACGAATTGGTTCGGTAAATTTTATGCTGACAGTTTTTCGGAAGCTCTTCAAATAGCACTGACTACTTTGATTATTCACCTGTTGGTTACTGTTATTGGAATCCTTATCGGCTTTTGTATTCTTAAAATAAGAGAGGGAAAATGAATATGAAAAAGAAAATAATATATAGTGTAATTGCCATTTCATTAATTGCCGTCATCGTAGTTGCTTACATACAAATGAGCGGAAATACAATGGATAAACATAAAGCAAAAGAGAGTCTAGAAGCGTTTTTAGAACAAAATTATCCGGATATGAATTACAAGATTAAGCGATCTGTAGAGTATGGATGGACTGACAGTACCTATCAGTTTAAAGTAGTGAAAAAGGATCCATCAGCAGTTGAAACCACCTACTCATTCTATGTCTCAGGTATCGAACCCTATGAAGTCTTTAGTGATACGATTCATGAGTCTAACATAGACAAAGAGGCATCTAAAAAACTAAATACGGAGGCAGAGAGGTATATTCGAACGCTCCTTCGGAAAAAAGTGCCGCAAGTCGATTCAGTGGATACTGATGTAGAAGTATACAGTAAAGTCGCCAAGGAATGGACGCCTCAGGTTAAAACACCAAAGCCCATCATAATTATGCTAGAGATCGAAAAAGGGAAGCTAACAAAAGAACAGATGCTACAACAGTGCAAGCTGATGCAGAAACTGTTGAATGACCAATCAATCGATTATGGTATGGTTGAGGCGGGGTATCGCAGTATAGTGAACGGGGAAGAAGATTATGAATATGTTAGCTTTACTCCAGAACAGAAACTGACAATACATGATGTAAAATAACTGTTGTTATGTTAAGGTGGCATTTTGGGATTTACAACCTTTCCAATAAAAAATCCTTCTACCTTATAGGGTAGAAGGATTTTCTTCTGCTACGATTGACCTTTCACTCTCCGACTTCAAATATTTTCGATAGCCAAAACGAGAGATTATGATGCTAATCTCATACAAAATGCATAAAGGTATAGAGACTATAAATAGCGACATAACATCCGTAGGTGTAATAATATCTGCAATAACCATTAAAATGAAGTAGGCGTATTTCCGAAAATTGCTGAGCATTTGCGGCGTGATAATGCCAAGTCGCGTTAAAAATAAGACAACCATTGGCAATTCAAATACAATCCCAAATGGGAGTGTCAGCTGAAGCAGAAATTGAAAGTATTCATTAATGCCAATCGTTTGTTGGATATCCATATCCATAGACATTTCTGCCATGAAATGAATCATATAAGGGAATAAAATCTTATATGAAAACATAACGCCAAGCAAAAATAAAAATACAATATAAGGGATATACCTCAATGTGGCCTTTCGTTCTGTCGGATATAAACCTGGTGTGATAAAGGCCCATAGCTGATATAAAATAATAGGTGACGTCATAACAATTGCCAATACAAAAATCACTTGGAAATAAATATTGACTGGATCTGTTACTTTAAAAGAATGAAGCTGTAATGTCTTTGCTTCATTGCTAAATTGCAAAAAGTGGATGAGAGGCTGTGCAAGAAAAAAACTAGCTATCACTGCCACCACAAAGAATACAGCAATAATCATCAATCGTTTTCTTAATTCATCTATATGTTCAATAATCGTTAGTTCAGTATGATTCATTTATAAACATCCTAGCTTATTTATCTTCAGATTTTGTAGATTCTGAAGGATTTTTAGACGGTTCATCATCTTCCATTAATCCGTTTGTAGCTTTTTTGAATTCGCGAAGGGTAGTACCCATAGCTTTTCCCAGTTCAGGTAGTTTCTTTGGTCCGAAAATGATTATGGCAACAACAGCAAGTATAATTGCCGTTACAGGACTAATTCCCATTCATAACACCTCCTAGATATTTAATAAAATGAACAACAAAATATGCAATGCCTATCTATAATTTTTAAAAGAGAGCTTATTGAAAATGTCTATAATAAAGTTGTATAAAGGATTAAGGATTCTCGCTTGTGTCACAACAAGTAAAGAAACACAAAATCCGATAAAACCACCAGCTAAAACATCCAAGGGGTAGTGCACCCCGATATAAATCCTTGAAAGTGCCATAACACATGCTAATCCAAGCAGTATCAATCCGGCTTTTCGTCTATTCCAAAAAACTGCAAACGCCAAGGCAAATGATCCAGCAGCATGGTTACTGGGGAATGAAGGGTCCATATTTGATTTGTTGAATAATAGTGTTACTGAATGGTCAACAAATGGTCGTGGTCGAAAATGGACGATTTCAATAATCATGTCTATCCCAAGTGTAAGAATGACAATAGTTAATGCAGACAAAACGATCTTCTGATTTTGTTCTTTATTTTTAGACCTTGAAAACCAAAGACAGATAAAAAATAATCCAAATAGCAGAGGGCCATATTTTGAAAAGTAGAGAACTAGATGATCAATAAAGATACTTTTTCCTGCAAATTGGTTAATGAGTTTAAAAATTTGATAATCTAAATTCAATGGGGACCTCTCCTATATGAAGTAGTTTTACTTATTGGGTTTTCTCATGTTCACTAGAAGATAAAAATGTTTTTAGGGCTTTTTTGTTCTTTTCAAGATCAGCATCTAACACAGCACCTACAATTTCATTTTTGTTCTCATAAGAATCTGCTATAGGAATACGCAATGTTTCCATGCCTTTTGATTTTCCAGCTAGTAAACCCTTAGCAATTGTAAGGATTGTTTTATTATCCACATTGGTCTCAATATAGCTATCAGCCGTTCCAAGTATCTTCGGTAAATTCACCAATGTTTTCATACTGATGGCTTGTTCTTTCACTTTTGTTAAGACTTCTTGCTGTCGTTCTACACGCCCAAAATCACTTAAACGATCATGTCGATATCGTACATAACCTAGTACCTGATCGCCATGTAAAGTTTGTTTACCGGGATGCAAAGTCATACCAATGCCATATTCCATAGTAGAAGGAATATCCACAGTAATACCATCAGGTGCTAGTAGATCAATTATTTTAGAAAATCCTTTAAAATCGACAACAGCATAGTAATTTGCATCAATATCGAAATTTTGTTTTATGGTTTCTCTTAAAAGCTCAGGTCCGCCAAATGCAAAAGCACTATTTATTTTTTGCATACCATGTTTTGGGATATCAACATATGTATCTCTCATGATAGAAACAAGCTTTACGTTATTCGTTTTTTGATCATAGTGCGCAATCATTAAGGTATCTGATCTCGAATGTTCTTCTCCTCTTGAATCACTTCCTATTAACAATACATTCATCTTTCCAATATGCGTATCTGCACCTTCAAAAGGTTTAAATGTTGTTTTCACCTCTTTAGAAGGCCCTTTCTCTGCCGAAGCTAAGCCGCTATTATATTGATAACACCAATAAGTTACACCAGCTATAATGATCAAAATGAATGTTAAGAAGAGGTTTCTAAATACTTTCCGTTTACTACGTTTCATAAATTCACCTGCCTAAATCATTATGGTTTTAATAATGCATTCGTAATAAGTTGTACAGCAATCGCATCGTCTAAATAGCCGATGGGCAGTAAATAATCCGGAATCACATCAACTGGGATAATAAAATACAGTAATGAACTACCGATTAGGGCTAATTCAAAAATAGAGCCTTTCCTTGATATAAACCTTGTATGAAAGTCCTTTAATTTATTAATGAAGGGTCCTACACTACCAACTTCCTGTATTTTTTGTTTAAAACCATTAGTAATTGTATTTTTTCCTTCTTCTGTTTCTGCATATGCTTCATAGCTTTTTAACTTTTGCTTCACTCGTTCAATTGAAAAATTCTCGTCATTAATATTAGAATCCTTAAATATAGATTGTATTGCACCAATAGACACATGAAGATCCGAATCTAATTCTCCAGTATTCTGTTCTAGAGGATAGCCTGCTGCTTCAAATAGTTTAATTAAAGGAATTCCTAGACATTCTGCAAATTTTTCTAAATGTTGAGGAGTTGCTTTTCGTTTATTATTAATGATTCGTGAAATTGTGGCTGTATCAATTCCAGTGAGCTCACTAAAATTGCGCATGGATAATGAACGTTCTTTTAATAATTGTCTCAGCAACAAACCGAGTTCAGAACTATTATTTGGCTTGGCCATGTGTAGTCTCCTTTCATAAAAACACTATAAAAATAATTTCTTTAACTGCGAATATGAAACTATCATTCTCAAAAAGAATATAGTTAAATTGACAAATTGTCAACACTGCATCAATAAAAAGGGAAATGGACTATTTGAAGTTGAGGACGAATAAATAACTTCCATTTTATTTAATTCAAAGATATAACAGACCAGATTGGTGAGAATAAAAGTTAAGCTAGAAGCTGCTATAAAAATAATGCCAACCATTTGCTGGTTGGCATTATTTTTTTCTGCTACAAAGTAATCTTGTCTATTTCGTTGGTTGAATATACGGCACAATCGGTACTGTCACGCCTATCGATGCACCTCTAATAAAGTCTTTCCCAAGTAATTCTTTAAAATTTTCAGTGCGACCAGTTAGCATGACCCCTAACAAAGTTATTTCGTTAAACGGTTTGTTTTTATTCTTGGCAATATATTCTTGGATTACCTCCATTGATTGTCTTGAATCGTATTTTTTAAGGTTGTTAACAAAATCCTCGAATGAATCTTTTGAGAGTTTAGAATCGGAATACCCATAAACTTGTACGCCTGATGGTCCTGGTGTTTCATCTACTATCTCGGACATCATATATAGCCAAGCTATATTTAAATTTTCGGGTATGTAATCGCGTACTTGTTTCATTGTTAACGGCTGCTTGAATGAGATTGCCACCTCAGCTACCTGATTTTTTATTTGAATTACAGCTGGGAGCTGATTTTGAACACCACCATAATATTGTTTAATCGCAGGATGATAAAACGTGGCGAACCTTTGCTTTGTTTGTTTATCGTACTCAAAATAAGTATCCCCGTTCTTGTGGAAGCCAGGTGTTCGTTCGTTGCTATCACCAGAAGTACCAAACAATGAATAAGTACTCGTTAATGTACTCCAAGGTACTAGATAACCATCTATATCTTTTGAGCGATATGTGATAATATTGCCGCCGAACATCGTAGAATTGCTTGTTACCTGGGAGTCAATATGGACATTAGGTTGAGAAATAGCGTTCTCTAAAAATAAACTTTCATGTAATTGAGCTGTATTTCGGACAGTTAAATACATGCCTATTCGGCTAATTATAAATAGTAGGGTAATACAAACGATAAAAGAAATAAGAGCAATTTTAACCAATTGTTTTTTTTTTGCTTTTTTTAATGCCTTTTGAATCGATGAATCCATGCATTAATCCCTCCATTTTCTGTATGGATTGTTTTTCGTGCCCGGTAAAGCTTTTGCTTAATATTGTCCTCACGTAAATGAAGTAATTGTGATATTTCCCCATAAGTTAATTCATAATAGTATTTTAAAATAAAAATCTCTCTATACTCTTTTTTAACATTTTTTAATAAATACATAATTTCATCTTGATTAAAAAGCTGATCAAAATCATCATTTCCACTAGCTAACTTAGATTGAATTTCATCAGATAGTGGAACATTATGCTGAAATTTTTTTCTTTTTAAATCAATAAAGTCATTGAGGGCCACTCGATAAAACCATGGTCGAATTGTTTTTTCATCCAGGTTACTTAACATGGAATAGATTTTATAAAAAGTATTTTGAATAATATCTTCTGCATCTTCTTTTGATGCTCCCTTTGAGCGTAAAAGTAGAAACACTTCCTCTCCAATTTGAATCAGATAGGAGGTAAACGCGTCTTTTTGATTCATATTTTTCCTCCTCATTGATACAACGGATGAAGTGCTAAAAAAGTAGACAAAAAATAATTATAATTAAAAGATTAATTTACCATATACTGCAACAAATCTACTTACCATAAATAAAAAGGAGAAAATTTAAAAATATCTAAATAGTTAATTTATGGTATAATGTTCTAATGAGTCCAACAAAAAGATAGGACTGAAATTAGTCAAAAATAGGGGTGTCAGCTTGGGAAATATCAACACGTTAATAGTTGAGCATAGTCAAATGGAAGGTGAAAGGATTCTATTGCGTCCAGTTTCGTTTGAGGATGCTGAGGATATGTTTGAATATACATCAGATGAAGAAACGACTCGTTTTCTTTATGCAGAGCATAAAGATTTAGATCAGACAAAGAATTTTATAGCAAATTATTTTATAAAAGAACCTATTGGCAAATATGCTATCGTGTTAAAAGACAGCAATAAAATGATTGGTGCGATTGAGTTCAGAGTGCATGAATATAATCATAGCGGAGAACTGGGGTATACCATGAATCGGCATTATTGGGGTAAAGGCTATGCGACAGAAGCAGGGAAGTTGATCCTCGACTTAGCCTTTAATATCCTTGGCTTAGAGCGTGTATTTGCAGCGTATGAGGTGAAGAATGCAGCATCTGGAAGAGTACTAGAGCGCTTAGGTATGAAGTGTGAAGGCATCCTTCGAAAGAGTGAAATGATCAAGGGTGTATTAGTAGATAGCGCGTATCATTCTATATTAAAAGATGAATATATGCTTTCTTGTAAAAAGGAAGGCTAAGAGATTTCTAATTTAAACTTCGAGCGTAAAATAATAAGGCTAGTTTTCATTTATTAACATGAAAACTAGCCTTTGTTTATCGTGAATCACATAGCAACAGTTCAATTTTTCCGAAGGTCAGGGTTAATTCTAAATATAACAGCTGTTCATCGTCTGTTCATATTAATACTTTATAGTGGGAGTATAGAAAACGAATTGGAGGAATAGTGATGAACTTAGCATGGAAAGAAATGAAAAAAAATAAAGCAAGATTTTTAATTTTAGGCTCCATAGTATTTCTTGTAAGTTTATTAACTTTTATTATATCTGGTTTGGCAAATGGATTGTCTCAAGACAATGCTGCCTTAATTAAAGATTTACCCAAAGGCCAGTTTTATATGACCAAGGATTCAGATCAAACCTATAACCTGTCTAAGATAGATGCAAGTACAGAAGATAAAATGTTAAAAAATACTAAGGACGCAGTTGCCTTCTCTATACAAATGGGTTTTCTAAATGATCCAGGCGAGAAACAACGAAGCGTTGCATTTGTAACATCTACGAATACCAAATCTAAATTGTTTCCAAATATAAAGAAAGGCGAAGTTGTATTAGATAGTTCTCTGAAAGATAAAGGTATAAAAATTGGGGATGCCTTAACGAATAATCAGTATAGCGGAAAGTTAACTGTAAAAGGTTTTGTAGAGCAAAAGAAATTTAGCCATGCTCCAGTTGCTTATATAAATATCAACGACTATAAAGAAATTTACCGAGTGAAAGAAATGCAATTGGTCTTCGTGCCTGGGGATAAATCTCCCAAACATATTACTGGATTACAATCCTTTTCAAAGAAAGAATTTCTCAATACCATTCCGAGTTTTAATGCAGAACAGATGTCTTTAAATATGATTGTTTGGTTTTTAGTAATCATTAGTGGGATGTTGTTTGCCATCTTTTTCTATATGATGAATGTTCAAAAGATTGGTTTATACGGCATATTGAAGGCGATTGGTATAAAAACAAGAAAACTTTTCCAAATGATGTGGACGCAAATGGTTTTTATCACAATCATTTCACTTGTATTGTCTATTGCATTCAGCCAGATCTTCAATCTAGTGGCTCCTAAAGGAATGCCTTTTAGTTTAACGTTTGAGACAACTTTCCTATTATCTATTGTTTTCTTAATAATAGGTTTTATTGGTGCTACGCTGTCAGGAATACAAATAAGAAAAGTAGAACCATTGCAAGCAATCCAACAAGGAGAGGTTTAGTATGCCATTATTTACTCTTGATGAAGTTAGAAAAACGTTTACCAATGGAGAAATAAAAGAAGAAATTTTGA
Organism: Rummeliibacillus sp. GQ308; assembly: GCF_059759115.1. Classification (NCBI taxonomy): domain Bacteria; kingdom Bacillati; phylum Bacillota; class Bacilli; order Caryophanales; family Caryophanaceae; genus Rummeliibacillus; species Rummeliibacillus sp. GQ308. The sequence continues at coordinate 48,872 of NZ_JCAXDQ010000006.1, read as the reverse complement.
AAGGAATTAACCTTTCTCTTAAAGAAGGGGAAATCACAGCACTAGTGGGTGCCTCAGGTTCAGGGAAAAGTACACTTCTAACAATTGCGGCTGGATTACAGCCTGCAACAAACGGGCGAGTAGTATTCAATGGAAATAATATTGCGACAATGAATGATGAAAAAATTCGTCAAATTCGTGCAAGTGAATTTGGATTTGTATTTCAATTTGCACACCTTGTTCCTTTCCTAAAAGTGGAAGAACAGCTATTGCTAATGTTAGATGTATCTGAGTCAAAATTAAATAAACATGAACAAAAAACAGAAATTGATCGAATTCTAAAACTAGTTGAAATGGAACATAGAAAAGATGCATATCCTTCTTCATTATCTGGCGGGGAGAAACAACGTGTTGCCATTGCCCGTGCTATCATTCACAAACCGAAAATTCTCTTCGCAGATGAACCCACTGCAAGTTTAGATTCAAAAAAATCAAAAGATGTGATGATGTTGATACGTGAGTTAACAAAAACGTTGAATATCACGACCTTAATGGTCACCCATGATGAAGAAATGCTTTCATATGTAGACCGTGTTGTCAAAATGAGTGATGGGTTGGTATTAGAAAAATAGTTGTAAAATTGGAGATGCCAAGAATCTAGAATTAAATGTAAATAAACAGCCCATACTTTTATTTTAGGGGGCTGTTTATTTGTTATACAAACACTTAATGAAAATCACACTGACAGCAGCTAAAGCATTCTATATTTTGACTATAATCTAAAGAAAGTGTGAAAGGGAGCATGTAGAGTGATGAATATACTAATAGTGGATGATGATATCAATATCCTACAGGTAGTAGATATTCACTTAACCGAATCAGGTTATAAGGTGTTGCAAGCAAAAGACGGGAACGAAGCGTTGAGGGTATTGAATGAAGTAGCTTGCGATCTAGCTGTAGTGGATGTAATGATGCCATTCATAGATGGTTATACATTAACCAAAGAGATTCGAAAAAAATATAATATCCCAATCATTCTTTTAACTGCTAAAAATCAAATCGAAGACAAAGAAGAAGGGTTTCGATCTGGAACTGATGATTATCTGGTGAAGCCTTTTGAAATGAAAGAGTTGAGATTTAGAATTGAGGCATTACTACGAAGATATAATAAACAAACAGACGATACTATTGTCCGTTTAGGAAATACAACGATAAATAAAAATAAATATGAAGTACAAATGGGAGAAAGAACCTTAATTTTGCCACTCAAAGAATTTGAATTATTACATTTCCTCGCTTCTAATCCTATGCACGTTTTCTCTCGAGATCAAATAATTGAACAAATATGGGGACTAAACTATGAGGGAGATGAACGAACAGTGGATGTTCACATCAAGAGATTGAGAGATCGTTTTTCTAAATCAATCGATGATTTCCAAATAAAAACAGTCCGCGGGGTTGGATATTTATTGGAGGCTAATCCAAGGTGAAAACTCTGTATGTAAAATTTATCGTGATTACGCTGGGCATTATGATTTTTAGCGGGATTTTTGCTTTTATTATCTCTAATACGTATTATCAGCAAAGACTAAAACCTTTGAATGATCAAAAGAATACAAGGATCGCACTAGATATTGCTGAGTTTGCGACTGATCATCCAACTATAAATCTAGAAGAATATCTAGAAAACGTATCATCCATCGGCTATCAAATTTACCTAGTTGACAATTTGGAAGAAGAATCTTACTTTGGAGCACGTTTTAGGGAAAATAAGCTCTCGAATGCCACGAAAGAGAGCGTATTAAATGGAGATATTTTTCATGGTATTCTCAACTTCCCGCAAGAAACTTTTGTCACTGGATTTTTTGCAAATGAATTGAAAAATACAATTGGTGTGCCTTTAATCCATGATGGAAAGAAATATGCTCTTTTCCTTAGGCCAGATATTAAACTTCTTTTTAATGAAATGCATATCTTATTTGGATGGCTCCTTGCTCTATCCATTTTATTGAGCATTACTTTAGTTATCTTTAGCGCAAAGTATTTAGTAACACCAATTACAAAACTTACATCGGCTACAAAGTTATTATCTAATGGAGATTTTAATGTCAATCTTGATATTACACGTCATGATGAATTAGGAGAACTATCGCTTAGCTTTTTGCAGATGGCCAGAAAACTGGAAAAGGTGGACGATAGAAGGAAGGAGTTCATTTCGAACATTTCTCATGATATCCAATCTCCTTTATCCAATATTAAAGCATATACAGACCTATTAGAAAATGAATTAATAAGCAGGGAAGATAGAAGCCAGTATGTTTCTATTATTAACGATGAAATTAGAAGGCTTTCTACATTAACGAAACAATTATTGCTTCTTGCTTCGTTAGATCGTGATGAAGATATCTTAAAAAGAAAGCTATTTAATGTTGGTAAGCAAATGAAAGAATTAGTCAAAAATTATCAATGGCAAATGGATGAGAAGGGTATTATGCTTGGTTATTCATTACCGGATATAGAATTTATGGGGGATCTATCGTTGCTTAATACGGTTTGGGACAATCTCTTAACAAATTCGATTAAATATAATAAACCTAATGGCAGTATAGAAATTTCTATTAAAACAAAAGGAAACTGGTTAGTTGTATCGTTTGAAGATACCGGTATAGGATTGAATGAAAAAGATATTGAAAGGATTTTTGACCGTTTTTATCGTGTGGATATCGCACGCACTCGAACGGTAGAAGGGACCGGATTAGGACTATCCATCGTTGCTACCATTGTAAAGATGCATGGGGGGAAAATCAGTGTGAGTAGCACTGAAAATGTGGGGACTAATATCACTGTAGAACTGCCTATCGATTAGATTGGCTGAGTAATCTGCAGGAACGGTACAAGGAGATAGTAGCTAAGCCAGTTAGAAAATGCCGTCAGGGAAGAAAACTCCGTGCTCGGGTACCTCTTCAATTGAAAAAAAACTGCCCTATATGAGCCAAGTAATCTATAGGGCGGTTTTTATTATAGTTTATTAAAAGAAAGTTACACATAATGACAAGCGACTTGATGGCCTGCCCCCACATCTCTAAGCGCTGGAACTTCTTGAGCGCATCTTTCCGTAGCAAAAGGGCATCGTGTTCTGAATTTGCATCCACTTGGGGGATGTACAGAACTAGGGATTTCACCCTTTAATATAATTCTTTCTTTTTTGATAGTAGGATCAGGGATCGGCACTGCTGACAATAATGCTTTTGTATAAGGGTGTAGCGGATTCGTAAATAATTCTGTGCGGTCAGCTACTTCTACAAGGTTGCCCAAATACATAATGCCAACCTTCGTGCATAGATGCTCAACGATACTTAAATCATGAGAAATGAATAAGTATGATAGCCCGTTTTGTTCTTGCAGATCTTTAAACAGGTTGATGATTTGTGCTTGAATCGATACATCTAATGCTGCTACCGGTTCATCCGCCACAATAAAGGTTGGATTTAAGGCCATTGCTCTAGCAATGACAATTCGTTGCCGCTGCCCGCCAGAAAATTCATGTGGATAGCGATCGATATAATGGTGAGAAAGGCCACATTTTTCTAGCGTTTCGGAAACGATGTCACGAATATCACCTTTATCAGCTAGTCCGTGATCCGTCAATGCCTCGCCGATGGCATCACCAATGCGCATTCTCGGGTTCAGTGAACTATATGGATCTTGGAATACCAATTGCATTTTCGGACGTATCTGCCGAAGCTTTTGTTTATCTACTCCAAAGATATCCTCACCCATAAATTTGACCGTACCCTCTGTTTTTTCATGCAGCCTTAGTATTGTATGGCCGACTGTCGACTTTCCGCTTCCGGATTCTCCGACAAGGCCAAATACTTCTCCTGGCTTTATGATAAAATCAACGCCATCTACTGCTTTTACATATTGCTTTTTTTGTCCAAATACACCGGACTTAATCGGAAAATATTTTTTTAAGCCATTTACTTCTATGATTGATTCGGTCATATCTTTAATCCTTCCTTACGGGGTGCTTCCTTGTATAACCAGCAAGCAACACAATGAGTTGTCGACTCGGATGTTAAAGCAGGCATCGATTGGCCACAAATATCCATTCGGTACTCGCAGCGATCTTGAAAGAAGCAATGGTCGCCTAATGTAGAAAGGTCAGGCACCTGGCCAGGAATGGTATAGAGGCGTTCTTGAAATTTATTAATGACTGGCTTTGCGTGAAGCAGACCTTTTGTGTATGGATGTTTTGGCTCTTTGAATATTTCCAGGACTGTCCCTTCCTCAACGACCTTCCCGGCATACATAACAACAACACGGTCAGCCATTTCAGCTACTACGCCAAGGTCATGCGTAATAAAAAGAATAGAAGTTTGCAATTCTTTATTAATTTCTTTTAAAATCTCTAAGATTTGCGCTTGTATCGTTACGTCTAAAGCAGTTGTCGGCTCATCGGCAATAATCAACTTAGGATCACATGAAAGGGCAATCGCAATCATAATTCGTTGCAGCATCCCGCCGCTCAATTCATGAGGATATGACTTCATGAGTTGTTTGGTTCTCGACAAACCTACTTTTTCCATCAATTCAATACATTTATCGTAGGCTTCATTTTTACTTAGTTTTGTATGTTGAAGAAGGGGTTCCATCATTTGATCTCCGATTGTATACACAGGGTTCAATGCGCTCATCGGTTCTTGGAAAATCATTGCAATATCATTGCCACGTAGATTGCGTAATGCTCTATTGCCAAGTGTCAAAATGTCTTGGTCTTGAAAAAGAATTTGCCCGCCTTCAATGACACCAGGTGCTTCAATCAGCTTCATGATGGACATAGCGGTGACACTTTTTCCGCAGCCTGATTCGCCCACTAAGCAAACAATTTCTCCTTTGTTGACAGTGACATTGACGTGGTTGCTTGCTTTAACGGAGCCGTGTTCCGTATAAAAGGTAGTCTGTAAATCTTTAATTTCTAGTAACGGAGTTGCCAAAATCAACCCTCCTTATTGCTTCATTTTTGGATCCAATACATCGCGAAGACCATCGCCTAGCAGGTTGATGGAGATAACAGTCAAGAATATCGCAAAACCAGGCGGGACCCATAGCCATGGTCGCTGTTGGAAGTCTATTAATGAGTTAGCAGAATCAATCATATTTCCCCAAGAAGCGGCAGGTGGAACAACACCTAAGCCTAGGAAACTTAATGCCGACTCACTTAGAATCGCTCCGGCCACATTCAAAGTGGCCACTACGATAAGTAAGGGAACAGTGTTTGGAAGCAAGTGAGAGAAAATTTTTCGTCGATCCTTTAATCCCAATACTTCTGTCGCTTTCATAAAGGCTTGCTCTCGAAATGTTAAAATCTCTCCTCGTACAAGCCTTGCTAAACCAGGCCAGCCAACAAAGCTAAGCATCAGCATAACAAGGTAAATACGATATTCTGGTTCTACTTTCAGTTCTGATAGTAAAGCACCCATTAGTAGCAGCAATGGCAAACCGGGAATGGACATCAATACATCCGCTAGCCGCATAATAATCGTGTCAGGCCATCCGCGATAATAACCGGATATGGCGCCTAAAGCTGATCCTAAAATAATGGATATGACCATAGAGGCTAAGCCTACTGTTAGGGATATGCGTCCAGCAAGCATGAGCCGAGTCAATACGTCACGTCCGAACTTATCTGTCCCCATCCAATGAAGAGAAGAGGGTGGTTGGTTTATGATGGCACTATTTACGGATTGGCCTGCATACGGAGAAAGGAAAGGTCCGATAAAACAAAATAAAAAAATGAAAACCAAGAAATAGAGACTCCCCATGGCCAGCTTTTTTTTGCGGATTTTTTTCCAAGTATCCTTCCAAAGAGAAGGCCGTTTTGTTGATTGTCCATGGTTTGCATGTTTGACTGTCGCTGAATTCATTTTTTCACCTCCATTATTTCAAACGAATTCTAGGGTCGACCGCAGCATACGCAACATCTGCGAATAGATTTCCCAGTATCGTTAAGAAACTTAAAAACATTGTGAATGTCATTAGAACCGGATAGTCGCGATTATTTAATGACTCTAGCTGTACTTGGCCAATGCCAGGCCAGTTAAATACCTGTTCAATGATGATTGCCCCAGAGAATAGTGCAGGTAACTCAAATGCCAATAAAGTGATACATGGCAGTAGGGCATTTTTTAATGCATGTTTAAAAATAATTTTGCTTTCTTTTAGCCCTTTAGCGCGTGCTGTACGAATATAATCCTGACGTACAACCTCCAGCATGCTAGTTCGTACATATCGAGTCAGACTTCCTGTACCAAGTAATACCAATATAAATACGGGAAGAATCATATGCCGTCCTATTTCCACATAATGGGCTAATCCAGTAGTATTGCTGCCGACGTCAATCATCCCGCCTACAGGCAATAGATTCATATCAATCGCAAAAATCTTAATCAGCAATAAACCAATAAAGAAGGAGGGGATAGACATAGCGGCAAAAACAAAGAATGTAACGAAGCTATCAAATATAGAATATTGTTTCATCGCAGAATACACACCAGTTATTAATGCAATAATCCATGTGATGACCAAAGAGATGATAGAAACGATAAATGAATTCCAGATGAATTGATTGATTACCTTTGTCACCGGTTGTTGGTATTGGAATGAAAAGCCTAGATCGCCATGGAATATCCCAGCAATCCAATTAAAATATCGTTTGATGACAGGCTCATTAAAACCATAAAATTCCCTTAGTTCGGCAGCGCGTTGAGGAGTAAGAGAAGGATTTGAGTCCACATAATCTCCTGGAAGCAATGCGAATAAATAAAAGATTAGAAACGATGTTCCAATCAATATGGGAATCGAAATAAGTACCCGTCGGATAATATATTCTTTCAACGTAAAACCCCCATCAGAAAAGAGGAGGAGCATACACTCCATCCGCTTTTAAATGAATTTCACTGTGATCGCGGTTAGCTAAATGACCAACGTCTGTCACAGGCTAATAATTTTCTTTGCACAATGCGACATACCGATTGAGGATCGCACTTACTTTGTAATGTCAACCTCAGTTAAACTTGAAAGGATACCATTGTAAGGATCTTGTTTGACTCCGTCGATTCGGGAGCTAACACCATTCAAAATCTTGCGATAGTTTAATAGAATGATTGGTGGGTTATCAGCAAATTCTTTATATAATTCGTGATAAATTTCTTTTCTCTTTTCTTGGTCTAGTGTATTTTGACCTTCTTCAATCAGCTTATCGAGAGCCGGATTTTTGTACCCGTTATTCTTATCTGCATTTTTAGAATGGTAATCTGCTACCACGTCATTTGGATCCATAATCATTGGAGTAGAGAAGGAAGCCAAGTCATAGTTTCCTTTGTCTACTTTTGAAACTAATGCATTAAAGTCGGAGAACTCTGGTTTAAGATTGATGCCAATTTCCTTATAATTCTCTTTGGCAATCGGGATTAAGCCATCATCAGATTTAGCGCTTAGATAAACAAGTTCTAGCTTTTTGCCATCTTTTTCACGAATGCCGTTTTTGCCAACTTTCCATCCTGCTTCATCCAATAATTCTTTTGCTTTTTTAGGGTCATAGTTAAACTTTCTGACACCTTCATCGTTGTATGCCCATGACACTGGCGCGATTGGAATATCCGCTACTTCGCCATATCCTTGGTAAACAGTATCAATGATTTGTTGGCGATTCAGCCCATAGTTTAGTGCTTGGCGTACTTTGGCATCCTTCATATACTCTTTTTTATTGTTAATAGAGATAAAGCTAATTGGTGTGCCAGTATAGATATCGATGTTTGCAAATCCAACTGATTTCAATTGTTCTAGGTTATCCGCATTTGCTGTGAAACCAGCAAAGTCTACATCCCCAGCTTGGAAATACTGTAGGCCATTTTCATTGGCGATTTTATAGATGAAATGCTTAATCTTCGGTGCGCCATTCCAATAATTTTCATTTGCTACATAGCGTACTTCTTGATTTGGAATGTACTTGTCGAATTTGTATGGACCAGCTCCCATTGGCTTTTGATAAAGATCTTTTAAATAATCGAGGTTGCCAAAGTGATAACCTTTACCATAATAAGCTTTTGAAAGGACAGGACCTCCCAAGATACTTAGTGCTTGCACATCAACAGAGTCTGTTTTAATAGTAATTGTTTGGTCATCAACGATTTCGATACCTTTGATTGTTTTTGCTTTGCCTTTTTTATAGTCTTCGCCGCCTATGATATGGGCACGGCTAATATCTGTGTCACCTGCGTATGATGGGTCATGTAGTATGGACAATGTAAATGCGACATCCTCGGAGGTTACAGGCTTACCATCACTAAATTTCGCATTTTTTCGAATATGGAAAGTATACGTTTTTCCATCCTTCGAGATTTCCCATTTTTCAGCAAGCTTTGGTGTGTATTCGCCTTTCTCATTGATATCAACTAAGCCGTCAAAAATAGGTGAAGATACATTGCCGTCATATCCGGTTTTATAGAAGTTCGGTAAAAAAGCACCGCCTGGATTAGTCGAGAGAGTAGCAATAAACGTATCCTTGCGATTTAACGCTTTTGCCGGAACGCTATCTGGGCTTGCTGCTTTCAGCGATTCATCCTTGATAGAGGCAACCTTCGAAGATTGACCTGAACTTGTATTGTTTGAATTATTTGTCGCCTGTTCACCGCATGCTGCTAATAACAAAGAAGCAGCAGCAAAAGGAATAATTAACTTTGTAAATTTTTTTCTCAATTTGAATCCTCCTTGGAATGTTTTCTAAAACTAAATAATTCGTTTGAAAATCGTTCTTACATGGATATGATAAAGAATTGTTTCAGATTCCCTTTCCTTACATATTTTTTATCTTATAATACCGATAAATATAGTAGGTTTTTAAACTAAAAAAATAAGCTTATTACAATTAGCCTCCTTCTAGATATGTATAAACGGCAATATAAGGATTCTACCAGTATGAAAATCCAAAAATATAATGTAGCAGCATTAGCTCATACCCTAGAGCAAAAAGCTTTTTTACTGCTTAATAGAATGTATTATTTCTAAATTATGATAGTAGTATTTCCAAATTTACGTTTCATTAGGTAAGATTTGATAGATACCGTTTTCAGAAATAATATATATCTATTCGATTTTAATGTCAATAACCTTTCTAAACTAACTGATAGCTTGATACAGTGGTTTGCTTGTTAAAATTCCCTCATCATTTATGTTACAAATATGAATCTAACTCCCCATCTTGTTGACTTCATTCAGTGTATGTATAGTTTCTTTCATATGCTCCAATTATTGATCTCAAAACAGAAGAAATAAAAAATAAAGTGGAATGGGCTCCTCTTTTTGGTAAGTAAAAAGGATGGCCACTATTCCACTTTAATATCAAAAATTTATTAAAAAAATATTTATAAAAGAGACTTGTTATGTTTTATTGAACGCGTAAGATTGGTTTAATCGCCTCGCCCTTTTTGGAGGCTTCAAATGCTTCATTGATTTGGTCAAAGTCATAGAATTTCACTAATTTATCAAAAGGAAATAGGCCGGCTTTGTAATACTCCACTAATTGTGGGATAAAGACATTCGGCACGGCATCGCCTTCAATGACTCCTACCATTGTTTTTCCTTCTGCCATTAGATCATTGTGGACATCAATCGTCATTTCAGGTGTTACACCAACAATTGCAGCCACGCCAAGTGGACGTAATGCCTGCAAACATTGACGGACAACTGGCGGAACCCCAGTTGTATCAATTGCATATTTATTGCCGCCTTTTGTTAATTTTTTGATCTCTTCTACTACATTAGTCTTTAATCCATTAAAGGCATGCGTTGCACCTAGCTCTTTTGCTAGCTCTAAGCGAGAGTCATTAACATCGACCACAATAATCATCTTACATCCAACTATCTTGGCCGCCATCACAGCACTCAATCCAACAGCGCCAGCGCCATAAATTGCAATCGTAGAGCCGAATTCTGGTTTAAGTTTATTTAAAACCGTGCCAGCTCCTGTTTGAATTCCACACCCTAATGGACCTAATAAGGCTAAATCTACATCTGGATCTACTTTCACTACATTGCGCTCATGTACAACGGCAAAAGTGCCAAAGGAAGATTGGCCGAAGAATGTTGATAATTGCTCGCCGTCTTGGGATAAACGATGCGTATAATCGTCATTGACACCACCAAAATTCAAATCATTAAACGTTTCACAAACAGCAGGGTGTCCAGTTAAGCAATTGTCGCAATGGCCACAATGAGCGAAGGATAATACTACATGATCACCCTTGGCAAAACGGGTAACGCCTTCACCTACATCTTCTATGATGCCGGCGCCTTCATGACCGAGCACCGCGGGAAGGGGAGCGATAGCTGCATCACGCGCAACCGCATCAGTATGACATACACCTGTAGCGACAATTTTGACTAATACTTCATTTGCTTTGGGAGCTGCTAAGTCTACCTCTTCGAGAGTAAAATCTTGGCCTTGCCCATGTGTAACTGCTGCTTTAATTTTCATATTAAATATGCTCCTAAAGTAGTTTTTTAATTTAATTTGCTGTACTATTTGCTGATACAGTAGCCCGTGGCCGTGTAGATCTATACCATTGCAAACAAAGCATAAAAATAATGGCACAATCAATGACGTCTCCACCATAATACATAATCATACTGCCCAGCTCTGCCTGGTACTGCGGTACTCCAACGGGCGGATGAGCGTAAATGTATTTAGATAAAATACCGTGGCCCGCTAAGGCAATGGTTAATACAATGGCGCGGTATAGAAAGGGCGTACGATGGGAAACAGGGTCAATATAAATCATTGATACAGTAAACAAATAACCAGCCACAAAGATGTGGAGGTGAATTAGAACATAGATCCACATGCTTTCATGCATAAGTGAATATAAGGGAGTGGTGTATAAAAGCCAGAGTCCACCTATATTTAAAAGGGACGCAATGACTGGGTTTGTATACATTCTGCTTGGCCAGCTTTTCAGCAGCCGAGTTAGGTTTCGTGCTTTGGCGACAGGTAATGTACGTAACAAAAGGGCCATAGGTGAAGCAAGCGCCATTAGCAGTGGGGCAAGCATTCCTAAAAGCAGGTGACCAACCATATGTGCGGTGAAATTTGTGTGAGCACGCTCTGCTATTGGTCCTAATAATGAGGCTGCTGCAAACAAAACACCAAAAAGCCATAGTATAGTGCGCTTTACCGGCCATGGTTGATATCGCTTATTCGAAAGAACGACCGCAAGGATATAGAAGACCAAAGCCAATATAAAGAAAAGCCCCAAAAAGAATTGAGGCATTCCTCCAGATAAAGAGTGGACTGTAGAATGCATATTGCTATGGCTGTTCATCAGTCACACTCCCAACAGTCTGAAGTCTGCTACGCGTCTTAAACACAAGGAACAGCCCTATAAGTAACATAATGATAGCTAAAATATTCCATACTAAATCATAGATGATGAGGTTATCGACATATCGAATTTGGTGAAGCTGCATGACTTTGTGATGGACGGTGCCGTCATAAAGCTGAAATCCTCCTAGACCAATCAGCACGCCTCCCCACCACCTTACTGGAGCAAAGGCATGGCGGCGATTGACATCGGCTAAAAGGAACGAACCGCCAATGGTCGCAAACCAGCCGAATGCATGGAAAATACCATCAGATAACAACCCGATATGAAGTGTTGATTTGTCATAAAAATGGTGCCACTGAAGTATTAAATGGAAAACAACTTCATCTATAAATGCGGCAATACCTACTCCAAAAAGAAAACCAGACCATACGTTTCGTTTCGAGTAATGAGATTGATTTGTCTGTTGTTTATTATTCATAACGGCCATATTCTTCTCCTTCAAAACGTTTTCATACAGTAGTTTTTCCTTCATCTGCCACCTTTTAAACAATTATTTGTAAGGAAACAAAAACCCCAAACAGCAGCGCTATTCGGGGTTTTGATGTTATTGTAAGTTCTTGTTTTGGACTAACTTAACAACACAGCTAGCTAGTGCTTCTTTTTCGTTTTCATTTGCAACGCCCCACATATCGGAAAGCACGCGTTGTTGTTCATTCTTCGGGTCAACATTGTTTGCGAGATAATCACCGATTTGCATCGCTGCTTGTTTAATCGCATTGTTTGGCATACCTGATTGTTCTGCTTGGTTGACATGTTGTCCTAAGAATGATGTCCATTGTTGCCAGTTTTCTAATAGAGCCATTTGAATTCCCTCCTTTTGATAGGTTCAGTATGTGTAGAATTCATTTGGCTATGTATAGTGTTGTAAATTTTTTTGTAAAAAAGAAGACACTCCTCTAAGAGAAGTGCTTTCGTCTTTTTATTGTACTATATGGTCGCCATCCAATGATCGAAGCATTTTATTAATTTTCTCTTCACCAGCAATTACCCAACGGCTTTTGTCCACAATTTTACCGTCTTTGTCAATTGGTTCTTGGAATTGACTTAGGCCAGTTGTAGCGGTCACCAGCGAATGTTCATCATAATCTAGACCTAAGTTGACCACATGCTTGATGACAAAAGGTTTGCCAAACTGAATATAGGTAGCGTGATGGTCCAAATCTCCGTCCAGTGTCCAAAAAGGCATACGGAGATAAATGGTCTCACCGCCATCACGGTGGAGGATAGAATCGAATTTTCCTTCATGATATTCAAAGTTTGAGCAAAAACTACAGCCATGAGACTCAAATACATCGCGAATGACACCAAAATACGATTTTTTACCTTCAATCTGTGAATCAAATTGGATCATACTGTTCACCTCATTAGAATTTATCTGACATAACAGGTTATTGGCATTCATCATCTAAAGACTGGACAATTACCTGTAAAAGCCCGATGATACACTCCCACTTAAATGGAAAACCATCGAGTGAGTGTCACTTTACTTCATATTGTTAACCAAAATGCTTCCAATCATTCTTTTGGATATGTAAATATTTTGGAGGTTATATATGATGTATTTTATATATATGTTAGAATAGTAAGAAAAAAGGGGGTGTTCATATGCGCGGCGCAATCCAAAATAAACGTGTGGAGATTTCACAAGAGGATGCAAAGCATTTTTTGAAGATGGCAAAAGTAGCACATGTGGCAACAGTAGATAGTGATGGATTTCCTTATGTTATCCCGCTTGTGTATCTTTATGAGAATGAAAAAGTATATCTACATATCGGCAATATAAGAGAAAGCCACTTTTGGGAAAACATCAAAGAAAATCCGAAAGTATGTATTGAGGTAAGCGAAATGGGTGATTTGCATCCTGGGAAAAAATATGCTTGCCAATCTGCACTCGTTTATACAAGCGTTGTCGTTTTCGGCACCATCAGACGAATTGAAGATGAAAAAGAGAAGGAACTATTTTTTGATCGATTGCTTGAAAAATACGGTGATCCTTCATGGACGTTTGAAAGAAAAGGCTATCCCATCCTACCCAAGATTGAATTATTTGAAGTAGACATTGACCGATTAACAGGAAAGCTAAATGAAGGGCTAATTCATTAAATTGGAACAGCTGCATAGCCTGCAGCTGTTTTTTTATATGGGCAAGATTCTTTTCTAGACATATTTGCGCTTTCTCAGGACAGACTAATGTGTACGTTTAAAATATTGTTAATTTGGGAATATAAGTTAGAACATCTAAGGAGTGATATCACTTGTTGCATGATTATTATGCAGATTTACATATTCATATTGGACGTACCTGGAAGGGGCGACCAGTAAAGATTACAGGAAGCAAAACGCTGACTTTGGAAAATATATTAAAAACAGCAACCATGAAAAAAGGATTGGACATCGTTGGAATAATTGATTGCCATTCGCCCGAAGTATTGGAAGAAATGGCTGCATTAGTAGAGGCAAATCAATTGATAGCATTAGAGGGTGGCGGGCTTCGCTTTGAAAGCACTACATTAATCCCAGGTGTTGAGATAGAGGTCAATGATGCAAATTGTAAGGGACCGCTACATGTCTTAGCTTACTTCCGATCCATGGAAACGATTCGTACCTTTTCAAATTGGATGAGCAACCATATCACGAATATTAATTTGAGCACCCAAAGAATAGCCTGTGACACATTGACTTTACAGCATAAAGTACATGAGCTTGGAGGTTTATTTATACCTGCACATGTTTTTACACCTTTTAAGAGCGCTTACGGAAAGGGTGTTGAAAAAAGCCTTGCGGAAGTATTTGATATGGACCAAATCGATGGTATTGAACTTGGACTGAGCTCAGATACAGACATGGTCAAAGGTATTCAAGAGTTAGAGAAATACACATACGTTACAAATTCTGACGCACATTCATTAGGTAAAATGGCCAGAGAATATCAAAAAATCCGATTAGAAGAGCCCACTTTTGATGAGCTGAAAAAAGCATTAAAAGAGGAGGATGGACGAGCTATTTTGGAAAACTATGGGCTGAATCCACTTTTAGGGAAATATCACGAAACCGCCTGTGCAGACTGTGGGTTTAGAACAACAGAGATTCCATGCCCAAATTGTGGCGGAAAACATCTGACGAAAGGTGTTTCTGTGCGCATTAAAGAACTATCCACACAGGACGAATCAAGTAGAGAACGCCCTCCATATATCCATCAAATTCCATTAGATTTTATTCCGGGAGTAGGCAAAAAAACAATGGAAAAGCTTCTAGCAACATTTGGGACAGAAATGAATATTCTTCACGTCATTTCAAGAGAAGAGTTAGAAACGGTAGTGCCCGAAAAGATTGCAGACTTAATCGATAAAGGAAGGAAGGGAGAGCTTTCATTGGTAATGGGCGGTGGCGGTGCCTATGGTAAAGTGAAAACCACATAAGTAGAGGGAAGCAGCAAGCTAAGACTAAGTATCTCTGCTATTTATAACAGGCTAGTTTACGCTGCCTCTTGAAAAGCATCACCAAGCTAAAAACAGTAAATGCAGGAAAAGTGATAAATATAATGGTGTGTTTCAAAAATTTATACTATTTTCCATAAGAATATGGTACCTTAATTTATAAAGAAATTACCTTTCTTTATAAATTTTTAGAGGTGGGCATATTGAAAAAAGTATCAGTAGCTTTAATTGTTTGGATGGTCGTAGCTTTTATCATAATGGGGCTTACTATCCCTGCTGATATAAATGCTAAGGCATCAGCGAAATTTACAGATTCTCTGACGAAATGTGTAGATGGCGATACAGCACACTTTAAGAAAGCAGGCTATTCACGATTCCTTTATGTGGATACCCCAGAATCAACGAAAAAAATTGAGCCTTATGGAAAAACAGCATCACAATACACATGTACGAAACTTAAAAAAGCTAAAAAAATTCAATTGCAATATGATGGGGCAAGAAAAGATAAATACGGACGCACACTTGTATGGGTATGGGTGGACGGCCAGCTATTGCAAGAGTTGTTGGTGAAAAAAGGCTATGTAAAGAAATTCTATGACTATGGCACTTATTCATACGAATCAAAACTTGTGCATCTTCAAGCGATTGTAAAGAAAAAGAAAAAGGGTCTATGGAGTGGTAAGAAGGAACCGTCTGTAGCCAAGACTTCATCAGCTAAAAAGAAAAAGCCTGCTACTACCAAAAAAACAAATTTTAAAAATTGCACCGAATTACGCAAGTACTATCCCCATGGTGTTTCTAAATCTCATCCTGCGTACCAGTCAAAGATGGACCGAGACCATGATGGATGGGCATGTGAAAGATAAAAAAATTTAGAGCCGACATGTACCTAGATGTCGGCTTTTCTGCTAATTTAAGAGGAACTTATTTACCGATTTATGTAATTTTTTGTTATAAGACGAACTTTGCGATAGGATATAATAGGATGAAATAAAATTTTTTGTCGCTTTTTAGCAAAATTTAAAAACAAACTGTCGTTTGAATCGTCATATATAAGATGGGAAGATAAGTGGAAAGTGGTGAAATATATGCCAAAGCCGATTCAAAAAAATCATAGATACATAGGCGGATTAGATGGTCTAAGGGCAATCGCTGTTCTTTCGGTGATTCTTTATCATCTTCATGTTGGAGGAATTGCCGGCGGCTATCTGGGAGTAACGATATTCTTTGTGCTGTCAGGCTATTTAATCACAGATTTGCTGATCAATGAGTGGAATACGACGGGGAGAATTGACTTCAAGAAATTCTTTATCAGGCGTTTTAGAAGGCTAATTCCCGCTTTATTTGCCATGCTGCTATTGGTTGGTTTTTGGATTACGTTATTTCAACGATCATTTTTAATAGGATTGCGTGAAGAAATATTATCTGCTGTCTTTTATGTCAGCAATTGGTTTTACGTTGCACAACATCATTCGTACTTCACAAAGTTTGCTCCACCATCTCCATTGCAGCATATGTGGTCACTCGCTGTTGAAGAGCAATTCTATATTATTTGGCCGTTGGTGATGTTAGTAGTTCTCCGATTTGTAAAGATGAGCGGGAAGGTAGCGATTGGTATCTGCTCCCTCGCATTCATCTCTGCTATAGCTATGTTTTGGATGTACACGCCGGGCGAGGACCCGAGCCGTGTTTATTATGGCACAGATACAAGAGCCTTCTCGCTTCTCATTGGTGCGGCGCTGGCATTCGTATGGCCAAGTCGTAAATTAAAAGCCAATATTACAGATGAAGCCAAAAAATTATTAAATGGAGCAGGGATCATCAGTGCGTTAGTACTGTTACTCATGATTATTTTTATGCATGAAGAAGGTCCGTTTCTTTACGAAGGCGGGATGTTGTTAGCATCTCTTGCGACAGCAGTGCTGATTGCTGTCATCGTCCATCCGGCGAGTTGGCTGGGTGAAATCTTAAGCTTTCGACCGTTATTATGGGTTGGTGTTCGCTCTTACGGGATATATATTTGGCATTTTCCGTTTATTGTCTTGATGGGAGCAGGTCTTGAAGGTGTGCCTATACCATTCTGGAAGACGCTAATCATTATTTTAATGACAGTTTTATTTGCAGAGCTTTCATGGCGTTTTGTGGAGGATCCCATTCGAAAGGGCGAATGGAAGGTTTGGGTATCCAAATTTAAAACACATGAATGGTCATGGAAGTGGAAAGATTGGACATTACCTTACCGCATTGGATCAGCGATGCTTGGATGTATAGTCATCATTTTTATGATGGGTATGATTTCTACGCCGTCTGATACTCAAGCAAGCAGCAGGGCGCTAGAGCAGCATCTGCTGAATGAAGAGAAAAAATTAGAGAACTCTTCCGGTACAACAGAGCCGAAGAAAGAGAAGCAAGATGCTGCTAAAAAGGAAGTTACTTCACAAAAAGAGAATTCCAAAGATAACAGTACAAGAGAAGAAGCGAAGTTGGCACAAAAAGAAAAAGAAGCACAACTAGCGAAAAAGAAAGAACAGGCTGAAAAAAAAGCAAATGAAAAAAAGAAAAAGAAAAAGATTGTTCCAGGCACTGTTCCCTCTTCACTTAGCGTCACAGCTATTGGAGATTCAGTTATGCTAAGTGCTGCCTCTGCATTAAAGGCACAAATTCCGCAAATTGTCGTCGATGCAAAAGTAGGGCGACAAATGTATGATACGTACGATGTCGTCACATCATTGAAAAGCCAAGGAAAGCTTGGCAAAGTAGTTGTTGTCGGACTTGGTTCTAATGGCGACTTTAGCGGACCACAGCTAGAAGAATTGCTAAACACCATTGGAAAGACTAGGCAAATTTATCTTATCAACACGCGCGTTACGCGAAATTGGCAGGATAATGTGAATCGCAAATTGAATGAGGCTATTAAAAAAAGAGACAATGTCCGGCTGATTAATTGGTATGAAGCGACAGAAGATGAAGAACAGCTATTTTATAATGACCATATCCATCCAAATGCTGAAGGTGCGAAATATTATACAGCGCTCATTAGCAGTGAAATTGCGAAACATGAATAAACGTTATGCAAAAAAGACACGCAAGAGAATTTACTCTCGCGTGTCTTTTTATAATCACTTATTCTACTTGTTCATATAGATTAACACTTTCGATGTAATTGATAAATCTACGTAATTCTCGTTCTTGTTCCCGATTGATTTCGCCCATTTCATACATATGATGAACCTCGGCTCTTTCTGTTTCAGTAATTACAGATCGGAGTTCATCTTTGATTTCCTCTTGTTTATTCGTATCCATTGTAACTGGCTTTTTCAGCTGGTTAAGGGCTCTTTCATATTCAAATGAAACGATATAGTAGAGGTCTGGTTCATTTGAAATTGCTGCTTGTTCTTTCAGGTAGATTAGCGCTTGTTGGTACGTGTTTCTTCGTACATCTTGTCTCATCTTGATATAAGAAATGAACTGCTCTTTGTCCAAGCGATACTTTTTACGAGTAATACGCCATTCGTGAACAACGCGATAAAGAATATATAAGACGCCTTTCCGCATGTTTTGATGGATGGCTCTTTTTCGCTCTATAAAAGCTGTTTGGAATCCGATATACATATCCTCATCCAGATGGTTGCCTTTATGCAGCTCCTGAATGTATTGCTCTTCGATAGATAAAGCTTTTAAGCGGATTTTCATAATTTCGCTCTGATATCCAGGATTTCCAGTTTTAGCAGCATTGCCGTCCAGCTGAGCCTGGCGGAAGAGTTGCTGGTATTCGCCAATTAACTGATAAGCTGCTGTCCGATTTTTATCGTTTATCTCACGATGGATCTGTTTAATAGATGCCATCAAGATTTTCTGCTTGGCTTCATTGAAGCTTAATGAGTCAGCTTTTTCTTCCTTTGTTTCCTCGGTATCAATGAGGAGTGGAAGGAAAACGGTAGCCACAAGCAGTGTAAATAAAATGACAGCGGAAGCTAGAAATAAAAGGAGCGAACGTTCAGGGAAGAGCTCCCCATTTTTTGTAAAGAACGGCAGTGATAAGATACCGGCCATTGTGACAGCACCACGCACGCCTGTCAGGCTGCTTAGTAAGCTTGTTTTTAAGGTTGGTTTTTCTTCATCTCTACCTTTTTTGTATTCATAGATAGCACCTATGTGTGACCAAATGAAACGGATCACTAATATAGCGGTACCTATTGCCACGGCATACCCTATTAGCTTCCAGTTGTTAATGCTCTCATTTTCAATGGAGGCTTCAACTGTGGAGGGAATGTTTAATCCTAATAGTAAAAAGACAATTCCATTTAAAATAAATAGCACGATTGACCACGTATTTTCAGTAAGCAATTGCTCCTCAGCGAGTACTGTTTCTGTTTTATCTTTAACGAGGGCTTGCGTAATACCTGCTACAACTACGGCAATAACACCGGAAGCATGGAACAAATCTTCTGCCGCTAGGTAAACAAGGAATGGTGTCAACAGCTGGAGCAACGTATGGAACACAACGTCTCGAATCCCTGCACGTCTTAATGAAAAGCGGATTTGAGTTAGAATGATGCCAACAACCAAACCGATTAATGCGCCCACTAAAAAAGTGTATGAGAAGTCAATTAGCGCTTCTTTAATGGAAAAGTAGCCAGTAACAACAGCTGCTACTGCATAGTTGAAGGCAACAAGGCCAGAAGCATCATTAATCAATGATTCGCCTCGTACTACATTTAAAATTTTTTCTGGAATTTGTATTCTTTTAGCAATCCCATTGACAGCAACAGGATCTGTAGGCGAAAGAATAGCAGCAAGCGCAAAAGCGGCTGCAAGCGGTATAGATGGTATTAACCAATGGATAAAGTAACCGCCGGCTATTGTGGTGATTAGTACAAGGACGATGGCATTGCCCAAGATAGGCATTCGCATATTCCAAAGCTGGTCCCTTGGAAAATTACGGCCATCATTGTAAAGTAGGGGAGCTACGAATAACAATAAAAACCATTCTGTCTTCAATTCTAAGGTTACATTGCTAAATAGAAGGGCTACAATGACACCTAAAGCGACTTGTATGAGCGCTGTAGGAATTGAGGGTATGTAGTGGCTAATAATGTTAGAGATAAGTAAGCAGCCCATTAAGACGAAAATAATCATCAGTAAATCCAAAAATATCATCCTCTCAGTTGGAAGAAAACTGTATTAATTTTGCAAAAATTATATGAAAGCCCCTAAGTACTGTTACTGATTTAAAGTGGAAAAGCGGGGGTGTATATTAAAAGAATAAAATGTATAAAAGAGTTCTACAACTAATAACCCTTCGAATTGACTATTTTTTTTTTGACACATTCACTAATAACTCCATCATTTAAAATTAAACTGTGACCAAAATCATGGCAGCAAGTTTTACGAAAGATTATACTAAAGCATGGATAAAGGTGATAACACCTAGCAGGAAACAAGCAAACTAAAAGGAGATGGACAGCTTGCAGACAGTTGTTGTAATCGGTGGAGGCATCACGGGTCTTTGTACCATGCATGAACTCCAAAAACAGAAAGTAGAAAAAAATTTGCCTCTCCGCCTCATTCTCGTAGAAAAGAATAACCATCTCGGCGGAAAAATGCATTCTGTACGCGAGCAAGGATTCATTATGGAGACAGGAGCTGACTCAATCGTTGCTCGCCATAAGAGTGTGTTGCCACTTGTACAAGATATAGGCTTAGAGAGTGAACTTGTCTATAACAGCACAGGTATTTCTTATATTTATAGCCATAACAAGCTGCATGCCATACCAGCAGATAGTGTATTTGGCATTCCGACAAGTATAGATTCACTTAATAGTAGTACCCTCATTTCTGAAAAGGGTAAACAAGATGCATTAAATGATTTTGATTTAGCGGAAAACCCATTTACAAAGGATAGCTCGATCGGCGAGTTCCTTGAATATTATTTAGGGAAAGAGCTTGTAGAAAAGCAGATTGCACCTGTACTGTCAGGGGTTTATTCAGGTGATTTATATAAATTGACCATGGCTTCAACACTTCCTTATTTGCTGGATTACAAAAATCAGTACGGCAGCATTATCGAAGGTTTTGGAGAGAACCGAGAGCAGTTCCAAAAAAGCGCCGAGAAAAAATTTATCTCCTTTAAACGAGGGCTATCACAGCTTATAGAAAAGCTAGAAGAAACCCTAACAGATGTTGAAATCGTCAAGGGATTAGAGACAAAGGCAATTTTGAAGAGTGGAGACCGCTATTTATGTGAATTCGATAATGGCGATAGCATAGAAGCAGATACGATAGTGTTATCTACACCGCATCAGTCTGCGAGCACATTACTGCGCGACGAAAAGATTCAAACAGAACTAAATTCAATCCGCAATGCCTCCATTATTGCTGTATATGTAGGCTTTGACATACCAGACAATCAATTGCCTGCAGATGGCACAGGATATATTGTGTCTGAAAACACCGATGTATTATGTAATGCTTGCACATGGACTAGTCGAAAATGGAAACATACCTCAGAGTCAGGGAATCTGTTAATTCGTATGTTTTATAAAAGCTCAAACCCCGCATTTGAACAATTAAAGGGATTGAATGATGCCCAATTAGTTGACGTTGCACTTAAAGATATAAGAAAATCACTTAAAATTGAAGGAAAACCAGTCGTATCCAATGTAACTAAATGGACAGATTTAATGCCTGTCTATGGTATGGACCATGCGAAAATCGTTCAATCTCTAACAGAGCAAATGGAAATGGAGTATCCGAATGTATTTTTGGCTGGCTGTTCTTATTATGGTGTAGGAATAGGGAATTGTATTCAAAATGGCCAAGATACCGCGCGGAAAATTTTGGACTTTAACAAGTAAGTAAAATTCTGGAAAGAGAGGTTTTCTATGACTAGAAAAATATTATTGGTTGCAGGAACCTTATTGCTTCTTGTTGGATTGACGTTGAGCTTTCAAAAACCGATCATGAGCTTTTTAGTTGGCCAGATGTCAAAAGAGACGATACAAAAAGCCAGTAAGCCAACTGAAAAAGAAGATAGGCATTCTTCGTTTGATTTTGCCCAAGTGAAGAATGTAACACTTCGGGATGTTTTAGATGCACGGACGAAGAAAAAAAATATTCATGCGATCGGCGCCATCCACATTCCTAAAGTAAAGCTTCAGCTACCTATTGTTTATGGCATCTCGAATGCCAATTTGACAGTCGGAGCAGGTACGATGAAAAAAGAGCAAGAAATGGGAGAGGGGAATTATGCCCTCGCTGCCCACAATATGAATGATGGAAAGACACTATTTAGCCCGTTGACTAAAGCTA
This sequence comes from Rummeliibacillus sp. GQ308, assembly GCF_059759115.1. NCBI lineage: Bacteria > Bacillati > Bacillota > Bacilli > Caryophanales > Caryophanaceae > Rummeliibacillus > Rummeliibacillus sp. GQ308. The sequence continues at coordinate 26,701 of NZ_JCAXDQ010000006.1, read as the reverse complement.
AGAAGGGCATGAAGGTGTATCTAACGGATTTTCAAGAGATATATGAATATCGAATAGAAGATATGTCTTATGTACAGCCCACTCAGGTTGATGTGATTCAAGATATCGGTCAAAAACGACTTATCACACTTGTCACATGCAACGCAGATGGTACCCAAAGGCTTATTGTCAGAGGTGAGTATGTAAGGCAATTCCCTTATAAAGCAAATAACAGTTACTTTTTGAACACGTAGAATTTCATGATTGCTCTAAACCCAGGGTGGGGCAGTTGGCTAATGCTGACTGCCCTTTTATTATATATTTTTAAATTATTACAAATTTTAGAAAACGAGTATATAATGAGATACAAAGGGGAGGGGTATTAAATGGAGTGTTTAGGTTGTAAATTAGCAAATAAAGAAGAAGCTGTTCACATAGTATTCGAAGATGATTATGTTTGTTGTATTTTAGACCACAAACCTTATAATGAGGGACATGTTCTAATCTTGCCGAAAAAACATATTCGATATTTTGATGAATTTGACGAACTTACGGCAACATCATTAATGAAGGCATCAGGAATGATGTCCAAAGCTATAAATAAGTTGTTTAATCCAGAGGGAATTACGGTATGCCAAAATGGTGGGGCTTTTGATGAACTCACACATTTTCATATGCATATCGTTCCGAGATATAAAGGAGAAAACTTTGCGGAATTCTTTACTGAATATGGAGATGCCGACATTGAAGCAGAAAATAAATTAGTCGAGACAAAAAGAAAACTCATAGACACAATAAAGGGATTGGATTAAAATCCAATCCCTTTTTGATTATGGGGAAGCAAAAAACTCTTCATCCGAGATAGAGTACATTTTGATATCTCGCTGGAAACCCTTGGTGTACATGGCTTTTCGCATAACTCCTTCAAAGGACATACCGATTTTCTCCATCACTCGTGCGGAACCAATATTTTCTGCCATGCATCTTGCTTGAATGCGGACTAAATCCATGTGGGTAAAGCCGTATTTTATCACTTCGTTTGCAGCTTCTGTTACAATGCCCATTCCCCAATAGTTCTGAGACAGGCAATATCCAATCTCAGCAACATGATAATTTGGCTGCCACATTACGAAATCAATAGTGCCGATTAGCCTTCCATTTTCTTTATACTCGATGCCCCATGGCGCAATTTTTTTTACCCGATATTGTGCGAGCACAAATTCAATAAATCCACTCGTATCAGCTAGTGACTTATGTGTGTCCCATGTCACGTATTTTGAGACCTCTTCATTTGAAGTGTAGGCATATATATCTTCTTTATCTTCCAATTCGATTTTTCTAAGTAGAAGACGATCTGTTTCGAGAGTAGGTAAGTCACCGAATATTGTTTCCATCTTTATGGATCCACCTCTTATCTTAGTGTCTATCTAACTATTAAATCCACTGTTTACGCATGCTGGCCGATGGAATATTGAGCTCATCGCGGTATTTGCTGATCGTTCTTCTGGCAATCTGGATTGCATACTCCGTGTTGAAAAACTCAGCAATTTTTTGGTCTGAGAAAGGCTTTTTCTTGTTTTCAGTTCCTATAAATTGTTTTAAAAGGGCTTTCACTTTTTCTTGCGAGAATTGATGACCATTCGTACTCTCCACTTTCGAAGAAAATAATGACTTTAATTCAAACAGGCCAGCCGGTGTTTGGATATACTTGTTGGATGTCGCTCGGCTAACAGTTGATTCATGCATACCGATTTCCATGGCCACTTCCTTTAAGGTTAAAGGAGAGAGTTCTGATAAACCGTTTCGGATAAAGGCTGGCTGTTTTTCTAATAGGACATGCATAATCTTGATAATCGTTTGCCTGCGCTGTTCAATGCTGTTGACAAGCCATTGATAGTTTTTGTACTGCTCTTTTATATACTGTTTTTCTACGCCATTGCTGGTTGGGATATGTAAGTTTTGTTCATTCAATGTAACTGTCGGCAAATAGCGATCATTCAAAAAGAACGCAAATCCTCCTCTTTCTTCAATCACGATGATATCTGGTTGTGCAAATTCTGTTCTGTCTTGCTTTAATAAGCATGGTTTTGGATTGAGAGATAAGATGCAGTTATTTATATAAGCCACTTCTTCTACAGAACAATTCAGCTTTTTAGCCATTTCTTTCCACTTTTTTTCTGCAATTAAGGGCAAGCATGTTTTGATTGCCTCTTTTAATAAATAGTGCTGAGGAAACCGTTCGTTGCACTGAAGGGTTAAGCATTCTTCAATTGTACGAGCGCCAACACCTGCTGGGCCAATTTGCTGTAAAAGGCAAATCCCATGGGAGAGATCTACATCTGTGTAGGGGCAGTTCTGTTCATCTATCTCTAGATAGCCGGAATCATTGAGGTTATGAATAATATATTTTAAAAGGTCTTTCGTTGTCTTTTCTTTATAAGTGACATTAACAATTTGTATTAATTGATCTCTTCCATTTTCCTCACGAGCCTTGATCATCTCCTGAGGCATGCCCGCAGGTTTTATCGCCCACTCAGAAGAAATCCTTTCAATTTGGGGAGAAGGGGGAGAATCATGCAATTCAATCAATGGGTTCTCCAGCTCTTGTTCCCGTATGAATTGTTCTAAATCTGTTGTTGAGTATTGTAGCAGTTCAATCGATTGGCGGAGTTGAGACGTCATTAAAAGCTTTAGTTCTTGCTTTTGGTTTAGAAGTAATTCCATAAAAAAGCCCTCCCTATCAGATCTTTTCATAAAATCGTAATGAATTATGCTGCTTCATGTATAAAATATTATACTTTATGTATCCGGCAAATGAAATAGACAGTCAATAGTTTATTAGATGGCCAAACATGATAAGTGTCATATTATCCTTATGACATCTATGTCTATGGGGATGACTCTACCTCGCTTAAAATAATATCAAGAGATTAAAAAGCTGGGGGTGGAGTTTTTGACAGATCGCGAAAAAACGAAACAATTAAGAAAAGCAGTGATGCCATTTGCGCAATCAGAAATGAAAAAAAGTATTTATCAAATGATTAATACCATTGCGCCGATGTTAATTCTTTGGGTGATTGCCTATTTGATTTTGCCATATACAGTGATGGGTGCAATTATTCTAAGCATTGTTGCTGCAGGTTTTGTAGTGCGAACGTTCATTATTTTCCATGATTGTACACACGGTTCTTTTTTCAAAAACAAGAAAGCAAATGACTATGTGGGGTTTGTGACAGGGGTGCTTACATCTTTTCCGTACGAAAAGTGGAAGAGAGAGCACATGATTCACCATGCATCAAGCTCAAACTTGGATAAGCGGGGAATCGGCGATATTTGGGTTATGACAGTTGAGGAATATATTAGCGCTACACCATGGCGCCGTTTCTGCTATAGAGCGTATCGCCAGCCAATCGTGATGTTTGGTTTAGGGCCTCTTTATCTAGTATTGGTATCCAATCGCTTCAACCGTAAAGACGCAAGGAAAAAAGAACGCCTTAACACATACGCGACAAACTTGGGACTTGCTGCATTGCTTGTTGGACTCGCATTGCTGACAAATATCCCCTCCGTTTTGATTATCCATGGGACGACCATGTTTGTAGCGGGTGCGCTAGGTATTTGGCTCTTTTTCATTCAGCATACCTTCGAGGATTCATATTTTGAAAATGAATCAGAATGGGATTATGTAAAAGCGGCAGTGGAGGGAAGTTCTTATTATGAATTGCCGATTGTTCTGCAATGGGTAACAGGCAATATTGGCTTCCATCATGTTCATCATTTAGCGCCGCGCATACCAAATTATCATTTAGCTGATGCGCACCAGCAAACACCGCCTTTGCAACGGGCTACTACAATCACGCTAAAAACAAGCCTAGAATCACTACGCTATAAATTGTATGATACATCGCAAAAAAGCTTTGTGACGTTTAAAGATGTCAAAAAAAGAGTGCGTACACAAAAATATAAAAGAAAAGTGCCGCACTATTTATAAAGAAAAATTCCACAAAAAGCTGTTCCAGTCAAATGGAATGGCTTTTCAATTATTTGCTAGTATAATGGACATAAAATGCCTTCGGTCAAAGAGGAGGATGCAAAGTGATTAAAATTGTTATAGCAGAAGACCAGGGAATGCTGCTGGGCGCGCTCAAGTCTTTAATTAATATGGAAGCAGATATGGAAGTAGTAGGGGTAGGCTATAATGGCTTAGATGCCCTAACACTAGTAGAAGAGTTTCAACCTGATATTGTCATCATGGATATCGAAATGCCTGAGAAGACAGGGCTCGATGCTGCCGAAGAACTAAAAGATAAAGACTGTAAAGTGATCATCCTGACGACGTTTGCACGGCCAGGATACTTTGAGCGTGCACGAAAAGCAGGTGTGAGAGGTTATTTATTAAAAGATAGCCCAATTGAGGAATTAGTTAATGCAATACGAGTCATTATGGATGGAAGACGGATATTCGCACCAGAACTAATCGATATTGTTTATGAGGAAGAAATCGAAAATCCTTTAACCGATCGCGAAAGTGAAGTATTAGAACTTGTCGCAAAAGGGAAGACAACGAAAGAAATTGCCGCTGAACTTTTTCTCTCCCCGGGTACTGTACGAAATTATATTTCCACAATCCTAGATAAATTAGAAGTCAGCAACAGAATTGAAGCTATTGCCCGTTTTAAAGAAAAAGGGTGGAATAAATAAGATAAAGCGGATTCATATAAATATGAATCCGCTTTATCTATTTTAACATATTACTTGCGGCGTTTTGTTAAACGACCAAGGGCAAACCCTGCAGCAGTCAAGCCGATTAATGTGTTTGTCTTTTTGTTGAACACTTGTTTAACAACTAACTCTAAGTTTTGTGGACGCTCAGCTAAACGGCGCATAAAGTACCCGTACCAATCTTGGCCGAATGGTACGTACGTGCAGAAGTTATAGCCTTCTTTTGCAAGCTCAAGTTGCATATCACGACGGAAGCCATACAGCATTTGGAATTCATACTTTTCCTTTGGAATGTTGTGTGCCGCGATAAATTGTTTCATATGGTTGATTACATTATGGTCATGCGTTGCAATTGATGTGAATTTGCCATTCAATAAATGGTACTCTAACAGCTCAATATAATTGCGGTCGATTTCTTCTTTTGTTTGATAAGCTACTTCGCTTGGCTCTTTATAAGCGCCTTTTACGATGCGAAGGCGATAGTTTTTATATTTCTCGATATCTTCTTTTGCACGGAAAAAGTATGCTTGAATAACAGTTCCGATATTATCGTGCTCGCGTGACAATTCCTCAAGCAAGTCAAATGATGGTTGTAGGCGTGCATAGTTTTCCATATCGAAGTTAACAAAGATATCATAGCGGTCTGCTAATTCGACAATTTCTTTCAAATTTTCATAGCAGAAATCATAATCAATATCTAAACCTAGTTGTGAAGGTTTTAAACTGATATGCGCATCTACCCCTGTTTCGTTAACGGCTTCAATTACAGCTAAGATTTGATTCTTTGCAGCTGTAGCTTCAGCTTTATCGTGAACAAACTCCCCCAAGTTATCGATTGTGCACGAAATGCCATGTGAGTTTAACTCTTTAATGCTTTTAATCATTTCATTGATATTCGTGCCAGCTACAACACTCGCAGCTCCCATTTTAAGACCATATTTTTTCGCATTGTTGTTTAAAAACTGGTTTTCAGACAATGCGATGAAAAAATCCTTAAGTGACATATGCTACTTCCCCTTGTTGTGAATATTTTATTTTTTTCAATTATATCATATTTAACGAAAAAGTCATTCTGTTCAAAGTTAAATGAAAAAAATAATTTTAGGAAAGTTTCAATCAATTAGCGCACTGGTGTCCCGGTGTAACGTTTTTATATTCATTTCTTATTTTCTTTTTAAGCAAAAAAGTTGTTGAAAAGCTAGGAGGGGTTTATGATAAATGTGTTCGGACAGAAGAGTTTTATATAGAATGATTAGGCTCTTTTGTGTCGAATTATGTTGCTTTTTAAGAAAACAAGTTGCAATTGCACAATAATATAAGTAACTTAGTATTGAGGTACAAATTTAATATTATGACAGAAAAACGTTTTCCCTACATGGAATAGGAAAAACGTTTTTTTATTTGCCTAAATTCTATTATTCTTTCTCTTTCAACAACTGCATCCGCTCATTAAATAAGGAGGGGTATGATAGGAAGCCGAGAAGAATGCTCGAAATCGCTGCAGTAGTAAGAAGTATAAAGAGAATTAAAAGTTGAAACTGAACAGCTTGTACAGGGTCTGCGCCAGCAATAATTTGACCGCTCATCATGCCGGGCAATTGGACTAAACCAATCGTCTTTTGGCTTTCGATTGTCGGTATCATGCTTGCTTTTATAGCTCTGGTCAATTGTGTATGAATGGCTTGCCGCGGCGTTCCGCCAAGTGTCAGGATGAGTTCGGTTTGATCGCGATGGGCATCGACTTCAGCCTGAAACCGATTTAAAAAGAGAATCGACAGCACCATCGAGTTGCCGATTGCCATCCCGCTAATAGGTATAATATATTGCGCTGTTGGCGGCACAATGTGAAATCCAAGTAATATAGATTGCACTAATATCTCAATCGCTGTAAGCGTCAAGGCAATCTTCCATGTGATGCCTTTTATTTTGCTGCCTTTTTTTCTGGCATTGCCTGTAGCGACACCAATCATCAATGCAACCATGAATAGGATGTAAACAAGATGGTCTGATTCGAAGATGAATTTCAAGAAATACCCGACAGCAAGCAATTGAATAATGGATCGAACGGTAGCGATTAAAACATCTTTTTCTAACTGAAGATGAAGTGTTTTAGATAGTAGCAGCGGAATTAAGACAAAGACGAGTGTAAGCGAGAGTGTACCGTAACTCATACCAACTCCCCCTTAATAAACCGTTTGGTGATTTCTTCATTTGGATTCTTTAGCAGAGAGCTTTCTCCTGCTTCTATTAGTTTTCCCTCTGCCATTACCCATGCATAATGTCCCATTCTGACGGCCTGTTCTAAATTATGTGTAATCCAAATAATCGTCGTTTGGTCCTTTTCATTCAACCTTTTGATCAATGTTTCTACTTCCTTAATAGAAGAAGGATCAAGCGCAGAGGTAATCTCATCCAATAGAAGAATGCTCGGACGGTTCACTAATGTACGTGCAAGCGATACGCGCTGTCGCTGGCCACCGGATAACTCGCGAATAGACTTCTTCAAGTTTTCGGGTTTTAATCCTACATCATCTAATAATTTAATCGCTTCCTTTTTATCTAATGACCGATTTTGCAGCTGCCTTGGCAAAGCTAAATTTTCAAAAACTGTGCCGTTCAGCATGGGTGCAGATTGAAGCGCCATGCCCGCACGTCGTCGTAGTGAAATCGGATCTATTGAAGCTATAGGCGTTTGATCGATGAAAATTTCACCAGCTGTAGGGGAGATTAATCCGTTACAAAGCCGAAGCAAAGTCGTTTTTCCTGCCCCTGAAGGTCCTACAAGCGCCGTAATCTTACCTGCTGAAATAGAACCTGTAATATTACGTAAGATATGCTGTTCTCCTGTTTCGTACTCTATATGTTTAAAGTGAATGGCTGAAGGTTCGATTGAATTCATATGTAACTCCTAGTGAATAGTGTTTCTTCTAATGTAACATACTTGGTTTTTTGATAGAATTATTACCAATATCTATTCATTTAGTAAGCAAGGCTTCATTTTCTTGCTCTCTAAAATTACTGAATTTTGAAAGCTACAGGGGGGATTCAAAGTGCATTTATATTGGACACGCTTGGAAGATGAACAATGTTCTTTAGTTTTGGCAGCGACCGATCAAGGGGTGTGTTGTGTCGGGATCACATTGGAAGAAGTACAAGAATGGGGAAGTAAGTATCTAGGCGACGCCGAATTAGTGGAAGCTCCAGAAAAAATGGCCCTCTACAAAAGCCAATTACAAGAATATCTTGCGGGGGAAAGAACAATTTTTGATTTGCCGCTCGATTTAAAGGGTACACCTTTTCAACTGAAGGTTTTCGAAGCATTACAGCAAATTCCATATGGGTCAACGGTCTCCTACGCAGATATAGCAGAAGCTATCGGCAATCCGAAGGCTGTGAGAGCAGTCGGTGGTGCAATTGGCAAAAACCCTGTTCTCATTGCGGTGCCATGCCACAGGGTTATTGGTAAGAACGGAACGTTAACTGGATTTAGCAGTGGAATTCCGTTAAAGAAAATGTTATTGACCATTGAAAAAGTGCCTTTTAAGGAATAGTGCTCCCTTTTTGTGGCAACTACTGCCTTAGGAAGATATATTCAGAGACAATTGGTGTATACTATGTTTTAAGTAAAATGTGGAAGAAGGGACTATGAAAAATGAAATCACATTATCCAGATGATAGCCTAGCGCTGCATACAGATCTATACCAAATTAATATGGCTGAGTCCTATTGGGCAGATGGAATACATAATCGAAAAGCAGTTTTCGAATTATATTTTAGAAAATTGCCGTTTGGCAATGGCTATGCAATCTTTGCAGGTTTAGAAAGAATACTGGACTATTTACGAGAGTTTCGTTTTAGCGAATCAGACCTTAACTATCTTCGTGAGGAACAAGGTTATAGAGAAGACTTTTTAGATTACTTAAAAGACTTGCAGTTTACAGGTGATATTTATTCGATGGAAGAAGGGGAGCTTGTATTCGGCAATGAACCCATTCTCCGGATAGAGGCACCTTTAGTAGAGGCACAGCTTATTGAGACAGCTTTGCTAAATATTGTGAACTACCAAACATTGATTGCAACTAAAGCAAGCCGCATTAAGCAAGTAGTCAAAGAAGATATCGTCATGGAATTCGGCACAAGACGTGCGCAAGAAATGGATGCGGCAATTTGGGGATCACGTGCAGCATTTATCGGTGGGTTTGATTCTACAAGTAATGTTAGAGCTGGAAAGCTATTTAATCTTCCAATTGCTGGAACGCATGCACATTCTTTGGTACAAGCCTATAAAAATGACTATGAAGCATTCCATGCATATGCACGCCGCCATAAAAATTGCGTATTCTTAGTAGATACGTACGATACATTAAAATCCGGAGTACCAGCAGCCATTAAAGTTGCGAAAGAATTAGGCGACAAGATTAATTTCTTGGGAATCCGTCTCGACAGCGGCGATATCTCCTTTTTATCAAAGGCTGCCCGCAAAATGTTAGACGAAGCAGGTTTCACGGATGCCAGAATTGTGGTATCTAATGATTTAGATGAATATACAATTTTGAATCTCCTTGCGCAAGGCGCTAAGGTCGACACTTGGGGTATAGGCACCAAACTAATCACAGCATATGATCAACCAGCATTAGGAGCAGTATACAAACTCGTTTCGTTGGAAGACGAGCAAGGGAACATGCAGGATCGCATTAAGATTTCCGCTAATGCAGAGAAGGTAACGACTCCTGGATTGAAAAAAGTTTACCGTATTATTGATTTAGAAAACGGAAAAGCGCAAGGAGATTACATCACCATGCATGATGAAAATCCAGAAGCGGAAGAGCGCCTGAAAATGTTCCATCCTGTGCATACCTTTATCTCAAAATTTGTTACGAACTTTGCTGCTAAAAACCTTCATAAGAAAGTAATTGAAGACGGTAAGCAAATCTATGAAACACCTTCAGTACAAGAGATGAAAGAATATGCAAAAGACAATCTCAACTTCTTATGGGATGAATATAAACGCTCATTGAATCCGGAAGAATACCCTGTCGACCTTAGCCAAAAATGTTGGGACAATAAAATGCGCAACATTCAAGAAGTTAGAGATATGGTGCACGAATTACATTTAGGAGGAGATAATAGATGACATTGCAACAGAGAATAATCGAAGAATTGCGTGTGCAGCCTGAGATTAATCCTGAAGAAGAAATTCGTAAGTCCATTGATTTCTTAAAGGAATATGCGAAGAAGAATTCATTCGTCAAAGGTTTCGTGCTTGGCATATCAGGCGGACAGGACTCGACATTAGCGGGCAAACTGGCACAGATGGCTGTGGATGAGCTAAATACGGAAAACGGGGATAATAAGTATTCCTTCTGGGCAGTAAGATTACCATATGGTATCCAAAGAGATGAACAGGACTGCCAGGATGCGCTGACCTTTATTAATCCCACTTTCACCTATACAGTGAATATTCAGCCTGCAGTAGATGCGGGTGTCCAATCGTTAAAAGAAGCGGGCATTAAGTTGACAGACTTCCTAAAAGGAAATGAAAAAGCGCGTGAACGCATGAAAGTGCAATATGCCATTGCTGCTCATCATAGTGCAGTGGTACTTGGTACAGACCATGCGGCTGAAGCCATCACAGGTTTCTATACCAAATTTGGTGATGGAGCAGCAGATCTTATGCCGCTCTTCCGCTTAAACAAATGGCAAGGAAAGGCGATGCTTTCAGCGCTTGATTGTCCAAAACACTTATATGAAAAAGTGCCAACAGCTGATTTGGAAGAAGATCGTCCTCTTATTCCGGATGAAGTAGCACTTGGCGTATCGTATGACGAAATTGATGATTACTTGGACGGCAAGGAAATCCCTGAAGCGGCTCGCAAGAAACTAGAGGATTACTATTGCAAGTCCCAACATAAACGCCATATGCCTATTACGATTTTTGATGATTTTTGGAAATAACTTCATACACTACTCAACTAGAAACCGGTTCTTAAAAAGATAGAACCGGTTTTATTTTTGATGGCGCTTCTAAAATTCTTTCGCAGTGGAAAGACTGGGAACTCAATAGGTTTTTTGCCACAGTGTACATTAGCCTATATAATAAGAGAACTACGAATCGATTTTCATGATACATAACGGTAGAGGAGGACAAGTATGGAAGCGCAAGAAAAAATTCAAGCCATCATACGAAATATTGAAAAGGTGATGATTGGCAAAAGACATATAGCAGAGTTAAGTATTGTTGCACTATTAGCGGAAGGCCACATATTGCTCGAAGACGTACCGGGCGTTGGGAAAACCATGATGGTGCGCGCTCTTGCAAAATCCGTTAGCGCCAATTTTAAACGGATTCAATTTACACCTGACTTGTTGCCCTCTGATGTGCTTGGTGTATCAATCTATAATCCCAAAGAGATGGAATTCCGTTTTCACCCAGGTCCTATCATGGGAAATATCGTGCTAGCGGATGAAATAAACCGTACATCTCCTAAAACGCAAGCCGCTTTGCTTGAAGCGATGGAAGAAGCAGCTATTACGGTTGAAGGAAAGACAATTGAATTAACCAAGCCTTTCTTTGTCATGGCCACCCAAAACCCTATTGAATACGAAGGGACGTATCCACTGCCAGAAGCTCAATTGGATCGTTTCCTCTTAAAATTAAATATGGGGTATCCCTCGCATGAGGACGAAATGGAAGTATTAAGAAGGGCTGAAGGATCGCGTCCTATAGAAACACTGGAGGCTGTTCTTTCATTAGAGGAATTAAAAGAGATTCAAAAAGAGATCAAGACGGTCCATGTAGATGAACTTGTCAAAACCTATATTGTAGACCTTTCCAGAGCCACACGAGAGAATCCGTCTGTATTCCTTGGAGTCAGCCCGAGGGGATCCATTGCTCTGATGAAAGCCTCTCAAGCCTATGCATTCTTAAAGGGCCGACGCTATGTGACGCCTGATGATGTCCAATATTTAGCGCCTTATGTATTTTCTCATCGGATTATTTTGAACTCGGCTGCAAGATATGATGAAATTTCGGCTGAGGATGTGATTGGCCGCATGATCATAAATACTCCAGTTCCAGTTAAAAGGGCATTGTTATGATGAAGCGCCATGCAATAGGGCGGAGTTTGCAAGCATTTATTCGATTATTCTTGATTTTGCTGTTGCTTGCAATCTCTCTTTCCTTCGCTTTAATGCAGGGGGGCTTTGTCAGCTGGTTTATCTTTTTTATGTTTCTGCCATTTGCCTTGTATTCAACTCTGCTATTTTTCTGGCCATTTCGCTTTTCTGCAGAACGGACAAGTATAAAAAAGCAAGCCGTACAGGGGGAGTCAGTCATAGTGGAGACGACCATCAAGCGGATGTTCCGTTTTCCGCTACTGTATGTGATAGCTGAGGAAAAGGCCGCTGAAGGCGCACTTCCCGTAAAGGAAGAAGATACCCGGCAGGTAACAATGCTAGGAACAAAGAAAAGTTTTGTATTTGCTTATGAAGCGACTGAACTGAAACGAGGATATTATGAACAAGCAGGCATTGAGCTGACTGTAACAGATTTCTTTGGGTGGATGAAAAGGAAAGTATTTGTGCCGTCACCGTTAATTATTGTGGTGACGCCTAAAATTACTGAGATGAAATATACAAGCCCACCTCTGCAAAATAAAAGTAGTACTGGGAGCTCTAATCTTTCATCGAAACGCGATCACACGGTGGTATCTGGTGTTCGTGACTATCAGCCAGGAGATCGGATGTCATGGATTCATTGGAAGACATTCGCGAAAACACAAACCTTGCAGACCAAAACCTTTGAAAGCCAACAGTCAAAAGAGTGGTGCCTGATCCTGGATGGGACACAGGAAGAGCTATTTGAAGAACAAGTGGAATTCTGTGCATCCATATTAGCTGCTGCTGTCAAAAAGCGCGAAACGTTGTCTTTTTTATTTGCAGGGGCTAAACAAGTATTCATCCAAGGCATCCACACGAATGATCAGTTGAAGCAAGCGTTATATAAAATGGCCCAATTACAACCAGAACCAATAGAGCAGTTTGAAAAAAGCCTGCCGGAGCATCGTTTGCTCGAAAATAATTCAGGCATCTATTTTGTCACGAGCAATCTTTCGAAAGAATGGGCTCAGGTATTGCAAAGAACGTCCAAACAATCAGGACCAGCAGTGTGTTTTTTACTTCGGCCGCTGGAAGATAGTGTGGAGAAAATAGGCGGACTAATAGATCAAAGTATCCGCATTGTACCTCTTACGCCATCACAGTTTCCTAACGCCTTTATGGAGGTGATGAAGCCATGAGCAGAACAATTGCAAAATGGGCTCAAAAAATAGGGCTTTACCTTCTTGTGTTCCTGATGTTATGTGAATGGCTGATACCAGTCGTGAACTTAACCTCTACAGGGCACCTTGGATTGTTTCTACTGTTTATCGTTTTATGCCTAGCGGGCAATGCCTTTAATATCAATATTGTGCTTTCCTTTGTGGTGAAGATTATTTATATTGCCTGGTTTTTGATGTATGTCTATATGGGCACAGCTGTTTTTTCACTAAATAGTTTTACGCGTATTATTAGCGAGTTTACTGGAAGTATAGGAGCTGTCACAAACGGCGACTGGAACGGCATCGCAGATTCATTCCGCAGTATCTTATTCTTTGTTCTGCTATGGATGGCGATTTATCTCATTCACCATTGGATTACTGCCAAGCGTTCCATTTTTTATTTCTTTTTGGTAACCATCATTTTTTTAAGCCTGTTAGATACATTTACGGAGTATGATGCTAAGTATGCCATTATCCGCACTATGATTGAAGGAACCCTATTAATGTCAGGGTTATATCTTTATAGGTTGCTTGAAAGCGAACGAGCTATACCGAAAAAAAGAAGCAGCTTCAAATGGCTGCTGCCATTTGCGTGTATGATTGCAGTTTGTACATTATTCGCCTATGTGGCACCTAAGAAGCAGGCAGTCGTTGCTCCGCCACAGCCGCTCAAGAAACTGCTAGATATGCAGCAAAACCAGACTGGAGAGATTGGCAAGATTGGGTACGTCGAAGATGACGAGAAATTAGGCGGTCCTTTTGAAGAGGATCATAGACCTGTTTTTGTCGCGACGGCTAAAGAAAACCAATATTGGCGCATTGAAACGAAAAATATTTATACAGGTAAAGGCTGGGTAAGAAAAAAAGGGGACATATATGTTCATACTTTTGACTATGGCGAAAAGATACCTATGTCGCTTAAACCCGGCAAACAGAAAAACCGAGAACATGCAGAAATTGAGCTGAAGAAAGACTACAAATTTGTACTTCAGCCATATGGACTGCAAAAAATGGATGAACAAAATATGGGCGATCAATTTTATATCGAGATTGATAGCGAAAAAATCCGTCCGACAATGGATGGCAAAAAAATTGTCCTGCCATCCTATTCAATGACCTACTCCAAGCCAGAATACAGCCTGAAGGCTTTAACAAGAACTAGGACGTCTGACTTGAAGGGATTATCAAAGGATTTCAAGCCTTATTTACAAGTGCCGAAAACCTTGCCTGCCAGAGTAGAGAAACTGGCTAAAACTATTACAAAAGATGAAAAGAGCTTATACGGCAAGGCTAATGCCATTGTTTCCTATTTTCAAAACAACGGCTATAAGTATTCACGCTTAGAAGTAGGAACACCCGAGGGAAAACAAGATTATGTAGATCAATTCCTGTTTGATACGAAATCGGGCTACTGTGACAACTTCTCTACCTCAATGGCGGTCATGCTGAGGACGATTGGCATTCCTTCTAGATGGGTGAAGGGTTTCTCAGAGGGCGATGAAGTGCCGATGAGCGATAACAAACATCATTATGTCGTGACTAACAATAATGCCCACTCTTGGGTAGAAGCCTATTTTCCAGGTGTAGGATGGATGTCCTTTGAACCGACAATTGGCTTTGGTGGGTTTGATAATGTCCTAAATGATGTGAAAAGCAAAGAGAAAAAAACAGCCATCAATCCAAAGCAGAAAGAAAATGAACAACAAAAAGTAGAGAAGAAGAAAAAAGAAGAAAAGAAAAAAGAAAAGAAAGTAAAAAAAGAAAAGAAAAAAGAGAAGAAACAGGTAGAAAAGAAATCAGCTACTAATCAAACGAACAACTGGAGTGCTATTTGGTTGGGTATCTTGATTGGTGGCGTTGCCATTCTTCTGCTTCTATTCTTTACCCGCCGCAAGTGGATGCCGAAATGGCTGATCTTTAAGCATCGTACAAAAGGCTACCGCCAGTTAGATGCAATGTATGAAGATTTACTAAAGCAATTGAAGCGAGCGGGTCACAGAAGAAAAGAAGGACAAACCCTCAAAGACTTTGCTGAGCATGTGGATGCCGCATACAGTACAGACAAAATGGGCATCTTAACAAGAGCCATGGAGGAGCGGCTTTACAACAAAGATGTACCTGGTAAACCGAGCGATGAACTAATCGAATGTTGGAAATATTTAATCAATCGGACATCAGGTTGATTTTGCGTCGTATTGCCTGTAAAATGAAGAAAACTAACAATAAATGAACGACCCTCATATATGTTCGAAGATATGGTTCGAATGTTTCTACCAAACTACCGTAAACAGTTTGACTATGAAGGCAATTTAGACGATGGATGATGTATGCATGCATTCGTTTATTTTGCTTTTGTATAATTTGAAACGCGTATGAAGGAGCTTTCTTTCGTGCGCGTTTTTTTATACAAGGCGATGTTCATTACTAATAAAAAAGAGGTGGAACTGTTGTCAGTTAGTACAATTTTAAAGGATCAAGAAAAAATTATCGTTCTTGATTTTGGAAGCCAATATAATCAACTTATTACCCGTCGAATCCGTGAATTTGGCGTTTACAGTGAATTGCACCCTCATACTGTTACAGCTGAGGAATTAAAAGAAATGAACGCGACTGGGATTATCTTTTCCGGTGGCCCTAATTCTGTATATGATGAAAATGCATTTCGCATTGATGACCAAATCTTCGAAATGGGTGTGCCTATCTTAGGCATTTGCTACGGCATGCAATTGATGACACATTCTCTAGGAGGCAAAGTTGAGCCTGCTGATCACCGCGAGTACGGTAAAGCCGAAATCAATATTGTTGAAGACAACGCTCTATTTGCAGAGCTTCCAAAAGACCAAGTTGTATGGATGAGCCACGGCGATTTGGTAACAGCTATTCCAGAAGGTTTTAAAACGATTGCGACAAGCAAATCTTGCCCAATCTCTGCTATGGCCAATGCTGAGCGCAAGTTCTATGCTGTTCAATTCCACCCAGAAGTTCGCCACTCTGTATACGGCAACGATATCCTACGTCACTTTGTATTCGATGTATGTGGTGCAAAAGGCGATTGGTCGATGGATAGCTTCATCGAGATGGAAATTCGCAAAATCCGCGAGCAAGTCGGCGACAAAAAAGTGCTTTGCGCACTATCAGGCGGCGTGGATTCTTCAGTAGTAGCTGTTTTAATCCATAAAGCAATCGGCGATCAATTAACATGTATGTTTGTGGATCACAACCTTTTACGTAAAGGTGAAGCAGATAGCGTAATGGAAACATTCGCTGATGGCTTCCACATGAATGTTATCAAAATTGATGCACGCAAACGTTTCATGGACAAGCTTGCAGGCGTAAGCGATCCAGAGAAAAAACGTAAAATTATCGGTAACGAATTCATCTATGTATTTGATGATGAAGCATCAAAATTAGAAGGCATGGACTTCTTGGCACAAGGCACTCTATACACTGACATTATCGAGAGCGGTACAGCAACAGCTCAAACGATTAAATCTCACCACAATGTTGGCGGCCTTCCAGAAGATATGCAATTTGAATTGATTGAACCGCTTAAAACATTATTCAAAGATGAAGTGCGTGCTCTAGGTACTGAATTAGGTCTTCCAAAAGAAATCGTATGGCGCCAACCTTTCCCAGGTCCTGGTCTAGCTATCCGTGTACTTGGCGAAGTAACTGAAGATAAATTAGAAATCGTCCGCGAATCAGACGCAATCTTGCGTGAAGAAGTAGCAAAAGCCGGCCTTGAAGATCAAATCTGGCAATACTTCACTGTGCTGCCTGACATCAAATCTGTCGGCGTCATGGGCGACCAACGCACATACGATTATGCAATCGGTATCCGCGCGGTAACCTCAATCGACGGCATGACTTCTGACTGGGCACGTATCCCATATGATGTACTAGAAAGAGTTTCAGTACGTCTAGTCAACGAGGTTAACCATGTGAACCGCGTACTGTATGATGTAACGAGCAAGCCACCTGCAACTATTGAGTGGGAATAATAAGGGCAAGTATTATAGTGTGAATATGCTATAAATACAGTTATATCAATGTTTTAGTTGATATTGGTTCTGAATTTTTTTAGAATCACATGTCACTTTTTATATGTCAATTTTTAAACTCTCTTTTATTTAGTTTCTTTAACTAAGTAGAAGGGAGTTTTTTTATTTGGTTAAATTAAATTAATTGATTGATGATTGTAGTTTGAATCAGCAAAAGAAGATCAAAAATCATAATAGAAAGATATAGAACAAGAAAGGAAAGGAAAAGAACAAAGGAGTAAAAAGAAGAAGGATAAAGTACTTACGGAATGATAGTTATAGAAAGTACATAATGGGCTAAATATTAAAATCAGTAAAAATGTATAGGGAGGGAGTGCTATATAGGGCTAGTCAGTTGTCTACTAAATATGCACGCCATTTTTAGTGGTAAGAAATGCTAGTTATCCAATTGGTAGTAAATTAAAATATAAAGAAAAACAAGAGAACAACAAGAGGGGTACTATATTATGGGGATAAATATTATTTTTGCGATATTTGCAATAGGTGGCTTTATTCTGATGGGTGGGGCTATATTTGGTAAGAAAGAAGATATTGATAGTATTAGGGTAGGGTCAGGGTCTATTTCTACTTTAGTTGAACTAATATATGAAATTACTTATATATTTTCTCCTACTTTAATAAAAAGAATACTGTTATTCCTTTTGGGTTTAATTACAGCAGTTATAAGCATTATAATAATTTTGGCAAATGGGTTGTAGAGGCTGCAATTCTAAGATAATAATTTTAGTTAGTTTATAATCATTTTAACGATCAGTTTGACGGGGTAATAGTGTATCAACGTTCGTTTGACTTGCTGATAAGGTAGAAATGGATGTAAGCGGGTTAGAATAAAGGTTCTTAATGAACGCTTGAAACAACAGTAATACCGACGGGTGTTGTCGCTGACTTGGCGATTATGCCCGTCTTTTTATTTATAAGCTTTAAAAATGGTTCATCCAATAAACTCCTATTAATAGGATAGACATCACTAACATAAAGTGTATATATTTCTTAACTTTAAATAATCTGCTTATGAAATAAAGTAAAAATATTACTCCTAAGAAAATTAATATTTCCAATGGTATCATCCTTTAGCTAAATATTAATAAGTAACATATTATACCATATAATGAATTATTTACGGTAAAACGTTAGTCTACACGCTACATTTGATTTACAAAATGCGAAGTTAATATAACGCATACTTTATGATAAATTCGCTCAGTTTCAGGAAAAATAACTGTAAGTAAAGTAAGACTCTCTTTTATTCATATTCATAGTGATAAAGGAGGTCTTTTTATTGTTAAAATACTAAGCCTAGATGTTCTTAGAAAATTTAATGATACCTGTTTATAAGTAAACAGAGCTAAAAATAAGTAGGTATTAAAAATAAATATACAATTAATCAAGTTATGATATTATTAATTCACAAATAATTTTTAGAATATTCTTTAAAATAGGAACCAATTTATTTATTGAAGAATGTATTTTTTCTATATAAAAGCTTTTATCAAGAATTAAATCCCTAAAAGAAGTACAGTATTCAGATGATATAAACATTACGACGTATAACTGCTAGTCAGGAGGAATGACGTTGAAATCAATAGAATTAAGCGAATCAACATTAACGTTTCTAGCTACATATAAGCTATTTGAAGAAGATAAAGTTCAGCAAGTTCAGTTACAACATCGATTAGACTTAGTGAAGGAATTTGAGATAAAAAGAGGTATGAGAATACTAGAAATTCGGTGTGGCCAAGGTGATACAACAGTCGCCTTAGCTGACGCAGTGGGAGAAGAAGGGAAGGTTATTGGAATTGATAATGCCAGTCGTGATTATGGAGCTCCTTTGACATTAGGGCAGGCTACAGACATGATTAAGAAGTCTACATTAGGAGATCGCATTACGTTTCATTTTGAAATGGATTTTGACGCATTTGGCACTAACGAAGTATTTGATATAGCCGTGTTATCCCATAGTTCTTGGTACTTCAAAAGGCCGGAAGATTTGCTTCACTATTTTAAGAAGTTGCGAAAAGTAGCTAAACGTATATGCTTTGCGGAATGGGATCTTAACTTCACTGACATAACCCAGCGTGCCCATTTTTGTGCAGCTTCCATTCTGGCCTTACACTCTAACTTTGTAGACAATGATGGAAATATACAAAACTTGTTTCATAAAGTACAAATACAAGAGATGCTTGAAATGGCGAATTTCGAAATAGAGAAGCAATGTACAGTCAATGCCAAGTATTTGCAGGATGGGCAGTGGGAGACAAGTTATGCGAATAGCATTCGTAAAGAGTTCAGCGTTGCTCCTCAAATGATACAAACAATGGTTAACAGTTACTTTGAACTGATGAATACCCCAAATGACAATGTGCAATCATTAAATAGTTTTGTTATAAGTGCAAGGTGAATAATATTGAGGTATTGAGAGCTAGGAATTCCTTGTGTATAAGGGTTTCTAGCTCACTTTTGTAGTCTCGATTTTTATTCTGATAGTAGTATTTGTAACTGATCATTAAGCTGTTCAGCCGCAAATAAAGCTACTTTATCTTCAATAATCTCTCCAGGCTTGTTTCCTTCGCCAAGAATATATCCTGCAAAATGTACTCCTACAAAATCAAAAATAAATTGGAACTGTTGAATCATTGGTAAACCCTTTAGATGAGGTTCATCTCCTCCTACTGAAATAACATAGGCGCTTTTTTGGGACATTTGTTTTTTGAAGTCTGGATAGTTTGAGTCTTTCAATGTTTGTGACCATCGATCAATAAAGTTTTTCATTGTTCCTGACATGCTATACCAATAGATTGGCGTAGCGAAAATAAGAATGTTGTGTGGAAGAATGCGCTCAATGATGGAATTGTAATCATCATCGACTTCTTGAAATCCTTCCTCTGCATGTCGTTTATCTACTATTGGTTGAATTACATAATCGTTTAGATAGATTTCTTCTACCATTAATCCTTCTATCACTTTTTTGGTTAAACTCTCGGTATTTCCGTTTGGACGGCTTCCGCCATAAAGAACAACAATGCTCATCATTTGCTTCCTCCATTTGTTAAATTGATTATTTCTATTTTATAATGAAAGTATGAATCGTAAAAACGGATTATTTTGATTGAATCAATCGAAAAATACGATTTAGAAAGGCGAGAATATGGAAAACAAACAACTTATTACGTTTATGGTAGCTGCTGAAACATTGAACTTTACTCAAACGGCAAAAATGTTAAACTTTGCGCAATCGAGTGTTACAGCCCAAATAAAATCGTTAGAAGCAGAACTTGGAACACCTTTATTTGAACGTTTAGGGAAGCGTCTTGTTTTGACAGAAGCTGGACGGAAATTTCTTTTATACGCTGAAAAAATGATCAAACTTAATGAAGAAGCGAAGATGGCGATCGCACAAGATGGAGAACTTTCAGGCACCCTTATAATAGGCGCTCAAGAAAGCCAATGTACATATAGGTTGCCGGGCATATTGAAAGAATTTAAAGATCGATACCCAAACGTAAAGTTGATGTTTAAGCCTGCACATTCAGATGATTTGGCTAGAGAGCAATTAATGAATGGGATGCTTGATGTAGCTTTCATCATGGATATTTCTAAACCGGAAGAGGCTTTAACGATAAAACCCCTAATCCAAGAAGATATAAAATTAGTAGCATCACCTAGCCATCCATTAGCATCTAAATCAGAGATCTACCTTAAAGATATTGAACAGGAAACTCTTCTCTTAACTGAAACAGGCTGTTCTTATCGCACTCTTTTAGAAAATTCCTGTCATTCAGCAAAAGTGTATCCAATCAATAAGTTTGAATTTGGCAGTATTGAGGCGATTAAGCAATGCGTGATTGCTGGAATAGGTATTGCCGCATTGCCAACAATGGTTGTGGAACAAGACATAAAGCTAGGGAGAATAGTGGAATTGAAGTGGGAAAATAATATTCCTCCTATCTTTACGCATATTGCTTGGCATAAGGATAAATGGATGTCCCCTCCGTTGACAGGTTTTATTGAATTAACCCAACAATACTTCCAAAAATTTCAGGGTCAATAAATAGAAAACTGCTAAAGGTTTCGACGCTCTTCTTAAGAGAGATCGTAACCTTTATTTTGTTTTCAGGTGAAAGATGAGTTGCATTTAGCATGGGATAAATTTAATAGAAAAAGTAAATCCCATTGACAATTTAATTTATCCATGATAATTTTACCGATATACCAATCATCCTACAAATTTTAAAGGAGGTATAAAAATGATTCAAAAAACGAACAAAATGAATCTAGTAGAACAGGTTGCGACTCAAATAGAGCAGTTGATTGAATCTGGAAGCTGGAAAGTAGGAAAGAAAATACCTCCTGAAATGGAGCTAATGGAAAAGTTTGATGTCAGCCGCAATACACTTCGAGAAGCAATCCGGGCATTAGTCCATGCGGGATTGCTTGAAACGAAACAAGGCAGCGGAACGATTGTACGCTCTACTAATTCTCTTGGAGCTGCGCTTAAGCGATATGTGAAAAAAACAGCTTTGCTTGAAATTCTTGATGTACGTTTAGCTTTAGAAAAGCAGGCTGCACAGCTAGCCGCCGAGCATAGAACAGAGGCTGATTTAGCGAAGCTTGAAGAATATATTCAACTTTCTCGTCAAGCTGTCAAAAGTAAGGATTGGGCACAATTTATCGAATTAGATATTCGTTTTCATAAAGCGGTTGTATTGGCATCTACCAATCAGCTCCTCATTGATTTATATGAACCGCTGCTAGAAACCATCTATTCTTTTGTGCAGGATTTAATGGCAATGAATGCGACTTTTAAATTTGAAGAAGAGCTTCACATCGATTTATTGTCAGCCATTCGTGGCCAGAATAAAGAAGCTGCAGCTACATATGTGGAAAACTATATGGAGTTACTAAGAAAAGAAATTATTAAAATGACAGGGGAATAACAGCATGAATCAGAAAGCCATGTCGTCTACATCAAATAAAAAAACAAAAAATGGCTGGTTATTACTTATTGGCGTGATTTTAGTCGGGTCTAATTTGAGGGTTCCTTTAACTTCAGCAGGCTCGCTCATTCCTTTTATACGTGATGATCTAGGCATCAGCAATACTCTTATAGGAACTATCACAACATTGCCGTTGCTTGCCTTTGCACTACTTTCTCCATTTGCTCCTAAAATAGCAAATCGGTTTGGTATGGAATTAACGATTACGTTCTCGCTAATCCTGCTTATTATAGGGATTGCAGTACGATCAGTTTCTGGCGTTTTTTATTTATTCGCTGGAACGATTTTAATAGGGATGGCCATTGCAATTGGTAATGTTCTGATCCCGGGGATTGTGAAAATGAATTTCCCGCAGAGAATAGGATTCATGACCGGCATATATGCTATATTCATGAATCTCTTCGGTGCACTAGGTTCAGGAGTCAGTGTACCTATCGCTTCGACGGGTAACTTAGGCTGGCAAGGAGCACTTGGTATATGGGGAGTGTTGACCATCATATCTTTGCTGCTTTGGCTTCCGCAGCTTAGTAAAAGTCAGAAGGGCGAGAAAGTAAAAGTTAATGTGAAAGCGGAGAAGAAAAGTAGTTTGTGGCGTTCGCCACTAGCATGGAAGATAACTATATTTATGGGCGGACAATCACTTATGTTTTATACATTAATTACATGGCTGCCCGATATTCTCCGTGTAATTGGTTTTAACTCAAGCACTGCTGGGTGGATCGTATTTATCATGCAGCTTTCCATTATTCCTGTAACGTTTATTGTTCCAATCATAGCGGAAAAATTGAAAAACCAAGTTGGACTGAGTATCATAACGATTACTTTGTTTATCCTTGGCTTTGCAGGACTTCTACTAGGAATTCGTGTGCTCATTCCTGTATGTGCCATCATGCTTGGCATTGCTGGGGGAAGTGCCTTCAGTCTAGCTATGATGTTCTTTACATTGCGGACAAGGAATGGGAAAGAAGCGGCGGAATTATCAGGGATGGCACAGTCCTTCGGGTATCTGTTAGCGGCTGTTGGACCAGTTCTTGTCGGTACACTTCATGACTTGACTGGTGGATGGACAATCCCACTCATCCTCCTCATCTTCATCTCATTCGTTCTACTCATAATGGGAATTGGTGCTGGAAAAGTAGGATATGTTACAAATGAAGCAGAGTAACTTTGCTAAAGACTAAATAATAAACAAAAGCCTAGAAACCCATATACTTGGGATTCTAGGCTTTTTCTATTCTTATAAAAAGTTATTCCATTGAAGCAACTTCTTCTCCTAATAGAGCAAGTAGTTCGTCCAGTGTCTGTACTTCATAGGTGCTTTCAATACCGTTATGAGGTGCTTTTGCTGGATTCATCCATACAGAATCGATGCCTGCGTTTGTGGCCCCTTTAATATCAGAAGTGAGACTGTCACCAATCATTAAGGTATTTTCCTTTGTCATAGCTGGGTACTTCTTGAAAATTGCTTCGAAAAATTGGGTATTTGGTTTTTCAAATCCCACTTCTTCTGAAATGAATAAATCATCAAAGAAGTCGATAATCTTGGCGTCAGTCAAACGTTGTCTTTGTGTGATGCCGATGCCGTTTGTCCCAGCGACAATGGTGTAGCCGTGATTTTTTAAAGCAGTTAAGAGGGCGAGAGCGCCATCAAGCATTTTGTGTCCTAGGTTTAAGAGCGAACGATATTCCTTTTCTGCCAATTGGCCATCTACTTTTTTTTCATAAAGTTCAAAGAAAGCGGCGAATCGTTGATTAAGTAGGTCAGCTTTGCTTAAACTGCCTTTTTCTATTTCAGCCCACAACTTCTTGTTCATCGCTTTATAGGCGCTAACACTTTCTTCGTTAAAAGGTACTTCATATTTTTTGAACAGCGATTCTAACGCTTTGATTTCGGTATCCTGAAAATCTAATAATGTATCATCTAAATCAAAAATTAAAAAATCATATTTTTTCATGGGAAACACCTCTTTAGTTTTTAATCGTTACACCGAGCATAGCCGCAATGGCTGGGGCTTGGTCAAAACGGATAGAGAGGCCTTTTGCTAAACTAGGGGTCAGCTTAATGTCCACGAAGTCAGAGGAGGATAGATCCACTCCCTTTAATTTGCTCTCTGAAAAATCCGCTAGCTGGAGATTGCATAACTCAAAACTGGTTTGCTGGAATTTACAATTGTGAAAGAAAGCTTCTTCTAGCTGGCTTTCTCGGAAGCAAACCTGATTCATTTTACCTTCAGAGAGGATAGCGTAATTCATCAAGCAATTCAGCCAGCTTACATCTTTACATGTGCTTCCTATAAATTGCGTTCCGAGCAGTTTGCAGGTTTGGAATTCACAGCGATAGAATATTGACTTGTTGAAATTAAAATTAGACAAATCACATTTTTGGAAGATTACATCTAGGAATTCCGTTTGTTTATATTCGACTGTGCTGAAACGGCAATTCTCAAATTTTACTTCTTGGATTTGTTTCCTGCCAAATTGACAATCAATCTCACAATCAATCAGAAGCGTGTTGTCTTCTATTTCTTCAAATAATACATACTCACTTTGGATTGTTTGTGTGTAATGTGCAGAAGGTTTTTTCATTTTTGGTTAGCCTCCTCAATGCTTTCTCCTAATGATGTCATATATGAAAGCTAAAAGTAAATGGTTTAACTTGATATGCGAACCGTTTTTCTATAAAAGTGAATTAGTTACGAACTATTATTCTATGTATATATAAATTGTTCGTAAATTTCTATTGAAACTCTAGCTGTTGCATGCTATATTATCGAAGTAAATTAAATAAAGTCGTCGTATAATGTCGGGAATATGGCCCGAAAGTTTCTACCGAGTTACCGTAAATGACTTGACTACGCATATATATAAAAGGGGAACCTTTTATTTCATTAGTTATGGATACTAGTGAAATTTGCAGACAGTCAGCTCATCGGGAGTTGACTGTTTTTTCTTTTCTGGCGTATAAGGCGGCATATGGAGGATTAACATGAAGAAATATTTTCAATTTGAGGAGCTTGGCACTAACTATCGTCGAGAGATAATTGGCGGTATTACAACATTCTTAGCAATGGCCTATATATTAGCATTAAATCCACTCATCCTGACACTAGCAGATGTAAAAGATTTGCCAGATGCCATGCGCATGGACTATGGTTCTGTATTTGTAGCTACAGCCTTGGCTGCAGCAGTGGGTTCGTTCATTATGGGATTTGTCGCAAGGTATCCAATCGGATTAGCACCAGGGATGGGGCTTAATGCGTTCTTTGCATACACTGTCATCTTGACTTACCATATCCCTTGGCAAACTGGCCTGACGGGAGTATTTTTCTCAGGTGTTATCTTTATCATTCTTTCATTAACAGGCATCCGTGAAACGATTATCAATGCTATTCCTGTTCAGTTGAAATATGCCGTATCAGCAGGTATTGGTTTCTTCGTAACATTTGTGGGTTTAAAAAACGCTGGAATCGTCGTAGCGAGCAAAAGTACTTTTATTACATTAGGCGATTTTACAGACGGTAATGTACTACTAGCGATTATCGGGATTGTTATTACGGTAATCTTAGTAGCACGTAAAGCGAAAGCAGGTATATTCTATGGAATGGTCATCACCGCTATAATCGGTATGATATTTGGATTAGTGGAAGTTCCGAAAGCGATTGTTTCAGCTATTCCTAGCGTTGCACCAACATTTGGTGTTGCATTAGATCCGGTTATCCATGATCCAAGTTCTTTATTCAATGTGAAATTTCTAGTTGTTGTACTGACATTCTTATTTGTAGATTTCTTTGACACAGCAGGCACATTAATGGCCGTAGCCAATCAAGCAGGCTTAGTTAAAGATGACAAATTACCGCGCGCGGGGAGAGCCCTTATGGCAGACGCCTTAGGCACGACAGTTGGTTCCATCTTTGGGACTTCTACTACAACGGCATATGTTGAATCTACTGCAGGCGTGGCAGCAGGCGCAAAATCTGGTTTCACAGCAGTAGTAGTAGGGATTATGTTCTTACTAGCTCTATTCTTCTCTCCATTATTGAGTGTTGTGACTACAGCAGTGACAACACCTGCATTGGTTATCGTCGGCGTCATGATGGCTTCCTCGCTTCGTTTAATTAAGTGGGATGAATTTGAGATTGCGGTACCAGCATTCTTGACGATGTTCATGATGCCAATGGGATATAGTATTGCTTCAGGTATTGCGGTAGGTTTCATTTTCTACCCTATAACAATGCTTTTAGCAGGAAGAAGAAAAGAAGTTCACCCATTGATGTATGTTTTATTCTTTGTCTTCTTGGCCTACTTTATTTGGGTACGTTAATAGAAGGAGCAGCTCCGATGCACTTGCATCAGGAGCTGTTTTTTTATTTAATAGAAAACTGACATTTAAAAGTGAGGTAGAAATATAGAGGTTATAGAAGGAATAATCGCAACATATATACGAAATTTAAAAGATAGAAGAAAAATTTGTGTAAAACTGTTGACTTTAGTTGAATAAGGGCGTATATTAGATTTCATGTTGTTGCGACAAAGCATGACAAAATATCTCAACTAAATTATTTTTAAAAAGTTGTTGACTTT
This sequence comes from Rummeliibacillus sp. GQ308, assembly GCF_059759115.1. Classification (NCBI taxonomy): domain Bacteria; kingdom Bacillati; phylum Bacillota; class Bacilli; order Caryophanales; family Caryophanaceae; genus Rummeliibacillus; species Rummeliibacillus sp. GQ308. The sequence goes on along the minus strand of NZ_JCAXDQ010000006.1, from coordinate 46 downwards.
TAAATAAAGAAGTTGTAAGATAGATTAAGTCGTTAAGGCGACAACG
>NZ_JCAXDQ010000005.1:0-187491 GCF_059759115.1 Rummeliibacillus sp. GQ308 | reverse complement strand
ATTACATAAAATGTGAAGGCTTGTTGCCGTATAAATAGCCTAGAGATAGTTTTCAAATCATCACTTACTATTTAAATGAAGGTAATAGACTTCATCCTATATAAAAATAATTTATTTAGTTAAAGTAATCAAATAGTTTTTCATTATATTGTTGACAAAAGATTGTATCCAATTTACAATTAAAAATGTCTTTGCCATTAGGATTAATGCGTTGTTATAATCTAATATATGCTTCCATAGCTCAGTAGGTAGAGTGCTTCCATGGTAAGGAAGAGGTCACCGGTTCAAGCCCGGTTGGAAGCTTATTTATAAAGGTTAAACTTTTTAGGTTAAAACTGTTGCTTTTTATAAATTAGTATGGTAAAATAATTCTTGTCTTGTTAAAGAGATATACATAAAGCGGATGGCCCCTTGGTCAAGCGGTTAAGACACCGCCCTTTCACGGCGGTAACACGGGTTCGAATCCCGTAGGGGTCACCATCTTATATAACTAATATTGTGGAGGATTAGCTCAGCTGGGAGAGCATCTGCCTTACAAGCAGAGGGTCGGCGGTTCGATCCCGTCATCCTCCACCATTTGTCGGAGGGGTAGCGAAGTGGCTAAACGCGGCGGACTGTAAATCCGCTCCTTCGGGTTCGGCAGTTCGAATCTGCCCCCCTCCACCATCTATTGGGGTATAGCCAAGCGGTAAGGCAACGGATTTTGATTCCGTCATGCCCTGGTTCGAATCCAGGTACCCCAGCCATTTTGAGTCATTAGCTCAGTTGGTAGAGCATCTGACTTTTAATCAGAGGGTCGTAGGTTCGAATCCTACATGACTCATTTCTTATATAAAACCTTCTTCTTTTATTAGAAGAAGGTTTTTTGTTGTTTCTAAATAAGTATAGATTCTAGTATTCCAGTTTTCTTTTTGAATAAACATACAAAAAAATGTGACGTTGAGCCATCCCTATAAAAGCGGTTACAATATTAGCAGAATACAAAGGGGGTATTTAATAATGAATACATCATTAAACATCACAATGATTGGGGTACCAATGGACTTAGGTCAACAACGCAGGGGTGTAGACATGGGGCCGAGCGCCATCCGTTACGCAGGCGTGCATGAACGTTTAGAAACGATTGGACATACGGTAGAGGATTTGGGGAATATCGTCATTGAACCTGCAAAAGAAGAGCCAAACACAAAACTACGCAATTTATCAGCTGTATTGAAAGCAAATACAGAGCTAGCTAATAAAGTGAATGAAATGGTTAAAGAAGAACACTTCCCATTAGTATTGGGCGGAGATCACAGCATTGCCATTGGTACTTTAGCAGGTCTCTCAGATCACTATAGCAATTTAGGTGTTATTTGGTATGATGCGCATGCAGATATGAATACAAGCGATACATCACCATCAGGTAACATTCATGGTATGCCACTTGCTATAAGCATGGGTTTGGGACATGATAGTTTAGTAAACATTAGAAACTATGCACCTAAAGTGAAACCAGAAAACATCATTATCATTGGGGCACGCTCAGTGGATGAAGGCGAAAAAGAACTTATCCGGGAAAAAGGCATTAAAGTGTATTCAATGCATGAAATTGATCGTTTAGGCATGACATATATTATGCAAGATGCAATCAACTACTTAAAGGACAGAAATGTAGATGGTGTTCATTTATCACTTGATTTAGACGGTATTGATCCAATCTATACACCAGGTGTAGGGACTCCAGTTCCAGGCGGTATTACATATCGAGAAAGCCATTTAGCAATGGAAATGTTGCATGAATCAAATCTTATTACTTCTGCAGAATTTGTTGAAGTAAACCCTATTTTAGATGAAAAGAATCAAACAGCTGAAGTAGCGGTAGCATTAATGGGTTCTTTATTTGGTGAAAAGCTAGTATAAAAATGGGCGACTGCCCATTTTTTTTATTTTAATTTACAAAATGGAAAACATAAATTAAAAATGTTGGATATTTCCTTCCTGATTCTTGTTATAATAAAGTGATGTAACAATCAAAGAAGATTACTAAACATCATTTTTTTTATCTAGGTGGAATGATAAGAGACCCTATGAAACTAATTGCTAGTTTCAAGAGTTTTTGGACTGTAGGTTTCTTATCTAATCATCACATGTCCTATAAGTTTTATGATGGAAACACGTTAGGTGATAAAATTTAATGATGAAAAAATGAAACCAAACAAGACTGCGATACGTATAGTATGTAGCCGCATGGCGGAGGGGAATTCACATGGACTCGATCACGAACAAAAGAATAAAGCAAGTGCTGAAAGGTGACCAGCATGCGTATTCCGAAATTGTAAGCCTCTATCAACAGAAGGTCTACCAAATATGTTATCGTATGCTTAATAATCAGCATGAAGCAGAAGATATTGCGCAAGAAGCTTTTATACGGGCCTATACTAATTTACATACGTTTGATCTCAATCGGAAATTCTCAACCTGGCTTTTCCGGATTGCTACAAACTTATGTATAGACCGTATAAGAAAAAAGAAACCTGACTATTATTTAGATGCAGAGGTAGCAGGTACTGACGGGCTTGATATGTATTCTCAGATTTCTTCACCGGATCGATTGCCGGAAGAAGAAGTAGAAGGAATGGAATTGCAGGAGCGCATTCAATACGAAATCAGCTGTTTATCCGAAAAATATCGGACAGTGATTATCTTAAAATATATCGAAGAACTGCCGTTGCAAGAGATTAGTGAAATTTTGAATATACCGCTTGGAACGGTTAAAACACGTATACATCGCGGACGTGAAGCTTTAAGAAAGCAACTAAGCAATTTGTAGGAGGGGTTTCACAATGAATACATGCCCTAAAGAGATTGTGCAATATATGCATGAATATCTAGATGGGGATATTGCCAGTGAGCATGAGCAAGAGCTTCAAAAACATTTGTACAATTGCTCAGATTGCCGAAAGCATATGCAAGAGTTGGAAGATACAATCGCATTTGTGAAAGGCGCCATCGCTATCGCCACTCCTCCCCGTTTTGTAGATCAGGTTATGCAGCGGCTTCCTAGGAGAAAAATGAAATACGGATTTCAACGTTTTATCCGCAGACATCCAATTGCTATTGCTGCCGCTTTATTTTGCATTTTTATGAGCGCATCCTTTCTGTCGGGCTATAAAAATGATCAACAGTTTTCATATACAAAACAGCCAAACTTGCAGGTTGAGGGGCAAACGGTCATTGTGCCTGAAGGTGAAACGATAAAAGGCGATCTTCTTGTCAAAAATGGAGATATTCTTGTGAAGGGTGCAGTTGATGGCGATATAACCGTGATCAACGGAAAGTATATGGCGTCCTCTGCCAACGTGACAGGGCAAATCGAGGAAATCGATGAAATGTTTGAGTGGCTATGGTATAAGATAAAAAACAGTGCTAAAAAAGCATGGTCTATTATAGATAATAATGAATAAACTAATGATTAAGTCTGCTATCACAGTAGGCTTTTCTGTTTTATCCCGTATTATGAAGCTACAAGAGACTTACTTTAAACTATAATTCTGAATACTGTTCGTAAAGGCCCAAATGGCAATGGGGCTAAAAGAATGTCATTGCTTGTAAGGCCACTTCATCCGGGCAGAAAATAGAGCAGTTATGCTATACTTGATATAAACGTACTCGCTAGAAAAGTGGGGGATCCACATGTCTTTTATTAATGAATTTACACAGTTTACAAACAATCAATGGGTAAGAATGGTTTTAAACGTCATCGACATTCTGTTGGTCTGGTTGGTTATCTATAATATTCTTATATTAATCCGTGGTACAAAGGCCGTTCAGCTTTTAAAAGGCATATTCGTCATAATTATCATTCGGATTATTACAGTTTATTTTGGATTGACTACACTCGGCTGGATGACAAAACAGGTAATTGAATTTGGATTTTTAGCCATTATTATTATCTTCCAGCCTGAATTGCGTCGAGCACTCGAGCAATTGGGGCGAGGCAAGTTGTTTGCTAGAAGTAATATGCAGGAGGAAGAAGAACAAACTCGGCTAGTTACTGCTATGTCCAAATCAGTAAGCTATATGGCTAAACGAAGAATTGGCGCCCTTATCTCCATTGAGAGAGAAACAGGTCTGAATGAGTATATCGAGACAGGGATACCGATGTATTCTGAGATTTCTTCAGAATTAATCATAAATATCTTTATCCCGAATACACCGCTTCATGATGGAGCAGTTATTGTACAAAAAAATAAAGTTGCAGCCGCTGCTTGTTATCTACCGCTTTCTGAAAGTCCTTTTATTTCGAAGGAATTGGGAACGCGTCATCGTGCTGCGATAGGCATTAGTGAAGTGACAGATGCAATTACTGTGGTCGTCTCTGAGGAAACAGGAGCTATCAGTTTGACGATCAACGGGGACTTGCACCGTGACTTATCAATTGAAGAGTTTGAGGTCCGCCTGAGAAATGCTTGGTTCGGAGGAGCTACTAATTCAGTAGGTGCTTCTAAATGGGGCTTATGGGGGGGTAAGAAATAATGGATAAACTTTTTGAGAGTCCATGGTTTCTTCGTATTATGGCGCTCCTATTATCACTTTTGATATTTTTTACCGTTAAATCAGAGACGAGCACAGACAACAATACAACACCTACATCTGATCATCAAACGGAAGTAATTAAGGATGTGCCAGTAGAAGTTCTTTACGATAGTGAAAATTTAATTGTTTCAGACATACCAAAGACGGTAGACGTTTCGATTGAAGGTCCTTTAGCATTTGTCATCCGTACAAAAGCTATTAGGAACTATCATGTTTATTTAGATCTCAGCAAAGAGACAATTGGAGAGCACAAGGTTAAATTTAAATCCAAAGGCTTCTCAGATAAGCTGAATATACAAATTGAGCCGTCTACCATCAATGTATCAATAGAGGAAAAGGTAACAAAGACATTCAAAATTGACCCTGACTTTAATGAAAGCAGACTATCGCCGAATTATTTCATTAAAACGATGACGGCGAATCCAAGTGAAGTGACTGTCACTGGTGCCAAAAGTGTTATTGATAACATCGCCTATATTAAAGCCATGTTATCTAGTGACGGTAACATTAATGAGTCTTTCACAAAAGAGGCACCTGTTAAAGTATTGGATCGCGATATGAATAAATTAGATGTCTCGATCAGTCCGGCTACGGTATCAGTTAAAGTTGATATTGGTGAATACAGCAAAGAAGTTCCTCTATCACTTAATATAAAAGGATCGCCAAAGGGTAAGAAAGTAAAATCGATTAAAGCAGAAGAAACGATGATTACATTATTCGGTTCTAAAAATGACTTGGAGAAGATTCAATCTCTTCCTGTCGATGTTGATGTTACTAAACTTAAAAAATCCGGCGATATATCCGTAAACTTGGATAAGCCCAATGGTGTGACAAAGTTATCATTCAATCAATTACGTGTACATGTAATAGTAGATGACACATCTTCATCTTCTGGTTCAGATCAAGAGAAAGAAAAAGAAGACAAAAATGCAGACAATGAAGAAACAAAAGTAACAGAAGCACCCGTTTCTACCTCTACTGTTACGTTAAACGATATAGCCGTTAGCATAGAAAATTTAGACACTGACCAGTATGAAATAGAAGGCAATGCCAACCATTTAGTATCTGTTCTTGTGACTGGCGAAAAGCAACGACTTGCCAATATAGCCAAATCAGATATTCGGTTATATGTGGATGCAAAAGATGTAAAAGAGGGTATAAACAATCTGGAGATTATGGGTGAAAGCCCAAAAGGAACTACATGGAAGGCAAATCCAAATACAATGAAACTAAAAATTAGCCAAATTTCATAAAAGTGAAACTCCATAAAAGCAGGGGTTTCTTCTAGTTCATAAAATTGCATTTAGAGTTTTGAAGGAGAGAATACACAATGGGTAAATATTTCGGTACAGATGGCGTACGCGGAGTCGCCAATAGTGAACTAACACCAGAATTAGCATTTAAATTAGGGCGCTTCGGCGGCTATGTTTTGACAAAGGAAACAAGAGAACGCCCTAAAGTTCTAATTGGACGAGATACGCGTATTTCCGGGGAAATGTTAGAAGGTGCACTTGTAGCTGGTCTCTTATCAGTAGGAGCAGAAGTAATGCGTTTAGGCGTCATTAGCACACCAGGAGTCGCTTATTTAACTCGTGCGATGAGTGCGCAAGCAGGCGTTATGATTTCTGCATCTCACAATCCGGTAGAGGATAACGGCATTAAATTCTTTGGTCCCGACGGCTTTAAGCTATCTGATGCGGAAGAAGCAGAGATCGAAGCGTTACTTGACCAAGAACATGATGATTTGCCACGTCCAACTGGTGGAGCACTTGGCACTGTCAGCGACTACTTCGAGGGCGGTCAAAAGTACATCCAGTATTTAAAACAAACTGTATATGAAGAATTTACAAATATTCATATTGTGTTAGACTGCGCGCATGGTGCGACATCTTCACTTGCAACTCATCTGTTTGCTGACTTGGAAGCTGACCTTTCTACAATGGGGTCATCACCAAACGGCTTAAATATTAATGATGGAGTAGGTTCTACACATCCTGAGAAACTAGCACAGTTGGTTGTAGATAAAGGGGCAGATATCGGTCTTGCCTTCGATGGTGACGGAGACCGATTGATTGCTGTAGACGAAAATGGAAATATCGTTGACGGCGACCAAATCATGTATATCTGTGCTAAACATATGCATGAAGAGGGAAAACTGAAGCATGAAACAGTTGTATCTACAGTCATGAGTAATATGGGCTTTTATAAAGGATTAGAAGAACACGGTATGCATAGTGTTCAAACTAAAGTGGGAGACCGCTATGTTGTAGAAGCAATGCGCGAAGGAAATTACAATGTTGGTGGGGAGCAATCTGGCCATATTGTATTCTTAGACTACAATACAACAGGTGATGGCATGCTTACTGGTTTACAGCTTGTCAATACCATGAAAGTCACAGGCAAAAAGCTGTCAGAATTAGCTGCAGAAATGACGATTTATCCTCAAAAGTTGATCAATGTACGTGTAACAGATAAACATGCTGTGACAGATAACGCTAAAGTAGCAGCAACAATTACTGAAGTTGAACAAGAAATGAACGGCGAAGGACGTGTCTTAGTACGCCCATCTGGTACAGAGCCATTAGTGCGTGTCATGGTGGAAGCACCGACAAGTGAAAAATGTGAAGCATACTGCACCCAAATCGCTGCTGTTGTCAGCGAGGAAATGGGATTAAAAGAATAATAAAGCAAAAAAGGAACTCATATAAGAGTTCCTTTTTTTAGTTTAAAATTTGGAGATTGTGGAAAAGTACAAGTAGAGGCCAATAACGGCCCTATCTATGAAAAGGAGATGTTATCATTGGCTAAAGTAGCAACAGTAGTAACAAACCTAGTAGAAGATGTAGAATACACAGAACCTGTTAAAGCCCTTCGTGATGCAGGTCATGAAGTCGTAACAGTTGAAAAAACAGCAGGAGGCGAAGTTGAAGGAAAACATGGCACTAAAATTCAAGTCGACAAATCAATCGATGATGTAAAAGTAGACGACTTTGACGCATTATTGATTCCTGGTGGTTTTTCACCTGACCAATTGCGTGCAGACGAACGTTTCGTGAATTTCGCAAAAGCTTTCATGGATGCAAAAAAACCAGTATTTGCGATTTGCCACGGACCGCAATTATTAATCACTGCCAAAACACTAGATGGTCGTCACGCAACTGGCTATAAATCTATTCAAGTCGATATGGAAAATGCCGGTGTCAATTTCCAAGATAAAGAAGTGGTGGTATGCGAAAATCAACTGGTAACAAGTCGTACACCTGATGATATTCCTGCATTCAACCGTGAGATTGTCAATTTATTAAAATAGCCTAGACTGATACAATAGAAGCTAATCGAAAGAGCCTTCTTTCGATTAGCTTTTTCCATTACGTTTATAGTAAGCAACTAAAGGGTAATAGTGACATATGATAGTTATATCATCAAACTTGCATTTTATAATTGACTAAAAAAAGGCTTTTCAAGTATGATGAACATGCTGATTCTTTTTAAGTTAAGATCAGCGCATGCTAAGGAGGATTGTGTGCAAGCAAAAATCGGAAAAACAGTTATAGCGCCAGTACTGAAGAAATCGTGAATCTTCAGTAGACGAGGTGGAGGAGTATCGAAGTTTTCGGCGGATGCCTCCCGATCGCAATGCCCGATCGTTATCTTGCTTTTAAAGGACTCAAGTGATTGAGTAGACAGGAAAGCAAGAAGGCAAATTAGCAGCTGCATATGAATGACTTCGCCTGTAATAGGGGAAGCTTATTTACACGCGGCTAATTTGGCAAAGTTCGGAGGAAATGTAGTTATGTGTGGTATTGTTGGATATAATGGTTTACTTGATGCGAAAGAAATTCTATTAAAAGGATTAGAAAAACTAGAATATAGAGGTTATGATTCTGCAGGGATTGGCCTATGCACAGAAGATGGAGTTGCAGTATTTAAAGAAAAAGGCCGTATCGCTGATTTACGCAGTATTGTCGATGAAAGAGCAGCCGCTACTGTGGGCATTGGTCATACACGCTGGGCAACACATGGTGTGCCAAATCAGCTGAACGCTCATCCTCACCAAAGTGCGTCAGGCCGTTTTACATTAGTGCATAATGGTGTATTAGAAAACTATCATCACTTGCAAGATGAATATCTAAACGGAGTTCAGCTAAAATCTGATACAGATACAGAAGTGCTTGTCCAATTGGTTGAGAAATTTGTAGAGGACGGCATGGCAACAGAAGAAGCATTCCGCCATACGTTAACACTTGTACACGGTTCTTATGCCCTTGCTTTATTGGATGCAGAAGAATGTGACACGATTTATGTAGCTAAAAACAAAAGCCCGCTTTTAGTAGGTGTAGGCGAAGGGTTTAATGTAGTAGCATCTGATGCGATGGCAATGCTACAAGTAACAGATCAATTTATCGAATTGCATGATGAAGAAGTTGTCATTGTTCGCAAAGACTCTATTGTAATCCAAAAACTTGATGGCACAGTAGTAGAACGTGCACCTTACACTGCAGAGCTAGATATGAGCGATATCGAAAAAGGCACATATCCACACTACATGCTAAAAGAAATCGATGAACAACCTGGCGTAGTTCGCAAAATTGTTCAAAACTATGAAGATGAAGAAGGCAACCTAGTGATTCCTTCTGACATCGCCAATGCTTTACATGTTGCAGATCGACTTTATATCATTGCAGCAGGTACTAGCTATCATGCAGGCCTTGTTGGCAAACAATACTTTGAGAAAATGGCAGGCATCCCTGTCGAAGTGCATATCTCAAGTGAATTCGGCTATAATATGCCGTTACTATCAGAAAAGCCATTCTTTATTTTCATCTCACAATCAGGCGAAACAGCAGATAGCCGTCAAGTGCTTGTGAAAATTAAGGAATTAGGCCATCCAATTTTAACTATTACGAATGTACCTGGCTCTACTTTATCACGTGAAGCGGATTACACATTGTTACTGCATGCAGGCCCTGAAATTGCCGTAGCCTCTACTAAAGCATATGTTGCACAAGTAGCCGTACTTGCAATCGTTGCCTATGTAGAAGCACAAGCGAAAGGCAAAGCACTGGACTTTGATTTAAAAGCAGAGCTTGGCATTGCAGCAAACAACATTCAAACAATCGTTGACCATAAAGAAGACATGGAACATGTAGCAGCAGATTTCTTAGAAACAACACGTAATGCTTTCTTTATCGGCCGCTCAATGGACTTTTATGTCAGCTTAGAGGGCGCGCTCAAACTAAAAGAAATCTCTTATATCCAAGCGGAAGGGTTTGCTGGAGGAGAGCTAAAACACGGTACAATCGCATTAATTGAAGATGGTACACCTGTATTTGCGCTTATTACACAAAAAGGAGTAAGCCTTAACCTAAGAGGTAATGTGAAAGAGGTAACCACTCGTGGTGCCAACGCTTGCATTATTTCGATGGAAGGCATGGAAGAACCAGGCGACACAATCGTCCTTCCACCTGTACACCCGCTTCTAACACCGCTTGTATCAGTTGTTCCATTACAATTGATCAGCTATTATGCATCTCTTGCACGTGGCTGTGATGTGGATAAACCAAGAAATTTGGCTAAGTCGGTTACAGTGGAATAGTTGTATTCCTAGTGAGTGAGTTATACTGTCTCTCTGTAAATAAGTTTTTCCCTCGTAATTCAAGTTCGTACCTGCTGTAAATAAGTTGGTACTGAACGGAGGGAAAGCGGGAGCAGATACAACATTAAGTATGCTTACTTCACCAGGATCGGGAGTCGTACCATCGGTACGATATCCCGATTTTTTGTTTGAGCGAATAATTGATCAAAGTGGGAAAAAGCCCGTATGACAACATTTATGCTGAATAAGCAAGAGAAAAGAGCGGGAGGAAAAGCCTAAAAAAGGCTTGATCCATCTTACTTTTCCTCACTGTTTTATTTGATTGTTAGGGAAGAACTTTATTTCATTTTACTCTTCTTTAACTCCTGTTTTTTATCGGCTTTCCTTCCCGAAAGGGTTGTTCTATAGATAATGAGAACCTATTTGGAAACAGAGTGAGATTAATTCAGTATTTTATATAGAGAACAGAAAACAGTTACCTAATTGGTAACTGTTTTCTGTTCTAATAGTCGTGCCAGTAATCCTGTAGTAAAAAGTAAAGAAGCTCTACTTATGTTACAACAGGACAGAATCCCTATATTAAATGGGTTAGCGTCAGAAAAATTCCAAGGACGCCACCCCCTTTTTTAACTATATTAAGGAAGCTTTGATGTTCTTAAAGAATCTGTCGAGGCCATCTACTTAGAATTAAAATAGCTAAATCTTAGTACAACAATAAAATACCTTACATATAAGGTATTATAAGATGTTATAAGTTGGTTTCCTCATTAAGAAGCCTCTTCTGGTTGTGCGATTTCATATTCACCTTCTGCATACTCTTGCTCCGCATAATGGCTTCCCCATTGACAAAGCTCCTGCAAGATAGGTTTAAGAGATTCTCCAAGTTCAGTGGATGAATATTCAACCTTCGGTGGTACTTGATTATACATCTTTCTGCTCACAAGTCCACTGTCTTCAAGCTCTCTAAGTGTTTGAATCAGCATTTTCTGAGATATATTTGGGACAATGCGCTTTAATTCACTCGTTCTCTTTGGTCCATTCATTAAAAAGTGTAATACAAGACCTTTCCACTTTCCGCCAATAACTTCCTTTGTCACTTCAAAACCACAACTAAATTTTTTCAAGTCTAAACCTCTCCATTCCACATTTATTACTTTTTAGTTACTATATCACAAAAAAGTAGGTACTTCCGTTAATGTGCTTACTAAAGGATACTATATCTTGTAAGTTGTTCTTCAAGTACTTGGGGAATGGTGTAACAGAATCGCCGCAAAATATAAAATTTATAGGAGGAGTTAATATGACCAATCAACTAGTTCAACTCAATATTCGTTTTAAGGCTAAACCAGGGAAGAAAGAAGAATTCCGCAAGGAGCTTTTTTCTCTAATTGAGGAGATGTCATCCGAAAAGGCATTTATTAGCGCTATTGTTTCGGATAATCTGGATCAACCGGATGAACTGCTCATTTATGAAACATGGAAAGGCACGAGAGATAGCTGGCTTGATGAAGAATTTACTAAACCATACCGCAAGAATTATGAAGTAAGAGTGGATGATTTAATTGTGGAAAGAAGCGTTAGCTGGTTGCAACCTATCCGTGAATGGGGAAGTCATATAACGAATGCATATTAATTTTTATAAATGAGAAATAGCATCTACAACTGTACAAATGGGCGAAGTCACAATAGCTGTCTTCGACGATACCTGCGGCAACCTTATTAAGATAATGCAGGAGTAAACTTTATTTATGGTAGAAAAAGTTATGCAATAGAGTGTTTTTATAAACAAATTAACAACAACTTTATGTTGAGACCTACTAGAAGGAGGAAAGGATCATGGCATTTTTCGAAACAAGTGACGGCGTCAAATTGTATTATCAGCAAAAAGGAGAAGGACAACCGATTGTGTTCGTCCATGGCTGGTCATCAGATCATACAGCATTCGATCAACCATTTGAAGAATTGAGCAAAAAGTTCAATGTAGTGTCTTTTGATTTGAGAGGACATGGCGCTTCTGATCGCCCGGAGCATGGTTTGACATTGAAGAGATTTGCTTCCGATTTGGAAGAACTAATGGAGCATCTTAACTTGATGAATGTCACATTAGTTGGACACTCGATGGGGGTTTCTACGACATTCGAGTATGTAAAAAACTTCGGTGTATCCAGATTGAAGGCCGTATCGTTGTTCGACATGACACCAAAATTAGTCAATGAAGAGGATTGGAATTTAGGTCTTTATCACGGGAAATATATGAGGGAAGACTTATTGAATGATTTGACAGTGATCAATGATAGCTTGATGGAATTCGCAAAGCCTTTCTTTAAAGTGACCGTCCCATACATGACTGGTGAAATGATGGAAGAGCAGCTCAATTTAGTAGTCAACGGCAATACCCCTCATGTATTAGCGGCAATGTGGCATGCGATGGCAGTTGGCGATTATCGTGACGTGTTACCACAAATCACTGTACCAACACAAATTGTGTATGGAGATAAGAGTACACTTTACTCAAAAGAAACAGCGGAATACATGAAGGAACAGATTCCGAATTCTGAAGTGATTCCGTTTGAAAACTGCACGCACTTATTAGTTGCGGAAGATGTAGTAAAAACAGCAAAAGTAATTGAAGAACTTGCAAGTTCTATGGTGAATTCATAAATAATGAAGGGGCTGTCTAAAAAGTCCCTAAAATGAAGAAGGTGGAGAAAAATAAATCGTTTTCTCCACCTTTTTTTTTGATTTTACGTTTTATAAGGTGGTTTCTGCACAAGAGGCCTACCACTTTTAGCAAGTTATGAGCCATTGCACCTTTTCAGGTCCCCGTGTCGGTTCCCCTTCTCCTTTGTGCACAAAGCCTTCAGTGGACAATCACCACACTCTTCACATTCGTAGATTTTGAAGTCCTGTACAAAGCCGAGGGTTTCTTTTTCTTCATGTACTTCTTGAAGTGAACACGGCGGCCGTTCGGACAAATGAACAAGTTGTCCTCTTCTACATAATCCCAATTCTTTGCATTGTATGGATTGTCCGGTAGTCGGGTTTTTACATCGCCGCGAGCCACATGGCGGGAATGTTCTCCATTTAAACTAAACGGGGCTTTACTTCAATAATGATCTTCAACAATCGTGCGCGTTTGTTGAATAAGTACCGATAAAAATAATCAAGCCTGTAAGTATGGTATAAAGTAATTTTTTATATGTATAAATTATTTTCTATATAATGGTAGAACAGGCGACAACTTTTTAATATATAGGTAGGGCGTATTGGCGAAAATTTATTTGTTTTACTGGTGTTCCAGTCGAGAATTATTTTATCATGTAACATTAGGTTGGCTTTTAATAAAGGACGGATACAAATAATAAGATCTAATGAAAACAACCTCTGTGGGTAAAATATCCAGTAGAGGTTATTTTATTCTCTGAAAGTAGAGGAACTTTTATCCCAGTGAATTCTTCGAATCAATTCATAGAGGCGGTCATACAAGGTGACTGTTGATAGAGTTATTTACACAACAAAACCAGTTTCCTATGTTAATGTTATTATAAGGGTATAAAAAATATTAAACCTTGGGGATAGTGGAGGAGATTGATATTATTATTTGAATATTTAGTAAAAGTTTAATAGAAGAAGGAAATACCTAGTCTTTTGATGAAAATTATTAATAAAGGTGGCATAAAGATGGAAATATTTGAAATGGCAGATAACGTAAATAGTCCAGAAGATTTAATTGAATTTATAAATCAATTAAGAATGGATTTAAAAATTAATAAGGATGAGTGGAAGAATATAACACTTGAAGATTACTTAGAAGCGATGGAAGCTTGTGTTAATGAAATGGATGAATATAATGTATATGATACTCAAATACTTCCTAAGCAACCCTCTTGGAAGATTATATCTCTAATACTATTTGCTGCGAGTATATATGAATGATGTTTGACTATTGGGGAGCTTTGCTTTTGTACAACAAGGATTTATTAAATATACAAAACAATCATAATAAAGGCTTCAGATAAAGGTGGTATTCCCATAATTTTGCGCATTTATGAGGTAATACTGTAGAAAATAATCAAACTACTTTAAATTAACTAAAAAATGTTAAAGAAGCATCCATATTGATTAATGGATGCTTCTTATTAATCTTAGTGTAAAGGGTTTATTAGGGACTTTATTCAAACTTTATCTTAAAGCTACTACTGACATATTCACCTGAAATAAATAATCTAATTATGAACACGATTCAAAATTGGATCGTGCTTTTTACATAGAGGGACGAAAGGGAATAACCAACTTAACTGAAATAATGTAATAATAAAGTTGAGAATACAGATTATAAATGTTCAACTGTTTAGATAGTAAAGGGGGAGTTTAATGAAGAATTGGGTTCCGCTTTTAGAAAAAGAAATGGGTCAAATTTGGGACCGGATATATAATGATTTTGAATTCGAACCAAGTACGTCTATATTTCCATCTTTTAATGTTCCACACCCTTATATAACTTATAATGTTTCTGGCTATTTCGGAGATTCATCAGATTTAAGTGCTTATGATGACCTTGAAGAAAAAGTGTTAGATGTATTTAAAGAGTGCACAATGCTTGGAGAATATATACTAGCACTCGATTGGCAACACGAATGTTATTGGATAAATCCACGCTTAGAATTCGAAAGGGATGAATTCGGAGAATGGGTTATACCAATCTTTCCGAATGGTGATTACTATTTCTTTATTCAGAAGGATTTTATGTGGGGCATTTTAGGACATCCTTGGGAAAATAGTATAACTATATTTGGAAAAGAACTAATAGACGCTTTTAATAAAAACAAGCCTAGAATGTTTCGTAAGATTTTAAGACAGGGCTAATTCTTTAACTTTATATAGCATTGTAATAAATGAGTTCCCAACTTTAAGTCATATATAAAGAGATACGAAAAATGCCAATAAGGCATAGATAAAAAAATCTAATTGGGGGAAAGGGATTTGATTAAAGAAATTGATATGACGAATTCGAAATTTGCTAATGAAGTATTAAACGTTCAATTGTTATCGTATAAAGTAGAAGCAGAGTTAATAGATTTTTTTGAATTGCCACCACTTAAGGATACAGTTGAGAGCTTGCAACAAAGTGGAGAAGTTTTTTATGGTTTTTATATAAAAGAAGAGTTAAGTGGAATCATTTCTATAAAGATAGAAGAGGGTGTAATGGATATACACCGATTATTTGTCCGTCCTAAACATTTTAGAAAGGGCATTGCTAGGGAACTATTAGATTTCGTTCAAAGCATTCGAAAAGAATTTCAAAAGATTATAGTTTCAACAGGCTCTAAAAATGCACCTGCAATAAACTTTTATAAAAAGAATGGATTTGTAGAATTAAAAGAAATGATGGTTGATGGAGGTCTAACGTTGACCATGCTTGAGAAGAAAGTATAAAGTGAAAAAATTCTACTTTAGGATGTGCAGTAGCATATCCTGAAGGGTCACTCCCGTTCTGAATTAATTTATTCAAAACGGGTTTTTTATTGAAAAATAGAGTGCTTTCATGTTTTTTCAATTATTCTTGTAGAAGTTGAATAACGGCAATAATCCTTATTTCTCCAATTCCCAATTCAGCATATTGTTTTTAGGTTCCGTTCTTTTCATTTGCAGTTTTTCTAAAACCCTTATGGAAGAGTGGTTATCATGCAAGCATTCAGCGACTACTTTTTCTACTTTTCCAGTGGAGAAAGCCCAGTTAATTATTTCTTTCACGGCTTCTGTTGCATACCCTTTCTTTTGTGCAGAGGGGATAATTGCATAACCTACTTCCACTGTTTTTTGTGAATCAGGTTTTCCTTTAAATCCCATATCACCAATAATCGTATGATCTTCTTTATTGATCACAAGCCATACACCCCATCCTGAAAGAGAAGGGTCATCTTTTAATGCTAACAAATACATATCTACATGTAGACCGATTACATATTCTTCGGTTATTGAGAACCGCTGTAATGACTCTTTAGTGCACGGTGTGATTATAAGTCTTTCAGTTTGTAGTTCCATTTATATCTCCTTTTAATTAAACTATCGGGAGCTATATAATCCCGAATTTTTTTAAAGCAAAAGATATACCATCTTTGCTAGACTTTTTAGTCACAAAATCTGCAACCTTTTTCAATTCCTCATTGCCATTCTCCATTGCAATACCTAGTGCTACGGATTCCAACATATCAATATCATTCTCTCCGTCACCGAATGCAATGGCTTCTGACTTATCAAAACCAAAATAATTTAAAACTTTATTAATCGCTAATGATTTGGAAACGTCTTCCTGTAAAACATTCAATATAAAAGGATGCCATCTTTTAAATAGTAGATTTGGGAATTTTAATTTATAGCTTTTCATCATGTCATCGTCTGCGAAAATGCACATTAAGTACACTTCAAGATTATGTATATGTGGGTTTGAAGCAGGATAATCACTCAATGATAAAGTTTCCTTTAAGGCCTTTAATATGTTTTCATTCTTTACGCCATTCATACTGAAATCTTCTGTATAGAATGATAGGGCATGATTTTCAGCAGCGGCAAATTCAATAAAAGAGCGCAAAATGTCTTGATCCATAGGTACTTTATGAACAACATGTTCTTTATGTTTCACATATCCACCATTAGCAGTTATAAAGGTATCAATGCCTAATGCCCTTAACTCGTGACACATGGATAAGGGTCTACCTGTTGCAACGACAACCTTTAAATCCTTTCTTTTTAAAGCTAAGATGGCCTCTTTAGTGCTCTCTGAGATACTGCCGTCTCTATGGTCTGTCAAAGTTCCATCCACATCAAAAAATACAATCTTATAACCCATCGGAAGCCTCCTTTCGAAAGATAAAAGTCAGTATACTTAATTATATAAAAAAACTATATATTAACAAATCAAAAAATTGCGTCATCTTTTAATTATAAGTAATTAAATAGTAAGCTGAGTGTCACGTATTTTATACTCTTGCATATTTTAATAAATAAGCGTACGATTATATAAGGTAATGCTTATATATAAATGAGGTGAGGATGATGGATTTACAATTGATGGAGAAGCAGCTCAAAGCGGTGAGTGATTCTAATCGATTAAAGTTGTTAGCCAGTTTGAAGAATGGTGAGGTTTGTGTATGTGATTTGGTTGATATATTGCAAGTTTCACAACCAGCTGTAAGCCAGCAGCTACGTAAATTAAAAGAAGCTAATATTATTCTAGAAAGAAAAAAAGGGACATGGAAGCACTATAGATTAAATGATAGTCAAACGCCTTATATCCAAGCCATCATTGATGAATTAGCGCCTATCTCATTGAAAAATTGCCTTTGCTCGATTAACGAAGGGGAGGCATAAATGTGAGAAAGCCATTAACAAAACAATTATCATTTCTCGATCGTTATTTAACAGTATGGATTTTCGTAGCGATGGGTTTAGGGATTGTGCTGAGCATGATTGCTCCTTCGTTTAAGGATACATTAGATAAATTATCTGTCGGTACAACATCTATTCCGATTGCCTTAGGCCTTATAGTGATGCTGTATCCTCCACTGGCAAAAGTAAAATATGAGGAAATGTGGAGAGTATTTAAGGATTGGAAAGTATTAGTCCTGTCTTTGTTGCAAAATTGGCTTTTAGGTCCATTTTTAATGTTCTTCTTAGCAATCATATTTTTACATGATTATCCAGAGTATATGGCAGGACTGATTATGATTGGTATTGCACGTTGTATTGCTATGGTTATAGTATGGAACGATTTAGCGAGAGGGGATAGTGAATACGTAGCTGGTTTAGTAGCATTTAATTCCATATTCCAAATACTGTTCTACTCAACTTTTGCTTATTTCTTCTTAAATGTCATGCCTGGTTGGTTTGGTATGGAGAATTTATCGCTAACAATCTCCATGTGGGACATCACTAAAAGTGTCCTAACTTATCTAGGTATTCCATTTGCTGCAGGCATTTTAACGCGACTTATCGGTATTAGATTGAAGGGGAAAGAGTGGTACCAAGAGAAATTCATCCCTAAAATTTCACCTCTTACATTAATCGCTTTGTTGTTTACTATCGTCATGATGTTTTCATTAAAAGGGGACAAAATTGTTGCCTTACCACTTGATGTGTTACGTATTGCAGTACCATTATTGATTTACTTCTTAATTATGTTTGTAGTGTCATTCTTTGCTTCTAGGAAGGCTGGAGCAAGTTATCCAGTGACATCAGCTCTCTCCTTTACAGCTGCAAGCAACAACTTTGAGTTAGCTATTGCAGTGGCTGTCGCTGTATTTGGTATAAATAGTGGCGAAGCATTCGCCGCAGTTATTGGACCGTTAGTAGAAGTGCCTGTTCTTATAGCGTTAGTAGGTGTTTCGTTGAAGTGGAAAGACAGATATTTTAAATGCTGAAAAAGAGGATATAGAATGAAAAAATTGTACTTTTTATGCACGGGTAATTCTTGCCGTAGTCAAATAGCTGAAGGGTTTGGAAAAAAGTATTTGGATTCTGAATGGGAAGTACGTAGTGGCGGTATTGAAGCACATGGATTGAATCCCAAGGCTGTGAAAGTAATGAAAGAGGTAGGGATTGATATTTCTAATCAACAATCTGAAATGATTGATCGTGAATATCTAAATCAAGCCGATTTAGTTGTGACTTTGTGCGGAGATGCTGAAATTAGATGTCCTCTGACTCCCTCTCAAGTGAAACGTGAACATTGGGGGTTCAATGATCCAGCCAAAGCAACTGGTTCAGATGATGAGGTATGGCAAGTATTCCAAACAGTTCGCGATGCTATTGGTCAACGCATTAGAGAATTTGCTCAAACAAATGCCTAGAGATTCTAGGCATTATTTTCAATTTATATATAAGGGTTTACTTATATAAAATAGACTTGTATGTCAAGTTGTGACTGTTAGGAGATTAGAATGGTAGTTAATCATGCAAGTACATTATCAGTAGAGTACTTTATTCAATACCTAGAATTAGTGATGAAGTCGAGACAAATTCCTTTAAAAGAAGCGGAACAATATATGCGTGATCAATTTTTTAAGGGTAACCCACATTCGTATGGGGAAAGTACGGCTTCGCATTTTATACAAGCAATACAACACATAGAAAAGAAGGAGAATGAAAATGAAAGAAATTAAACTATTTACGACAAATACATCATCATGCTGTGGTGCAGAAACAATAAAAGAAACTTCTTGCTGCTCAGAAATACCAAGCCAACTGTCGTATAATCTTGACTTACCAGTAGCTATTATTGGGGCAGGTCCAGTGGGTCTTGCTGCAGCTGCAAATTTAGCAATGAATAAAGTGCCTTTTATTGTTTTAGAGTCAGGCCAAGGTGTAGCTCATAATATTCGCAAGTGGCAACATGTTCATTTGTTTAGTCCATGGCAATACAATATTGATAAGATTGCACGCAAATTGCTAGAAGAAACGGACTGGGAATCACCTCAAGATGATATTTTACCAACTGGTAGAGAACTAATAGAACAGTATTTGGAACCATTAAGTGAATTGCCTGTGATAAAAGAATCGATTTATTATAATTCAAAGGTTGTTTCTATTTCTCGGAAGGAAAATGACAAAATGAAAACGAAAAATCGTGAAAAACAACCCTTTGAAATTTATGTTGATAATCATCAAGAACTGAAAATTGTAGAAGCGCGTGCCATTATTGATGCAACCGGGACATGGGGTAATCCAAATCCAGTTACTTCTAATGGCGTTTGGCTTTCTTCTGAAAGGGCTTGTCAGGATTATATTGAATACGGCATTCCCGATATTGTGCAGAATACAACCCGCTATGCAAATAAAACGATTGCAGTAATTGGTGGCGGGCATTCCGCCATAAATACATTGCTTGAATTAGCAGATCTTCAAATAAAATATCCACAAACAAAACTAATTTGGATATTACGCAAAAAGCATATCTCGGATGCGTTCGGTGGAGAAGAAAAAGATGCATTAGAGGCAAGAGGGGCTTTAGGTACGAAAATTCATTCCTTAGTTGATGCAGAAAAAGTGGAAGTGTATACACCGTTCTATACAATGCAAGTTAAGTCAATAAACGAACAATTGGAGCTTATAGGTCGCTACAATGGTGAAGTGGTATCTATTAAGGAAATTGATGAGTTAATTGTTAATACAGGCAACCGCCCAGATTTTTCAATTGAGCAAGAGCTTCGATTATCTATTGACCCGGCAACAGAAAGTGTGAAAGCACTCGCACCGTTAATCGATCCAAATCTTCATAGCTGTGGGACAGTCCGTCCTCATGGGGAAGAAATTCTTCGTCAACCAGAACATGGACTATATATTGTTGGCATGAAAAGCTATGGTCGTGCTCCCACATTCTTAATGGCGACTGGTTATGAACAAGTTCGTTCTATTACTGCCTATCTCGCAGGGGATATAGAAGCCTCCAAACGAGTGGAGCTTGATTTGCCTGAAACTGGGGTTTGTAGTACAAATTTAAATAATGCCGATTCTTCTTGTTGTTAATAAAGGAAACAGGATATATATGAAAAGAGACCATTATAGTAGATGGTTTCTTTTCTTAATCATATAACAAGTATCACAGGGGGTATCTTTTGGATGGCGAATAATTTTGAAGTTAGAAAAATGTTAGATACAGATTGGTCTAGAGTTAAGGAAATTTATTTAGAAGGTATTGCAACAGGACATGCTACATTTCAAACTGAAGCACCGTCTTTTGAAGAATGGACTGCATCACATGATTCCACATGTAAAATGGTTGCTGTAAAAGACGGAATAATAGTTGGTTGGATAGCAATAAGCCCTGTCTCTAGTCGGAGTGTATATAAAGGAGTAGGCGAAATTAGTATATACATAACAACACAAGTAAAAAACAAAGGGATTGGTACAGTATTATTTTCAAAACTAATAGAGGAAAGTGAAAAACAAGGATATTGGACATTGCAATCTTCTATTTTCAAAGAAAATAAGGCAAGTTTAAATTTGCACAAGAAGCTAGGTTTTCGTGAGATTGGATACAGGGAAAAGATAGCACAGCATCACGGTGTTTGGAGAGATGTTATATTATTAGAGCGCAGAAGCAAAAATATAGTTTAATTGAATATATTATTATTTACATAAAGAAAAAGAAAGAACTGAAGTAGAGCGTATCAGTTCTTTCTTTTTTAATGGATATTTAGACTGCTTTATGGTGCAGTTACCATCCAGGTAACCCCGTATTTATCTACAAGGTCTCCATAGTATTCGCCCCAAACTTGTTTTTCAAATGGATGCTTAAATTCGCCGCCTTCGCCAAGCTTTGCATATACCTCTTTAGCTTCATCCTCACTATCATATGTTAATGCAAGACTGATGCTGGTATTAAGAGGTGCCTGTTCTAAAGTATCGGACATCATAAGCGTATTGCCTCCAGCCACCTTCACAGCTAGATGCATCACCTTATCCTTTATTGCTTCTGGGGTTCCTGGGGTTTCGCCATATGTTTTAAGTGTAATGATTTCCCCACCTAGGGCCTCTACATAAAAGTTCGCTTGTCCTTTAGCATCTGTAGACATTAGGTAAGGGTTTAATTGTACTCCCATTTTCAACAACCTCTCCAATATAAATTTTGTGTGAAGGATAAAGATTCTTTTAATCTATATACGCCCATTTTGCTTTAATATCCTTCTAAGATGTTTAAAATTTTTTAATTATAACATGGGGAACTGTTTTCAAAAATAAAGCGTCCAGGTTTGTAATACTTTTACAAAAGAGTAACGGATATACGGTATTATAGGTATGTATCATAATTATTTTTGAATTTACGTACTATAACATAGTGGGAAATAAAGAGAAATTGGTGAAAGATCGAAAGGGGGTCAGCAATATGAAAAGGTCTATTAAGAAGTCGGAATATCAATGGTTGAAGCGGGAATTGGACTTTTTTGAGAAAGAAGGATCCATTCAGGCTGCACAAAAAGAAGAACTTTTGGAGCACTACGAGGTAACGGGTGGTGTAAATTTTATCCGTATACTTCTTACGGTGGGTGCATTTTTGATTGGGATTGGGATGTTAAGCTTTATAGCAAGTAATTGGATGTATATGAGTAAAACAGTAAAGTTTCTGCTCATAATTATTTCAGTGATAGGAGTCAATGGTATCGGCCTTAAAGTAGAAAACCATAATCCAAAATTGGCCAGAACATTGTTTTATATAGGCTTTTTGTTTTATGGTGCGGGTATCTTCCTGACAGGGCAAATGTTTAACTTAGGAGGTTCTTTCCGAAATGCATTTTTGGTATGGGCTTTAGGAGGCCTACCTATTGCATATGTCTTGAAAGATAAGTTGCTACTCATATTCATAACAGCTTTGCTATTTATCTATCAAATGAGTTACATGTTCGATGGAGAGACTTCGCTTCCATATATTATGCTGATCGTCCTGCCAATTATGTATCTTATCAGTAAGCATATCCACTATTCAGTTCCATATGTGTTCTGTATGAATATATTAACGGTTCAATTTGCTGTTTTACTAGCTTTTACTTTTATAGATTATGATAGTCCAATAGCCGTTCTTTCTATTTTATTTATATTTTTAATTGGTATAGTTATGCTATTTATTCCTGTGAAGGAAAAGCTGAAGGCTATATTTGAAATACAAGGTCACTTCATTCACGGTGTCAGTGGGATTATCCTAACATTTGGCTACTTCTGGAGAAATTCATTGTTTGGAGAATCATTTTATATTGTGTTTAGTTTGGCGTATTTAGTACTAGTGCTCTTCTTTATTAAGAGAGGTAGCCTGCTGAATATTATGATTCTGTGCGCACTAATTCTACGTTTTTATATAGATATTTCTTATGACTTCTTACCAAAATCATTGGTATTTGTTATAGGAGGAGCTATATTCATCGGCTTCGGTATTTATATAGATAAGCAAAGAAAGAAAGGGGGAAAGTCATTTGCTGAAGAATAACTGGAAGAAGTTGATTGCCTTTTCACTACCTATTCTTATATTGATAGGAATGTCTATTCCCCCATTTCTAACGATAACTACAGGAAACACGATAAAGCTAGAAACAAGACCTGTGGATCCCACTGATTTGTTCAGAGGGGATTATGTTAGATTAAACTACAAAGCAGAAGAGGTAAATATTTCGATATTAGACAAGGAATTAAAAGATTATTTTAAAGTGAATAACTCTTCTTTTTATGATAAGCCAGTAGTTGTCTATTCAGTCTTAGAGAAAAATGAAAATGGTATGGATATTGTGAAGAAGGTAGTAAAGGATCAACCTGAAGAAGGTATTTATTTAAAAGGGGAAATCAATTATTTTCCTTTGAACTCAAGCAATGAACCTGATAATCAAATTGTAGAAATTAATTATCAATTAGATAAATTCTTTGTCCCCGAAAATACAGGGAAGGACTTAGAAAATGCCATTAATCGGCCGGTAAATAAGAACACTTCTGCCATAGCAACTATTAAAGTACGAAAAGGGCATGCGATTTTAGACAAAGTGGAAATTCAATCGACGAAATAGATTAATTTAAAACGCAGGTCCTCTCAGTGAGGGGCCTGCGTGTTTTTAGGTTTCACTAGACTGATGATCAGAAAAATGAGCATTTCTAAACTGCCGGGGAGTTAAGCTCGTGTATTTTTTAAAGGTTTTTATAAAATAACTTTGATCATGGAAGTTTAGCCAGGTACCAATATCTGAAATAGAGTAATTTGTTAAAAGTAATAGTTTCTTTGCTTCTTCAACGCGTTGTCGTTGCATGTATTCACTTATTGGTATTCCAACTTCTTTTTTGAATAGTGATGATAAGTAATTTGGACTTAAATGACATACTTCTGCAAGCTGATCGAGAGTGATTTCCTCGTAAAGATGATCATAAATATAGTGATGACAAGTAGTTATTGTAGGAGAATATTTTTCAGTTTTTATTTGGTTCACCCGATTGGTAAAATCCTTTATAGCTTCTTCCGTTAATTTTAAAATGGTTTTTAAGGTTCCTAATT
The DNA here is from genome assembly GCF_059759115.1 of Rummeliibacillus sp. GQ308. Taxonomy (NCBI): domain Bacteria; kingdom Bacillati; phylum Bacillota; class Bacilli; order Caryophanales; family Caryophanaceae; genus Rummeliibacillus; species Rummeliibacillus sp. GQ308. The sequence goes on along the minus strand of NZ_JCAXDQ010000005.1, from coordinate 163,294 downwards.
CCTCAATACGTTGGATATAGAAATCACTTAAAGTGAAGGCAGTTTCATCGTTTAATCCCCCTTCGATAGCCGCTCTACAAACAAGAGCTATTCCCGTTATCATTAAGTTTTTTTCACTTCTAAGGCGATTTCGTTTCGATAATAATCCTAATTCTGCCTCACCGATAATAGAGTAATCAAAAATATCCTGTAATTTATCAATTCGTCCGTTTTTGACATAATCAAGCAATATTTGCTCATAGGAAAGATTGGAATGAAAGATGAAATTTCTCCTTCCTTTTGACAGTTCAAGTTCTGGATTTTCAGTTTCAATGATATCTAAGGCTAATGCCTTATTATTTTGAATTACCATCGATTGATCTAGCTTTTTTTGGTACACCAAATAATAAACCAAGAGACTAATCGTTAGAAAGTGCTCACTGTCGATAATGGGAATGGATTGATAATATTCAATGAGTTTTCTTTTATGAAGCTTTCCTTTAAAAGAATCAAAAATTTTACTCACATCCTCATCCGTTACTTCGGATACAAGGGTCGGACCTAAAATAATGGTGCCCCAAAATGAATTTTTATTCTTCAGGTTAATAAAGAAAAAATTCAATTTAGAATTTGAAAAAAAGATAGGAAAGTCATGTGGGCTTTCTTCATAAGTGTAGACGCTGATTTGCTTTTTGATTTGATTATAATATGGGTTATCTCTTAGGTTTCTCCCTGAAAATTCATGTTCTATTTCACCAAACTGATTGAGGTAAAAAACAGGTATATCATGAACTTTATAAATCATCTCACATATATAATGTAAATCCTGTATAGCTATTTCCATATAGAATATACTCCCTTAAAATTTTTTATGGAGCGTAGATAAGAACTATTAATCGTAAGATAATACAATATTAATTTATAAACAAGTAATAAAATCATGGATGTAAGCTAATAAAAGGGAGGAAATGAACATGGAATTAGCAGGTAAAGTAGCTGTCATAACTGGAGCAGGAAGCGGAATTGGGAGAGCAAGCAGTCTAAAACTAGCAGGTAACGGTGCAACGGTGGTGTTGGTCGACTTTAATCAAGCAACAGGGGAAGAAACATTAAATCTTGTAAAAGAACAAGGCGGAGAAGGTATCTTCGTAAAGGCTGATGTTTCAAAAACTGAAGATGTACAAAATTACGTAAAAAGTGCAATCGACACATACGGACGCATCGATATATTTTTCAATAATGCAGGTGTTATTCAACGATTCGCACCTTTTACTGCAGTAGAAGAATCTGAATTCGATCGTATTATGTCTATCAATGTAAAAGGTGTCTTCCTTGGAATGAAATATGTGTTGAAAGTGATGGAAGAGCAAGGAAGTGGTTCTGTCATTAATACAGCTTCTACTGCAGGAGTACGTCCTGAACATAGTGTAGCTGTATATTCTGCAAGTAAACATGCGGTTATAGGTTTAACAAAAGGTGCAGCACTTGAATATGCGAAAAAAGGAATTCGCATCAATGCACTTTGTCCAGGCGGGGTCAAAACAACCTTAACAACTAATGTTGAAGCTCAATTTGCAGAAGGTGGCTATGTTCCTGAAGAGGTTTCCAACATGAGAATGGGACGTTATGCTGACCCAGCAGAGCTTGCTGAAATGGTTGCTTACTTAGCTTCAGATAAAGCAAGCTATATGACAGGTTCAGTTGTTCTTGTCGATGGCGGTTTAACTTTATAATATAAGAGTTTATTTAATCCGTTTGCTTAACATTAGCAAACGGATTTTTTACTACAGTCAGATCGCAAAATCTGCCTGTTTAATACGCACTTATTTAAACTAATTTAAAGAATGTTGCTTTTCTTTTGTTGACAATATACCACGAGGGGTATATTATTGCTTTATGAACAAGAGAACAAAGAGATGAGGAGGGGGTATGAATGAATTCCTATGACGATAAAGTCAAAAATCGAATGAAACGAATCGAGGGCCAACTCAGGGGAATATTAAAAATGATGGACGAAGGTAAAGACTGTAAGGCTGTCGTCACTCAATTATCAGCTGTGCGATCTGGTGTTGACCGTACAATAGGAGTTATTGTGAGCCAAAACTTACAAGAATGCCTCTTGGAAGCAGCAAGTCAAGATGCTGCCAATGATTCGGTGCAGGAAGCAGTGGATTTGTTAGTTAAAAGTCGTTAAAATACGATTTTTATTTTTAATCAAATTATACCCTACATGGTATGTGAGGTGAGTTTCTATGAGCATGTGGATTATTATTGCTATTGTGATTCTGTTTTTCCTTTGGCGGTTAAGACCTGTTAAAGGAATTAAAACAATAACTACAGTTACATTAAACAGGATAATAGATGATAAAGATAAAGTATTTGTGGATGTAAGAACACCTGGTGAATATAAAACTCGGCATATTCGTCAGTTTAAAAATATTCCATTAGGATCGGACTTTTCGAAACTTCCGAAAGACAAAGAGATTGTTGTGATTTGTCAAAGCGGAATGCGTAGCGCTCAAGCCTGCAAACAATTAAAAAAACTAGGCTATGAAAACATTACAAATGTTCGTGGGGGCATGAGTGCTTGGAGAGGTTAATAAGTATTGTAGGAGGGTAAACATTGAAAGAAATTACTGCAAAAGAAGTTCAACAACGTATAGAAAATGGTGAAAAGTTAAACCTAATTGATGTTCGTGAGGTAGATGAAGTACAAGCTGGCCATATTCCTGATATCATGCATATTCCACTAGGTTTGCTCGAATTTCGTATGCATGAGTTAGATAAAGCAAAACCCTATATTATGGTTTGTCGTTCTGGTGGACGTAGCGGCCAAGCAACACAATATTTACAAGGCTATGGGTTTGATGTAACAAATATGGCTGGTGGTATGCTTTCCTGGGAAGGTAATGTTGAGTAAATTTTTAATTTAAAATATACCCCACGCGGTAATAGGAGGTTTGTAAAATGCAAATAAAAGCAGATCAACAGCTAGATTGTAAGGGACTTGCTTGTCCTATGCCAATTGTCAAAACAAAAAAGGCAATGAATGAAGTAGAGGATGGTCAAATTTTAGAAGTTCAGGCTACAGACAAAGGTTCTATTGCAGATTTAAAAGCATGGAGTGAAAGTGTTGGCCATCAGTATCTTGGGACAATACAAGAAGATGGAGTGTTACTACATTACATCCGTAAAAGTTCTCATGACACTGGAGAAGAAAAGACATTTGAAAAAACCATTACGAATGATGAAGTAATTGATCGTGTTAGTAAAGGCGGCATAATTTTGGATGTGCGCGAAGAAGCAGAATATGCATTTGGCCACATTGAAGGTTCTAAATCTATACCGATGGGAGAATTAGAAAACCGTTTAGATGAACTAAATAAAGATCAAGAGATTTATGTCATTTGTCGTACAGGTACACGCAGTGATTTAGCAGCACGTAAACTCTCTGACAAAGGTTTTACAAAAGTCTATAATGTCCTACCTGGAATGGCTTCTTGGCAAGGGAAAATATCCCGCATTAACGGGTAGTAAGAGCCCCACCTTAATAGCGGTGGAGCAGTATCAAATAATATATTATTGGAGGAATTTTATTATGTCTAACAAAGTAGCAATTATCGCAAGTAATGGTGGTTTATTTGACGCTTATAAGGTATTTAATATCGCAACTGCAGCAGCAGCAACAGAAAAAGAGGTAGCTATCTTCTTCACATTTGAAGGCCTAAACTTAATTCATAAACAAGCAATGCAACAATTGCCAATGCCAGAAGGACGCGAACACTTTGCAGAAGGATTTAAAAAGGCAAATGTACCAAGCATCCCAGAACTTGTAGAAATGGCGCAGGAGTTGGGCGTGAAGTTTATCGGTTGCCAAATGACGATGGATGTAATGGGATTAACAAAAGAAGACTTCATTGATGGTATTGAAGTAGGTGGAGCTGTTACGTTCCTTGAATTCGCGAAAGATGCATCACCAACTTTAACATTCTAGTAGAATAGAAATAAATATGAGAAAACGAGTGGAAGGGTCATCCCTTCCACTATAAAAAATAAAAATAAATACCTATGGGGGTAGTGTGATATGACAATTAATAAAATGACAGCAGCACAGGTTGCTCATAAGGTAATTGAAAAACAGCCGTTATTTATTTTAGATGTGCGTAACACAGATGCTTATGAAGATTGGAAAATTGAGGGCCAAAACTTTGAGTATTTAAATATTCCTTATTTCGAATTACTAGATGGAGTAGATGAAATCCTGCCAAAACTACCATCAAATCAGGATGTATTAGTGGTCTGTGCAAAAGAAGGTTCTTCGAAAATGATCGCTGAAATGCTTTCAGATGCCGGAAGAGATGTATTCTATCTTGAAGGTGGCATGAAGTCTTGGAGTTCTTATCTTGAACCTATTAAAGTGGGGGATTTAACTGGTGGCGGAGAACTTTATCAATTTGTCCGTCTAGGAAAAGGCTGTCTTTCGTACATGGTTATTTCTGAAGGAGAAGCAGCTGTAATAGATGCAGTTCGTTTCACAGACATATTTACAAACTTTGCAAAAGAAAAAAATGCTGAGATTAAATATGTTTTTGATACACATCTACACGCTGACCATATTTCAGGAGGACGGCACATTGCAGAGGCAACTGGTGCAACATACTACTTACCGCCAAAAGATGCAGATGAAGTAGTATTTGAATACATGCCTCTAGAGGACGATGTGACAGTAAAAGTTGGTGCCTCTCAAATTGAAGTGGGTGCTCTTTACTCACCTGGCCATACAATAGGATCTACATCTTTCATCGTTGATAGCAAGTATTTATTAACAGGCGATATTTTGTTTATTGATTCTATCGGACGTCCTGACTTAGCGGGCCTTGCAGAGGATTGGGTAGGTGATTTACGTGAGACTTTATATCATCGTTACCGCGAGTTGGCAGAGGATCTAATTGTTTTACCAGCACACTTTATGATCATCCAAGAATTAAATGAAGACGGCACTGTAGCAAAACGTCTAGGTGATTTGTTTGCACAAAACCATGGTCTAAATATTGAAAGTGAAGAAGAGTTCCGTCATACAGTTACGGATAATTTACCGCCACAACCAAATGCATATCAGCAAATTCGTCAAGTAAATATGGGAAAAGTCACTCCTGATCAAGATGAACAAATAGAAATGGAGATTGGCCCAAATCGCTGTGCCGTACGTTAGGAAAATCTGAAAGGTAAAAAGCAGAGGAGGAGTAGAGATAACTCCTTCTGCCAACAAATTTTATTAGTTAAAGGAGATTAATGAAATGGAAATAAACAAAGTTTTAGATGCAAAAGGATTAGCATGTCCAATGCCGATTGTACGAACTAAAAAAGCAATGGATACACTAGAATCAGGGCAAATCTTAGAAGTGCAAGTAACTGATAAAGGGGCATTAGCTGACTTAACAGCTTGGACAGCTGCAGCAGGCCATACACTTTTAGATCATAAAGAAGAAGCAGATGTATTAACGTTCTATATTAAAAAATCTTAATGATAAAAGTGAGTTGTGGTACGACTCACTTTTCTTTTTAACCGGAAGGCTTGCACACTTCAGGTTTAGTTGTTAGAAAGAAGGAAATAATATGGATATAAATTATATGCTACTTCTTTTTGCTATCGGTTTTATCGGTTCATTTCTTTCGGGCATGCTTGGAATAGGCGGTGCTATTGTTAAATATCCGATGCTCCTGATGATTCCGCCTCTATTTAGCTTTCAGGCTTTAACGGCCCACGAAGTCTCTGGGATTAGCGCACTAGATGTATTAGTTGTATCGATCGCAGGTGTTATAGGATTTCGTAAAGGGGGCTATTTAAATAAATCGTTAATTACCGTGATGGGGTTATCAGTTCTAGTAGGAACATTTATCGGCAGCTTTGGTTCGCAGAGTTTAACTGAGGAACAAGTTAACATTGTATATGGTATTTTAGCACTGTTAGCAGCTATTATGATGATCATTCCAAAAAAGGCGAAAGATGATCTTTCCTTAGCTGAAGTGACGTTCAATAAACCGCTAGCAGCTGCCTTAGCGTTCATTGTCGGAATTGGCTCTGGCATTGTAGGTGCAGGTGGAGGCTTCCTACTAATACCTATTATGTTGTTGATACTTCGCATTCCGACACGAATGACCATTGCATCCAGCTTAGCCATTACATTTATCTCGTCTATTGCGGGATCAATCGGTAAAATCTCAACTGGGCAAATTGAATACAAAACAGCGATGATTGTAATTATTGCGGGTTTGATTGCAGCTCCTATAGGCGCAAAAATAAGCAAAAAAATAAACACAAAAGTCTTGCAAGGAATCTTAGCCGTTTTAATATTGGGAACAGCCATAAAAATTTGGGTAGATATCTTATAAAAAAATTGGAGGCTTGATCGTATGGATTTTCACTATACAGTGCTAACAACTAAAACAATAGATGAAGCAATTGAATCTATTGAAAAAAACCTAAAAGAAAATAAATTCGGGGTACTTTGGCAACTGAACTTAACGGAAACTTTACAGAAAAAAGGTGTCAACAGTTATCAAAAACCTTACAGAATACTTGAGGTTTGCAATCCAGTAGAAGCGGCCCGTGTACTAGCGCATAATCCATTAGTCGGTTACTTTTTACCATGTAAAATTGCGGTGTATGAAGAAGAAGGGCAAACAAAAATAGGTTTGCCTAAGCCTACAGCAATGATTGGTTTATTAAACGATGACGAGCTAGTTGGCATTGCGAAAGAAATTGAAGAAATCCTTATTGATGTCTTAGAGAAAAGTAAATAGCAGTAACGGAAAAATAAAGGGTTATCTTGCCAAAACATTGAATGGCGGATAACCCTTTTAATAGTTTGAACAGAAAAGAATATAATACATAAAACATACATTTAAAGCTATATTGAAATTTCCAGTCCAAAATATTCCTTAAAACCTATTTTCCCTTTGTCTGTAATTATAATTTCACGCGAATTCGCTCTAGCCTCTATCCATCCCAGTTCTATATACCTTACAAATAATCCATTTCCTAAAGCACCTCCCAAATGATGAGTGCGTTCACTCCAGTCGAGGCATGCATGAGAAAAGGAACGCCGTTTTTTAGATAAACCCACTATATCTACTCCTAGGCTATTAAAAAACTCTTCTCCTTTTACTGTTACAATAAACTGTTTATTACTTTTTTCTATGTATCCATTATCTAGCATTATAGTTGTTAATTTAACACTTATGCGTCCTGCTAAATGGTCGTAACAGGTTCTTGCATTTTCTAATCTTTTTAATTGGCTTGATTGTTTTAAAGAACGAACCTCGGGTGGGGAGGATATAGACATAAATACCTCAAGAGTATTAGCTACCTCTTCATTGGCTAATCGAAAGTAACGGAAACGCCCATGCTTTTCACAAATTACAAGACTATTTTCTTCTAATTTTGAAAGGTGAAAGCTGGCTGTCTGAGGTTTGATTGAGGCCATGTAAGCTAGCTCGCTTGCTGTATGAAATTTTCCATCCATTAAAGCCGCCAGTATAGTTGCCCGCGATTTCTCTGTAAGTAAAGCAGTTAGGGCCGTGATATTAGGATGTATACTCAAATTGATCACCTCTGCATTCCATATTTCGATGAACATCGTATTATCTAACTTTTATAATAATACTAAGGAACCTGATCTACAAGGAAGGTAGGGGTTTTTTTATTCACAATGAAATTGAATTGGAGGTTCAGTATTAATGAAAAAATATAGCTTTTTTACATTAATCATCTTGACTACTATCTTAATGGGTTCTTCTTTTGCCGTAGGGAAAATCGGATTGAGCTACTCATCTCCCTTGTTATTGGCTGGACTACGTTTCTTTCTAGCAGGATGTATTATGAGTGTTATTGTATTGGTACAAAAAAGGCCACATCCTATTGCGATAAAGGATTGGGGAAGAGTGATAATTATTGGTTCTCTACAAACCGCCGGAGTAATGGGATGCATATTTATAAGCTTAAGAACTATATCTGCCAGTGAGTCGTCTATTTTAACTTTTATGAATCCTCTTCTAGTTATTATTTTCGGGACTATTTTTATGGGCAACCGTTACAAATGGTATCAATGGAGTGGAGTCATTCTAGGGTTTTTAGGAGTTGGAATTACCTTAGGAGGCATTAATGATTTTAGGATTGGGTTAGTCTTTGGAGCATTCGCCGCTATATTTTGGGCTCTTTCTACATTATTAGTTAGTAGATGGGGTGCTGATTTTAATACTTGGGTACTTTCCGCCTATCAAATGTTATTCGGCGGAGGCATTCTTATAATTTTAAGTTTACTACTTGAAGATCCATTCTTTCATATTAATAAATATTCATTATTTATTCTCTTATGGTTAAGCATAATGTCTTCAATTGTTCAATTTGCAGTGTGGTACTTCCTTTTACAAAAGGGTGACCCAGGCAAAACGAGTTCATATCTATTTTTAGCCCCTTTTTTTGGTGTTCTAACTGGGAACGTTTTGCTAAACGAACATATTTCCTATTCGCTTATAGCGGGAGGCACTTTCATTTTAATAGGCATTTATCTTGTAAACAATAATTTCAAGAAGAAAACAACATTTGATACTAGTTATCCAAAGATAGATTGAGAATCTAACAAGAGTAAATTAAGGAGCGATAAAAGGTGGGAGATAAAACCTGAAAAAATTATTTTAATGAAATTATCAAGTATTATTGTTGTATAAATAATTACTTGTCTATTTAGGTTATATCTTATATCAAAAGGGTTATCTCGCCAAATCAATGAATGGCAGATAACCCTTTTTTATTGATAGATAATCCAATATTAATCTTCAAGGAACTCAGCTTCCGGTTTAATCCAAGCTTGGGACCAATTTTCGATTTCTTTTAAAATAGATTCCATAGATTGCCCTTTTTCTGTTAGTGAGTATTCGATGATAACGGGAGTTTCTGGAATAACTTCGCGCTTGATAATATCTTGTGACTCTAAATCCTTCAATCGATCTGATAATACCTTTCCGCTTATGCCAATCGAAGTTTGAATTTCATTGAATCGTTGGGGACCCATCAGTAATTGATAAATAATTAACGCGGTCCACCTCTGGCTTAACAATGAAATAGCTTTTTCAAATTTAGGGCAAATTGTAGGTAGTTTCATTTTTTCAGTGCACCTCTCTTATAGTTGATTTTACCACAAAATGAAATTCAGTTATAATATTAAACTTAATAACTTGACAAAACTTAATAATATAAATAAACTTACTTACATAAAGTAACTTACTTAATAAAAATCAATTGTGCTTAATATAAGGAGGACTACAATAATGATATTTCATACTAAGCCCACTACATTTGTGGGGCATGTCAAAATAAAAGTACAAAACTTGAATCGTTCTTTACAGTTTTATAAGGGTATACTTGGTTTTGATATTTTAGAGCAAACTGCTTCTGCAGCAAAACTAACTACAGATGGAAAAACCAGCTTTCTATCGCTTGAACAACCTGAAAACGTAATTCCTAAACAAGAAAGAACAACCGGCTTATATCATTTTGCCATCTTATTGCCGGAACAGAAGGACTTGGCTAATATTGTTGTTCATTTAGTGCAAAACGGTATTCGTTTTGGTTCTTCAGATCATCTCGTTAGCGAAGCACTTTACTTGAATGACCCAGATGGAAACCAGATTGAAATCTATCGCGACCGAGTTCCCTCTGAATGGAAATGGAACGACAATGAAGTAGACATGGCGGTTGATCCGTTAGACTTCGACACTTTGTTAAAGCATGCCACTCCGGATCAGCCTTGGGATCGTATGCCGAAAGCTAGTGTAATGGGGCACGTTCATTTACATGTGTCAGAGCTTATCAAAACGGAAGAGTTTTATGTGAAAGGCTTGGGAATGGAAGTCGTGAATCGTTTTGGAGATCAGGCATTGTTCCTTTCTTACGGAAAATACCATCATCATCTAGGTGTCAACACATGGAATGGTGTAGGAATTCCAGCACCATCCGAGAACAGCGTTGGTCTTGAATCATTTACGCTTCTATTCGATAATGATGAGGTACGTAAACAAGCAGTAATGAATTTGGAGAAGATTGGTGCAAAGATTCTTGAAGAAGAAAACCAGTATGTGACTGTTGATCCTTCTGGCAATCGTATTGTATTAGCAGTATAAAAGTAAATTTCAACTAGATTATGGAAAAGCCCTTTATGAATGGTTATAGCCTCGGCTATCCGTTATAAAGGGCTTTTTTGGGTATCTTATAAGAAGGTGAGACCACATTTTAAAGGGAAATAAAAAAACATCTTTAATTCGAGATATTTTTCTTGTAATTTCTTCACTTGAGGTGTAAAGTGATAGTAACAAAAGGAAGTGAGTCGTATTGAAGAAGAATACTTTAGGTTCATTAATCTGGCTTCGCATTGCTCGTTTCACGCATCAAAGCAATTTATTATCAAATGACTTTTTAAAACAATTTGATATTACGGTTGCGCAGTTTGATGTATTAAATCAGGTTTCGATTTATCAACCTATCACACAAAGTCAGCTCGCCGAAAAAGCAACCTTGTCAGAGGGCGGTATTTCACGTATGCTCACACGGCTAGAAAAAGAGGGATATATCCAACGAAAGCAAGACTGGAAAACAAAATGGATTGTCCTTACTCCACAAGGGGAGCGCAAAATAGAGGAAGTTTTTGATCATCAGCTTGCTTTTCAAACGGCTATTCTTGATGAGTGTTTGACAGAGGAAGAACAGAAAACACTATATATGTTGATGAATAAGCTACAAAAACATACTGAAAACAAATTAGAGAATTAGATGCGCATGAATCTGCGCTATCATTTTTGATTATCACTTAACGTGTAAAGTAAAAGGGGGATTTATTTATGTATAAAATAGCAGGTCACCACCATATTTCAATGATTACCAAAAGTGCAAACAAGAATAATCATTTTTATCGGCATGTTCTTGGGTTGCGCCGTGTAAAGCTAACGGTGAATCAAGATGATGCATCAATGTATCACCTGTTTTTCGGGGATAAAACAGGTAGCCCAGGCACTGAATTATCATTCTTTGAAATTCCACCCGCAGGAAAAACGCATCGCGGTACAAATGCCATCACAAGAATTGGATTGCTGGTTCCATCAGAAGACAGCCTGCATTACTGGCAATCACGCTTAGATGAAAATGGCGTGGCTCATAGTGGGGTGGTCACTTATGCTGGCCGTCCTGCCTTGAAATTTGAAGATCCGGAAGGCCTTCGCTTAGTGTTGCTTGCTGCAAACGGTGAAAAAGTAGCGCACTGGGAAACATGGTTGAAATCTGAGGTGCCAGCTGAACATCAAATACAAGGGATGGGTCCTGTAGAAATTACAGTGAGAAGACTCGAAAAGCTAGCAAATACTCTTACGGATCTTTTTGGTTATACTACAGTACATTATTCAGAGGATGAAGCGATATTTCAATCCATCAAGGGAGAGCCTTTTGGTGAAATAATCGTGAAGTACCTAGATGGTCCTACTGAAAGACCGGGACGTGGCAGTATACATCATTTAGCCATCCGAGCAAAAGATGAAGAAGAGCTTGCTTTTTGGGAGGAGAAAGTACGGGCACGCGGCTTCCACACCTCTGGCATCATTGACCGCTTTTACTTTAAAAGCTTGTACTTCAGAGAATCAAATGGAATTTTATTTGAAATAGCAACAGATGGACCAGGCTTTGCAATAGATGGAGATGTGGAACACTTAGGCGAAAAACTTGATTTGCCACCGTTTTTAGAGGAACGCAGAGCAGAGATTGAAGCACATTTATCTCCGATTGAAGAAAATGAATAGAAGAACGTATAGATGCAATATATAAATTAAAACTATATTCTAGGAGGAATACAAAATGAACCATCTTAAAGGAATACACCATGTAACAGCGATTACGAGCAGTGCAGAAAAGAATTATGAATTTTTCACTTATGTATTAGGTATGCGATTAGTGAAAAAAACAGTCAATCAAGATGATATCCAAACATATCATTTATTCTTTGCCGATGATAAAGGTAGTGCGGGAACAGACATGACTTTCTTTGACTTCCCTGGTATTCCGAAGGGTATTCATGGAACAAACGAGATATCAAAAACATCTTTCCGTGTGCCAAGTGATGCAGCATTAGCCTATTGGGAAAAACGCTTTGATCGATTAGAAGTTAAGCATACTGGTATCGTAAAACAATTTGGTAAGAGTACGCTCTCTTTTGTTGATTTTGACGATCAACAATATCAATTGATTTCAGATGAAATCAATACAGGAGTGGAATCAGGCACACCTTGGCAAAAAGGACCTATCCCGCTTGAGTATGCGATTACTGGCTTAGGACCTGTCTTTGTTCGTATTGCAAACTTCGATTACTTTAAAGAAATGATGGAGAAAGTTCTCTTATTTAAAGAGATTGCGAAAGAAGGGTCATTCCACTTATTTGAAGTAGGTGAAGGGGGCAATGGTGCATCTGTTGTTGTTGAGCACAATTCTATTTTGCCAGATGCCCGACAAGGATTCGGGACAGTACACCATGCGGCTTTCCGAGTAGAAGATCGAGCTGTACTAGATGAATGGACAAAACGAATGGATAGCTTTGGCTTCCATACTTCTGGTTATGTGAATCGTCACTTCTTTGAATCACTTTACGCAAGAGTGGCACCGCAAATTCTATTCGAGTTTGCCACAGATGGTCCAGGATTCATGGGTGATGAACCATACGAAACACTCGGAGAAAAACTATCATTGCCACCATTTTTAGAGCCTAAACGTGAAAAAATAGAAAAACTGGTTCGCCCAATTGATACAGTAAGAAGCACCAAAGAATTCATCAAAGAATAAACATACTTCAAACCGAATGAGAACATTATTATTATAAAAATAAATGCCCTTTACAAATGGATGCGGTTAGATCGTTTTCCATTGTGTAGAGGGCTATTTTTTATGCATGCTGCTCAGATTTATTAGATTACTTGTTGTTTCTGACTAGCCTTCCTTTTAGTATAAAGGGAAGCTCTCATTAAAAGTTTAATTATAAGGTATCCAGCAATACCTCCAATTGTATTTAAAATAATATCATCAATATCAAACTGGCCAAGTTGCAGGAAGAATTGTAATAGCTCAATGATACATGTAAGCAGAAGACTGACGATGAAAACTTTGGATAAGGAATTATATTTGTTGAACAAGATAGGCAAAAAGAAGCCTAAGGGAATAAAAATTAAAATGTTTCCTAATGTATTGTGAATAATGATATCTACATTAAATCTATTTGTGCCTGTTATATATTCATAGACATTATGAAATGGAATGATATTAGAGTTCAGTTTCCATACTTTAAGATCAAAGAAACTATGTGTGTTTTCAGGATACCAAAAGTATGTATTAAAATATTTATAATTGAAGATTCGATCTAGCATCCGCATCAATAATAAGTTCCAAAGTAAGACAAATGAGTACAAACCAAATAGAATCCATTTGCTGATTTTAATTAATCGGTAGTAAGGGAACAAAGAATGCTGTAGCCCCTCTTGAATATGGTTCCCATCTCCAAAACTATATAGCGCTTTTTGTATTGCTACATCCTCAGAATAACCCTCTTCTAAATATTCCGTTTTTAATAAAGTCAGATGATCTTTGATTTCTTCCTTGATGTCATTTTTTTCTTCTTTGCTGCACTTTAGTCCGCTGACAATTTGGTTGATATAATTGTCGAATCTTTTATCCATGTCATTCCCTCCGCACATACATTTATCAAATTGTTTACTTTTTCCCATTCCTGTAATTTCCGTTTTACAACTTTTGAGCCGTCATCAGTGATGCGATAATATTTTCTTCTGGCGCTAGACTCAGATAGAACCCAGTATGATTCAATCCATTCCTTTTTCTCTAATCTTTTGAGAGCAGGGTATAACGTTCCTTCGCTCATGCTGTAAAGTTCATTGCTGTTTTCCTTTAAAGTTTTTACTATTTCATAGCCATACATATCTTTGGTATGTATAAGTGAGAGGAGTAGTATATCAATACTACCTTTCATTATTTCTTTATCCATTTGCTCACCTTCCAATTATTCTTAAAAGCATCGTAACATTACTTACATCGTAATACAAGGTATTTAAAAGAAAATATTGGTAGGAATGGGATTGAATCAATGGATGAAATAATTGGGATATCATTTCTGATATAAATAACTGCAGATTGGATGCTAAGCAACGATAGTACATCACTTAACTTTAAACTTCCTAGGTGGAGTTATATCCTTTACTCAACCAAACCTCATTAGAGATTAGATTCCAGCAACTAAGAATCATTGCGAGACCCAAATTCCCAAAGAACGGTAAATAGTTTTAACAATTAAAGGATTAAGGTATAGAACTAGAGAATGATTAGTTAACGTACGGAAACGAAAATATAAGGGGTCACTATGATGATTAAATTTGAAAATGTATCAAAGAGATACCAAGATGGAACCATTGCAGTCGATTCATTGAACTTGGAGATAAAGAAGGGAGAATTCTTTGTTCTTATTGGGCCTAGTGGTTGTGGCAAGACAACAACCCTAAAAATGATTAATCGATTGATTCCGCTGTCCGATGGAACCATATTTTTTGATGAACAGAAAATTAGTGAGTATGACATCCACGAATTAAGGTGGAATATTGGCTACGTACTTCAGCAAATCGCACTGTTTCCACATATGACAATCGAAGAAAATATTACTGTTGTCCCTGAAATGAAAAAATGGTCAAAAGAAAAGATGAAAGAACGAGCGTATGAACTGATGGACATGGTGGGGTTGGATCCTAAAATGTATGCAAATCGGAAACCTAAAGAATTATCGGGCGGTGAGCAGCAACGAGTCGGTGTGATACGAGCTTTGGCAGCTGATCCAGAAATAATCTTAATGGACGAACCTTTCAGCGCATTAGATCCGATCAGTCGCGAGAGGCTTCAAGATGATATGTTGGATTTAAAGAAGAACCTTAAAAAGACAACTGTTTTTGTCACCCATGATATGCAAGAGGCATTAAAACTGGCAGACAGAATTTGTATTATGGAAAAAGGGAAAATTGTTCAAATAGGAACACCTCGTGAACTTGTGTTGAATCCCGCCAATGATTTTGTAAAGAAATTCATCGGTGATCAAGCCCACAGTCCTTGGATGGCTGATGTTGATTTAGAGCGAATCATCCAACCACTTGGGCAGGGTGAAATTTTAGAAAATCTCGCTGTTATATCTGTATCTTCCTCTTTGAAACAAGTATTGGATAATCTGTCCCAACATGAACAACTCATTGTGGAAAGAGATGGAGAATGGATTGGCAGAATTAATCGAAAGTCCATTATCCAATTGTTATCTGAAGAATGGAATGAAGGGGGTCTGAGTAATGACTGAATTTTTGCATGTGTTTCAAGAAAGAAGAGGCGAGTTATTCGCTGCACTGCTAGAACACATTCAGATATCACTGATTGCCCTTATTCTTGCAGTCATCATTGCCATCCCTCTAGGTATTTATCTCACAAAACATCAAAGAATAGCAGAAGGAATAATTGGTATCACTTCTGTGATTCAGACGATACCTTCTCTAGCGTTATTGGGTATATTAATTCCATTATTCGGGATTGGGCGAATACCGGCCATTATTGCGTTAGTTGCCTATGCATTGCTTCCAATCGTACGAAATACGTTTACAGGAATAAATGAGGTGAATCCCGCATTAATAGAGGCGGCTAGAGCCATGGGAATGAACTTCAGAAAACGATTGCTGAAGGTCGAAATTCCGCTTGCGATGCCGGTCATTATGGCGGGTATCCGAACAGCCACAGTATTAATTATAGGAACGGCCACTCTTGCTGCATTGATTGGTGCAGGTGGGCTTGGTGACATTATTCTTCTGGGAATTGACCGAAACAATACGAATTTAATCCTTCTAGGTGCCATTCCTGCCGCTTTACTAGCGATTCTATTTGATTACCTGCTTAAAAAGCTTGAAAGCTTATCCTTCAAAAAGGCTTTCCTAGCCATTGGCTCTATCGGTGTTTTGGCGGTGGCTATTATATTGGCGCCTTTCATTGGACAGCAAGACCAGAAAATTGTAATTGCTGGGAAGCTTGGTTCAGAACCGGAGATCTTAATTAATATGTACAAGCTGTTAATAGAAAGTGAGACAGATTTAAAGGTGGAATTAAAGCCGGGACTGGGCAAAACTTCATTCGTATTTAATGCCCTCAAATCTGGCAGTGTGGATGTATATCCAGAGTTTACAGGTACAGCTATTTCTGAATTTCTAAAAGAAACCGCAAAGAGTACCGACCGGAAGGAAGTATACCAACAAGCCAAAACTGGATTATTGAACAAGTATGAAATGGTACTGCTGAAGCCCATGCAGTATAACAATACTTATGCACTGGCTGTGTCAAACCGTTTTGCAAATCAATATGGAGTCAAGTCCATTTCTGATTTAAAAGGAATACAAGATAAAGTTCACGCAGGATTCACACTGGAATTTTCCGATAGGGAAGATGGATATAAGGGAATTCAATCGTTGTATGGTATTCATTTTTCTTCCCTTGTGACAATGGAGCCGAAATTGCGCTATAACGCTGTCAAATCGGGTGAAATTAATTTAGTTGATGCTTATTCTACCGATAGTGAATTAAGACAATATAAACTAAAGGTACTGGAAGATGACCAACATTTATTCCCGCCTTATCAGGGAGCGCCTTTAATGAAAGAGGCAACTGCCAAAAAATATCCTGAAATGCTCAAGGCATTAAATAAATTGGCCGGAAAAATAACCGATGATGAAATGCGGACTATGAATTACGAAGTGAATGTAAAAGGGAAAAGTCCGACAGAAGTAGCGAAAGAATACTTGCAAAAGAATGCTCTGTTAAGTAACTCTAAATAAGTAAACAGCAGGAGAACTTTTGAATCTCCTGCTTATTGGTTTTAGGCTATTGCAGAACCTATGATAGGAGTTGAAATGAAAAGTAATGGCAGAATGGGATATATCAAGTATTCAAAGTTTTGATAAAGTAATCGAAAGAAAAATCCGTTATGATTCAACAATAGTGAATCATAATTGCCTCTTGCTGGAAGCGGATAGTCAATCTATAGTCCTTTTTCATAAAGTAGCTACCACCTTTACGATGGTAGCTGAACAAAATGAATTAATCATCCCTGAAGGCAGTTATACAGTAGCGTACTACTGGAGGGATCAGCCGTTTAATTTATATATTTGGAGAGATGAGAACGAAAACTATTTAGGCGCTTATTTTAATATCGTTAAAAATACAGGTTTCAAAGATAATGTCCTATTCTTTGAGGATTTGATTATTGATGTTGTCATTTTTCCGAATGGGGAGTACTTTATACTGGATGAAGATGAACTACCGCAACCATTAGCAATAATGGAAAACGGCTTTGTCTTACAATCATTAAATACACTAATTGAAAAGATTGATTCATTTCTTCCCCAGCTAATTCATAATGCTAACATGAATTTTCAACACAAAGAGATAATTCCCTTGGTTAAACAAAAAGATTCATAGGGAAAAATCGATGTGTAAGGAAAGAGAATGAATTGTGAAACGTTAAATTAAGAAAAGGTGTTGAATAAAAATGGGTATGGAAAAATACCGTATTGATGAAAGTAAGGGAATGGAGTTCGGGATATATACGTTGGGCGATCATTTAGCCAACCCACATACAGGTGAGCGCATTTCAGCCAAACAACGTGTTCAAGAAATCATTGAAGCAGCAAAGTTAGCGGAGCAAGCAGGAATTGATTTCTTTAGTGTAGGAGAAAGCCATCAAGAATATTTCGCTTCGCAAGCACATGCAGTGATACTATCAGCTATTGCACAAGCAACGGAAAAGATAAAAATCGGCAGCTCATCTACGATTATTTCTACTTCTGATCCTGTTCGTGTGTATGAGGATTTTGCCACGATTGATTTGATATCTGATGGACGTGCAGAGATTATTGCCGGCCGTGCTTCAAGGATTGGGCTCTTCGAATTGTTGGGCTATAATGTTCAGGATTACGTAGAACTCTTTGAGGAAAAGTTCGAATTGCTGCTTCAAATTAATGAAAATGAAGTGGTGAATTGGAGCGGAGACTTCAGAGCTCCTTTAAGCAATGCTGTCGTGCTACCACGCCCTAAAAATGGTTCTTTACCGATTTGGCGAGCTGTCGGCGGTACTCCAACTAGTGCGGTTAAGGCTGGTCTTCAAGGCGTACCAATGGCTTTAGCAACGCTCGGCGGTCCAGTTTCCCATTTTAAAATGTCTATCGAGGCGTATCGCCAGGGATTAATGCAAGCAGGGCACCAACCAGTTGATTTTCCAGTTGCAACGACAGGCTTTTTCTATGCGGCAGAGACGACTCAGCAAGCACTAGCAGAATATTATCCGCACATCAATGAAGGAATGAAACGAACAAATGGATCTGGTTTCTCACGTCAATTATTTGAACAAGGTGCAGAGCGTGATAGTGTAATGCTTGTCGGCAGCCCACAAGAAATCATTGAAAAGATGTTATATCAACATGAACAATTTAGCCACCAACGATATATGGGACAGTTAGAGTTCGGTGGAGTACCGTTTAATAAAATCATGAAAAATATTGAATTGATAGGTACTGAAATTCTTCCTGCTATTAAAAAATATACAGCTAAAAAATAGGGTGGGAGGGTATAATCCCCACTTGAATACACTCCAAATAAGCTGAATCTACACATAAAAGTAGATTCAGCTTATTTGTCATTACGGAAAGTAAGATTCCCATAATTTCGTTTTTTATTGCAAATGCAACAAAATTACGCTACATTTAATTTAACTTAATTTTTGTTGTATTTGCAACAATAAGAAGTATATGAGGTGTTTATAATGAAAGACATTCTTCGAGAAATTGGAATGATAGCCAGGGCTTTAGATTCGATTAGCAATATCGAGTTTAAAGAACATGATCTTACGAAGGGGCAATATTTGTACCTCGTCCGAATATGTGAAAATCCGGGCATCATTCTCGAAAAGTTAGCAGAAATGATAAAGGTAGATCGAACGACTGCATCCAGAGCTGTAAAGAAATTAGATATGAATGGCTTTATTGAGAAGAAGGGAGATCAGCATAATAAAAAAATCAAAAGACTTTACCCGACAGAGAAAGGGCAAAGTGTTTATCCATTTATCATTCGGGAAAACGATCATTCCAATAAAGTTGCGTTGGATGGCTTTTCTGAAGAGGAAGCAGAGCGTGCATTACAGCTTTTGCAAAAGGTAAGAATGAACATCGAGAAGAACTGGGATTATGTGAAGAAGGGAAATAAGCGTAATTATTAATACAAGGAGCGTATGGAAGATGAATCATAAAATAAGAGAGTGCAATCTTAGTGATCTTAAAACACTTCAAGAAATAAGCATAGAAACATTCTATGATACATTCAAGGACCAAAACTCACCTGAAAATATGGCAGCCTATTTAGAAAAAGCATTTAATCTAGAACAACTTAAAGAAGAATTAGCTACAGCAGGATCTCAATTCTATTTTATTTATTTGAATGATGAAATTGCAGGTTATTTAAAGATCAACATTCTGGATGCGCAATCTGAAAAAATGGGTGATGATTCACTCGAAATTGAACGGATTTATATTAGATCATCATTTCAAAAGCATGGTCTTGGCAAATCCTTATACCAAAAGGCCATTGCATGTGCGAATGAATGGGGCAAAAAGAAAATATGGCTTGGCGTATGGGAAAAGAATGAAAATGCTATCGCATTTTATAAAAAGATGGGTTTTGAACAATCAGGTTCCCACTCTTTCTATATGGGCGATGAAGAACAAATTGACTTGATCATGGTGAAAAGTTTAACCAATTCATTCGAAGGGTGAGCTGAATATGTATATCCCAAAGCATTATAAGGAAACGAATATGGAAGAAATAAAAGAATTTATTCAAGGGAATTCTTTTGGGACGGTCGTATCCACAGAACAAGGAAAACCCATTGCAACCCATTTGCCATTGGAGCTACATAAAAAGGGTAATCAATATTACATAACCGGGCATATGGCACATGGCAATCCTCAATGGAAAACGTTTGAGAATGAAGATGATTCAATACTTGTTATGTATCAAGGCCCAGATGCTTACATTTCTTCTTCTTGGTATAAGCATGAAAATGTTCCAACTTGGAATTATCAAGCGGTCCATGTTTATGGCTCTGCTAGCCTGATGACCCAACAAGAATTAGAAGAAGATCTTATTCTCTTATTACAAAAATACGAAAACCATCGCCAAAATCCTGTGTTATGGGAGAATCTTTCTCCTCAAGCGAAAAAGCAGATTAAAGGAATTGTTGGATTTAAAATTGAAGTAAAAGAAGTGCAAGCTGCTTATAAATTAAGCCAAAACCGCAATGAGGAAGATTATAATCGAATTGTTGAAAATCTACGGGATGAACAACAGGAAAACTCCATGCAAATGGCAGATTTGATGGAGAAGAGAAGAAAGTAGTAAGTGATTTTATGTCAGTTTAAATATCTTGCCAGTAGCCGTTGGCGGTTACTGGCAATTTTTTTATGTCGAAATTTCTACGGAAGTGTAATAAAGAAAAACGCAGATTTTTAAAAAATGCCCAAACAATTTCGTTGACATTAAATACTATAGGGGGGTATAGTATAGAAAAACAAGATATAAGGAAGTGGTTCTTTTGGATAAATTCTTGCACGATAAACCAAGCCATCCAAGATCAAAAGATGAGAAACAAGCGGTGATTAACCGATTAAAGAGAATTGAGGGACAGGTGCGAGGCATTCAGAAGATGGTAGAAGAGGACCGCTACTGTGTTGATATACTCGTACAGATTAGTGCCATCCAAGCGGCATTAAAAAATGTAGGTTTTACAGTAACCGAACGGCATATGAACCATTGTGTCACACATGCAATTGAGCAAGGTGAAGGTAAGGATATGATTACAGAGTTGATGAATGTATTAAAACAATTTTCTAAGTAAGGAGGATGTATGATGAGCGAAACAAACCATGCCACATTAGGCATAACAGGTATGACCTGTGCAGCATGTTCAAATAGAATTGAAAAAACATTGAATAAAATGGATGGTGTAGATGCTCAAGTAAATCTAACAACAGAAAAGGCATCTATTGATTTTGATCCTGACAAAACATCTCTAGATGATATCTCCAAAAAAATTGAGAACATCGGATATGGTGTTTTAACAGAGAAAGTGGACCTTGATGTATTTGGCATGACGTGTGCAGCATGCTCGAACCGTATAGAAAAGGTCTTGAATAAACAAGCAGGCGTGTCCAATGCTACTGTTAATTTAACGACAGAGAGCGCAATGATTGAATACAATCCAGGAATGGTTGATGTAGATTCTTTGATTGAAAAGATAAAAAATACTGGCTATGATGCAAAACCAAAAGCAGAAGCAGAGGAAAAGCAAACCCATAAGGAAAAAGAACTCCAAGGCAAGAAATTGAAATTAATTGTTTCAGCCATTCTTTCCGCTCCGCTTTTAGTTACGATGTTAGTTCATTTATTCCATATAAGCATCCCAAGTATATTTATGAATCCATGGTTTCAGTTTGCGCTAGCAACGCCAGTTCAATTCATAATCGGATGGCAATTCTATGTAGGAGCCTATAAAAACCTTCGCAATGGCGGAGCCAATATGGATGTACTCGTCGCTTTAGGAACAAGCGCAGCTTATTTCTATAGTTTGTATGAAGCAGTCAAAACTATTGGCCATTCAGCCTATATGCCGCATTTGTATTTTGAAACAAGCGCAGTTCTTATCACTTTAATTTTGTTTGGTAAATATTTAGAAGCAAAGGCTAAAACTCAAACTACTAACGCAATTTCAGAATTGCTCAATTTACAAGCAAAAGAGGCTCGCGTGGTCAAAGATGGAAAAGAAGTGATGATTCCAGTAGAGGAAGTAAAAGTGGGAGATCATCTAATTGTCAAACCAGGAGAAAAAATACCGGTAGACGGTATAGTCATGAAAGGTAAAACATCTGTTGATGAATCGATGCTAACAGGTGAATCTATCCCGATTGAAAAAGATCCGGGTGCCAAACTCATTGGTTCAACGATCAATAAAAACGGATCAATTGAAATGGAAGCAACCAAAGTAGGAAAAGATACAGCACTTGCATCCATCGTAAAAGTAGTCGAAGAAGCGCAAGGCTCGAAAGCGCCAATTCAACGTTTAGCGGATGTCATATCAGGCTACTTCGTACCCATTGTTATTGGGATTGCTGTGGTAACCTTTGCCATCTGGATTCTATTTGTAGAGCCTGGCCAATTTGAGCCTGCACTAGTCGCAGCGATTGCTGTACTAGTTATTGCCTGTCCATGTGCATTAGGGCTCGCAACACCAACTTCTATTATGGTAGGTACAGGAAGAGCTGCCGAAAGTGGAATTCTTTTTAAAGGTGGAGAGCATTTAGAAAGAACCCATCAATTACAAGCAATCGTCCTAGATAAAACAGGAACCATTACAAAAGGGAAACCTGAAGTAACTGATTTCTATGGTGACACAGAAGCATTGCAGCTGTTAGCAAGTGCAGAAAAGGGTTCAGAACACCCGCTTGCAGGTGCTATTGTAGCCTATGCGACAGAGAATGATATTGACTTCGTAGATGTAGAGTCATTTAACGCAATTCCTGGTCATGGGATCCAAGCAGAGATAGCTGGAAAACAAGTACTAGTCGGTAATCGAAAATTAATGATTGATCATCAAGTTGATATTGAAGGCAAGGATGAAAAATTAACCGAATTTGAAACTGAAGGCAAGACGGCGATGCTGTTGGCAATTGACGGTACGTATCGCGGTATTGTAGCAGTAGCGGATACAATTAAGGAAACAGCTCCACAAGCTATCAAAGAGTTAAAAGAACAAGGTCTGGAAGTAATTATGCTGACAGGCGATAATGAAAGAACAGCAGAGGCTATTGCGAAACAAGTAGGCATTGATCATGTCATCGCGCAAGTATTGCCTGAAGAAAAAGCAGATAAAGTAAAAGAAATCCAAGCACAGGGTAAAAAAGTAGCAATGGTTGGCGATGGTGTTAACGATGCCCCTGCCCTTGTGACAGCAGATATCGGGATTGCGATTGGCACAGGTACAGAAGTGGCTATTGAAGCAGCCGATGTGACTATCTTAGGCGGCGAGCTGCTGCTTATACCAAAGGCGATCAAAATCAGTCATGCAACCATTCGCAATATCCGCCAAAACCTATTTTGGGCATTCGGCTATAATACAGCTGGCATCCCTGTAGCAGCCATCGGTTTACTAGCTCCATGGATAGCAGGTGCTGCTATGGCATTAAGCTCAGTTAGTGTTGTGACAAACTCGCTTCGATTGAAACGGATAAAATTATAAGCGGTACACTTTGAAGGAGGTGAATACAGAATGGAAACGAAAACATTAGCCGTACAAGGTATGTCTTGCGGTCATTGCAAATCTTCAGTAGAAGGTGCTTTGAATCAATTGGATGGCGTATCATCAGCTGAAGTAAATTTAGAGGCTGGTAATGTAGCTGTTGCTTATGATGATTCAAAAGTAACGCTTGCTGCTATGAAAGAAGCGATTGAAGAACAAGGCTATGATGTGGAAGCATAATGCAAAAAGAAGAAGCTGATTTCCTATATGGAAACCAGCTTTTTTATTTTATGAAGAGGTGTTAACTACTAATAAAAAGTGGGAAAAGGCAATATCATACTAGTTCTATGGAAACAAACATAAGAAGACATAATACTCAGTGTGAGAAATTTGTATTAATTCATATGTCACCTTCCTTTTATTCCATTGAAATACAAAAAAATTAAAAATAGTAAATATGGTTGACTGCATTTTTTAGTGCTTCCTTTATACTAAATTGTAGGACGAAATATAAAAGAAGGAAGTGGAAGTGTTGAAAAAAATTCTTTCCCTTACAATGGGATTACTTTTGGTATTTATGCTAGGAGCATGTAACTCAAAGGCAGAACCAGTAAACAAACAAAATGGGTCTACTGCCAAAGCTGATTCAGGTTTGACATTAGAGCAAGTATTTAAAAAATCTACTGAAGCCTCTAAAAACTTAAAAAGTTACAGAACAAAAATGGAAGTTATACAAAATATCAATTCTGGTCAAAATAATGTAGAGACAGATACAGGTATCATCATGGATGTAGTTCAAAACCCTATGTCTTTCTATCAAAAGTTAATGATGAAGGCTCCAGAGTCTGACAAAATGATTCAAACAAAGAGCTATTTTACAAAGGACGGTATGTTTACGTATGATCCAAATTCAAAAAAATGGATGAAGTTCCCAGCGGAAATGGCGGATCAATTAGCGCAAGCTTCCAATCAACAAACAGATCCTATGGCAGAGATTAAGCAACTGAAGAAATTCGTCAAGGACTTTAAATTTAAACAAAATGATAAAAACTATATCCTATTATTAAATGCTTCAGGTGAAAAGTTCACTCATTTCATTCAAGAAAAGGTTCAAAAAACATTGCCAGCTGGAATGGCTAATTCTGCTGAATTGTTGAAAGATATGAAAATCAACAAAGTAGATTATGAGATTCATATCGATAAAAAGACATTTTATCCGACTATGTTAAATCTCAACATGGACATGTCATTAAATGCTCAAGGTCAACCAGTAAAGATAAAACAAGAGATCATGAGCAAGTATGAGAAATATAATCAAATTAAAGAAATAGTAGTGCCGGAAAAAGTAAAGAAAAAAGCAGTTGAAATTAATTCTTAATGAATTGAACTTCTATATAGTGATTAGACCAATTTTGCAGATTAGCAGCAGAATTATTGCGAGTGAAGATAATTTGGCAAGCATTTGTTTAGTAAATTGTTCTGCGGGGTAATAAATAAATGTAAATAAATTTAAATTATCTGCAGAAAGGATGTTTATGATGCTTTGGACGTTAATAGGACTTCTAGTTCTTTTCTGGGTACTAGGCCTTATATTCCATATTGGCGGAGGATTAATTCATATTCTTCTTGTCATTGCGCTGATTGTCTTTATTGTTCGCCTTTTCACTGGAACAGCACGAAGTTGAACGACGTAGCGTATAATAGAAAATAATAAAGAGTGCCTTAGAAGAGAATGCTTCTAAGGCACTCTTTTTTGAAGTGATTAAGATTAATAGCTTTCTTTTTTGTTTTACTAAGTTTATAATGATTTCGAATAAAAGAATATTCCTTCGGGGTCGGGTGAAATTCCCAATCGACGGTGATGAAGCAATTCTAAGCCCGTGAGCCTTTTTTAAAGGCAGGATTTTGGTGAGAATCCAAAGCCGACAGTATAGTCTGGATGGGAGAAGGATGTAGAGCAAGCTGAATGCCTTGTGAAGAAAAATATACTTCAATAGGTTTATTTAGTAATGACTTTTACATACGAATTCCAACACAACCCCGTAGAGAAATCTATGGGTTTTTCTTTTTTCTGAAACTCATACACAATTTTATATGGTTGTCCTTCGGGGTCGGGTGAAATTCCCAATCGACGGTGATGAAGCAATTCTAAGCCCGTGAGCCTTTTTTAAAGGCAGGATTTTGGTGAGAATCCAAAGCCGACAGTATAGTCTGGATGGGAGAAGGATGTAGAGCAAGCTGAATGCCTTATGAAGAAAAAAAGCACTTCAATAGGTTTATTTGGTGATGTCTTTGCAGCCAAATTCCACAATGTACCCCGTAGAGAAATCTATGGGTTTTTCTTTTTTCTAAAGCTCATACACAATTTTATATGGTTTGTCCTTCGGGGTCGGGTGAAATTCCCAATCGACGGTGATGAAGTAATTCTAAGCCCGTGAGCCTTTTTTAGGCAGGATTTGGTGAGAATCCAAAGCCGACAGTATAGTCTGGATGGGAGAAGGACGTATGGTGAGTGGTACCAGCCTTTGGAAGAAAAATACACCTTCCTAGGTTTATTTAGTGCACCCATTTTTACATACAATCTCCTAAACTCCTTAGTTGACAATAGCTAAGGGGTTTTCTATTTGTAATGAACTACAACAGATAGGGAGGAAAGAAATGACGGATGAATTTTATATGAGCCTTGCTTTAGATTTAGCAGGAACTACTAAGCAGCAAACGTCGCCAAATCCGGCAGTAGGAGCCGTTATTGTTTCAAATGGCGAAATAGTAGGCCTTGGCGCACATTTAAAGGCGGGGGGCCCGCATGCTGAAATTCATGCCCTACGAATGGCAGGATCACAAGCGAATGGAAGCACTGTTTATGTAACGCTGGAACCTTGCAGCCATTACGGAAAAACACCTCCTTGTGCTAACGCATTAATTGAAGCAGGTGTAAGTCGTGTAGTCATCGCTGCACAGGATCCCAATCCATTAGTTGCGGGCAAAGGATTGCAGCTTTTAAGAGATGCTGGGATTGAAGTAACAACAGATATTTTGCTAGAAAGAGCGCAGGCGTTAAATAAAGAATTCTTTGCTTATATTCAACAACGAAAACCGTTTGTTACTTTAAAACAGGCCATCACATTAGACGGTAAAATAGCAGCAAAAAGAGGAATCGGAGAGCAAATTACAAGTAAGGAATCACAGGCGGATGTTCATAAGGGGCGCGAAAATCATGATGCCATTTTAGTAGGAATCGGCACGGTATGTTCAGACAATCCACGCCTTACCAATCGACTTGGAAATACAAAGAAGCAACCGATTCGAATAATTTTAGACACGCATTTAAGGATTACGCCAGATAGATTGGTGATAATGGATAGTTCCGCGCCAACGTGGATTGTAACGGGTTCAAAAGCTTCAGCAGAAAAGATTGCACAGTTAAGCCAGATATTACATGTGGAGATTCTGCAGCTTTCAAAACCTTTAATTGACATAGAAGAATTATTACTAGAGCTGGGAAAACGCAAGATTATGAAGCTGTATGTAGAAGGCGGCCAAACGGTCAATGCAAGTTTTTTGAAATCCGGTTCAGTAAATCAATTAATCACATATATAGCGCCTAAAATTGTCGGTGGGACAAATGCTATTCCAATGTTTTCTGACTTAGGAGTGACACAGATGGAGGATGCTTTGGAACTCGAATTGCAAGAAATCCACAAAATCGGTGAAGATTTGAAAATAGTATCTGTATTGAAATGAGGTGGAATTCATTTTTACTGGAATAGTAGAAGATATAGGCAAGGTCAAAGCAATCAAACGTGGTGGCCAAAGTATGCAATTATCAATAGAATCTCGAAAGATAACAGATGACATTCATTTAGGTGACAGCATTGCCATTAATGGGGTTTGTTTAACGGTTACCTCTTTTTCGGAAAGTACCTTTACGGTTGATGTAATGCCAGAGACAGTGAAAGGGACGAGTATTCAATCATTGCAATTGGGTCATAGTATCAATTTAGAACGAGCAATGCCGGCAAATGGCCGTTTTGGCGGGCATTTTGTATCTGGACATGTGGATGGTACAGGTATTATTTTGCGCAAGCGCAAAGTGGAGAATGCGATATATATTGATATTGGTATTGCAGAGGAGCTCAGTAAATATTGTATTTTAAAAGGCTCGGTAGCTATTGATGGCATCAGCCTTACTATTTTCGATATTCAGCCACGCCAGCTCACAGTTTCAATCATTCCGCATACTTTAAGTGAGACAGTGTTAGGCATAAAAAAGGAACGGGATCTTGTCAATATTGAAAATGATTTGCTTGGCAAATACGTGATTCAGCATGCAGAGAGGCAACAAAAAGAAACGCCAATGACGATGGATTTTTTAATGCAAAATGGATTTTAAAAAGAGGCGGTGTTTAATATGTTTCATTCAATAGAAGAGGCAATACAAGATTTGAAAAAAGGAAAAATGATTATTGTAGTGGATGATGAAAATCGTGAAAACGAAGGAGATTTACTCGTCCTCGCGGAGTATGCAACACCAGAAAACATCAATTTCATGGCTACTTATGGTAGAGGATTAATTTGTACGCCAGTATCACAGGAGCTGGCGGAACACCTTGAACTTTATCCAATGGTTCACAACAATACAGACAATCACCAAACAGCCTTTACAGTGAGCATTGACTATAAGGATACAACCACAGGCATTAGTGCATTTGAACGTTCGGAAACCATTATGCAGCTATTAAACAAAGATGCAGGTGAGGCTGACTTTCGGCGACCGGGACATGTTTTTCCGCTCATTGCTAAAGAGAATGGCGTTCTCGAACGCCAAGGGCATACTGAAGCAGCAATTGATTTTGCTAGGATTTGCGGCAGTGAACCCGCAGCCGTTATCTGCGAAATTATGAGCGATAATGGTGAAATGTCTAGAGTACCGGAATTACTAGTGTTAGCTGAAAAATATGATTTAAAAATCGTTACCATTGCAGACCTCATTCGCTATCGTTATATCCATGAAAAACTAGCAAAACGCGAAGCATCTGTGAAAATGCCTACAACACTTGGTGAATTCCAAATGGTTGGCTATTCAAACAAAATAGATAGCAAAGAGCATATAGCTTTAGTAAAAGGGGAGTTGCGGGAGGAAGATGCTCCGTTAGTGCGTATTCACTCGGAATGCTTGACGGGAGACGTGTTTCATTCAAAACGGTGCGATTGCGGACCGCAATTGGAGAAGGCGATAGAAAAGATTGAAGCTGCTGGTACAGGTGTCATTCTTTACATGCATCAAGAAGGAAGAGGGATTGGACTGTTAAATAAACTAAAAGCCTATGAGCTTCAAGAACATGGCTTGGATACAGTGGAAGCAAATGAACAATTGGGCTTTCCAGCTGAAATGCGTGATTATGGACTTTGTGCCCAAATGCTCCGCGACTTGGGTGTAACTAGGGTTCGCTTAATGACGAACAACCCAGAGAAAGTAGAAGGGCTAAGGAAATATGGAATTGAGATTGTAGAACGAGTAGCGCTTGAAACTGAGGCTGTTGCTGAAAATCAATATTATTTACAAACGAAAAAAATAAAAATGAATCATATTCTTGCATAGGAGTGTTACAACACATGGGACAAGTATTAGAAGCACAATTAATAGGAACTGATTTAAAAATAGGGATTGTTGTAGGTAGATTTAATGAATTTATAAATGCCAAATTGCTAGGCGGAGCAATGGATGGTTTAAAACGCCATGGCGTATCTGAAGATGATATAGATGTAGCTTGGGTGCCGGGAGCATTCGAGGTACCATTTATTGCAAAGAAATTGGCGGATACGAAGAAATATGACGCCATCATTGGTCTAGGTACGGTGATTAGAGGCTCCACATCTCATTATGATTATGTTTGCAATGAAGCGGCTAAAGGAATTGCAAATGTTGGATTAACTACTGGAGTGCCGGTTATCTTTGGTATTGTTACAACGGAAAACATCGAACAAGCAATCGAACGTTCTGGAACTAAATCAGGAAATAAAGGATATGATGCAGCTGTTTCTGCGATTGAAATGGCTAATTTAAATAGTTTGATTGGAGAATAAGCAATTATAAATGGTATGAGGCTTAGCATTTTAGCTAAGCCTCTTATTTTATTGGAAAAAATCAGGATGTTTAATGTGAGGGAAGTACGGGAATAGAAACATGAAAATGAAAAAATATGATGATTAATTTTAAAAAGAAAAAACATGAAAACGCTATCATAGAAAGGGAGACTGTTATTTATGAAAATTACAATCGTTGGTTCTGGGCATGGAGGATCTGCTGCAGCAGCAGCGATGGCACAGGCAGGGCATGAGGTCAGCATGCTAAAACTAAGCAACCGACCAGATCAGCATTTTGAAAAGCTAAAAGAAACAAAAGAAATCAAGTTAGAAGGCATCGAAGGCAATGGTACATATCAGCTAGCAAATGTAACAAATAACCCTGCAGCGGCTATTCCTGAAGCGGATATCATTTTAATTTATTACGTTTCGAATTACCACGAGAATTTAGCTAAGGCGCTTGCCCCTTATCTCCAGGCTGAGCAAACGGTTTATATTTGCCCAGGGTATTTAGGTAGTTTACTCTTTAAGAGAGAAATGGAACGAATCGGACGAATTCAAGAGGCCCCATTATTTGTAGAAGGCGAAACACTTCCGTATAGCTGCCGTATTACATCCCCGGGTGCAGTCACTATTTATTCTAAGAACTATGGCCACCCAATAGCAGCATTGCCGGCGAACCGTATTGAAGAGGCATGCAGAATATTAGAACCAGTACTGGACAACCCTATACCACGCGACCATATAGTAGAAGTCGCTCTCCACAATCCGAATCTCATCATGCATACTGTAGGGATTGCAATGAATGCTGCATATATTGAAAATTCAAATGGAACTTTCTCTATGTATACAGAAGGTTTTACCCCATCTATTTGGAAAGTGGCTAATGAACTGGATTGCGAAAAAATGGCGGTCTTAAGAAAAATCGGTTCATCTCCTCTTTCTTATATCGATGAATTTAAAGTGCGGACTTTTACAGATCCAGAAAAATACTCTGAAAAAGAAGCGTTCGCAATCTACGCAGACAGCGTAAGCGATTTGCATACGGATAAAGTTGAAAATCGGTATATTACGGAGGATGTACCAATGGGTCTTGGCTTACTTTATTCGCTTGGTAGAGAGCTTGGTGTTCCGACACCTGTTGCAAATTCCATTATGACATTGTCTGGCATTATGACAGATTCTGATTACTATAAACAGGCCCGTACGGTAAAAAGTCTTGGCTTCAAAGATGCAAGCGAGCTAATGAACGAAGTGGGCAACAAAGAAGATAAAATCTTTTTACAAACAGCACGTCAAAAGTAAAATAAGTAAAACACGTGTATGGCTGGAGAAGTTGCAGCATACCGTGTTTTTTATTTGGTTTTAAAGGGAAGAAGTTGGAAGCACTACTTTATTTTTAGGATAAAGAGTTATTGTTGACATACTTTTTAGATGGTGTTATAAATGTATAGTCTTATTTCGTATGCGAAATATACGGAAGCGAATTAAATGTAAGCAAGGGGGAAGAAATGAAGAACGTCTTTAATAATGAGATTATCAATTCTTTCTATAGTATCTACATGCAGGAAAGAAAAATTTTACAAAGTGACGCAGAGAGAGTGGGTCTGACTGTTGTCCAGTTGAGAGCTCTTTATAAGATATCCGTTCGTCCGAATGTGCGATTGGCGGAACTTGCTGAGCGAATGAAATCGACGAACAGTACGATTAGTAGTGTGATTGATCGGTTAGTAGATAAGGAGCTTGTAGAACGGAAAACATCCGAGAACGACCGCCGGGCTATAACCATTTGCCTTACTATAAAGGGTGAGGAGAAATTGAGAGAATTTCAGGAGAGTAAATCGGAGACGGTTCAAAAGCTCCAAAGAATTAACGATTTGCCTGCGGAGGATATAAAACGTTTGTTAGAAATTCACCAAAAGATATTAAGTATTTTAAAGGATTAATGAAGGAGGAAGTTTTTTTATGAAGGCCAAACGCATGATTTTATTAAATGTGATTTTGCTTATAGTCTTAGTTGGAGGTGGGTTTGTAGGCTATTATTATTTCAATCAATCTATGAACTATATCTCTACAGATAATGCACAAATCGCAGGTCAACAAGTAAATATCGGAGCACCAGGCAATGGCAAATTGGTAAGATGGGATGGCAAGGTTGGAGATACATTTAGCAAAAACGATACAATCGGTACAGTTGATATGCAAGGTGCTGACGGGAAATCTGTTAACATGCCAATCAAAGCTCCACAAGATGGCACAGTCGTGCAAAGCAATGCTGTAGAAAATGCAATGGTTGCTGCTGGCACACCTCTTGCTATCAGCTATGATTTAGATCATTTATGGGTTACTGCAAACATTGAAGAAACAGATCTAGATAATATTAAAAAAGGTCAAGACGTAGACATTACAGTCGACGCATTCCCTAACACAACATTAAGCGGTAAAGTACAAAAAATTGGTTTAGCAACAGCCGGCACATTCTCATTGCTGCCTTCAAACAATTCATCAGGCAATTACACAAAAGAAACACAAGTAATTCCTGTGAAAATCTCAATCGATAGTTACGGAGTAAAATTAGTTCCTGGAATGAATGTAACCGTGCGAATTCATAAGTAGGTGATAGCATGTCAATTTATATCATTGGTTATATTCTCATATCCGTCATTCTGCTGATTGTTGTGAACTTTATGGTAAGAAGACAAAAGAATAGTAACACAAAAGATGAAAAAGTGACGCAAGGAACAATGGCTAACAAGAATCAAAAGATGGATTCTAAAAAGCCAGTAGAAGTAGAAGAGTTTAACAATGCTGCTCCTCAGCCAGTACAGGAGGAAGAGCATGCAGAAGAAATACAAGAACCTAAAAAAGAAGAGGCTACGGAGGAAGTGCCGCCTGTAAAAGAAGAGGCTAAAACTCCGCCTGCTAAAGTCATAGACAATAAGGGTAAATTACTCGTTACGATGATGATTGGTGCATTCGTTGCTATATTGAACCAAACATTATTAAATGTAGCCATCCCGCACATTATGAATGATTTAAGTGTATCTGCAAGTACTGTGCAATGGTTATCAACAGGCTACATGCTGACGAATGGGGTTTTCATTCCGATTACTGCGTTCCTTATCACAAGGCTGGGGACCAGAAAACTATTTATATCGGCCATTACGTCATTTACAATCGGCTCGATTATTTGCTCGCTTTCCACAACATTTTCACTATTAATGCTCGGAAGGGTTGTGCAAGCGGCGGGTGCCGGCGTTATCATGCCTTTGCTTATGACCGTATTCCTTACCATCTTCCCGCCTGAAAAACGCGGAGCGGCGATGGGACTATTCGGTGTTGCAATTTTATTCGCACCGGCAATTGGGCCAACATTATCCGGTTGGTTAATTGGCCATTATTCTTGGCGCGTACTATTTGATATCGTTATTCCAGTCGGTATAGTTGCAATTCTAATGGCACTTAAATGGATGGTTGATGTTGTAGAAATCACCAAACCAAAATTTGATACATTCGGTTTTATCTTTTCAACAATCGGTTTTGGCTTCCTGCTTTATGGCTTTAGTGAAGCAGGTAACAATGGCTGGGACAGTAAAGTTGTATTGATTTCATTAGCCATTGGTATCATCGGCTTAATTGCCTTTGCTTGGCGTGAATTAACAGTAGAACAGCCAATGCTGGATTTAAGAGTATTTAAATATGATATTTTCACGCTAACAACAATTATTAGTATGATTATAAATATGGCAATGTTCGCAGCCATGCTCTTGCTACCTATTTACTTGCAAAACATCCGCGGTTTCTCAGCGCTGGATTCTGGCTTGCTCATGCTGCCAGGCGCGATTGTCATGGCGATTATGCTACCAATCTCAGGGAAACTATTCGATAAAATGGGAGCAAGATGGTTGGCAGTCATTGGATTGGTTATAACAGTAGTCACTACTTATCAATTCTCTAAACTATCAATGACTACTTCCTATAGCTATATCATGCTACTTTATGTAATGCGTATGTTTGGTATGTCGTTCTTGTCCATGACCGTATCAACAGAAGGGATGAACCAGCTACCTCAACATTTGGTGGGTCACGGGACATCTGCTTCCAATACAGCTAGAACCGTTGCGGGAAGTATCGGTACCGCCTTTTTAGTCACAGTCATGACAACGAGAAGTAATTTCCATACAGCAAATTACGGAAATGTCATTTCAAGCGACAATCCATATTTAACAAATCAGTTGCACAGTTTAGGTAGTACATTCTCAGCGATGGCTGGACTTCCTGCACAAGGAGGCCAAGTGTTGGCGACTAGTTCAATTTACGGGCAAGCTGTCAAACACGCGACAGTCAGTGGAATCAACGATGCCTTTATTGTTGCGACAGGCATTGCGGCTGTGGCATTAGTTTTAGCTTTCTTTATTAAAAGAGCTAAACCAAATACAAAAGATTAATCTGTTTAATAGGCTGGATCCTTATTGGATTCAGCCTATTTTTTTGAGAAATTGAGTATAATAGAATGCGAAAAATGATTATGTACCAATGAGGATGAGAATTTATAAGTGAGTGGAAGAAAAGAGAGAAAGCATCGGAACAGAGTAAGGAATTGGAAGCTTGCTCTTTTTCTAGTGATAGAAGCAGGATGGATTATATTGTTTTAATGGTTTGATGCATGGCGGCAAAAGGGTTGGTTATATGTTGCTTCATATACAGCCTTATTTGCAGTAGGATGTTTTTATATAAATGAGAAGTTGAGCCCCTTAAAGGACGAACGAAAAGAAGAGAAATTCAGCAAAAAATATCCTTTTATTAAAGATCTAGGGGAAGAGCAGACTTTCACTATTTATATGAAAAATGGCAAAGTTATAGAGAATGCTAGTCTTATGGTCCACATAAGCATGGAAATCATCGTTGCGACAAATTTAACGTTTGATGAGCTTGAATCAGAGGTGCATACAATAAAGCTAAAACACATAGAGTCTGTCAGTTTCTAATATATAGCCTTTTAAAAAAGAACCCTAATCATCAATTAGGGTTCTTAAAGTTTTACCTTCACCTCTGTACCATCTTTTGCTTTCACATCTACTAGTTGAATACCCTTATAATTCTTCAGTTCTTTAAGGATTGGCTTCAATGTTTTTTTGTCGAGATGAGGAAAGGTGAAGTCTATTTCTTTTCGTTCAAAATGATTTTTTGTCCATTTATTTAGATTTTTATGGAAAAGATTAGATGAAACAACGGTAATAGCAATATTTAATAATACATAAGGAACTGGAATGATAAATCGGAAGCCTTTTGTTTTTATTTTTACGTATATCATAAGAAATCACTAATCAATGATGACCGAAACGGTATCACCGTTTGCTGATTTGATATCAACAATTTGGCCATCTAGTTCATTTTCGATTGCT
Source organism: Rummeliibacillus sp. GQ308 (assembly GCF_059759115.1). Classification (NCBI taxonomy): domain Bacteria; kingdom Bacillati; phylum Bacillota; class Bacilli; order Caryophanales; family Caryophanaceae; genus Rummeliibacillus; species Rummeliibacillus sp. GQ308. The sequence goes on along the minus strand of NZ_JCAXDQ010000005.1, from coordinate 128,370 downwards.
TCAATAATCAGGTTTATGTCTATATCCTTCATGTATTTCTCTGATTGAGGAATACTTGCTGCGATGCTATATCCAGCCATCAATACAACTTTTACAAGCTTAATCGGCACATTGACTGTTACATTATCACTTTCAGTTGATACCACACGAACCTTTAACGTTTTATCTAAATAGGTTGTTGGTTTTTCAGTAAGCTGATTATTTGGTTCTTCTTTCTCTTTTAAGATGTGAATCAATTCGGCTCCTTTATCAGCATCAATCTTTCCTTCTTGAATCATCGTGATAACTCTAGCAATTTCTTCTTTCATGTGGAGCGCTCCTCTCTACTCTTTTAAAAGCTTAATGGCTTCTTCTGGTGTAATTTCACCGTTTTCTAACATGGTAACAACTTTCTTTTCGTCTACTTCATTTTTCTTCTTCTGTTCATATCCAAGGGATGAGATGATGTCTGATAGCTTGCCTCGAACTGTCGGATACGAAATGCCCAGTTCTTTTTCAACTTCTTTAATATTTCCTCGGCATGTCAAAAAAACTTCTACAAATTCTAGCTGCTCTTTAGACAACGATGCCAGCTTTGATAATTCAAACTCATTTTCAATCGTAGTTTGGCAGTGTGAGCAATGTAGCTTCGTGATTTTCATTGTATTATTGCAAACAGGGCAATTTGTGATTACTTTATAGGCCATAATAAAATTCCTTTCTTTGATTGATTTGATTATATAACAAGGATTAGAATTTTTAAAGTTATAATTTTAATTTTTATTAATAAAAATATAACTAATATTAATTTTAATATTAATAAAATTAATATGTGGTTTTATAATTTGTAATTGAACTTAAATGATGGAATTGGAGCCAAAAATGAAATAAAGCGAAAGCAGTTGCTTTCGCTTTTAGTATTTATTTTAGAAGACTTTTAGCTATTTTGCGATTTTCTCTATCTTTAGATTCTTTAGCCACTCGTTTGATGTGGGAAAGAATTGTTGGAGTATTCCAGTAATCTGTATCCCATTCACAAAAGGCGTTTAAAGCCAATGTATTCAAATCTTCTATTATTTAATTGCATACATTTTTCTATAAAAGAAAGACCTATTCCTTCATAATCACTTATATAAGAAATCGCTATATCAATGCATTCTTCTTGTTCAGGCGTCATGTGTTGTAAATCAATTGCTTCCTGAATAAATTGGATAAGCTTTTCTACTACCTGCCGATTATGAGATTGCATGATGTATATGTAGAGCGATATATCATAGTTCCCATGCATGATCTTCTCCAAAAAAATATGAGATAAATCAAATTGTATTGCCTGTGCAACGCGTATAGGAATATAAAGGTCAGGCTCTACATCTAAAGACTGTACTATAAGTGGTTTCCATTTAGAATTTTCAAGGATGGATTTAATCTCATTTTCAAGTGAAAGTTTTTCTGCCAGTGTTCCGTTATATTCCACGTAATCCCCCTCTACCTCACCCGTGATAAAGCATTGGATGACGGCAACGGGGTACAGTTTTTTAAGGGTAGTGGCATGTTTTTTTGCGTGCTGAATATAAGAATTTAGGACTTCTCTTGCATGTGGGTATTCGTCAATTGTATAGGATGGCCCTTCTTCTATAAGACCTTCTATTATTTGGCCTGCTCCGTTGTACAAGGATTCAGATATCGTAGGCTGTGCCAATGCCACGTCTAGCTCGCCTTTCATAGCGCAGTTATAGGCTAGATAGTGATTCATAATTGAATTTTCACAGCCATTTGTTAAAAGCCATGCTTTTATTTCGGCTGTTATAGGCTCCAAACGCTCTACGCAAGCGATTTTGCCCCAACCATTTACTTCTTTTGCTAGCAAATATAAATTTTTATGTGGATTCTTTGTACCCTGCAAAAAAGCATCTGCTACATATAATGTAAACTCTTCATGCAATCCTATTGTGTGTAAAAGTGTTAAATCCTCTTCACAATTTGAAAAACCAAGAATCATAATACCAAATTGCATGGCATACCGATGTGACGAGTGGTGAATAAACCAAAGTGCTTCATTGTGCAATACTTCTCGATCTATCCCTTCTTCTTGTTTTAACAACTCCCGAAAGATTCCAACATATTCAGCAAATTCCTTATCTCTTACTTTTTCATAAATAGCTCTGCGGGTTTTATGGTTAGGTATATTTAATTGTTTTAACAGTAATTTCAATAATGATTTTGCGTCAGAGGAAAAGCCGTATGTATCATCTATCAGCTGGTCGGCTGCGCCAGGAGCAAAACGAATATCATCGTCTTCTAGAAAATAATAAGATTCATCCGGCAATGTTTCATTCACAACTTTACCGTTTACTTTCACCTGATTAATGATAAAGGGGAGGATAGCTTGTCGATATTCTGATGGATTGAAGTCTAATACTTCTTTTTCTTTAAAAATAGTTGTGCCATCGACTTTTATAGTACAAACATAGGAAGTAAAGCCTCCTATGTCCGCGTCAATGATATAAGTTTCACCATCTATTTCAACTTTTTCTTTTAGTTTCTTGAATGTATAGAAGTGGGAAACAAAGCTTGGATATTGAACTTGTTTCACTAATGTTTGATCTACAAATAATTGTTTTGCATGAATATCCATAACGACTTTAATTATATGTCCCTTATAGTTTGTTTCCCATTCATAATGAATGTCCTCTTTAAATTCTTCTTTAAAATTCTGCCACTCTAAACGCATGAATCGCTTAAATTTTGACATGGGTCACCTCTTTAGCTCTCTTAATATACTGTCTATCATATAATAAAAGCTTATTGGTTTGTTAAATGCATTTACCAAAAAGGTAAAATTATGCTATATTGGTTGGATTCCTTATGACATAATGATGTATATAGGAAGTAGGGACATCATCCGAAAATGAGAAGCAGAAGGGGGAGAAAGTGTGGTTACAATTGATTATTCATCCATTGCTATTATACCTGTCATAACTCTACTTTTAGCATGGTGTATCTGTGGTTACCTATTCTACCGTAACTATAAAAAACATGGAGGCGGCATTAAAATTTGGAAGGCTGTACTCGTGTTATTCGTAGGTCTTTTTTCTTTTTCTATTAACTTGAACATCTGGAGCACAGCGCTAAAAATATCCATTTTACCTTTAGGGGTATGGATTTTATACTTTATATTAAAAGGCAGAAATCGATGGAAATCATATCGCTCTTTTGCTTGGCTGGGGTTTAGCTTCAATTTCATTTTTATAGTAGCTTCACTTGTAGCAATACCCTTTCAACAATGGATTTTTCCAGACAAAAAACCAGCAACATACCTAGCGAATTTAGAAAATGCAAAATTAATCACTATTCATCCTTCAGCAAAAAAGAAGATAGTGTTAGATAGAAAGAAGCTAGCAGGGAAATTCACACATATGAAACAGCGGGAAATCTATAGCGATAAGTGGTTTTCAAGCCTATATGAGATAAGTGCCTCAGAAGCTAACAAAAAAGAAGAACATTTTCCTTATCAGCTTGTAGGAGTAAAGCCGAAATGGGGAAGTGGACTTCCATCACCAACACTGTACATAGAAAAAGACGGAAAAGGCATTTTAATAACTACACCTCAGCAACAGCTTTATTACCGTTTAAATGATCCCGTGCTAAAGGAGGAGCAATAATATGAAGAAAAGAAAAGGAATGTTTGCTCTTTTAGTAGTGATTATTGGTATTATAGGTCTATTCTATTATTATTCTTATTCAAAACCAACTCCTTTTCCAACAGAGGAAGCGCTGAAAAAGGATATAAATGAGACCTTTCCAGGGGCTAGCGTAAAAACAATACAAGATATAATCCACGTTGATGAACGCCATAAAGTGGTTCCTTTTATTTCTTTGAATAAAGACTATGGACTTAGCTATTGGATTTGGAAGAAGAATAAATGGCGAGTCGCTGAAGTGGATAATCGAGAAGAACCGATGATATGGAAGATAGAAGATGGAAAACGTCCAAAGTATGTATATGTGTGGAATATTTTTCATAAAAACAAGGTGGATTCATTTACATTTTATCTACTGAGGCAACGGGATTATATCACCTACGATAGGCAAAGTCTTTATATTCCACCAGTTCAAATGACAGAGAAAGTGCTATTGAATCATAAGACATATGGGGTTTTTTCTATTCCAGAAGATTGGGCTACGATTAAAGATTATGCTAGACCTGTTCAAACGGATTGGCTCTTCTCAAATGAGGAGGAAGGAGATTCGTTTAATTTTGGATGGAGACCGAATGTCAAGCCTGGTGTAAAAGAGCCGATTGAATTTACTAATAATGGAGAAAGCTTTTCAAACGGGGATATCATTTTACGCTTTCCGGAACGTTTCGAAAAGGGAAGTCGGGATCTTTATGAATGAGTATCGATAATCTAGGAGGTGTTTTTATGAAAATGATAAAAAATTTAAACTCAAAAGATGAAATTATGGATGCCTTTCCGGTCATGAGCCAACTCAGAACACATTTAGATATAAACACATATGTAGAATTAGTGATGGAAGCGATGGAAAAGGAACAGTATAAGCTCTATGCACTCGTTGACTCTGATGAAATAGTTGCGGTGGTCGGATTCCAGCCAATGATTACACTTTATTATGGAAGATATATATGGGTATGTGATTTAGTGACAGATACATCTAAGCGCTCGTTCGGTTATGGAGAAGAGTTGCTTGAATTTGTAGAAGCATGGGCGAAAGAATATAAGTATGAGTGTGTGGCCTTATCTTCTGGATTGCAACGTACGAAGGCACACCGTTTTTATGAAGAAAAGATGGGGTACGACAAGGTAAGTTATGTGTTTAAGAAAGAATTCTAATATGTTGTAAAAAGCTATGCTTGTTTTATCCTTGAATGGCATCCAGTTGAATGGTACGATGAATATAACTTAAATATTTGCAGGGGGACACGAAAGTGTTGAGAAGGTTTAAGCCTGACCCTTAGAACCTGACAGTTAATACTGGCGTAGGGAGCAAAGTACATATGATCGTTTTGTACAGCAGCTCTCCGTTTATGGGAGAGTTTTTTTGTACCCAACCAAATATTTTAGTGCGGGGGGACACGAAAGTGTTGAGAAGGTTAAAACCTGACCCTTAGAACCTGACAGTTAATACTGACGTAGGGAGCAGATGAAGGTATGAAATCTCTATGTCTACTCATAGGGATTTTTTGCGTCTACGTCCACTTTAAAGGAGGACGAACAGTGAGATTTGATGAAGTTGTTAGAGAAGAAGCAGATGCATATTGGGATGATAGCATGGTACACCCATTCGTGAAAGGGTTAGTACATGGCACACTGCCAATGGAGAACTTTAAATTTTATATGATGCAGGATGCCATTTATTTAAAGCATTACTCAAAAATATTGGCAATAGCAGCATCCAAATCAGAGACGAACCAGGAAATGGCCTATTATCTTGAATCAGCTAGAAGTATAAATGAAGCAGAACTTGAGCTCCACCGGATTGTTTTCAAAGAACTTCATATTGGAGAACAAGAACAAGCGGAGCTTATTCCTGCGCCAGCCAACAATAATTATATTAACCATATGTATAACGCCGTTCTAAACGAAAGCCTGCCAGTTGCATTTGCCGCGTTGCTGCCATGTCCTTGGTTATACCAAAGTATTGGTGAAGCGTATAAAGATGAAAAACCGACACAGAAGTTATACAGAGATTGGATTGAATTGTATAGCGGTAAAGAGTTTAAAGATCAACTGGACATCCAAAAGCAGATGCTCAATAAGTATGCGAAAGAACACCCAGCTGACCATCAAAAGATGAAAGCATTTTTCCAAATGAGTGCCTATTACGAATGCAAGTTTTGGGATATGGCCTGGTCTTTAGAAAATTGGAAGGAGCTTTCACCTTATGAGCTTGCTTAAAATAAATCAGAAAAATCCTTTAATCCACTGTATAACAAATTATGTAGTAGCAAATTTTACAGCAAACGGACTGCTCGCGATTGGGGCATCGCCAGTTATGGCAGATGAAATCGCAGAGGTAGGAGATATGGTTTCTGTTGCAAGTGGTTTACTTGTTAATATTGGTACCATTAATGGCCGAACAAAAGAAGCAATGATTGTAGCTGGACGCAAAGCGAATGAAGTGGGAATTCCTGTCGTTCTAGATCCGGTAGGCGTAGGCGCCACTGCCTTTCGTCGCGAGACGGTGAAGAATCTATTGAGAGAAATTAAATTTGATCTTATTCGCTGCAATACTGGAGAACTTGCAGCAATCGCAGGTGTCAATTGGGACTCAAAGGGAGTAGACAGCGGCGTAGGAGAGATGGATACCGAGCAGACAGCAAAAGCTATAGCGAAACAGTACAACTGTTTTGTTATTGTCACCGGCGAGGTGGACATTGCAACAAACGGCGAAAGTATTGATTATATAGCAGGCGGTCATGAGCTCATGACGAAGATTACGGGTACGGGGTGTTTGCTTAGCGCTATTTGTACAGCAGCCTTAGCAGTAGAAAGAAATAACCTTTCTATCTTAACCGACGTTTTGAAAGACTATAAAAAGGTTGCCGAGATGGCATGCCAGAAGGAATGGTTAGGTGCTGTTCAACAAGAAGTACTTAATCAATTGCAACAGGTTTCAGGGGGGCGAGCATAATGAATATTGCCATGACTATTGCCGGTTCTGACAGCGGTGGAGGAGCAGGTATTCAAGCAGATCTAAAGACTTTCCAGGAGCTTGGCGTTTTTGGCACATCAGCTATTACGGCATTGACTGCACAAAATACGCTAGGTGTTGAAGGTATATACCCAGCCCAACCAGAATTTGTTCAGCAGCAAATCGAATTAGTGATGAGGGATATGCCGATAAAAGCGGTGAAAACGGGCATGTTGTTTTCTGCCGAGATTATTGAAGCTGTAGCACATAGTTTGCGAGATAAAGAGACACAATTGTTAGTAGACCCAGTGATGATTGCGAAAGGTGGAGCATCTTTGCTACAACATGAGGCAGTGACTGCGCTGAAAAAATTCCTATTGCCGCGTGCAACTATTCTTACGCCAAACATACCAGAAGCAGAGGTAATAAGCGGAATCGAAATAAAAAGACCAAAAGACTTAGAAAAGGCTGCAAACGCAATGCTTGCAATGGGTGTTTCATGCGTCATTATAAAAGGCGGTCATTTAGAAGGTAAGGATGCAGTAGATACTGTATTTTTTCAAGATGGTTCGTTCTTTTCAATGCAAACGAAGCGAATTTCCACTGTTCAAACACACGGTACAGGATGCACCTTCTCAGCAGCGTTAACCGCTTTTTTGGCACAGGGCTTCTCTTTAAAAAGTGCCATAATAGAAGCGAAAAAATTCGTCCATTTAGCTATTCAACATCCATTAAATATAGGGAATGGACATGGTCCTACAAACCATTTTGCGTATAAAAAATTAAGCGGCAACTGTGAGGTGACAATTAGTGAGGAAAGAGAATTTAGTAGTTTATCTGATTATGGGCACGCAAAACTGCATTGAACCACCCCTCCAAGTGCTCGAACAAGCATTACAGGCTGGTATCACAATGTTTCAGTTGCGTGAAAAGGGTAAAGGGGCATTAACTGGCAAAGATCTTGAAATGTTTGCGCGTGAGTGCCAGAGGCTCTGCAAGCAATATGAGGTCCCATTTATTGTCAATGATCATATCGAATTGGCTTTGAAGATAGAAGCGGATGGTGTGCATATCGGGCAAGAAGATATGGCGCTGGAAAAAATACGGCCGGAATTTAAGGGGAAGATGATTGGTGTATCAGTGCATACAAAAAAAGAATTGGTGCAGGCTGTGAATCAAGGTGCAGATTATGTCGGGATAGGCCCTATATATGAAACGAAGTCTAAACAAGATGCCAAGAAGCCAGCGGGTGTTACATTTTTACAGGAGGCACGAAGGCTATACCCAACTCTCCCTATTGTAGCTATTGGTGGAATTACGGTCGAGAACGCACAGCCGTTAAAAGAGAGCGGAGCAGATGGTGTGGCCGTCATTTCAGCGATCTGCCAAAGTGAAGATTGCAGACCAGTGATTGGATCCCTTCAATCTATTTTTAAAGCATAATAAAAGCTGCATGAAATGTCTTAGCGACAACTTCATGCAGCTTTTAGTTCATGTATTATTTTGTTTCCTCTTGATCAATCCAGCTATAGCTTAGTTCCTCTACTTTACCATGCTCATCTGTCTCGATTCGAACCGTTTTGTCTTCCAATTTGTTTTGAGATTTCGCTTCATCATCTAATTCAAAGTCATGCGTTTTCTGGAATGTTTTATTGCCATTTGGCGTTTGAAGAGTTAACTCTTTTGAATCGTTTTTAACGAGTTTGCCAATGATCTCTTTTTCATCCCCATCTCTATCATATACACCATCCTGATCTGCGAGCATTTTGTCTGTTGGCTTAACGCTTTCTGCAACGGCTTTATTTGTGGATACTTCCACAACCACTTGCTTGTCTTGCCAATCTCCTTTCATACCTTTTTTGTCGCTTTCAAATGATGAATTCTTTTGGATGGCTACTTGTTTTCCTTGAACCTCTAGCGTAATCTCATTATCATTTTCTTTCACATATTTTCCTACTAGATCAAAGTCACCTTCTGATGAATCATTTTTATCTGGATCCTTTGAAAGGTTTTTTAGAGTTTTTAATTCGGTATTTTCATTACTGCTTGTCCTTGTATTACTGCTCTCAGTTTGTTTAGGCTGAGAACCATCTTTTTGAGGGCTTGTGCTTTTGGTATCATTGCCGCACCCTGCTAAGATAACCCCTGCTGCCAGAAATAGTGATGCTTTTGGTAGATACTTTTTCATATTATTGTTCAATTGACTTCACTCCCTAAACAATAGTATTTCCTTTTTCTTTAAAAGTGAAACGTAAAAGTTAGATTTAACAACAGAAGCAGGAAATAGTATGTGGTAGATAGAAGTTAACTAGAAAGAGTTATATAGAAGGGAGTAGAAAAACATGAAGTTAGTAATTCGGAAAATGAGTTATCCAGATATCCAAGAGGTCCAAGAAATCGCGCAGACGAGTTGGCATGCAACATACGAGGGAATCATACCGCGTGATGTGCAGGATCGGTTTCTTGCACAAGCATATAATCCAGACATGTTAGAAAAAAGATATTCTGGATCTCCTTTTTATGTGGCTGAACAAGAGGGAGTAATCGTTGGTTTCGCCAATTACTCGAATATACAGACTGGCCAATGGGTTGAATTGGCTGCCATCTATCTTCATCCTGAATATCAGAAGCAGGGGATAGGGACTGCTCTTTTACAAAAAGGCATTGAAGATTTGAAGCCAGCGTATGTATGCATAAATGTAGAAAAAGATAATACAATCGGTATAAACTTTTATAAGGCAAAAGGGTTTAAAGTAGCAGAGGAATTTGAAGAAGATTTCGATGGGCATAGATTACAAACGGTGCGGATGAAGTTAGATGTTAAAGAGGGAGAAACGTATGAAAAATCATCAGTCCAACAAGCTCCATTTTCAAAGAATTGAAGAGAATGAGCGTGCTAAGTATGTATCTTATTTGAAGCTAGCCGATGAGGAAGCAATAGTGCGTACTTATTTAAATAAAGGTGTACTTTATGGAATATGCAGCAATGAGGAGACTATCGGTGTGGCGCTATTTATAGAAATAGACGAGCATACGATTGAATTGAAAAATTTAGCTTTAGAAAATGCTTGGAGAGGGAAAGGGTTAGGTAAAGAAATTATAGCTGAATGTACGTTCCTGTTCACACAAGCAGGTTTTAAAAAAATGATTGTGGGAACGGCTAATTCTAGTATTGATAACATTGCTTTTTACCAAAAATGTGGCTTTCGTTTATCTGGGGTGAAAAAAGGCTTTTTTGCTGCTTATCCTACCCCTATTTATGAAAACGGGATTAGAGCGCTGGACATGGTGATGTTTGAGAAAGAGCTATGATAAGAATTTGGAGGTTATAACTATATGAAAGTGGGTATAACGGGCGGTTCCGGATTTGTAGGGAAAAGGCTAGCAGAGCTACTACTGGAGAATGGCCATGAAGTTTATATCCTGACAAGAGGGCATTCAAAAAAAGAAAATGGAATAACCTATGTGAAATGGCTTGGTGAAGAAGATGCTCCTGAAAAGGAATTGGATTCAATCGATGCATGGGTTAACTTGGCAGGAAAATCGATTAATGATGGGCGTTGGTCAGAAACGCATAAAAAAGAAGTAGTAGATAGCCGTATGTTAGCCACGGAGGAATTGATGCGCATTATCAAAGCAGTCTCATATAAACCGACTGTACTTGTTAACGCGAGTGCGATTGGCATCTATCCAGCTTCTACGACAGCTAGTTATACCGAAACATCTACAGAAAAGGCAACAGATTTTCTAGGTGGAACAGTTCAAAAATGGGAAGGTATGGCGAATAGAGCAGAAGAGGCAGGAGTAAGGACAGTCCTAGCCAGATTTGGCGTGATTCTTGGGGATGAGGGCGCATTACCGCTTATGGCATTGCCTTATAAGTTATTTGTAGGCGGTACAGTAGGAAGCGGAAGACAATGGGTTTCCTGGGTTCATGTAGACGATGTTGCTCGTGCAATCTTATATGCAATTAACACCTCATCTTTAAAAGGGCCAATTAATGTCACAGCGCCTACCCCCCTTAGAATGAAAGATTTTGGTCGTGCAATTGGTGAAGTTTTAAGGCGGCCTCATTTTCTTTCTGTCCCAAGCTTTATGATGAAGCTATTGCTAGGCGAAAAAAGCACAATAGTACTCGAAGGCCAAAACGTGTTCCCTCAAGCGTTGTTAGATTCAGGGTTTAATTATAAATACCCAACAGCAGAAGAAGCGCTACAGGATATACTAGGTATATAATACTATCAAAATTATTTATCGGATGTATGTAATAGGTATTATATTATGGTATAATTTATTAAAAAATAAAATTAATAAGTACTACATTGATGCTAAAATAAAAGGTGATGACAGTATGCTAGATTTTATAAAAAAGAATAATGTAAAAATGAGCGGTGAAGGAGAACAAGCTATCATTTTTGCCGCGGGTTTTGGCTGTGACCAAACTATGTGGCGCTATGTTGCACCGCAATTTGAAAAAGAATATCGCGTCATTTTATTTGATTATGTAGGAGCGGGAAAATCTGATTACTCTGCATATCAATCTGAAAAATATAAAACCTTAGAAGGCTATGCGCAGGATGTAGTGGAAATGTGCAAGGAGCTAAGACTGAAGGAAGTCATTTATGTTGGGCATTCTGTCGGTGCTACGATAGGTATGCTTGCATCACTACAAGAACCGGCGCTTTTTAAGCAGCTAATCATGCTTGGACCATCTCCTTGCTATATAAATGATTTGCCTTCCTATAAAGGTGGATTCGAACGAGAGGATTTAGATGGGCTTTTCGAAATGATGGAGCTTAACTACATTGGCTGGGCTAACTATCTTTCTAAAGTGGTCATGAAAAATTTGGAAAGACCAGAGCTTGCTGCTGAATTGGAGGGAAGCTTTTGCTCCACAGATCCACTATGTGCAAAAGAGTTTGCAAGGGCTACTTTTTTATCTGATTATCGCCATGTGCTTCAACAAGTAACTGTTTCAACGTGTATTTTACAGTGTAAAGACGATTCAATAGCACCGAAAGAGGTAGGCATATATATGAATGAACATATAAAAGAAAGCGCTATCTTTTTTATGGAGGCAACTGGACATTGTCCACATGTAAGTCAGCCGGAAGAAACAACGCAGTTAATTTTCTCATGTCTAGCGAATATTTAAGAGGTAGATGATTAAGTATGAATGAACAATTAAATTATGCCCCCTGTAGTTATTTACTGCTTGCAGAAAATGGGCGAATTTTGGATGCTAATTTTATGCTACTTCAATTGCTTGAATTTGAAATGTCTGAACTCAAAGGAAAGTCCATTCAGTCCCTTTTGACGGTTCCAAGCCAAACGTTCTATCAATTATTCGTATTGCCAATTATTGAAATGGAAGAAAGCGTAGAAGAAGTGTACATATCTTTAATGTCAAAGACAGGCAAAGAAGTTCCTGTTATTATGAATGCAATAAAGCAGTTAAACGATGGGGAAATAACAATTTCGTGTGCCATGATAGCAATAAAGAAAAGGCGTGAATACGAAAAAGTGATATTAGCAGCTAAGAAGGAAGCTGAGGAAAGAAATATCGCTAAGAAAAAGGCAATCCAGGAATTAAACGGATTACGCAAAGAACTGGAGAATAAGCAACAGGAGTTAATCGGTATGAACACCATGCTTCAAGAGCTGGCGATGACAGACGAGCTTACAGGTTTGCATAACCGAAGGGGTTATTCAGAGAAGATGGTAGAATGTATCAGTCTATTTAATAAATCAGGCAACCCTTTTTCCCTATTAATTATCGATATTGATCATTTCAAGAAAGTGAATGACACATTTGGCCATCCGATAGGTGACCAAGTGTTAAAAACAATTTCCCAAATGATTCAAGAGAAGATAGGCGGCGAAGATATTGCGGCTAGAATTGGCGGAGAGGAATTTGCTGTAATTTTGGGAGAGGCCAATCAGAGAAAGGCTTTAGAGGTAGCAGAGGGTCTACGCGAATATGTAGCTGGTTCATTATGGACGATTCCTACCGTCACGATCAGTATAGGAGTAGCGACAGCGACAAGGGGCGTTACTGAGCAATCAATTCAAGCGCGTGCAGATGAAGCACTTTACACATCAAAAGAGAAAGGGCGCAATATGGTAACGCATGTAGCAGAGATTTATATGTAAAAAGTGAAAAGACGATTTTTTGTGAGCAGGGGGGCAAAAAAATCGTCTTTTTATATTAATAGGAATGGTAGCTGTCTTATTTTTTAAAAGAGAACATTTTAAATAGTTGTAATCTCTTTTTATCAATAATTTGTAATTCTTCTTTAATGATATGATGTTCATGTTTGGCTAACCATTGTTTTAATTCATGTTTATCCTTGCAGTTTGTTAGGTAAATTTGTCCTTCTGTACCAACAGCATTTACGGTATATCGGTTGTTTGTTTGTCTCATGTTAGCCACCTTTAAAGAGTAGTTATAAGGAACTTGTAAGTCGCTGCCTTTTTCTTCGTAAATCAATCTGTCATGTATAATATATGATATTTGAAGTTATTGTCAATACCCAAATGATTGATATAATCATATGCAGTTAAAGTAAAATTATTCGCATAATTCTAGTTAGCATGTGGTAATATATGAGATAAATTTAAAACAATCCGCGTTTAAAATAGGATGTCGGAAATTTCAAGAAAATAGGAGTAGCGATAGTGAAAATAAAGAGAAATATAAATCCATCTAAAACGTTGGTGCTCGGTTTTGCGATATTAATTTTGTTTGGCGCAACTCTTTTATCTCTGCCATCTGCAACGGAGAATGGTGAGGGATTGCCCTTTTTGAAAGCCTTATTTACAGCTACGTCCGCGACGTGTGTTACAGGCTTAGTCGTGGTAGACACTGGGAGTACATTTTCTCTTTTTGGCGAGTTAGTCATTCTTTCTTTGATCCAAATCGGCGGACTAGGATTCATGACCTTCGCATCTTTTATTTTTATGCTACTAGGAAAGAGAATTTCCTTAAAAGAAAGGCTGGTATTAAAAGAGGCTATTAATGTAAATGACTTTACAGGTATTGGGATTCTGGTGAGAAGGATATTGCTTTTTACAGGTGTAATTGAATTATCGGGCGCTCTTCTTTTAGCGATTCGTTTTTCGTACGATATGCCAATTGGAAAAGCTATTTATTACGGAATCTTCCATTCCATTTCAAATTTTAATAATGCTGGTTTTGATTTATTGGGAGGATTTCGTAGTTTGACATCTTATGTGGATGATCCCGTCATTGTTCTAACCATCTGTGCACTAATAACACTAGGAGGAATTGGCTTTATTGTAATGAATGATTTGTATGAGTATAGAAAAACAAGGAAACTATCCTTGCATACAAAGATTATGCTAATCACATCTATATCTCTTACGCTTTTCGGGACAATAGCTATATATTTGCTTGAACTTGGCAATACCAAAACATTTGGTCCACTTTCACCATTAGGTCAAGTATTGGGTGCGTTATTCCAATCTGTAACTTCTCGTACTGCAGGCGCCAATACATTGCCTATAGGAGATTTAACGCACGCAACGTTGTTAATTATGATGTTTCTTATGTTCATTGGAGGAGGATCAGGTTCGACTGCAGGCGGTATCAAAGTAACAACCTTTGTCGTCTTAGTTGCAACAGTTTGGAGCCAAATAAAAGGGCGAGAAGATATTGTGATTTTTAAGAAAAGACTGGTAAAGGAAATCGTATTTAAAGCATTCACAGTAGCAATGTGTGGTTTTGCTATAGTTGCTTTTGTCACCTTCATATTAAGCATTACAGATACAGGGCATTACTTTATTATGTATTTATTTGAAGCAACATCAGCTTTTGGAACGGTAGGTTTGACAATGGGTTTAACAACTGAACTTTCACCGATCGGCCAACTGCTCATTATACTCACGATGTTTGCAGGGAGACTAGGTCCACTTACAATTGGTATTGCCATTACACGGAGACGCCAAAAAGAAACGTTCCATCGACCAAAAGGTAATATTATGATCGGTTAATGAATAGGAGAGAAAATGATGGTAGTTAGACAATACGCAGTCATTGGATTAGGTAGATTTGGAACAAGTATCGCACGCAGGCTGCATGAGGCTGGCCAAGAGGTGTTAGGTATCGATATTAATGAAGAACGAGTCAATGATGCTGAACAATATGTAACAGAAGCTGTTATTGCAGATGCTACGGAGAAGAAATCGCTTGTTTCATTAGAAGTTGATACGTTTGATTGTGTCATTGTAGCAATTGGTGATGACTTACAAACAAATATATTAACAGCGATGCTTTTAAAAGAGTTGGGTGTTAAAAAGACGATTGCAAAAGCCCTTGGCCGACGTCATGGAATTCTTTTAGAAAAAGTAGGTGTTGATTGGGTTATTTATCCGGAACGAGATATGGGCGAGAGGGTAGCGAACCAACTGTTATCCCCTAACATGCTAAATTATATTGAGCTTTCTAAAAACTATAATATCGAAGAAATAGTCATACCTAAGCACATGGAAGGTAAGACATTAAGGGAACTTGATATCCGTGCAAAGTATAATTTAAGTGTTATCGCATTGTTGCGGGACGGAGAAATCATTGTTACACCACCTGTTGATCAACAATTCGAAAAAGAAGATCTTCTGGTAATGATTGGTCATAGAGACGATTTGGCGAAATTTTCGAGTTTATAGGTTGTGTGTTTGAATTTCCGAGAAAGTAGGTAAAGGTAGATAGAACTACTGGAAAGGATGATAAACATATGGCACAACAAATAACAATACAGCTGCAGGATGAAGAGATGACACAACTGGAAGCGAAGGCAAAAGAGCAAGGTTTGCCACTAGAAGAGTATGTACGTCGACTTGTTGAGAATAATCTATTAGAAGAAAAACAATCTAATCCATCTGTAAGCGGTACAAGTGATGGCGACCAAATCGAAATTGCTGCAAATGAAGCGGTTTCTTCTGAAGGCAAACGCCGACAAGCATTAAGCAATGAAAATGAAGTGAAGTTTAACGAATATTCTAGTACAGATGGAAGAACAAATCCGTAAAAAGAACTGCAGGCTATGGCTTGCGGTTTTTTATATAATGAAGGACATTCCTATGAAGACATGTTTAATAGAAAACGATAAGAAGGGGGGAAATCAGAAAGCAATATAATTACTAATTAAGCGATAAGTATATAAATATCTAAAAAATTTCAAAAAAAGAGTTTAATAATTTGGTCCGCGGGAATATAAATAATGAGCTTAACTAAGAAAGAATAAGTTCAAAAAAAAACATCAAAATACCAAACATACTAGGAGGAATTTAAAATGGCTAAAGACAATAAAGAACGTAAAGATGCAAAAATGACAGTGGAAGAAGCAGGACGCAAAGGCGGAGAAACAACAGCTGAAACACATGGCCGTGAATTCTACGAAGAAATTGGTAAAAAAGGTGGAGAAGCAACAGCAGAATCACATGGTCGTGAATTCTACGAAGAAATCGGTAAAAAGGGTGGAGAAGCAACAGCTGAAAACCATGACCGTGACTTCTATGAAGAAATCGGTAAAAAAGGCGGAGAAGCAACAGCTGAAAACCATGATCGTGATTTCTACGAAGAAATCGGTAAAAAAGGTGGAGAAGCTACTTCTAAAAACCATGACCGTGACTTCTATGAAGAAATTGGCCAAAAAGGCGGAGAAGCTCGCAGCAACCAACGCTCTGATAGCGATGACAACGACGGCAAAATGAGCCGCGAAGAAGCTGGCCGTAAGGGCGGAGAAGCTCGTGCTCGTAAAAACCGCAAAAAATAGACAGAGATTAATCAATAATTAATTAATCTCTATCATTACTAGGTGTATTTATTTTAGCACACAAAAGTGAAAATTACTAGGTAAGAGTGTTTGTGAGGATTTAATCCTCACAAACACTCTTTTTTTGTGTCAAAAATAGTATTTTTTAATATTTAGAATGATTTTTTTTATTGTGATGAATATTTTCCCTTGAATTTACATATTACTTCGTATATATTATATCAAGTTTGATTTTTATTGACGGGCTTGGCCCATTTCTTGCGAACGAACATTTTGAGGAGTTAATGCATTATGCAAGCACAGTACACATCACAACATTTTCAAGAACTTATTCAATCAATTATGGAAGTCGTTAATATAGGAAAAGAACTTAGAGAAGATCAATCAGGAATTAATATGAGCTATAATTTTATTGGAGATTATGTTAGTTTTGATCCATCTCGTTTGTTGAAGGCAAATGACGAACTAACACATAGAGTTTCAATTGAAGAATATGTAAAAGCCATTACGATTCATGAACTCGGCCATGCTATGGACAGGGATGCTTTGCTAGCATCGTTGACTAGAACTTTTGAGATTTTTGACTTAAAGGAAAGCCATACTTTTGATGAGTTTTATGCTGACCAAACATTAATGAGTGTGCTTATAGAAGAGCACGAAATGAATATAGTATTTGAAGAAACAGCATGGGAGAACGCAGAAAAGCTAAATCGTCTTTATCAACTTGTTGAGGAAGAAAGCTTTCATCTAATAAAAGAACATAGTTTATCTACTTATCGCAAATTATATCAGGAAGATTTGGAACACTTTCAAAAACTTCAAAGTGTGCCAAGTTTACAGCCTGCCTAATGAAAAAAAGCCCCCATATGGAGGCCTTTTTTAATGTAGAGAAAAAATTACCCTTTTTTAGGTTCCACATTCGTAAGAATAATTTTGCTCTTAGGAATGCTCGGAATGTCTGACATACTATAGCTTAAATCTTGTGGGGGCATTGTATATGTTAATTTGTTTACTAGATAATCAAGGCAGACCTTCAAAATCTCTACCGTTGCCCATTCACCAGCACAGCGATGCCCCATTACAAAATCACCGCCACCTTGTGGAATAAAAGAAAAAGGACTTTCCTTCCAATCTTTAAATCGTTCAGGTAAGAACTTATCAGGATTTTCCCACTCATCAGGATCATGGTTTGTTCCATATAAATCTAATAGGGTAAGTGTACCTTCTTCAAAGTCATACCCCTTCCACGTAAAGCTTTCTTTTGTTGTGGCTCCTGTGAACGGGAAGAAAGGATAAAAGCGTCTTACTTCTTGAATGAACATTTGCGCATACGCTGGATCACCTGTTTCAAGTTTTTTTCGGTCTTCTGGATAATTGTGCAGAGCTAGAGCTAAAAAGTTTACAAAAATAGAAACAGCTACAATTGGGCGCAAGATGTTTAATATTTCGACCGCAACCACATGCTTATCCAATAAGTGATTATCTAAATCACGATGTGTAGCAAAAATCGATAAAATAGAATCCGCTGAAACGGTCACCTTTTCTTCCCGAATAGCCTCTACTAACTCAATGAGTGATTTTTCAATTCTATTACGTGACATTCTGCCACCCCAATTACGAGGACCTACTACCGCTGGTGTCTCAAATAAAGATGTTAAATCTTTCGAAAGCTTTTGTATTTGGTCTTTTGATAGAGGTACACCTGCCCACTCACATGCAACTTTGGTCAGAAGTAATTGCATTTCTTCAAATAAAACGACCTGTTCTTGGCTTCGCCATTTGTCTACAGCCATAGCGAATTGCTGGCCGGTGATATCTGCAAGCTGTTGTAGCCGTTCCTTTGTCATAACGGACATAAACATTTTTTTTCGATGTGTATGTTCTTCACCATCAAGTCCTTGTACACCGCCTTTTCCAAATAGGGTTTGAATAACCCGTTCGGGTACGACGCCGTGACGAATAAATTTTTTATTATCGTAGAATAATTCTGCTGCTTCTTTGCCACTTAGACAAATTGCCTTTTTTCCAAGTACTCGCGTCTCAAAAACTTTGGAATTCAGCGTATTACGGCGATTTGCTAAAAATAAATAGCCTTCTTTTAATAAACTGAGAGTGTGATCAACGCCTTCTTCTTTGGGTAAAGTATTTTCATTTGGCATCTGTAAATTCATCCTCCTAAAACGCATGATTACTTAATATAAAGTGTTCCCTTTTTTACATAAAAAAAACTGCATTAAACTTATTTGAAGTTAATTTTCTATGTCTTTTTTATGAGGCATAAATTATCGCTATTTGTAAATAGTAATAATAAACGCTTTGGAGGTGATGATGTGACAAGGAATAAATTAATATGGATTGCTGTTTGTGTTCTAGTCATCTCCATTGGTTACGCTACCTTAAGCAAAGCGGAAAATAAGGGACGGCAATACTATGAGCAAACAGGACAAGTACTGTGGGATGTGAAAACAGATGAAAAAATGATTGCATTAACTTTTGATGATGGGCCAGATCCAACATACACGCCGGAGATTTTAGATGTGTTGTCAAAATATAATGCGAAGGCCACTTTTTTTGTGCTGGGCAAAAGCGCAGAAAAGCACCCAGATATTATTAAGCGTCAATACTCTGAAGGCCACGAATTAGCAAACCATACTTATTCACATCCGTATAAGGTCAATAGCAAGACATTAGTGGAAGAATTGAACCAAACGAATGAAATAATACACAATATCACCGGGTTTACACCAAGTCTTTTTCGACCGGTTGGCGGCAATTACAATGACCAAATGATACGGATAGCACAAAAAGAAGGCTATAAAGTCGTGATATGGTCATGGCATCTAGATACACAAGATTGGAAAAATCCTGGCGTTAACAAAATTACTAAAAAAGTATTAAATGGAGCGAGACCAGGCGATGTTGTACTATTCCATGATGGAGGCGGGAATCGGAAGCAAACTATTCAGTCTCTTGAGGTCATCTTAAATAAATTGCAGAAAAAAGGGTTCAAGTTTGTGACAATATCAGAATTAATGGGTAATATAAAGAAGGAAAATAATGAAAAGAGTTTAGAGGAGGAATTAAAGTGAAAGTCGTAGCAATTGTCGGAAGTATTCGAAAAGAGTCTTATAATTTAATGTTGGCACAATATATCGAGAAAAAATATTCTAACCAATTTGATTTAGAAATTTTACGTTTAAATGATATCCCAATGTACAATCAAGATACAGAAAATGAGCCACCACAATCGGTGATTGATTTTAAACAAAAAGTAAAAGAAGCAGATGCTGTTCTTTGGGTAACTCCTGAGTATAATGCTTCTATTCCAGGTGTACTTGGTAATGCGATTGACTGGTTATCTCGTGTTGACCAAGTAATGATTGGTAAACCATCTCTTATTATGGGTGCTTCTATGGGCAACTTGGGCACAGTTAAAGCGCAAGGACATCTCCGCGATATTTTATTTGCCCCAGGCTTAGGTTCTCCAGTTCTTCAACGAAATGAAGTATATGTGGGAGCAGCACACAATAAATTCGATAGCAATGGAAACTTAACTGATGAGAGTACAGTGAAGTTTTTAGATTCTGTTATCGAAAACTTCATCGAATGGATGAAATTATACGTATAACGTTTAAAACAGCATAAATTTGCCTTTATAGATTCTAAAAAAGATCCCTCGCCTATATATAGTAATAATGAATATATAGTAGGGGGATTTTTAATGCTTAGAAAATATTCAGCACATGTTATTCAATTGCTCTTGTCTGTTGGCTTTATGTATTTTGGCTATTTGAAGCTGACCGCACATTCCATGCATGTTTCAAACTTTACGGAAGTATTTGGCTACGGAAAAGTAATCATGTACGGCGTGGGTGCACTCGAAGCAACTTCAGGGGTAGGCCTATTGCTTGGCTTCTGGAAAAAAGGTTTTGTGCCAATTTCTAGCTGTATCTTGGCTGCATTGATGGCAGGTGCCGTTTCCACACATTTAATTGTTGGACAAGGCTTGGATGTCGCTATTAAACCATTCATCCTTTTCGTCTTATCTGCTGTCATTTTTTTAATAGCTACGAGGGAAATTCCGAAAGTATAGAGCTGTCCTATGACGGCTTTTTTTATTGGAAGCAGGAGACAAGGCTACGTTTAGATTTAACAAAAATGGGAAGTGATATAATGAGACAAAAAAGGAGAGATGCCAACATGAAATATTCTGCAAAAATTTTAAGCTGTTTTGTCGCTGTTGGCTTGCTGACGGCATGTTCAAGCAATACTGACAAGAGTGCAGATCACCGAAATAATGATGAAGATAATCAAAAAACAGGACAAGTAGAAAAAAGTGACAATGACAAAAAAACAAATGAAACAGGTAGCACAAACACATTAGGTGGCACAGAGCCTGAGGCGGATATGGAAAAGGCGAATAAGGTAGAAGGGCAAGGCAATAAATCGAGCGATGATTCTTCTTCAAGTACGTCTAAAACGGGAAATGAAGTAGACAAAACAAATAGTACAGTGGTTGAATCCATCCGGAAACAAATAAAAACAAACTTACCAGTGATGCTGCCAACTGATTTACCAGTAGAAGGCGGTAAATATTTGACTGCAAAAGTGCAATCAAATAACAATAATTACTCAGTTGTCTATTACCAAACGGACAAAGAAGTACCGATTAATGATGAATCTGTCAAAAAGTTAAGTAAAGACGATGTGATTGCGAAATTTACAGGACATCAATATGCGAGCACTGACGAGGCTTCCGACCAAATCGGTTTTGAAGAGTACAGTAAAGCCGGTGGGGAAAAAGTAGATCTAGGACATAACATTACAGGCTATCAAGATGCAGGTGCAGGTTCATTGTGGATTGGTTGGAATGAAGGTAGATGGTCACTTGCTGCTCGTACGACAACAGACAAGCCAAAAGATGGACTTGAACTTGCAAAGCAAGCAGTAAATTATTTAGAAGACAATACGTTGCCAGCACCTAAAGACCACGGTATGATTCACCTATCTGCCAAAAAGTCATCAGGTAACTTTGTAAAATGGCAAAATAATGGTGTCGTGTATTCATTAGAAAGAATAGAAGATTCAATGGATATGTTGAAAACCGCTACATCAGTGAAAAAAGACTAGAAATAAAGGGGAGGCTCATACAAATGAGTCTCTTTTTTTTCTTCAAAATAACCTATTTACTTTTAATAAAAATGGGAGTAATATTACGGCACGCTTCATAATTTGATTGTCAGGCTACGAGCTAAAGAGATGCTTTTATAGAGCGGCGAAACTCATTGTAAAGCTTTTTTAGCTTAGGTCGGCCATCTTAAAAAAAGAGAAACTGAGGCTTGCATGGCTGCATAATATCTACAAGGAATTTATGCTCCTGCAGGTTATTTCTGCCTGCTTATAAAACAACGTTATGAAGCGATACGCATCCAAAGTAGGTGTTTTTATTGAGAATTTCAGTAAAACGAATGTTAATTGGCAAACCACTAAAATCAACAGAGCTAGGTGAGCAAAAACTGAGTAAAACAAAGGCGCTCGCTATTTTGTCATCAGATGCGCTATCTTCTGTTGCTTATGGGCCTGAACAAATATTAATTGTTCTAATGGCATTGGGGGCAGCAGCGTTTTGGTACTCCATCCCAATTGCCGTGTTTGTCGTGGTTCTGTTAGTGGCGCTTATTTTATCATACAGGCAAGTCATTTTTGCCTATCCGCATGGTGGGGGGGCCTATATTGTTTCTAAGGAAAACCTAGGGATAACTGCGGGCCTTATATCTGGCGGTTCATTATTGGTCGATTATATTCTGACAGTAGCGGTAAGTGTATCTGCAGGAACAGATGCTATTACATCGGCATTTCCAAGCTTGCATGAATATAATATAGAAATCGCCATACTATTTCTTTTGTTTTTGACAATCATCAACCTGCGAGGAGTAACAGAATCTGCTTCAATCCTTGCATATCCTGTGTATCTCTTTGTTGCAGCCCTTATTATACTAATTGTCACAGGTATTTATAAAATCTTGACTGGGCAATTTTCGCCTAATCTCCATGCGGCAATTGGTACGCCAGTTGCGGGAGTCAGCTTATTTATACTGCTGAAGGCTTTTGCTTCAGGTAGTTCCGCTCTTACAGGAGTTGAAGCCATTTCAAACGCGATTCCTAATTTTAAAAAGCCTGCTCCTGTCAATGCAGCCAAAACTTTATTGGTTATGGGCGGATTGTTGGCTGTGCTGTTTGCCGGGATTGTTTTCTTGGCTTATTATCTAGGGATTGCGCCGGATCCAAAGGAAACTGTTGTATCCCAAATGACAAGAGACGTTTTTGGACGGTCATGGCTTTATTTCTTTATCCAAGGAATTACAGCGCTCATTTTAGTATTAGCGGCTAATACAGGCTTCTCAGCTTTTCCGCTATTAGCGGTCAATCTTTCGAAAGACAAATACATTCCAAGAATGTTTCAAGTAAGAGGTGACCGTTTAGGCTATTCAAACGGCATCATTATGCTGGGCGTATTTGCCATGTTACTTATTCTTGTTACACAAGGATCTACAGAAAAATTGATCCCTTTATATGCAGTCGGCGTGTTCATACCGTTCACATTGGCGCAAACAGGTATGATGGTGAAATGGTGGCGAGAAAGGCCTAAAGGATGGCAAGGGAAGTTTTTGATCAATACAGTCGGCGCCTTTATTTCATTTGTTGTTGCGGCGATTTTCTTCTTAACGAAGTTTGATCATGTGTGGCCAGTGCTCATCTTTTTGCCAACATTGATTTATATTTTCCATAGGATTAAAAATCATTATGATTTAGTTGGCGAACAATTACGCGTAAATAAATTAACAAATGAACTTCCACGTATTGATGGAAATGTTATTTTAGTGCCGGTTGGAGGCATTAGTAAGGTAGTAGAACATTCTATCAGCTACGCAAAGTCATTGTCTCCAGATCTGTTAATTGCTATTTATGTAGCATTTGATAAAGAAGAATTGCATGCGTTTGAGAAAAAATGGGAAAGTAGATTTCCGGATGTTAAGCTTTTAGCTCTTTATTCACCATATCGGAGCATCGTTTCCCCGTTAACGAAAGCCATTGATAAAATTGAACATAAGGCTAATTGTGAAAACCGACAAGTGTCGATTATTATTCCACAGTTCATACCGAAAAAAGGGTGGCAAAATATATTGCACAACCAGTCTAGCCTATTGATCCGAACATGGCTTTTGTATAAACGAAATGTAGTGATTATTTCAGTACCTTATCATCTGACTAAATAAGAAAGTTTCAAAATGATAATAATAGGGTATATATAAGCATCTGAAATTTTGGGCATATTAAGTGAAGAAAACGTATAAAGCGCAAGGATACACTTTTCGCCACAAGTAAGGAGGCTTTACCCAATGAGATATTTACTGTTTTATGCTGGCCTGCTCTTATTGATTATTGGGCTGGCACATCCGCTTGGTATTGTTGAAGCTAATCTATTTAAATATATGTTGTACACCGGCATTATAGCGTTCGGTATAGGTGTACTATTATTGCCAGGTGAAATGGAAAATAGAGAGTAGGACGATTGAGCGCCTTATTCTTCTGATAGGAAGAAGCTGCTGAGGAAGCAGCTTCTTTTTTTGCGTACGAACTATAAAATTAGTAGTATAGTTATTATAACATTCAGTTAATTGAGAGAGGAGAGATAAGTTGAATAAATCTGCTGCAGTAAAAATGGCCGTTTCTATGGCGATATTTGGATCTGTCGGTTTTTTTACAATCCATACTGGTATTCCAGCTGAGGAGCTAGTTTTTGTCCGGTGTATTTTTGCGACTCTTTTTTTAAGCGCAGTTTGGGCTTTGACAGGTGGTTACAAAAGCGAAACATGGAGCAAAAAAGAGATGCTTTACACAATTATATGCGGCGTATTTCTTGTATTGAATTGGGTCTTTTTATTTAAAGCCTTCCATGATATGGCCATTTCACTCGCCATCTCTATCTATAATGTAGCGCCCATTTTTTTACTTCTTTTAGGAAGTGTTTTTCTAAAGGAAAAAATGTCGATTGGTGCAGTATTAGCAGTAATCGTCTGCTTTTTAGGAAGCTTTTTGATTGTCGGCACAAAGCAGTTTTCTTCATTCAGTATGTTGATGGATTCGGGATTTGTCTGGGCCATTCTTTCAGCCATCTGTTATGCGATGACAATGTTTATTGGGAAGGGGATTAAAGAGCTTAGCACTTATGCTTTAACGTTTATTCAAACATCTGTTGGTATTGTGATGCTATTGCCGTTTATGGATTTTGGAGTCTTTAATGGTTTGAGCGGTTTAAATTGGTTTTATATTTTAGGGACTGGCATCATTCATACTGGCTTTGTATATTATCTCTTCTTTGATAGTTTACGTAGCCTTCCAGCCATCATTGTGTCTGCCTTAGTGTTTTTAGATCCGCTTGTAGCTATTTTGCTTGATATCACTATTTTGGATTTTAGTCCAACCATCTGGCAAACGCTTGGCATGATTCTTATATTTGGAGGCATTCTTTATACACTAAAACAGCCGGAAAAAAGTACAGATAAAAAAGAAGCTGTCCAGGAAGCTAGTTGACTTCCTGAACAGCTTTTGTTCACTATAATGGTTTAACCATGAGCACATGCTCTATACCTGCATCTAAAAAGACGTCTGATTTAACTTCGTAGCCAAGCTTTTCATAAAAACCCTGCGCTTGCACTTGTGCATCTAATTTCGCTTTTTTAGCGCCCAGTTCTTTCGCTTTGTCTTCACAAGCTTGGATGATTAAGCGCCCGATTCCATGTTCACGGTATTCTTTTGATACGGCAACACGTTGAATCTTTCCATAGTCTTCAAGTAAGCGAACACGTCCTGTACCTACAGCGATATTGTCATCAGTAGTGACAAGAAAATGTTTGCAGTTGCCGCCAAGATGATCTTGATCATCTAGTTCTTCCTCCGCTGGCACCTTTTGTTCGTCTACAAAAACCTTTAGACGGATATCAAATTCTCTTTGCAAATCTTCTTGTGTAGTAACTTCGAATACTTTCATCTCAAAACCCCATCTCCTCTTTTGCTCTATTATAGCTAAAAAAATTTTCAGAATATAGATTCTGCACAAAAAAGAATTAAGAAGCTAGTTTTAATCCGACAGCTGCAGTCAAAATCATGATGATGAAAAGAATACGACGCCAATTGGTCGACTCGCCAAAAAAGATCATGCCAACCAAGGCGCCACCAACTGTACCGATTCCAGTCCAGACGGCATAAGCAATCCCCATCGAAACAGTGTTCATGGCATATGACAATAATAAGAGGCTGACACCGAAGCTGATAATTAGGAGCAGAACCGTCGACAGTTTTCGATCTAATTGAAAACGGTTCATCATTGCAACTCCAAAAACTTCACAAAATCCAGCCAATATAATAGCAACCCAAGCCATTATGAATCACCCTCCGTCTCTGTTGACGCTGGCGTGACCAATTTTAGGCCTATTACTCCTGCCATTAAAAGAAGTAGCAATACAATTTTTATAGCATTAAGCGATTCACCAAATACAAAAGCACCTACGAGTACAGTGCCTGCTGTCCCTAAGCCTGCGAAAACAGTATAAACAGTCCCAACAGGCAAATATTTGCCTGCTACTAATAAAAGATAAAAAGTAAAACAAACAGCAATGACAGTCACAATCCATGCAAGTGGCGTGTGGGCATGTTTCAAGCCGACAACCCAACCTACTTCAAACAATACTGCGATTAAAACAATTAACCAATGTCTAAGCATAATATCTCCTTTCATGGAAAAAAGCCTGAAGAATACTGATGCGAACATCAGTAATCTCCCAGGCTTTTCTCCTTCCGTGGCATAGCAATTGCTATGTGATTTCTCTCGGACCAGACCAAATCACATTGCGGAACCCTAGAAATCAATCATTTATTTAATTAGCCTTATTCTAACAAATCATTTAGCCAAATTCAAACCACAATCCTTTTTGGCACAGTAGCGAAAAATCAGTTAAGATAGAGTAGTTATACAAAGTAGAAAGGAAGACTTACGATGAATCAAACTTCTTCACAGATTGAGGAAATTAGCACATTTAAGTTAATGTGGCAGCTGACTCGGCCCCATACATTAACAGCTACTTTTTCACCAGTCATATTAGGGACAGTACTTGCGCTGTTCGATATTAAAATAAATTGGCTTTTATTTATTGCGATGTTGGTGTGCTGTTTATGCCTCCAAATTGCTACAAACCTATTCAATGAATATTACGATTTCAAACGTGGTTTAGATACGGCTGAATCAATTGGGATTGGTGGTGCGCTTGTTCGTCATGGGACGAAGCCAAGTACTATATTGAATTTTGCCTTGATACTATATGCATTAGCTGTCGTTATAGGTGTATATATCTGTATGGAAAGCAGCTGGTGGCTAGTTGTTATTGGTCTTATAGGTATGGCAATCGGTTACTTTTATACAGGTGGGCCTTATCCGATTGCTTATACGCCATTTGGTGAATTATTTGCAGGGCTCAGCATGGGTTTTGCATTTGTATTGATATCTTACTATATTCAAACAGGGGATATTAGTTTAACAAGCGTTCTAGTTTCCGTCCCTCTTGGCATTTTAGTCGGTGGTATTAACATGGCAAACAATATTCGCGATATCAAAGAAGACACAAAAGGCGGACGAAAAACGTTAGCAATACTAGCAGGGCGTGAAAAAGCAATTAATATATTAGGCTGGTCATTTATCGTTTCATATCTTTGGATGATCGTACTCATCCTTTGTGGTATTGTCAGTCCTTGGTTGTTGGTTGTGTTGATTAGTGTACCAAAACCTATTAAGGCCATTAAAAGCTTTAAAGAAGCAGAATCTAATCCGCCAAAGTTGGGCCTAGCGATGAAGTCCACAGCTTTGACGAATACGCTTTACGGACTACTTTCTTCTGTAGGCTTATTACTTAGCTATATCACGGGATATTAAAATTTGCCGGGAGGTGTTTTGATGGGAATGACGAAGAAAGAAGCGAGCGCCAATTATATGCGGAAACACCAAGATATATTGTCTTGCCCTCTTTGTCAAAAAGAGATGAAGGTCACAGAGGAGTCCACCGTGATCTGCGAAAATCGCCATACATTTGATCTGGCAAAGCAAGGCTACGTTAATTTTATGACTCATCCTGCTCCATCTATGTACGGCAGTGAACTTTTCAATGCAAGAAAAAAGGTTATTGATAGAAATCTCTATCACTTGATGTATGAAACAATCGTTGAGCAGTTGAATCTTTATGAAAAAGATTTGACTGTATTAGATACAGGCTGCGGTGAAGGCTCCCATCTGGTAAAAATAAAAGAAGCTTATGAGCAGTCTGGGACATACAAAATGCACGCTGCTGGAATTGATATTGCTAAAGAAGGTATAGTGGCTGCTGCCAAAAATTACGGTGGAATGATGTGGTATGTGGGTGATTTAGCTAAAAGCCCATTTAAAGACCAAAGTTTCGATTGTATCTTAAATATCCTTTCGCCTGCTAATTATAGTGAGTTCCAAAGGCTTCTAAAACCCGATGGAGTCGTGGTCAAAGTCGTGCCACAAAGCGGTTATTTGAAAGAATTAAGAGATCAATTCTTTGTAGATGAAGATAAAAAGACATATTCTAATGCCAAAACGGTTGAACGATTTAAAGAACAGTTCAAAGAAGTAACGGTCGCTCGCATCACAGCAACCTTGCCGCTTGAAAAAGAACTCGTACCAGATTTAGTCCATATGACACCGCTTGGCTGGCATCAAAAGGAAGATATAAACGAGAAATCATTAAGTAAGGTAACTATTGATTTGGACGTATGTATCGGCAAGTTTTAATGAAATGCTGGTATAAGCTGAATTAGAAGCTAAGAAGAACAAACTTAAAGATAGAAATAGAAGGCGTCGATTTCTGTAGGAATAGCTTGAGCTGAAATTCCCACAGGTACGTAGTGACGAGAAGACTGTCACCGAATACAAAATAATAAAAAGATAAACCGAACAAATGTGAAATTATCACATATAGTTCGGTTTTTTCATTACCTTATTTTTTTGTCATAGTCACTTTTAATGTGCTTTCTTTTTCGCACGTCGTTTCACAAGGATTGAGATGCCATTCCAGATGAGCAATAAGACAATGGCTCCACTAGTGTCTAAGAGTACATCTTGATAGGAAGCGGTACGTCCTGATGTAAAATACTGATGAAATTCATCTATCACCGCTAAAAGGCATGCTGCCAAGACAGCTAAGACAAAACGATACTTTCTTCTTGGTAAAGCAATATATACAGCAATCCCAATGGCACCAAATGTAAAGAAATGGGCAGCTTTTCGACATAGGAATTCAAGGAAATAATAGTAGCCTCTTGTATCTACAGAGATATCCATCCCATAGTAATAGAAGTGAAGTTTTGATAGTAAACCTCTGAATGGTTCATTTGGAAAATATGCTTGCAAGGTAGGGACAATAGTTTGCTGCTCATAGGATTGGCTTGAAGAAATAAAGATAGCCAAAATTAGAATAAGGAGCGGGATATATTTTTTCATATAAAAACAGTAACACACTTATAGTAAAAATTCATAGATTTTATGTAAACTTTCACTAGCTATCAAAAAATGATATGCTAAAAAAGCTCTTTATTTTTAATAAAGGCTTCGGTCAGTAAACCAGCTATAATTAGCGAAGGCTTGCTGCCGTAAGAGCAGGATAAAGGAAGTGTTAAGAATGCCAGGACGTAATGATCCATGCCCATGCGGGAGCGGAAAGAAATACAAAAAGTGCTGTGCGCAAAAAGCGGCTATAACAGTAGAAGATGTTTATATAGAGGAATTAGATCGTGTATTGCAAACTTTTTACGATGTGTATCCGTTAAGGAAAGACTATCAATCTTATATACAAATGGCGGATGAATGGAAAAAAAGCCTCTCCCCTTACTTAATTGAGGAGATGACAGAGGCCATTGTAATGGATTATTTCTTTTTCCATGAACGTACTGATATATGGACAAGTTATTTAGAGAAAACTAAAAAAGAAATGGTTCGACCTAAAACAATTGAAGTTCTAGAGACATGGAATCATCCGTATATGATTCTAGCTAGAGTTGTTGGAGTAGAGGACCACTATATTGTTGTTGAAGACATACTGACTAGAAAGCAAGTAAAAGTAAGAAGAGAAGGCGAAAAACCAGTTCCGCTGGATGTCCATGTTTTCTGCTTTATCTTGCCAGATGGTTCTGGAATGGAAGAGAGCTATTTAGCCATTTCAAGCATGATCTTCTTCCCGAAAGACCAACAACAGGTATTTGATACGTGGATCACGAGTTTTAAAGAACAAGAGCAAAGTGCAGAAGAGTTCTACAAGGCACATTCAATTGAATTGTGGGAGAGCTTAGGGGAAAATGGCTTTGACGGTTTAGAGTTTACTGATTTCGAAGCAGATGTCTTCTTAAAAATAGAAGCATTCTTGGAAGAACGAAATCGTCCATGGGAAGAACTTGTAGATATAGTAGAAGACTATGTAGTTGAAATTCAGCCAAAAGCCCGAAAAGCCGTCGCCATCGCCGCAGGTGCCATCCGTTTTGGTAGCGAGGTAGGGCTATTCGAGCCTGTTGGAATGACAATCAAGGAAATAGCGGAGGAGTTTGGAGTTTCTGCTTCTTCTCTAAACAAATATTATAACGAAATAAAATCTTACTCAGAAACACGCGCGGCACAATAAAGAAAACTTTCATAAAGAATGTAAAAAAGCCTATTGGAAATATAGGCTTTTTGCATATTATTTTATATACAGAACGGTAGAAGATTCCTATTGCTAATGATAAGATGAAAAAAATAAATAACAGGAAGTGAGAGCCATGTTAAAAGGACTGCCATTTTATGTAGTATTAATAGCTATCGGTTCATTAAGCATTACGTTCGCTGTCACAAGAGATATCCCTATGAAAATGCAATGGGTATTGCTTATAGGCGGAACGTTAATCAATATTATCAGCCTGATTGCACTTATGATTTTTTTGGCAAAAAGTGACCGCCAGCCCAAATAAGAATAAACCATTTAGAATATTATCCTAAAAATATGATAAAAGTTATTACACTTTTAGAAAATTTAGATTACAATAGAATGAATGGCAAATAAATAGAGTCAAAACCCACCATTGTTAGTTTATGCAATGGAGCAACTTAAATTATAAGAATATTAACTATATTTCAATTTTCTGTAAATTTAATGTTGTATAGTCAATATTCTTGTTTAATCATTCCATTAGTTACTTACAATAATTTTAAGAGGGAATTTTTCATCTATGTTTATGCAACAATTAGCGGAAGTAACTACTGGCAAGGAAACAGAAAGCCTAATAATTCTTTAAAGGAGTGGTCTAGTGGTTACTTCAAATGTATATGACCCACAAGATGAAAATGTAGTACAACAAGAAAATTCACCAGATGCAATGATGGCAGTAAAGCGTAGTGAATTAATCTTTAAATATCGGATGGCTGTCGGTCTTACGCAATCAGAGCTAGCACAGCAAGCAAATGTAACGCAAAAGACAATTAGTCGGATTGAGCGTGGAGATCGCAATGTAAGACAAACAACATTGAAAAAAGTGTATCAAGTATTAGGTATACCGGATGAGGAGCTAGAGGCACTAAAAGCACAGCTCAATACATAAGGAAACAATGACCATATTTTAGGTAACATGTACACCGATGTAGCTAAAAGGATTTATTTGGAGAATAATTTGTTTTTTAAATGACAGTTCCTTCTTGCTAGTGGCATAATATGATAGAGTTATTAAAGAAGGCCGCACATATAGAAGGTGATAAAAATGGAAAAAAGAAATATAGGCAAGGAATTGCTGTCATGGGTTTGGCCAATATTGCTTGCAGTCATTATTGCTGTAGTATGCAGACAGTTTTTGTTTTCTCCTGTAACGGTCAAAGGTGAGTCAATGGAGCCTACTTACCATAACAATAATAAAATTATTATTAGTAAGGTCAGTCATATCGACCGTTTTGATATTATTGTTTTTGATTCACCCGTTGAAGATGACCATTACATTAAGCGAGTTATCGGTTTGCCCGGCGATACAATAAAAGTAAAAGATGATCAATTGTATATCAATGGGAAGAAGTACAAAGAGCCATACCTCAAACAAGGCATTAAGGAATATGAAAGTCTAGGCGACAACTTTACGGAAGACTTTACATTAAAAGAAGTGTCAGGTGTAAAGAAAGTACCGAAGAATTCCTATTTCGTACTGGGTGACAACCGCCAAAACAGTAGCGATAGCCGCGACTATGGCTTTATCAAAAAGTCAGCTGTTACGGGAGAAGTGAAATTCCAATTCTATCCGCTGAAGTTCTAGGAGGTAAATGATGAAAACTAGCGTACTTTTTGTGTGTCTGGGGAACATCTGCCGCTCGCCAATGGCCGAAGCAATCTTTCGCCACCTCGTGGAAGAAAAAGGGTTAACAGACGCATTTGACATTGATTCTGCTGGCACAGGTGATTGGCATATAGGTGAAGCGCCACATGCTGGAACAGCACAAATTCTTGCTCAGTATCAAATACCTGCTAAAGGCATATTTAGCCGCCAATTAAAGCAAGAAGATTATAGTCGCTTTGATTATATTGTTTGTATGGATGACAGCAATATTCAAAATGCCCTGCCGATGCTAGGTGTAAAAGAAAGTCCTAAGGTATTTCGTCTGCTTGATTTGGTCGAAGAGAAAAAAGATGTGCCAGATCCTTATTTTACGGGCGACTTTGAGGAAACCTATCAACTTTGCTTGGCAGGCTGTAAGGCATTGCTTGAGAAAATTGATGCTGACAAAAACAAATGACAAAATGAGATTCTTATTAAAACTGAACGCAAAAATGCAGAGTCAATTGCATTTTTGCGTTTTTTCTATTTTCGCTAAGTGTCTATAGGGGAATAAAACGGGGTATAAATAGATGGACTTCAATAAGGGCGGGTGATTTTTCTAATGGATTGGAAAGGAAGAAGAGAAAGTAAAAATGTAGAAGACCGTCGGGGGATGAGTGGACCTGCAGTTGTAGGTGGAGGCCTTGGCGGCATTGGTATTATCATCGTGATTATTTATACATTACTTGGAGGCAATCCTCAAGATATATTAAATACTGATACGCAAGCTCCGCAAAGCCAGAGTACCGGATATAAATCCACTGCAGAAGAGGATGAATTAGCGGACTTTGTTAAAGTCGTTCTCGCTGATACTGAAGATGTTTGGACAGATGTATTTGCAAAAGAAGGAAAAACCTATAAGGATCCAACGCTTGTGCTCTTCACAAACAGTGTCCAAACAAAATGCGGTAATATGAGCACAGCTGTCGGGCCATTCTACTGTCCAGGCGACCAAAAGCTATATATAGATCTATCGTTTTATCAGGAATTGAAAAACCAATTTAAAGCACCAGGAGATTTTGCTATGGCCTATGTTGTGGCGCATGAGGTAGGCCACCATGTGCAGTATCTGCTTGGCACCTCCTCCAAGGTTAGTGCACTTGAACAGAGAGCATCAAAGGCAGAGGCGAATCGGCTATCCGTCAAGCTAGAGCTTCAAGCAGATTATTATGCTGGGGTATGGGCGCACTATGTACAGGGTGAAGGATATCTAGATAAAGGCGACTTTAAAGAAGCTCTTACAGCTGCCAACGCAATTGGCGATGATACACTTGAGAAGAAAGCGCAGGGCTATGCAGTGCCAGAAACCTTCACGCATGGTACATCAGCTCAACGAATGAAATGGCTAGAACGAGGTTATAAATACGGCACCATTGAAGATGGCGACACTTTCAATGCGAAAGATCTGTAGCAGCTGTAGATAGATAGGCTAGCTTTTTCATTTTTCAATTATAGTGTATAATACAACAGTAATTTAATGGCTTATTGAATATGAAAAAGCAATTAGCATATCTATCGATTAAAAGAAAGAGAGTGAATCCGATGGGACGTAAATGGAATAACATTAAAGAGAAAAAAGCAGCAAAAGACCAAAGCACATCTCGCATCTATGCAAAATTTGGACGTGAGATCTATGTTGCTGCAAAACAAGGCGAACCAGATCCAGAATCAAACGGCGCTCTAAAAGTTGTGTTAGAAAGAGCGAAAACATACAGCGTACCAAAACATATCATTGACCGTGCAATTGAAAAAGCAAAAGGCGGCGGTGAAGAAAACTATGATGAGTTACGCTATGAGGGATTTGGACCAAGCGGTTCCATGATCATCGTAGATGCACTTACAAATAACGTAAACCGTACAGCGGCAGAAGTGCGCGCTACTTTCGGGAAAAACGGCGGAAATATGGGTGTCAGCGGTTCTGTAGCTTATATGTTCGACACAACAGCCGTATTTGCCCTAGAAAACAAATCAGCTGATGATGTACTCGAGCTATTAATTGAGTCAGACGTTGACGCACGTGATGTATTCGAAGAAGGGGATACAACTATTATTTATGCAGAGCCTGATCAATTCAATGCAGTCCAAGAAGCATTAAAAGCACAAGGGATTTCTGAATTCAATGTAGCGGAGTTAACAATGCTTCCACAAACAGAGGTTGAGCTACAAGGCGAAGATTTACAAAAATTTGAACGCCTGATTGAACTATTGGAAGACCTAGAAGACGTACAGCAAGTGTATCATAACGTAGACTTGTAAAATAAATGGTAGAAGGCCTGGTATAATTAATTGCCAGGCCTTTGCTATAGGGTGCTAGATTAAAAGAGATTTATAGATTCTATTAAAATACATAACAACATATAAAGTATAAAGGAATGGTATGAGGTGAAAAGGAAGAAGATGTGGATTACAGTAGTCATAGTTTTAGTAATCGCTGGCTTTTGGGTATTGACGTCAAAGTGGCTAGCTGAAGGGGAAAAGCCAAGAGCAACAGGTGCTAACAAATATCTAGTGGTCCTGGGGGCAAAGGTGAAAAAGGGAGCGGTTCCATCTAAGTCATTGGCATATCGTTTAGATGCAGCACTCGAATACGCTAAAAAGTATCCTGAAGTTCTGATCATTGTAACGGGTGGACAGGGTCCTGACGAGGATGCGACAGAAGCTTCTGTGATGAAAAACTATTTAGTAGACAGAGGGATAGATGAAAAAAGAATTAAGCTGGAAGACAAATCTACTACGACATATGAAAACCTCGTAAATGCTAAAAAAATAATTGGGAATGAGAGTAAGAAAATCACAATCGTTTCGAATGACTACCATCTGGCACGTGCGAAAATGCTGGCAGAGAATGTGGGATTAGAATGTGATGTTATTCCTGCAAAAACACCGAAAAGTGTGGAAGCAAAATCAAGATTAAGGGAACGTTTGGCTCTTTTAAAAACAGTTGTCTTAGGGAAATAAAAAATAGCCACCTCGCAGGTGATATGCGGGTGGCTATTTTTATTAGTGCCTGTTCTTTCTGAAAGAAAGAACAGAAAGGATGGAAAGCCATGTTGGCTGTTCTATCTATTTGTTAATATATTCACTAATTTGGTCGCGGTATTTGGAAATAGAAGAAGCGGACACAGTGAAGTAGCCTGCTACATCTTTCACTTTAACCAAACCGCCTTCTGGAATTTCACCATTTGCTTGTCCAGCTAAGACAGCGCCTGCAGCAACTGTTTCAGCTTTTTTCGCTTTGATTGCTGTCTCTTCAAGGAAGCTTGTTAGCAATTCAATAAATGCAGGTGCCACTAGTTTATGTTCTGTTAAATAGCGGTCTGTTAATGTTAGTACCTCAGTTGTAAAAGGTGATAAACTCACAGTGCTATCAACTGTGGAAGCTACTTCGTCATCTGCGCTTTTTATTTCCTGAGCTGCTTCCTCTACAGGTAGATTTGCCTCTTCTACAAATGATTGATAAAGATCAAGTGAATCTTTATAGCCATTTTGAAGTTTTGAGCATAGAATCTCTGTGACATTTTCTTTATCTTCTGGAATAAATACAACACTGCTCGTAGCAGTAAGGCCATTTTCGCCTTGGCGTGCATCAGGCATAAATATACCGAATAACCAATTGCCGGAGAATGTTTTCGATGGAGTGCCGCTCATTACGTAACTTTTGTTTGTCACCATATCTGTAATAGAGATAGTTTCTGGTGTTTGGGCATCCACTTTTGCCAGCATATAAATAGGTTTTAGCCATGAAGTCAAAATATCGCTCACTTGCTTGCGAGTTTGCAATGTTAGCTGTTGATTGATATAGCTTTGCCAAAGTTCAAGATGGTCGATGTAAATGTAAGTTTCCATCGCAATTTTATCTATTAATTTAATTGAAAAAGTTTGTTGTAAAGAATCTCGCCAAACTTGATTTCTTTTTTCTAATTGACGGTAATCTGCAGGATGGAAAGATTCCTTCACAAAGCCCTCCACAATACGATCAATCTCTTCGCTTACAAGTGTAGTAATATCGCCTTGAGCGTTTTTACCATGACACTTTTTGTATTTCTTTCCGCTGCCGCATGGGCAAGGATCATTACGACCTATCAATGTATTGCACCTCACTTTAAAAATTGCACATAGAAATAGGTTAGCACAATTTGAAGAAAAAAATAAGTATTATAATTTTTCCAGCGTCAAAAACTAAACAAACTATCAAAAAAGAATGATTTTCATAAGAATAGTTGAAATTTTTCTGAATATAATAAATAATGTAATCAATACTTCGCTTTACGAAGAGTACAAGTACATAATAGAAATGGGGAATAGTAGATGCTTACATTTAATGAATATCAATATACACGCCCAGACTTGGAAGACATGAAGAAACAATTTAATAGTCTTCTACAAGAATTCAATGAGTCAAAAACGGTAGAAGTGCAAAGTGATGTGATTGAACAAATCAATCGTTTGCGTAATGATTTCTCAACGAAATATAACTTGGTTTATATTCGTGCTTCTATCGACACAAACGATGAATTCTATCAAAAAGAGCGAGACTATTTAGATGAAATTACACCCGAAGTGGAAGAATTAACAACGAATTACTATAAAGCCCTTATTGCTTCCCCTTTCCGCAAAGATCTAGAAGAAAAGTGGGGCTCTCAATTATTTTCGCTAGCAGATAACCAAATCAAGGGATTCTCACCGGAAATTATGGATCTTATGCAAAAAGAGAACAAGCTAACATCTGAGTACTCCAAATTGGTGGCGTCTGCACAAATTTCTTATGATGGCAAAGAATTGACGCTTGCCCAACTTGGTCCTTATACAGAGTCTACAGACCGTGCGACACGGAAAGAGGCGAATGAAGCTCGCTTTGGATTCTTCCAATCGCATGAAGAAGATTTCGATCGTATTTATGATGAATTAGTTAAAGTGCGCCATGAAATGGCAGTCAAACTTGGCTATAAAAACTATGTAGAGCTTGGCTATGTCCTGATGAACCGTATTGATTACAACGCAGACATGGTTAAGAAGTACAGAGATCAAATTCGCGATGTAGTGGTTCCTTATGCAACAGAGCTTAGAAAACGCCAAGCAAAACGAATTGGTCTAGAAGATTTAAAGTTCCATGATGAGGGGCTGAATTTCTTAAGTGGCAATGCAACGCCAAAAGGAACGCCAGAGTGGATTGTAGACAACGGCAAAAAGATGTATGACGAGCTTTCTCATGAAACATCTGAGTTCTTCCACTACATGGTTGACCATGAGTTGATGGATTTAGTAGCGAAAAAGGGGAAAGAAAGCGGTGGTTACTGCACATTCATCGAAGACTATGACTCGCCGTTTATTTTTTCAAACTTCAACGGCACATCTGGGGATATCGATGTATTGACGCATGAAGCGGGTCACGCTTTCCAAGTATACTCAAGCCGTAAGATTGGAATACCAGAATACCTTTGGCCGACATTTGAATCAGCCGAGATTCATTCTATGAGTATGGAATTTTTCACATGGCCATGGATGGAATTGTTCTTTAAAGAAGACACAGAGAAGTATAAATTTGCGCATTTAAGCGAGTCACTTCTATTCTTGCCTTACGGTGTAGCCGTCGATGAATTCCAGCATGTCGTGTATGAAAATCCGGAAATGACACCGGAGGAACGAAAAGCTGCGTGGAAGAAAATCGAAGGTATCTATTTGCCACATCGTGATTATGATGGCATCGACTATTTAGAAAAGGGTGGCTTCTGGCAACGCCAAGCACATATTTATAACAGCCCGTTCTATTATATCGATTACACACTTGCTCAAGTGTGTGCATTCCAATTCTGGAAGAGATCTCGTGAAAATCATGAGGAAGCATGGAAGGATTATATCCACCTTTGCAAGCTAGGCGGAAAAATGTCCTTTACAAAATTGGTGGAAGAAGCAAATCTTGTTTCTCCATTCGAAGATGGCTGTGTAGATTCTGTTATGGTTGCGATTCGCGACTATCTTGATAGTGTAGTAGATGACCAATTATAGAATTATATAAACTGAAAATCCCGTTGCTCTCTAAGAGTACGGGATTTTTTTATTGAGCGTAAGGTGGCTATTTTCAGTTTATAGTTGAATAGCGTATACTGATATAAGAATATATAGTGAAACGTCAATTATTGTAGTTTTTACAGACTGTTATTAATGCCGAAGAGGAAGTGAACCATTTGACAAAGAAACTATGGTTTCAAGCGGGTGTCGGGATTCTATTAGCTCTATTGATTATTAAATATTTTCTAGAGATTAAATCCCTTTTCTATCCGATTGCAGTCATACTAAGTGCTATTTTTATTCCGTTGCTAGCTGGGGGCGTTCTATACTATGTCACAGAACCTATTCAGCGCTTTTTAGAAAAAAGAAAGTTTCCAAGATGGGCAAGCATCTTATCTATACTGGTCATTATAGGGGCTCTTATTTATGCGTTTATCGCCGTTGTTGTGCCGCCAATCAATAACCAAATTAATTATTTAATTAAAGCAGCACCAAATCTTGCGAATGAGCTTTCGGATATGATTGATTCTATCTTAAAGAATCGCGAAAAATTCCCCGACCAGTTGAATGATGCGATTGAACGAATCACCAATTCGATTCAACAATACGCTGTTTTTACAAGTAAGTTTTTGGTACAACTCATTTCAAGCATCGTATCAGGTGCCTTC
Organism: Rummeliibacillus sp. GQ308; assembly: GCF_059759115.1. Lineage (NCBI taxonomy): Bacteria > Bacillati > Bacillota > Bacilli > Caryophanales > Caryophanaceae > Rummeliibacillus > Rummeliibacillus sp. GQ308. The sequence goes on along the minus strand of NZ_JCAXDQ010000005.1, from coordinate 89,813 downwards.
ATTTTAATCCTGGTACCATTTTTCTTCATCTACATGTTGAAGGACCATGAGAAGTTTGCGCCTGCCATCTACAATTTATTCTCAGGCTCACGTCGCCAATGGGTGAAAAAAACGTTAACAGATATTGATGATGTATTACGTAATTATATCCAAGGTCAAATATTGATCAGTTTTATACTAGCGACCCTTATTTTTATCGGCTATAAAATTATAGGTCTTGAATACGCGCTTCTGCTTGCCATGTTTGCGTTTTTCATGAATATGGTGCCATTTATCGGTCCGTGGGTTGCACTTGTGCCAGCCATCATTGTAGGCTTCTTAGACGATCCTATGAAAGCTGTATGGGTTTGTGTGGTAACACTTGTCGCTCAGCAAATTGACAGCAACTTTATCACGCCAAACATTATGGGTAAGACGCTTGATATTCACCCGCTTACCGTGATTACGATTATCTTAGCTGCAGGCAATATCGCTGGGTTTATCGGAATTTTACTCGGAGTGCCTCTCTATGCAGTCGGTAAAGTCATCGTCAAAAATATCTATGAACATCGGAAAGATATTAAATCTGCGGCTACTAAAAATATATAGAACGATTTTGAAAAGGAGATCATATGCTAACATTTGAAGAAAAACAACATATCATTGAGAGTTTTAAAGAATTAACCCGTAAAGAGATATCGATGGGTCGTTTAAATTACCACTTTGAGGAGAGCCAATTTGAGAAGAAGATTGTAGTAGAGAAGCTTCACCCAAACGGTAATGGCTTTGTTTATGTTGGCGACTTGCTGCGTTATCCAACAGCCCAAAAAGGTCTTGTGAATATTAGAGATTTCACAGAGCAAGAACTGCGAGAAGTGGTCGAGGATTCAATCATGTATCTTTCAGAGGTTGACGAACCTGTAGAGGAAGAAAAATTTGAACAAACCTGGCTTAATCGAGACAAAGCAGAGCTTTTGCTTGTAAATGATGATCCTTATTGGAATATTTATCATGGAGAAAATTTAGAGGAAAGCTTTGGTACACGCGATGATGCTGAAGACTATTTATATGCAGAAGGATTTAAGCCGTCTGCCCAATAATAATGAATAGAAAAGGAGAAGACTATGTCTGGTAAAAAGATGACATTCCTAATCATTGGAATTGTTCTTGTATGCTTAATCTTAATCTACCTGTCTATTGCGACCTTCTTTAAAAATAATCCTCACCAACCTAATCAGACTGGCCATGCAACAGAGCTACATGTGGATAATAGTATTAGAGGATAAATAAGAAAAGCCGCTCCTAGGAGCGGCTTTTTGTATAGCAAAATACTATTACATAAATAAGTTAAAAATATAAAAAATCAAAGCGCCAAGCAATCCGGAGATTGGGAGTGTAATAATCCATGTCATGACTATTTTACGTGCCACGCCCCATTTAACGCCTTTTACATTTTGTGCAGAACCTACACCCATGATAGAAGAAGAAATAACATGTGTTGTAGAGACAGGCAAATGGAAATGGGTAGCTCCAAAAATAATGATTGCTGAAGATAAATCAGCAGCCACCCCATTTACAGGGCGAATTTTCATGATTTTGCCACCGACTGTTTTGATAATTTTGTATCCACCGATAGATGTACCCAAGCCCATAGCGGTTGCAGCGCTAATTCTTACCCACATCGGCACATCTCCGCCTTGGTTCACGAAACCGCCGGCAATTAAAGCCATAGTAATGATACCCATCGATTTTTGGGCATCATTCGTTCCGTGTGAAAAAGATTGTAGAGCAGCTGTGAAAATTTGCACTTTTCGGAACGAATTGTTCATACGGCTTAAGTTGCGATCCTTAAATACGAATTTAAACAGCGACATCATAAGGAAACCACCAATGATCGCGATAAAAGGAGAGAAGATTAGCGCCTTAAAAATTTTCCCAAATCCTTCATAGTTGATCACGCCGAATCCAGAAGATGCAATCGCTGCACCTGCAAGCGAACCAATTAAGGCATGCGAGGAGCTAGACGGGATACCGAAGTACCAAGTCAGTAAGTTCCAAATGATTGCAGATAGCAATGCAGCTAAGATAATAACAACACCATGTTTTAAGGCGAATGGATCTACAATGTCTTTTGCGATTGCTTGGGCTACCCCTGTAAAGGTTACCGCGCCGATAAAGTTTGCTGTAGCTGCCATAATAACGGCTGTACGAGGTGTTAACGCACGTGTAGAAACGGCAGTGGCAATCGCATTGGCTGTATCATGGAAACCATTAATAAAGTCGAATAATAGAGCAAAGATTACGACCAGTACAGTTAAAATCAGTATTGTATTCATGTATTACTACATCTCCTATGCGTTGCGCATGATAATCGTATCCATTGCATTGGCTACGTTTTGGCAATAGTCAGCCACTTCTTCAAGCTGTTCGTAGATATCTTTAAATTGAATAATGCGGATAGGATCTTTTTCATGTAGGAATAGTTGCTTAATGGAAGTACGCAATACTTCATCGCACTTACGCTCATAATCTTTAATTAAAATGGCATGATCGCGCATATTAATTAGTTTTTTATTTGCTAAATGCTGCATAGCAGCAGCAATTTCGTCGGTGCTTAACACAATGTATTTCAAGAAATCTCTCATATAATCATCGACTTCTGTAAGTGAAAACATTTCAAAGTGGGCAATGCAGCCTTCCACTCCATCTAGAATGTCATCCATCCGTACAGCTAATTCCAAAATATCTTCACGCTCGATTGGGGTCATGAAAGACTTGTTCAACATTTGAATAAGGTCATGGATCAGCGAATCGCCATCTGTTTCATATTTCTTCAGCGTAACGCTGAGTTCTTTTAAACCCGCAATGCTTGTAATTTTAAAGTCATCTGCATAATGAGATGCTTCTTTTAAATTCTCAGCAATTTTCAATAATGTTGCAAAGAAGGGATCTTCTTTTTTTGTGCTAAACATACAAAGCCTCCTAATTATAAAAACCGGTAGATGTTTTAAATAAAAACACAACTATAATAATAACAAATTGCGATATAAATCCCTACAAATTTCGTCATGGTCCGATTAAAATTTACATTCCCGTAATATTTAGATTGCACACATTTAAAATTAAATAATCAGAAAAAATGAAACTTTTGACCTCCTGAACCGTAGATATAGATAGTAACGAAGAAAGCGAGCGAAGAAGGGGGTGAATTCAATGGATTTTCACACTTGGTCGATTGAACAGTGGTATTTAAGCTTATTGATTATTTTAGCGATTTGTATGGTCTTTTATTTGTTTTTTGGCGATATGGTTGAGGGCGTAGGAGAAGGTATTCCTTTTTTTAATCCGGCAGTCATACTTGCATTTTTAACCTTTTATACTGCAACGGGGTGGGTCCTTGAAACTTTCACTGCACTAAATAGTATAAGCATTGCCATCATTTCAGTAATTGCCGCTATTATTTTAGATATTCTTTTATATTATTTTGTGCTTATTCCTTTAAAATCAGCCGAAGTTTCCATGGCCTATACAGAAGAGTCTCTTGGAGGGCAAGTAGGAAAAGTTATCGTACCGGTGCCGGTTGATGGATATGGGGAAGTTGTGATCGAGACGGTGAATGGCATTATATCAAAAAGAGCGGCAAGCTATGATCTTGTGGAAATACCCTATGACGCAAAAGTATTAGTTATAGAAGTAAAAGAAAGTACTGTATTTGTAAGGGAGTATAGCCCGATTTTCTAAAGCTGCTTTTCAAGTGAAAAAGTAATATTTTTTGATAACTACTTGGATCAACATGTAAAAATAGGAGGAAAAAATTATGCCTTTAGCATTGATAGTTGGCGGAATTATAGTTGTTTTAGTATTGGCTATTATTGGCGTCTATGTAAAGAAATATCGTACGGCAGGACCAGATGAAGCATTGATTGTGACAGGGAGCTATCTTGGCTCTAAAAATGTCCATAAGGATGAAGCAGGCAACCGCATTAAGATTATTCGCGGTGGCGGTACATTTGTATTACCTGTATTCCAACAAGCAGAACCGCTTAGCTTATTATCAAGCAAACTGGAAGTTACTACGCCAGAAGTCTACACAGAGCAAGGTGTGCCTGTCATGGCCGATGGTATTGCTATCATCAAAATTGGTGGCTCTATTACGGAAATTGCCACAGCTGCCGAACAATTTTTAGGGAAGCCAAAAGAAGAACGCGAAATGGAAGCAAGAGAAGTATTGGAAGGTCATCTACGTTCCATCTTAGGCTCTATGACAGTGGAAGAAATTTATAAAAACCGCGACAAATTCTCGCAAGAAGTACAGCGTGTTGCTTCACAAGATTTAGCTAAAATGGGCCTAACGATTGTATCCTTCACTATAAAAGATGTACGTGACAAAAATGGCTATTTGGAATCACTTGGTAAACCACGTATCGCCCAAGTTAGACGCGATGCGGATATCGCGACAGCGGATGCTGAAAAAGAAACTCGCATCAAACGAGCGGAATCAGATAAAGAAGCACAAAAGGCAGAGCTAGAGCGTGCAACTGAAATCGCGGAAGCAGAGAAAGAGAACCAATTGAAAGTGGCTGAATATCGTCGTGAGCAAGATATCGCAAAAGCGCGCGCCGACCAAGCCTACGAACTTGAAACAGCAAGAGCGAAGCAAGAAGTAACGGAACAAGAAATGCAAATCAAGATTATCGAGCGTCAAAAGCAAATCGAGCTAGAAGAAAAAGAAATTCTTCGACGTGAAAAACAATACGATTCAGAAGTCAAGAAAAAAGCTGATGCAGATCGCTATGCTGTTGAACAAAATGCAGCGGCTGACAAAATGAAACAATTAGCCCAAGCTGATGCAGAACAATATCGTATTGAAGCTAAAGCGAAAGCAGAAGCTGAAAAAATTCGTTTAGACGGTTTGGCTAAAGCTGATTCTGAAAAAGCCCAAGGGGAAACAGAAGCAGAAATTATCCGCTTGAAAGGTCTTGCGGAAGCAGAAGCTAAACGTAAAATCGCAGAAGCCTTTGAGCAATACGGCCAAGCTGCAGTATTAGATATGATGATTAGCATGCTGCCTGAATATGCAAAACAAGTGGCGGGCCCACTATCTAATATCGATTCAATTACGGTTGTGGACACTGGCGGCGGAGCTGGTGGCGGTGCAAATAAGGTGACAGGCTATGCAACAGATTTGATGGCTTCATTACAAGAATCCTTGAAAGCCTCTTCGGGTATAGATTTGAAAGAGATGCTTGAAAACTACTCAGGCAAATATAATATTAGACCAAGCATTGAGCGCTTAGCAGAAAGCAAAAATGACGCTCATACAGCAGCAACTGTAGAGAAATAACACAGATAACCTCATCGGAATTTTTTCCGATAGAGGTTATTTTTTTGAAAGCATCTTGACGTCAATTTGTCATACGACTGTTATACCCTGATAAGGTATAATGAAAGAAAAGCGTTTGAAGGAGTAGACCAATTTGAAGAAAAAGTGGTTATCATGTTTATTGGCGGGCACGATGCTTTTAGCTGCTTGTGGCAACAGTGCAGATAAAACAGCGAAAGAAAACCAAGATAGCGAGAAAGCAACTCAGCCAGAAAAGACAGAACACACGGCACACCAAGGGGGCCAGCATGAGTTGCCTAATGGTGATTTACAAGAGGAAACAGCATCAAGTGATATTTTGCCGAGTTTCTTGGACAAACAATCAGAGGATTTAAAATTGGTCTATCAGGCAGCAGGCAAAGCGACAGAAGTACTTAAATGGATGCCATGCTATTGTGGCTGCGCAGAAAGCGCAAATCATGAAAGCAATCTAAACTGCTTTATTAAAGAAGTTAAAAAAGACGGCTCGATCGTCTGGGATGATCATGGTACACGCTGCATTGTTTGTGTAGAAATTGCAATTAAATCCATTAAACAAGCACAGGAAGGCGTTCCTTTAAAAGATATCCGTAAAAAGATCGACGAAGACTATAAAGAAGGTTATTCGAAACCAACAAAAACACCAATGCCACCAGCTTAAAGATTAGATAGGTTCTTTCTAGCTTTCTCAGCAATTTGCTCATTCTAAACAGATTAGCAGACAAATAATGGGGAAAACGCTATCATATGAAGTGAGTATTCAACAATCTTAAGAAATGGAGTTGGAGAATTTGGACTATCGTATTGAACATGATTCCATGGGAGAAATTAAAGTACCTGCAGCACATAAATGGGGAGCCCAAACACAGCGAAGCAAGCAAAACTTTAGAATTGGTTCTGAACATATGCCAATCGAATTTATCCATGGCTATGCATTACTTAAGAAATCAGTAGCGAAAGTTTGCGTTGATCTAGGAACCTTGTCACAAACAAAAGCGGATGCCATTGCACATGCGGCAGATGAAATCATTGCAGGCAAATGGGATCAAGAGTTTCCTTTAGTCATCTGGCAAACCGGAAGCGGCACACAAACAAATATGAATGTCAATGAAGTCATCGCACACCTTGGCAATGAGTATCTAGAAGCACAAGGCAGTGATGAGCGTTTGCACCCAAATGATGATGTCAATAAATCACAAAGCTCCAATGACTCATTCCCAACTGCTATGCACATTGCTTCAGCGATTGCGGTAGAGAAGAACTTACTTCCTGCGTTGGAACAAATAAAAGCAACATTGAAAACAAAATCTGAAGAATTCATGCAGTTAATCAAAATTGGTCGTACACACTTGCAAGATGCAACGCCTCTTACATTAGGCCAAGAAATCAGCGGTTGGCTTTACATGATTGAAAAATCAGAGGAAATGATTAAAGAAAGCGCTAAGCACATGCTAGAGCTAGCAATTGGTGGCACTGCTGTCGGAACAGGTTTAAATGCACCAGAAGGCTTCGATGAAAAAGTAGTAGCTGTTCTTGCGAAAGAGACAGGTTTGCAATTTGTACCATCGCCAAACAAATTCCATGCACTGACTTCTCATGACCAAATGGCTACAACGCATGGTGCAATGAAAGCTTTAGCTGCAGATTTGATGAAGATTGCCAATGATGTTCGCTGGTTAGCTTCTGGCCCTCGTTCAGGTTTTGGAGAAATTTCAATTCCAGAAAACGAGCCAGGTTCATCTATTATGCCAGGTAAAGTTAACCCTACACAATGTGAAGCAGTGACAATGGTGGCTGTCCAAGTGATGGGTAATGACGTTACATTAGGCATGGCAGCTTCTCAAGGTAACTTTGAATTGAATGTATTTAAACCAGTCATTCTGTATAACTTCATGCAATCAGTTGAATTGTTATCTGATGTCATCAGAAGCTTTGATGAACACTGCCTGCAAGGCATTACAGCAAATGAAGATAAATTAGAACACTTCTTAAACAATTCTTTAATGTTGGTGACAGCATTAAATCCACACATCGGCTACGAAAATGCAGCGAAAATTGCAAAACATGCCCATAAAAATGGATTAACGCTGAAAGAAGCCGCATTAGATACAGGACTTGTGACAGAAGAACAATTTAATGAATGGGTTGTACCAAGCAAAATGATTAAGTTTTAAAAAGTAAAGGCTGTGGATAAGCTTGCAAAGATGCAAGTTTTCCACAGCTTTATTTATTTCTCTTCAAATAGTCTAAAAATGTATCCGTTGTTTTGGTTAAAAAGGGAGTATTCAGATGGATTGCATGAAAGTCTCGCTGATAATGAAAGTCTTCTCGGCGGATGATTTGCAATTTATTTAGGTGAATTTCATCTTGAATGGTCCATTCAGAAAGCAATGCAAGTCCGAGACCATTCGCAACCGCTTCTTTAATCAGCTGAGTACTGCCAAATACCATCGTATGTGTTGGATTCAATCTATGCTCTTTTTTAAAATTGTCAAAAGCCTCTCGGGTACCCGATCCCTCTTCTCTTATAATCCATGTATGTGCGTCTAAGTTATGCACAGGTTGTCCAGACTTTGCTACTACAACTAAATGATCTGTAGCAATTTTGTGCGATTCTATCCACTTATTGTTGACAGTGCCTTCAATTATCCCCAAATCCAATGTTTGATCCACAATCTTTTCTGCAATCTCTGCTGTATTGGCAATACAAATGCTCGGGACAACTTGTGGATAAACATCAAGAAAGGCTGCTAGTCTTTTTGGAAGCAAATATTCCCCATAAGAGTAGCTCGCACCTAGCAATAAATCACCGCCCACATGGCTTGTTAAATCATCTAATTTTCGCTTCATGCTTTGGGACAGTGTATCTATTTCTTTTCCGTAATAGGCTACGATTTCTCCGGCCTTCGTTAATTGAATTTGCTTATGGGAGCGATCAAATAACTGGACTCCAAGCTCTTCTTCTAAATTCTTTACATACTGGCTGACAGCAGGCTGCGTCATGAATAATTCCTCCGCCGTACGGGAAAAATTCATATTCTTCACAACGAGGAGGAAAATGCTTAACTTATCATTCATATAACCATCCTTCTATAAGTAATCACTTATGATAAAGATTAAAATGATTAATTATCTTTTTAGGTGAGTACATCTTATCATATAAATAGAAATTATGAACTGGAGATGAGCGTATGAAACACAATAGTGGATTCTATAAAGGAATCTTAATGGTACTCATCATTGCAATAGCATCCTACTTCCTAAGCAAGGTTCCGATGCTCAATTATCTGGGACCTTTAGCTATAGCCATCCTGATAGCAGTGATTATACGTAATACACTACCTTATCCACAAAAGTGGAAAACTGGCATCGATTTTGCCGCGAAGAAGATTTTGCGGTTTGCTATCATTATGTATGGAATCCGCCTCAATATCGCTGTCGTTGCCCATGAAGGGCTGCCGTTAATTGCTCGTGCGGCCGGCGTTATTGTAGGAGCCATTTTGCTAACCATCATTATAGGAAAGCTTTTAAAGGTAGAAGATAATTTAATGATGTTACTGGCATTTGGTACAGGAATTTGTGGTGCCGCAGCCATTGCAGCCGTTTCACCAATCCTAAAGGCTAAAGAAGAGGATACAGCAATGGCTGTAGGTATGATTGCATTGATGGGCACCATTTTCTCGTTACTATATCCGGCAGTAGGGTCACTTTTACACTTAGCACCAGCCGTATATGGCTATTGGTCCGGCTTCAGCTTGCATGAAATCGCACATGCTGCACTAGCAGGCGCAGCCTATGGCGACGAATCCCTGACACCTGCATTGCTTTCAAAATTGAGCCGAGTTCTCTTATTGTTCCCTGTAACACTTGTGCTTGTAGGTTTCTTGAAGTTTAAAAAAGGGGGAACAGGGCAGAAAGCTTCCTTCCCTTATTTCTTACTAGGATTTTTAGCGGTCTCTGCGCTTGGCACCTGGGGAACACAGCAAGGATTCCTGAGTGCATCTGTAGAAGATGCCATCGCACAAACAGGCACATTTTTCTTAGCGGTTGCTATGGCTGCCCTTGGCATGTCTGTTGACTTAAAGGAATTGAAATCAAGAGCATTGAAGCCACTGTTAATGATGACGATTGTTTCCATTATTCTTAGCGGAGCTGTCTTGTTTATTGTTTAAGCTGCGAGAGAGAATAGAATGAAATAAAAAGACTGTAGATTAGCTTTTTCAAGCTGTCTACAGTCTTTTTGCTAAGCAGTTGTTGCATTGCGTTTTTTAAATAGAATCGTAAAGATAATCAGCGCAAGAAGAATGGCCTGGCCGCTAATGGTTTCAATTGTTGGGTAAAAGCCAATCGTAGCCCATACTGGCATATGGCTCATAACATTCGAAGGTACAACATCAGTCAATTGCAACGTATGAATACTTACACCGATTATTTTAAATGCCAGCAAATAGATGAATATAGTCGCTACGGCAAAGAATTTATGAACAGGAATTTTATTTGTCGCACGCAATAAGATGAATGCTACAACAGCTAAAATGACGGCTGCAATCCCGATACCTAGTGAAAATTGGGAAGTAGACATTTTTGGTGCTATTCCCGCATAAAAAATCAGTGTTTCGGCCCCTTCGCGGAAGACGGCAAGGAAACTAATGAATGCCATTGCCCACACACTTTGTTTGGACATTGCATGGTTCATCTGTTTAGCAATATACGCATTCCAAGCTTTGACGTTCGATTTGCTATGCATCCAAACACCAACACCAATCATCATGGCTGCAGCAATTAAACCTACATATCCTTCAATCATTTCGCGGCTAGTATTGATTGTAGAGGAGTTGAACAGCGTTGACATTAAAATAGCTGCCACTGCACTACATGCAATCCCGAGTCCTGCTCCAATATAAATCCATTTTTCCATATGACGTTGGTCTGATTTCTTAAGAAATGCAATTAATGCGATCATAATTAAAAGTGCTTCTAAACCTTCACGCAGTAAAATAAGTGCAGAATCCCAGAGTGTATAATTTTGGTCGCCCTGAATTAATTGGATCTGTTGTTTAAGGTCTCCGAGCTTTGTTTGAATTCCTTTTGCATCCACCTGATCTTTCATCAAATCACCAGCAATAATGGGCATTTCGCTTTCGATTTTTGTATAAAGGCCAGCATTTTTAGTGCGTATATCGCCTTCTACATTTGGCCAAGTGACGATGAACTGTTTGATAGTGGCGGAAGCCTTTGAATAATCATTGGCAACGATTTGCCCGTTGGCTTTATCAATTAAATCAATGAGCGATTGCAGTGAATATGTGTCTCCTTTAGTAGAAGAAGCCACTTTTTTCCCTAGTCCAAAGTCATTCACTGTTTGTTTTAATACGTTAAACTGGTCTTGCATGGTATCAAAGTTGGGATGTTCGTCAGCTAGCGCAATGCGGATGAACGACATTTGTGTTTCAATCTTGCCGTAAGCAGCAATGTCTTGCTCTCTAACAGGTGTTTCTTTCTTCTTCCAATAAGCGTTGAATGTAGTATATGCTGCTGTCATCTTGGGTACATCGCCTTCTTTAATAGCAGCTTGAAGCTGGTCTAGCGCAGGATTCATCGCTGTCAGGAAGGCCTGTCTTTCCGCTTTCTCATCGACAGGGTTTTCTGCTTTTTCTAAAGCTGTTAGAGCCTTAGAAAGAGTAGATAGGGCATCAAGACGTTGGTCAGTTGAAGAAGCTGCTTGGGCTTCTTTCAATGCTTGGTCAACTGCTTTCGTTTCCTTGGAATCTTGTGAACGTACTTTCTTCCAATCTTGTGCAAAAGCAGAGAGGGCCTTTTCAGCCTTTTTATCATCGCCTTGTTTGCTGTCCATAATCGCATCGCTGATTGAAATATACAGGTTGCTATAGGATGCGGCTGCTGATACGGGTTTTATGGCAATAAAAGCAGCTAAAGTACATAGTATAAGAATTTGACTACAGCGTATTAAATAATGCTTCACCTATATAACTTCCTTTTTTTATACCTGGGAAGCATGCAAATAATGCGCTCCCACGATGGGTAATGTATTCATTCATTTTGTCTAAGCGGCCTAAACTGTTCTGTATCTTGATAAATTGTTTAGGATTTTTTTGAAACGAGATAAAAAGCAATCCGGCATCAAACGTGCCCGTAGCATCCATCACGCCAGATGAATAGGAAAATGATCTGCGTAATAAACGCGCATTTGACTTCTTCGCCAGGAACGTATGTGAAGTTTCAGGTACGATCGGATTGCCGTTTGCATCTTTACGGTCGATATCCATCGCTTCAAATTCGCCCTTCTTGCCAAGAGGTGCACCACTGTCGCGATGCCGCCCAAATGTTGCTTCTTGCTCTCTTAAAGCTGTACGGTCCCAAGTTTCTAAATGCATTTGTATACGGCGTGCTACTAAATAAGTGCCACCTGCCATCCATGGCTTCGAATCACCGGGCTGTACCCATACGACTTCGTTCATATCTTTTTCATTATCAGTTATAGGATTTTCTGTGCCATCTTTAAAAGCAAATAAGTTGCGTGGTGTTTCTTTTTTTCCACTTTTCATGGGGATAGAATTAAATCCGGCTTGTGACCATTTCAATGATACTTTACCGGAGGCCGCACGAATTAAATTACGGACCGCATGAAAAGCTACTTGCGGGTCATCAGCACAAGCTTGAATACAAATATCTCCACCCGTAAATGTTTCCTCTAACTGGTCCTTTGGAAAGTGGGGCAGGTCTTGTAATTCTTTAGGCTTCAGCTGTGCCAGCCCTAACTCTTTTTTCTCAAATAGAGAGGGTCCCACTCCAAATGTGATAGTAAGGTTATTGGCATCTAGCCCCTTTGCTTCACCTGTATCCTTAGGTGGGATAAGCGCATTTTCTGAAGCTGTGCCAATTAAATCGCCATTCATCATTTGGACTGCGAGGGGTGTCCACATTTGGAACAGCTCTTGCAGTTGGGATTTAGAGGTTACTAAAACATTTAATGATGCGAAATAGATACTTGTCTGTACAGCAGTCGAGATGCCTGACTGATGTTTTCCGTAAAAATCAACTTTATTGGCTACAGTAGATTGATCCTCTAAGATATCTTTTCCAAAGGCTTTAAGAACACCGCCCATACCTGAAGCACCGATTGCTAATCCTACTGCACCTGCGCCAGTCATTTTCATCATTTGTCTGCGTGTGATTTTTTTATCTAGTAAACGTTCATCATTTGTTTTAGTCATTGCTTAATCACTCCATAATAATGCCCATTTGGCTTAATGGTTCACCTAAGTGGTTCACTGCTTCAGATAAAGCCTTGGTATCTTCTTTTGTAAGTTTGGTATAAGAGATATAGCCGCCATCTTTTGTTTGATATTTAGCTAATAGATCATTGACTGCTTCGAATTTTTCAGTTAAATCTTTGACTAATTTAGGGTCTTTATTTTCAATTTGGTCTTTCAAGATAGTGAAGATTTTTTCAGCACCTTCGACGTTTGCTTTGAAGTCATATAAATCTGTGTGAGAATAGATTTCTTCTTCGCCGGTAATCTTCGATGTAGATACTTCATTTAGCAAGTCCACTGCACCAGTTAGCATTGTATCAGGGGTTACTTCAACTGTTTCCACACGTGCGCGCAATTCCTTAGAGTCTGCTAGCAGCTGATCAGCTGTTTTTTCATAGCCTTTTGTTTTATTTTCTTTCCATAAGCCATATTCAATCTTGTGGTAACCAGTCCAGTCTTCTACTCCTTGTCCTTCCTCTTTTAAATCTGCCAAACGTGCGTCAATCCGAGGATCAAGGTCACCGAAGCTTTCTGCAATTGGTTCAGAGCGTTCAAAATACATACGAGCCACAGGGTAAATTTCCTTCGCTTTTTTTATGTCGCCTGCTTTTACGGCTTTCACAAACTTATCTGTTTCAACGATGAAATGGTCCATTTGGCCAAGCGCAAACTTTTTATATGCATCCACTTCCTTTTGTAAATTTGTAGAAGAAGTAGTTGTTTCCTCTTTTTTTGCGGCAGAGCTAGTCTTCGTATCATCTGAATTATTGCACCCTGTCATTAAAATGCTTCCTGCAAGCAGGACTGCTGCGAATGGAGTTGCTTTCATTAAAATAATCCTTCTTTCTCATATGGAATAATAGCTAAAAAATCCCTGCCCAATTTGGAGCGGCTATATAAGGGGAGGGGAATAAAAATTAAGCACGAATCTGTTTTCTGTTAGTAATGATAATCATTATCAAAAGAAAAAGCAATAGTTGTTTTTCTGAACTTTTAATAAAAATTAATAGGGGCAAAAATATTTAGAAAGATAATTAGAATTCATTAGATAAAATAACATTATTTTGGTTTTTTTATAAATATTAAAACAGTGTTTCTTCTTATATAATAGCAGTTCATATATTTCTCTTTTAAAGAAACAATATATAAGGATGAATTAAAAAGTTATTAAAACTTTCTACTACATGTGCGACGTCTTTTTAATGTATACACGTGATGATCTAAAGGAGCTCCTAAAATGAAAAGAAAAAAGCAATTGTTCTATGACGATGATCTAGTAGAGTGGATCAGGCAAAATAAAAAACAATTATACTGGCTTGCATACAGTTATGTTAAAAACGAGCAAGATGCGTTGGATATTGTTCAAGACAGTATTCAAAAAGCAATGCAAAACTATCAGCAACTGCTGAACAAGGAAAAATTGAAAAGTTGGTTTTATCGAATTGTTATAAATACATCGCTCGATTTCCTAAAAAAATTTCGCAGAGTTCAAGTGACAGATGACGAGACATTGCTCTATCTCTCATCGTCTAGTGAAGACCAGTATGAAAATCTAGATTTAGCTGGCGCATTAGAACGACTTCCGACAAAGTATCGGGAAATTGTGATCCTTCGCTATTTTGAAGATCTCAAGATTGAGGAAGTTGCCTATATCTTAAATGAAAATTCAAATACCATTAAAACTCGTTTATATAAAGCTTTAAAAATTTTGCGTATCGATATGGAACAGGAAGAAGGATGAGATGATGGACAAAAAGCTAAATGAATTGAAAAAACAATATCAGAATGCCCGCGTTCCAGATGAACTGGATGATATTGTCGAGGCAGCAATAATGAAAGGGAAGAAAGAAAAGATGAAGAATCATAAAAAAATGCCAACGGTCGTAACGAAATGGGTGGGAAGTGTTGCAGCAGCAGCAGCCATCTTTACAGTTGGATTAAATACAAGTCCTGCTTTAGCACAAACGGTTAACGATATACCGGTGATTGGCAAGGTTACGCAGGTTCTAACCTTCCGTGAATATAAGGAAAATGACAAGAACTATGGAGCAGATATTAAAGTTGCCAACGTAAAAGGCTTAGATAATAAAAAATTAGAACAAACACTAAACGAGCGTTACATTGCAGATGGACAAAAGCTTTATAGCCATTATGAGAAAACAGTAAAAGATTTAGAGAAAAAAGGCGGGGGGCATTATAGCGTAGACAGCGGCTATAAAGTACTCTTGAACGATCAACAACTACTAACGATTGAACGCTATGAGGAACAAACTGCAGCTTCTTCTTCGACTACAATAAAATACGATACGATTGATAAAGAAAACAAGATTGTATTATCATTACCAATGTTATTTAAAGACAAAGCTTATGTTGATCACATTTCAAGTTATATAAAAGATGAAATGATTAAAGAAATCAAAGAATCCAACCAAGAAAAAGTATATTGGGTACGCGGTGCAGGTGTGCCAGTTGATGATTTGGCAGAGGATGAACTATTCGAAAGCATTAAAACGAATCAAAACTTCTATATCAATAAAAAACATCAATTGGTGATTGCCTTCGATGAATATGAAGTAGCTCCTGGATATATGGGTGTTGTGAAATTTACTATCCCAACGCATGTGATTGAAAAAGATTTAGTGAGCAATAAATATATTAAGTGATGCAAAAAACCGTAGCATAACCAGGATCACCTGTTAAGCTACGGTTTTTATTATTTAAGGTATTCTTTCAATTCTTTTTCCAAGAACGGTTCGGCAGATAAAAACGCTGTAAAGTCTTCATAACGTTTCCGCTGTTCTTGCTTTGGCTTTGCACCAGTATAGTACGCACGAATCAAAATGTTTTTAGGCGTATGTTCCATATCGATGAATTCGAGCAGTTGCGCATCATAGCCAACAAGCTTTAGAATTTCGGCACGAATTGAGTCTGTGGCAAGGGAAGCGAATCGTTCTTTGATCAAGCCATGCTGCAGCATGATGTCCAACTGAGGTGATTGGAGTTGGCGATTTAATTCATGCTGGCAACAAGGGACGCTTAAGATAACGCTTGCTCCCCATTTTACAGCGCGTGCTAATGCCATATCTGTTGCTACATCGCATGCATGCAGTGTGACGACCATATCAACTGTATTTTCATCGTTATAATCATTGATATCCCCAACTAAAAATTCTAGCCCATCATATTGAAGGTCCTTCGC
The DNA here is from genome assembly GCF_059759115.1 of Rummeliibacillus sp. GQ308. Lineage (NCBI taxonomy): Bacteria > Bacillati > Bacillota > Bacilli > Caryophanales > Caryophanaceae > Rummeliibacillus > Rummeliibacillus sp. GQ308. The sequence continues at coordinate 73,996 of NZ_JCAXDQ010000005.1, read as the reverse complement.
AATTTGGCTGCATTCTTCAATTACATCTTTTTTCAGATCTAAGCCCGTGACACGAATATCTAAGCCCTGTTCAATCTTTAAATAATGGTATAAAGCGAATGTTAAATAAGATTTGCCGGAACCGAAGTCTAAAATTCGAATGGTGCGATCCTTTGGCAAGTAATCCAGAGAATCATGAATAAATTCAATGAAGCGATTTATTTGTTTGAACTTATCGTATTTTTGGTTTTTTACTTTTCCTTCAGGCGATTGAACACCTAGCCGAAGCAGGAAAGGGTAGGGAGTATCAGGGTTTAACAAATAATTTTTCTTTCTGTTATGTTGTAAATCAACTGATTTGGCTTCTGTTTTTTCTGCTTTCCATAACACTTTGTTTTTCTTCGAAAGCTGTACATGTATTTTTTCAGTCGTCATTTCGCCTTGGAATTGGCGGAATTGATCAAATAAGCTGTCTAGGTATGAAGCGATTTGATCCTTCGTTATATTTTCATGCTTAATGGTCTGTGCCGTCTGGTATTCAAGTTGGATATGGTAAATCCCTTTGAGCATTAAAGGCTTTAGCTTCACGCGCTTTAGTTCATTTGATTTTGCGCGTGGCTGGCTGATCGTTGCAGTCACTAGCAATTCATCCGTTAATTGCTCGAGGAGCTGTTGTTTCATTTCATTAAAGTCCAATAATATCGCCTTCTTTATGATTTAATTGCTCCATTTTATTGTACCATAAATTTAATTTTTCACCTGCTCCTTTGGCAGATAACTGAGTGTCTTGCCAGTCCAGCCAAATACGATGGTAAGAATAGGTGACAGCAAACAGAACAATGCGAATGGCAAGTAATCAATTGTAGGTACACCCAATACCTTTGTAATAAAGATACCGCACACGCTCCAAGGAATCAGTGGGTTCACGACAGTGCCGGCATCCTCTGCTACACGTGCTAAGTTCTTATTTTGTAAGCCAACTTTTTGAAATTGCGACTGGAATGCTTCACTCGTAAGCAGGATGGACAGATATTGTTCCCCAATTAGCGTATTGATTGATACAGCAGTAAGGGCAGCCCCAGTAATGACGGAACCGACACTCCTGAAAATGGTTTCTACCTTCAGAAGGATTGTTTGGACAATGCCTAATGTAAATAACAAGCCGCCCATGCTGAGAGCCAATATAACAAGCCCTATCGTAAACATCATGCTGTTAATGCCACCACGTGTTAATAATGAGTCAATATCTTGAATACCTGTTTCAGAAGTATAACCATTGAATAGAATATTCATTACATCTCCCGCTCCGTAAGTATGATGGAAGTATGTGATGACAATGGCAACTGCAGAACTGGCTGCTAAGGTCATAATGGCCGGTGCCTTTTTTAATGTTAATAGAATAAGGATAACCAGTGGTATGAATGTGTACCAATGGATCATTCCTGTATCCAATAAGCCTTGCTGGAAGGATGCGATTTTGGATTTATTTTGCAGCGTTGCCGTCGGTGACATTATTGCATACAGTATGAATGATAGGATAAATGCGGGAACTGTTGTCCAGCACATATTCTTTATATGAACAAACAAGTCAACGCCCAATATTGCCGAAGACAAATTGGTAGTATCAGATAGGGGAGACATCTTATCCCCGAAAAACGCGCCGGAAACAATAGCGCCAGCAGTGACAGCAAGTGAAATATCCATTGCGCTTGCCATGCCAATAAACGCTACACCAACTGTTGCTGTTGTCGTAAGTGAGCTGCCGATAGCAACGCCAACCATACAGGTCACAAGGAAAACAATGGCATAAAAGAAGTGGGGCGTGATTAATTCAAAGCCCAGGTAGATAAAAGTAGGAATTGTGCCACTCATCAACCAGCTGCTAATTAGCACTCCAATAAAGAAAAATATAAAGATAGCGCCAAGTCCTGCGGAAGCGCCCTCAATCAGCCCTTTTTCTAATTCTTTATAAGCTACTTTTTTAAACAGCCCATACACCATTAATAACATAATTGATATGAGAATCGGCATATGCGGGGGGGCATCCAATTTTGCGATACATAGAGCCATAATGGCAATAATAACAACAATTAAACTAACTGCCTCTAGAAAACGCGGCATCATTTTTGCTTCTATACGAAACATCTCATCGTTCCTCCTAATCTCTTAATAAAAAATTTTAGTAAGGGACGAAGGGAAACTCCGCGGTACCACCCTTATTGCCAAAGCTTTCTTGGCCACTCTCGGAAATACAAGCATCCATGGTGTAATTCACGATTGGTAAAACCTTGGCTTACATCACCCGCCAAGTTTCTTTTTGCTGTACTTACCAATGCTACTTTAATTCCATCACTTGCATTTATTCACTTTTGCGATTCAACGCGTTGAAGTTATAAAGTATTTTACCACTTTATTTGCTTACGTCAATATGATTTAAAGAAAAAGAATAAGATGGAAAAATTCGAGCTCAGAAAGGAGTTAAAATAATAAAAGTAAAGTACAGGTAAACCTAGTGGGGATGCGTGCTTTCGTATTTTTATTGGATAAAGTAATATGTTAAGATAAATGAAATTGAATCAATTTTTAGTAGATTCAATGAATTCTTTTTTACATATTCCATAGAGCAAGATGTAAATGGAAGAAAGAATGAATATAGTAGAGAAAAAGGAGGAATTTCTATGTCGGATCATATGTATCAATTGCTGGCAATATTGATTTATATGATTGCCATGCTGGTGATTGGCTGGTATGCGTTTCGTAAAACGTCCAGTTTAACAGACTATATGTTAGGAGGGCGCTCACTAGGTCCGGCAGTTACCGCCTTAAGTGCAGGTGCTGCGGATATGTCGGGATGGCTTTTAATGGGATTGCCGGGCGCCATCTACGTAGGCGGTTTGATGGAAGCTTGGATGGCAATAGGGCTGACAGTAGGTGCTTATCTAAACTGGCTATTTGTTGCTCCTAGACTTAGGATGTATACGCAAGTAGCGAATAATTCTATTACGATACCGAGTTATTTAGATAACCGTTTGAAAGATAAAACAAAGTTGCTTCGTATTGCTTCTGGATTAATTATCTTAGTCTTTTTTACTTTCTACGTTTCTTCTGGAATGGTAACGGGAGGAGTCTTCTTTGAAAGCTCATTCGGCTTTAATTACCATACAGGGTTATTGGTAACTTCAGGAGTTGTGATAGCCTATACATTGTTTGGCGGTTTCTTAGCTGTGAGTTATACAGATTTTATTCAAGGGCTTGTCATGTTCTTAGCACTTATTATAGTCCCAATTTTCGGATTGTTCCTCACGGGTGGGTTTTCAGACACTGCTCAATCGATACGTGAAGTAGATCCAAATCGATTAAGCTTTCTAACGGGAGCGACCGTAACAGGGGTCATCTCAGCAGTAGCATGGGGGTTAGGCTATTTTGGTCAGCCACATATTATCGTACGTTTTATGGCGATTAGTAGTGTGAAAGAAACAAAACAAGCGAGACGAATCGGCATTGGATGGATGTTCTTAAGTTTGTTTGGAGCTATCGCCACTGCTTTAATCGGGATTGCTTATTATCAACAAAATGGTTTAGAACTGAAAAATCCTGAAACCGTATTTATTGCTTTAGGCCAAATACTGTTCCATCCATTTATCGCAGGAATTATGTTAGCAGCGATACTGGCTGCGATTATGAGTACGATTTCTTCTCAATTGATTGTAACGTCTTCTGCTTTAGTAGAAGATATCTATAAAGCTGTGTTTAAAACCAATGCAACTGATAAGCATTATGTATTTTTAGGCAGAATGGCTGTATTGATTGTATCCCTTCTAGCGATTGCTCTTGCTTGGAATCAAGATAATAAAATATTAGACTTGGTATCATTTGCCTGGGCGGGCTTTGGGTCAGCGTTTGGTCCAGTAATATTGCTTACATTGTATTGGAAGAAGATTACGAACTGGGGAGCACTTGCGGGTATGGTCACTGGTGCCATCACCGCTTATGTCTGGGGATCTATTAAAACCTTGCACAATAGTCTGTATGAAATTGTTCCAGGATTCCTTGTCTGTCTGATCGTTGCAGTTATTGTCAGTTTATTGACATATAGACCAAATCAAGAGATTGAAGAGGAATTTGACAGTACAGTTGATCTATTAGCGGAAGAAAAAAGAAAATAAACTAAAAAATTGCCTGTAGTATCTGAAAAGCTGCAGGCTTTTTTCTAAGGGGTGTCTAAATATGTTTGAACTCGATCATGTGGTTTATTTTACGAAAAAAACGCCAGAAGAAATTACAAAAGAAGTGTCGATTGAAAGTCTCCATCCTGTTATTGGTGGACAACACCTTCAGTGGGGAACTCATAATGCATTATTATACACAAGAGATAGTTATATCGAGTATTTAGCAGTTGAAGATGAATCAGTGGCTCGAAAATCTTCCCAGCCGTTAGTGCAACAACTGCTCTATGATTTGCCTGGCGGTGAAGGTTTTTATACGTTATGTCTAAGAACAGATAGTATAGAAGAGAAAAATATTTATTTCCGGAAGCTTGGGTACCGGACAACGGGTGTCATTCCGGCAGAAAGAAAAACACAAGATGGTGAGCTATTAAGATGGAAAATGCTGTTTATTGAGCAGAGGATTGGGGATGATCTGCCATACCCATTTTTCATCCAATGGGAGCAGCCTTTAGCCGTAAGATATCAAAATCTAAAAGCAACTGGGATGGTACAAGAGGCAAATGAGAAACTGTTTATTGAACGCTGTCTGTTCAATGTAAGAAACACCGATCAAAAAATTACTCAATGGTCGAGACTTCTATCTTTGCCGGTAAACGGCAACACACTAAAACTTCCTAACACAACATTTGTATTCCAAGCTTTTAATGAACAGAAGGAACGTTTGCACAATATTGAATTAGGGAAAATTTGAATCGTAAACATTTCTTGTGATAGGATGGACATAATATATAGAAGAAAAGGAAAAGGAGAGTGGTTTATCTGCTCTCCTTTCTTTTAGCATCCAGTCGCATGAGGGAGGAACATACATGGAAGAATTGCAAGAAAAGGCGGTATTAGTTGGAGTCAATCTACATAATGATTTGCACTTTGACTACTCAATTGAAGAGCTTGGAAATTTAGCTGAGGCATTGAATGTAGAAGTAGTGGGTGTAGTTACGCAAAATTTAGAACGAGTCAATCCTTCACACTATGTAGGGACTGGTAAAATAGAAGAAATCAAAAGATATTATGAAGCAGTTGATGCAAACTTAGTCATCTTTGATGATGAATTATCTCCATCACAAATACGAAATCTTGAAAGAGACCTGGAATGTAAGGTAATTGACCGGACGATGCTCATCCTGGATATTTTTGCGAGGCGCGCCAAGTCGAAGGAAGCGCAAATGCAAGTGGAACTCGCACAATTGCAATATATGCTGCCAAGATTAGTTGGTCTTCGCGATTCATTAAGTAGGCAGGGCGGCGGTACAGGCGGTGGTTTCAAAAACAGAGGTGCCGGCGAAACAAAGCTGGAGCTGGATCGACGTAAAATTGAAGATCAAATTGCTAAGCTTCATAAAGAGCTGGAGAGCGTAAAAGAACAGCGAGAAACGCAAAGGAAGCAACGACGGAAAAGCGAAATTCCTATTGTTTCCATTGTCGGCTACACAAATGCTGGTAAATCGACTATCATGAATCAGCTGCTTCAAAATACAAGCCAGGAAGAGCACAAGCAAGTATTTGAAAAAAATATGCTCTTTGCAACATTGGAGACTTCTGTAAGACAGATTTCATTGCCTGATAACAAGAGCTTTTTACTGACGGATACAGTTGGCTTTGTCAGCAAATTACCTCACCATTTAGTAAAAGCTTTTCGTTCAACATTGGAAGAAGCTAGAGATGCGGATTTGTTGCTTCATGTGGTAGATGCCTCTAATCCGGAAAATCAATATATGATGGAAGTCACCAATGATACGCTTGAAGCAGTTGGTGTAGTAGATGTTCCAACAATCAATGTCTTCAATAAAGCAGATCTTGCAAACTTGGCCTACCCATACACCAATCACAATCAGATATGGATGTCAGCTAAGGAAAGAAAAGGCATAGATGAATTGCTACAGCTCATTCGCAGCCATATTTTTAAAGATTATGTTACCTGCACACTCTGCATCCCGTATGAAAGGGGAGAGATCGTTTCTTACTTAAATGAGCATGCCCATATACTGGAGACATCCTATGAGGAGTCAGGAACAGTCGTCAAAGCAGAAGTGAAGGAAGCTATTATGCAAAAGTACAAGCAATACTTAATTTAGTCCTCATGCTTAGCAAATTCACAAGGGACCTAGAAATATAATGAGACTGTAAACGTGCAGGTATTATAAAGCATGATTACAGTCTTTCCTTTGGAATAGGGATTATGCTACTAAGTCGGACAAGGTTATTTGTATTTATAGAGCATACACATTAAACCCTATTGTTTTTTTAATATTTTATTTTTAAATATACATATTTATTTAATAATTAATAATACTATTGAATAATAGGGAAAAACGTGCGTTTACCCCATGTGAAATCAGAAAATATAAAATTTTCCACCATGAAAAATTTTTTTGACATAACACAAGTGTGCATGTATAATGGACAACATACTTCACTAAACTTTAAAGTTATGAAAAGAGATATAGTTTATAGTTAGAATTGTTGGACTATTTTTTATATTGAAAGAAGGAGAGTTTCTTATGGCAACAAGAGAGGAAATCGTTAAATCAGTCCCTCAAAAGGGATTCTTTGGTCATCCAAAAGGCCTGTTTAGTTTATTCTTTACTGAATTCTGGGAGCGTTTCTCATATTACGGAATGAAAGCAATTCTGATTTATTTCATGTACGATACCGTGAAAAACGGCGGTTTAGGCCTTAGTGAAACTACTGCCTCTTCCATTATGGCAATCTACGGCTCATTAGTTTATATGTCAGGTATTATTGGCGGATGGGTTGCTGACCGCTTATTAGGAACAAGAAGAACTTCATTCTGGGGTGGTATATTAATTATTGTTGGACATATATGTCTGGCGATTCCTGGAGGTTTGCCATTCTTATTCACTTCAATGGTATTTATTATTCTAGGTACAGGTTTATTGAAACCAAACGTATCTTCAATTGTTGGTGAAATTTATGCCGAAGGTGACAATCGTCGCGATGCAGGCTTTAATATTTTCTACATGGGAATTAATGCAGGGGCATTTATCGCTCCATTAGTTGTAGGTGCTGTAAAAGAGGAATACAACTATCACGTTGGTTTTAGTGTTGCTGCTATTGGTATGGCACTTGGATTATTCTTCTATACACATAATCAAAAGCAAAAATTAGGACTAGCAGGTATGGAACCTAAAAATCCACTGACTGATGTTGAACGTGGGAAAATCATTAAGAATTTCATAATTTCCCTAGTAATTATAGCAATTTTAGTTGTTATTGCGGCAATGGTTGGCCTCATTACAATTAACAATGTAGTTAACTTCTTTACAGTCATTGGTTTATTAGCACCAATTTGTGTTTTCATTTGGATGTTTACTAGTAAGAAAACAGAAGCGAAAGAAAAGTCTCACCTTCTTGCATACATCCCTTTGTTTATTACTGGTACAATGTTCTGGGTTATTCAAGAGCAAGGTTCTACTATACTTGCTACTTATATTAAGCAGCGTACAGACTTATCAATTGGCTCCTATAATATCCCAGCACCATGGTTCCAATCATTGAACCCATTATTCATTATTACAATGGCACCAATCTTTGCGGCTATTTGGATGAAACTGGGCAATCGTCAACCATCTACGCCAATTAAATTCTCATTCTCCTTGTTGTTTGCAGGGGCATCATTCTTGATTATGATTATTCCAGCAATCTCTTCAGGCGGTACAGAGTTAATTAGCCCATGGTGGATCGTTATTTCATTCTTCTTAGTAGTAGTAGGTGAATTATTAATGTCACCGGTTGGTTTATCGGCAACAACAAAATTAGCTCCGGCTGCATTTGCGGCGCAAACAATGTCACTATGGTTCTTGACTAGTACTGCAGCACAAGCATTGAATGCTCAATTAGCTAAGTTGTTTGATAAAATTTCTGAGGTACAATACTTCGGATTCCTTGGCGGTGCTTCCGTTGCATTATTTATCATCATGTTAATACTAAGTCCATGGATCTCTAAAAAAATGGGCGATATTAAATAAAATCGAAATTCGCTTTATAGCGATTTTAAAATAAGCTTGCTTGTAAATCAGTTTATATGGTTTGCAGGCAAGCTTTTTATTTTATTTCCATTAAGATAATATTAAAGCCTAATTTCCTTATTTAGAAATTAGGCTTTAATGATGGAGCGTTTATTCGTCTTTTGAATTCTTACTTTCTTTCTCCATTTTCGCTTCAAACTTTTGCAGTTGGCGACTAGCAAATTCTCGACCGCCAAGCCCAAATGATAGGGCAAATGCCACTGAAAGGCCAGCTATGACGAACAAGAAGGCTAGATTAACAATGCTTGTACCGAAGTGCAATTGTGAAAGGGCCATAAAGATTGCCATGATAAGAATGGCATACTTAACGATGCCGCCAAATAAACGATTGCCTGTAGCTTGGCGAATATAGTTACCAAGAAGGGTAGAGCCGATAAAGCCAAGCAAAATAATAACGAGTGCACTTAATAGAAGTGGCAGGTAGCTAATAACAGCCATACCGATATCTTGTAGAACTTCTAGATGCAAAACATTGAGTCCTTCAACTGTAAAGAATATAATAATAAGTACTTGCACAACTTTACCAATAATTGTGGCAATATCAAATGATGGCATAGATGATTGTTGTTTTTGATTTAAATATTTTGATACATCGTCGATGCCTGTGCCTTTTAAGAGATTGCTAAGCAATTCTCCAATAAAACGTGCTAGAACGATACCAATAAGGATTAATATAACCGCTACAAAAATATTTGGAATCATATTGAGCACTTCATTTAACATAGCAGTAACTGGACGTGTAATGGAGTCGATTCCAAGTGTTTCAAGTGCAACAGTGACAATCGGAATCAGGATTAAAATGAAAACAACGTTAGACAGTACATTGGTAAGCGTAGTTTTACTATCAGGAGACATTACTTCTCCGTTTCCACGTTTGGTCAATTTATTGAACCATTTATCAATGTTGATTGTTCCTAAGATCATAGAAACGATGTTGCGGACAAATTTGGCTACAAAGTAACCAATCACTAAAATAATAGCAGCCATGAATAAGTTAGGTAGGAAATCGAGTGTTTTATCCATCATATTAGAAATAGGATTCGCTACTGAATTCATTCTCAACTGATCTAATACGCTCGGCAAGAACAATATGAACACAAGATAGTAAAGTATTTTACCAATAGAATTGAGCTTATTGTGGGCGTCCCTATCATCAGTTGCCATATGAGCTCTCGTCATTGCTCGTGTTGCGCCGATTTTTTTGAGGCCTTTTGTAAAAATAGCTTGGATAAGAGTTGCAACAAGCCAAGCTACGACCAGTAGCAGAATAGCTCCTAATATATTGGGAATAAAGTTTGCTACTCTGTACCACATGTCATGAAATTCACCTGTAAATCGATTGACCATCTTTTTACCTCCAAATATAAAATATTCCTGTTGATATCGACTTTATTACCCTTGTCTACTAGGAATAAACATATTGTCGAATAAAGAGATTTTTCACTTCGTAGGGGTTTAGGCATTACTTTACGTACTATGATAACGAAAGAAATACTAATCTATAATATATAAATCCTTTTGATAATCATTTTCAATTAACGGTTGAAATATAATATTCAGATGCTATAATTAAGTAGGAGCAAGTGATAATGATTTTCATTTGCAGATGTATCACCTAATAAAGGAAGAGGAAGTAGACGGGATTGCCATGAAAAAACGATATTTATTGATAGCACTTGTTGTGTTGTCTCTTATCTCTCTCTTTGTGGGGGTAAGTGATATCACACCAAAGGACTTATTAAACTTACATTCAGAAAAGACACAAATTTTCCTCATCAGTCGCGTACCAAGATTGGTTGCGATTATTTTGGCGGGCTTTGGGATGAGTATTGCAGGCTTAATTATGCAAAGTTTGAGCCGCAATAAATTCGTATCGCCTACAACGGCTGGTACATTAGATGCTACTCGTTTAGGGATTCTTGTATCGATGCTGTTATTTGCAAACGCTTCGATGCTTGAAAAAATGGCGGTATCCTTCGTATTTGCGCTTGCCGGCACATTATTATTTATGCAAATATTGGACCGTATAAAATTTAAAGATGCGATTTTCATACCGCTTGTCGGATTGATGTTTGGGAATATATTGTCTTCTATCACGACGTTCTTTGCTTATAAGTCCAATGTGATCCAAAATATCTCAACATGGCTACAAGGTGACTTCTCGATGATCATGAAAGGTCGCTACGAACTGCTTTATATTAGTGTGCCTGTATTGATTATCGCCTACTTCTATGCCAACCGTTTTACAGTGGCTGGAATGGGTGAAGATTTTGCAAAAAACCTAGGGCTTGCTTATAAACGTATCGTTAATTTCGGCTTAATCCTTGTTGCTTTAGTTACTACTACTGTTGTTTTAACAGTTGGTATGATTCCATTTTTAGGATTGATCATTCCCAATATTGTCTCCATTTTTAAAGGAGACCACTTGCAAAAAACACTGCCACATACTGCGCTTTTAGGGGCTATATTCCTCTTAATCTGCGATATATTAGGCCGTGTCCTTATCTATCCATATGAGATTTCTATCAGCTTAATGGTAGGCGTCATAGGCAGTGCAGTCTTCCTATTCTTGTTGTTTAGGGGGAAGGCGTATGCGTAATAGTATTAAATTAGCAATATTGCTAGGCGTTGCGCTTATATTTAGCGCACTGTATATTTTCCAAGGCTTGAACGGCAATTATGATTACATATTGCCTCGGAGAGTAATTAAGATTTTGGCAATGGCTTTGACAGGTGTTTCTATCGCTTATTCAACGGTCATTTTCCAAACGATTACGCATAACCGTATTTTGACTCCAAGTATTATGGGGTTAGATTCTCTATATTTGCTTTTGCAAACGTTTATTATTTTCTTTTTTGGATCTGGCCATATTATCATTATGAACGCGCAAGTGAACTTCTTTGTGTCAGTTGTCGTTATGATAGGCTTTGCGCTAATCCTATACCAATTTTTATTTCGCGCTGGCGGGAAACCGATTTACTTTTTGCTGTTAGTGGGCATAATTGTGGGGACGTTCTTAGGAAGTATCACGACTTTTATGGAAGTTTTGATTGATCCAAATGAATTTACCCGCGTACAAGACAAAATGTTTGCTAGTTTCAATAATGTCAACGGTGATCTCGTATGGCTGGCATTAGTGGTAGTTGTGATTGTCATGATCTATGGTGTTAGAATGATTAATCAACTAGACGTTCTATCACTCGGCCGAGATACAGCGATTAATTTAGGTGTGCCTTATGATAAAGTGGTCAAGCGCATGCTGATCATCTCAGCGATACTTATTTCAGTATCAACGGCACTTGTTGGGCCTATTACATTCTTCGGTTTGATAGTAGCCAATTTATCTTATCAATTTTTCAAAACGTATAAGCATTCCATTTTGATTACGGGTGCGTCATTTATGAGTTTAGTTGCATTAATCGGAGGCCAATGGATAGTTGAGCGAGTATTTACATTCTCAACAACATTAAGTGTTATCGTCAATTTCATCGGTGGTATCTACTTTATTTACTTATTATTGAAGGAGAGTCGATCTGCATGATCCAAGTAAAAGAGATTTCCAAGTATTTTGGAAAGAAAATGGTCGTTGATAAGGTAAGTGTTGATATACAAAGAGGTAAAATCACTTCCTTTATTGGCCCAAATGGCGCCGGAAAATCGACGCTATTGTCGATGGTGAGCCGTTTACTTGATGCGGATACCGGTGAAGTATTGTTAGACAGCACTGATGTAAAGAGAGTGAAGTCCAATGATTTCGCAAAACGCGTATCTATTCTAAAACAATCCAATTTTATGAATGTTAGGTTAAGCATTCGTGAACTCGTTTCTTTTGGACGCTTCCCATATTCGCAAGGCCATCTTACTGAAGAGGACCAAAAAAAAGTTGATGAAGCCATTCATTATATGAACTTAGAGGATATCCAACATGATTATTTAGATGAATTGTCTGGTGGGCAACGACAACGCGCATTTATCGCGATGGTTATTGCTCAAGATACCGAATATGTTTTGCTAGACGAACCATTAAATAATCTGGACATGAAACATTCTGTTCAAATCATGAAGATTTTGCGTAAACTTGTTGATGAATTGGGCAAGACTGTAGTGATTGTACTTCATGATATCAACTTTGCATCCGTTTATTCAGATTTTATTGTGGCGCTCAAAGATGGGAAAGTCGTAAAAGAAGGGCCAACCAGTGAAATCATTAATTCCGCGTCACTCAAAGAAATATACGATATGGATATACCTATTCAAGAGATGAATAGCTGTCGAATCTGTGTGTATTTTAATTCATGATAAAGGGGAAAAACAAATGAAAAAGTGGTCATTACTAACATTAGTATTTGCAGTTCTATTTGTGCTAGGCGCATGTAATTCAAAAGATTCTAGCAAAGATAAAGGGAATTCTAATAGCGGTTCTAAAGAAACAATTGCCGTAACAAACGATTTCGGAGTACAAAATGAAGATGGTTCATCTGATTCTGTAAAAGATAAAGTTGATGTTCCGAAAAACCCGAAAAAAGTAGTTGTATTTGATATGGGCTTCTTAGATACACTTGATACACTTGGTGTAAAAGTTGCAGGTATTCCACAAGATTCAATTCCTGGTTACTTGAAAAAATATGAAGGTAGCGATTACGAAAACGTTGGTTCATTAAAAGAGCCAGATTTTGAAAAATTGGCTTCATTGAATCCTGATGTTATCTTTATTTCTGGACGCCAAGCTAGCCTTTATAAAGAATTCAGCAAAATTGCGCCAACTGTTTATGTTGGTTTAGATACATCTCGCTATATGGAATCATTTAAAGAAAACACAGAATTAGCAGGCAAAATTTTCGGCAAAGAAGATCAAGTGAAAACAGAACTTGCTAGTGTAGATGAAACTATCGCAAAAGTTCAAGGCGAAACAAAAGGTTTAGATAAAAAATCACTAATTATCCTAGGTTCTGAAGGTAAAATCAGCGCTTACGGTCCTGCTTCACGCTTCGGTTTGATTCACGATGTATTTGGTTTTAAACCAGTAGATAAAGGCATTGAAGTATCAACTCATGGACAAAACGTTTCTTATGAATATGTATTAGAGAAAAATCCAGATATCATCTTCGTAGTAGACCGCGATGCTGTTGTAACAGAAGGCGCTTCAGCGAAAAAAGATATCGAAAACGATATTGTAAAGAAAACAACTGCTTATAAAGATGGAAAAATGATCTACTTAAACCCAGAAGTATGGTACTTATCTGGTGGAGGTATCCAATCTGTAAAAGAAATGGTTAAAGAAGTAGAAAAGGCTTTATAATCATTGTTAACACCTAGCCCAAGATGGCTAGGTGTTTTTTTGTGTGTATGATAAAGTGAAACTACTCTGGAGTAGCTTGCGTTAGATGAAGTAGGTTTGTGTATAAAAGGGTATGCTAATAAACAAGGGGGGATTGGGCATGTCAAAAATCATGTATTCCTTAGGCATTCTTGCTTTTGCTATTTTTATTTTTTTATGGATAAGCTTAAAGAATGAATGGGTAACGACAATCGATTTAGTAGCAGCTCATTTACTTAAGGGCAATGGATTTATTATTGCTTTCCATTATATTGGCGAACAAACATTTATCTTAACGATCGCTGTTTTGCTGCTAGTTTGGTTATGGATACGCGATCGCAATTATCGTGGCATGATGTTTACACTGTTGACGATCGGCGGAGGAAATATGATTAATCAATTTATTAAAGAATGGGTGCATCGTGCTAGACCAGACATTCCTAATCAATTGGCATCCTTTAGTTTTCCATCTAATCATGCGATGATGAGTGTCCTCTTTTTATTCACCATCGCTTATTTTATGACTGAGGATAAACGGAAGAGCACTTTTTCAATAATTGTACGGCTAGTAGCAATACTATTGGCTATATTAATCGGCTTGTCACGTATCGCGGAAGGCAGGCACTTCGCTTCAGATGTAGCGGCAGGGTGGGCATTGGGGTTTGCTTGGTTTGTTATAGTTTGGGCATGGTATGTACGTCGCAAAAAATGGCAAAACACGTAGTCCATAACAATCCCCTAACAGAAAAGCTCAAAGGGGATTGTTTATTTATAGAGGTTTCAATAATTCAAATGAAGTCTAATTCTCCATTTTTATCTAGTAAATAACAAAATTTTATGTATTACAGATCAAATGAATAGCAAACTTCTTTACTTTTTATCGAAAAGAGACTATTATAAAGAACATAAAACCAAGTATTCTAATAGGATAAGAGGGGAAAAGTATGACTCAAAAAACTGTCTCAAATTGGGACCACAAATCAACAACAGTGGTTGCCAAGCTGAACCCTATGCAAAAACCGCTAGCTTCAGCAGGGATTCTTATAGCAATTATTCTTTTGATTTCGATTGTTTACGTGGCAAATTGGACCCAAGGTGTACTATTTATTATCGGCATTGCCCTTGGCATGACGTTATTGCATGCACGCTTTGGTTTTACCTCTGCCTTCCGTCGTCTGGCATCAGTCGGTAATGTGCAAGGGTTGCAAGCGCATATGCTCATGCTTGCAATTGCATCTATTTTGTTCGCGATTATACTCGGAACGGGCTTTAGTTTTACTGGAGTCGCTCCTGAGGGCAATGTTTCACCTGTAGGCACAAGCTTGCTTGTCGGTGCATTTCTTTTCGGGATTGGTATGCAACTTGGAAATGGATGTGCATCAGGAACACTTTACCAAGTGGGTGGAGGAACATCTTCCATGCTTTTAACGCTCATTGCATTCATTGCGGGATCTGTTCTAGGTGCATATAATTTCACATTTTGGATGGAGGACACACCTTCATTGCCAGCCATTTCGTTAGCTGAATCAACAGGTCTCGGTTATGTGGGCGCATTAATCGTCCAACTCATCGCATTTGCTGTCATCTACTGGATTACTGTTCAGATTGCGAAAAAGAAACGCCCACCGATGATGAAGCCTCTACCAACAACTAAAGGCTTTAAAAAAATGATTCGCGGTTCTTGGCCATTATTCGCTGCTGCTATTATTCTTGCATTGTTAAATGCATTGACTTTAGCGGTAAAAGGCAGCCCTTGGGGTATTACTTCTGCTTTTGCGCTATGGGGCGGCAAAGCATTAATGGCAATGGGTGTAGACGTGTCAAGCTGGGGCTTTTTCGCAGGTGCTAAAGGCAATGCCTTAAGCCAATCAGTGTTCCTTGATGCAACGAGTGTCATGAATTTCGGTATTATCCTTGGCGCATTTATATCAGCTGCATTCCAAGGTACATTTAAACCGAAGAAACTTCAACCGAAAGTAGCAGCAGCTGCTGTAGTAGGCGGTCTTATGATGGGTTATGGTGCCCGTCTTGCATTCGGCTGTAACATTGGTGCATATTTCAGCGGTATAGCTTCCTTCAGCCTTCATGGTTGGGTGTGGGCAGTAATGGCCTTTTTCGGCACATATGTAGCACTCTTTATACGTCCGCTCTTTGGGTTGAAAAATCCAAAATCTACGGATACGTTTTGTTAAATACACTAGAATAACACCAAAAAGGCTTCTGTCATCCTAAACGATGACAGAAGCCTTTTTATTGTGTCTTAATCCTTATTGATTAGCATTGAGCGATTGGCGCACTGTAATCTTATGGATTGCAAAAGCAAGGATGCTCGCTGCGATTAAAAAGACTAAAACAATGCCTACGACACCGCTCCAGCCGAACTTAGACCAAAAGAGTCCGCCGGTTGTTCCGCCGACACTGGATCCTACGTAGTAGAAAAAGAGGTAAAGCGAAGAAGCTTGTGCTTTTTCATGTGTTGCTCTTTTTCCAACCCATCCACTTGCAATGGAATGAGCTCCAAAAAAACCGAAAGTAAGAATCGCTATTCCTGCAATCTTGATAAATAGGTTATCCGTTAATGATAAGAGAGCACCGGCAAGCATAAGCCCTATGCCGCTCAAAAGAATTTTGTAACGCCCGTGATGGTCCGCTAAACTACCCATCCATGCCGAACTGAATGTCCCTACAAGATAAATTAAAAAAATCCAGCCAACAATTGTTTGGCTAAGAGAATAAGGCGGTTCTATCAATTGGAAACCTATATAGTTGTACATCGTTACAAAAGATCCCATTAGCAAGAATCCAACACCGAATAAACTTAATAATGCAGGATCCTTTAAATGCATAAGAAGAGATTGGAATAGTGGCTTTAATGCAAGCTTATCTGGCTCAAAATGACGAGATTTTGGCAATAAAAAGTAAAATGCTATAGCAAGAAGCAAACTAATAATGCCAATCACAATCATTCCGACGCGCCAATTCGAATAATCGCTCACAGAACCCATCACAATCCGTCCGGCAAGACCGCCAATGGAATTTCCACTTATATAGAGCCCCATTGCCGCTCCTAAGCTTTTTGGATCGATTTCCTCACCTAAATAAGCCATCGCAATAGCTGGTAGACCTGCAAAAACAGCGCCTTGGACAACTCTCAAGATCAGCAAGACGTGGTAGTTAGGCGAAAAAGCAATAAGAAAAGTTAAAATAGCTACCGCAATCATAGAAAATGTCATAATAGGTTTGCGGCCCCATGCTTCAGAAAGAGAACCTACTATTAACATACAAATGGCAAGTGATGCTGTAGTAAATGAGAGGGAAAGACTAGCCGCAGCCGGCGATATATGGAAAAATTTTGTTAACGTCGGCATCACTGGCTGCGTCATATATAAATTAGCATAAGTACTAAACGCGCCAGCGAATAATGCCAAGTTGGCTTTGCGAAAATCTAATGTTCCTCTTTTGATGTATTCCTCCATATTTTTCACCTCGATAATCTTATTATAAAACGCAATAATAAAGAAATACATTTTCCTGTTTATTCCCAGAAAGAGGGAATTGGTTCATCTTTTATTTTGGCTTTAAAGAAAATTGTTTCATAAAGGAAACATTAAGCATATAGTAAATAAAAAGTCAGTTCATAAAGGAGTATGTAAATGGATGCAAGTGTACTATATGCATTGGGGTTAACTCTTTTTGCAGGATTGGCAACAGGAGTCGGCAGCTTAATCGCCTTTTTTACCTCAAGAACGAATACTAAATTTTTATCATTTTCTTTAGGTTTCTCAGCTGGTGTTATGATATATGTTTCCCTTGTTGAGATATTTGTCAAAGCTAAAGTGGCACTAGTTGGGGAGCTAGGAGAGAAACAAGGCTATCTTTTTACAATTATCGGATTCTTTTCAGGCATGCTGCTTATAGCCTTGATAGATAAACTGATCCCGAAACAAGGAAATCCGCATGAAGTCAAAATGGTAGAAGATTTGAAGAAAGGCCCGTCACAACAAGATTATTCGAGCTTAATGAAGATGGGCGTTTTTACTGCACTTGCCATTGGCATACACAACTTTCCTGAAGGGATTGCCACGTTTGTTTCCGCATTGAGTGATCCAAATCTAGGATTAGCGATTGCCATTGCTGTCGCAATTCACAATATCCCTGAAGGTATTGCTGTATCTGTTCCTATTTTCTTTGCAACAGGGGACCGGAAAAAAGCTTTTAAGCTTTCTTTTTTATCAGGCTTAGCAGAGCCGGTTGGGGCATTCGTTGCGTATTTATTATTGATGCCATTTTTGAATGATATTATGTTTGGTATGATATTTGCTGGGGTGGCAGGAATTATGGTTTTTATCTCACTAGACGAATTATTGCCGGCGGCCCGCAAATACGATGAAGCTCACTCGTCAATTTATGGCGTTGTTCTTGGCATGATTGTTATGGCCATTAGTTTAGTATTGTTGGTGCCTTAAGAGGATTGCTTGACGGCAATCCTCTTTCTTGGTGCAAAAGGGGGGCGGCACTACATTGCATGTCGAGCAGTTTCCAACTATAATGGCGAAGAATCATACCAAAGAATATATCATCATGGGAAATTAGGGGAAGAAAATGGACAAGTTGCTTGGCAGTTTATTAATGGTTATATTTGTAGCAAACTTAATTTGGATTATTTACATAATCATAAAAGAATATAAAAAAGATAGTGCTAGTTTGTTTAGATCTATCTTTTTTGTCATATTCAATATTGTGTTTGATAATTATAGTCTCTATGCTGTCTTTGTTGTTTCCTGCTTTTTATTTGGAGTCATTCTGTTATTTTATTAATAACGAAAAAAGGGGTTGCCAATATGGCTAGCCCCTTACTGCATTCTAAATATACTCTGATACTTTTAGTTGAATCCCATTTCGATCAATGGAAACAGCTTTTATCTCATAATCCGGCAGGTGAGGACGCATCTTTTTAACAAATTCATCTACTTCTTCAGGTTGAACTAAAGAAATCATGGTTGGACCTGCTCCGCTGATCGCTGTCCCGTAAGCCCCATTATCCTTCGCCAGTTCTCTAATTTTATTATAATAGGGAATTATATTTGCCCTGAAAGGTTCATGGAACAAGTCAGCTTCCATCATTTCACCTACACGTTTCCAATCATTCATTAATAGGGCGGCTGTTAATACATTAGCATAGGCACTTGCTTGTACAGCATATCCTCGGTCAAAAGTAGAAGGCAAGGCATCCCTTGCTTCTTGTGTTTTAAGCTCTACATTTGGGATGAAAAGGGCGAAGGCTATATCTATTTCTTTTACACTCAGCAGGCTTAGTCCTCCATTCGGCAACATAGCCCCGATTGTCAGTCCACCGCAGAGGGATGCCGTAGCATTATCTGGGTGTCCTTCTAAATCAGTAGCAATACGGCATTTCTCCTCTAATGTTAAGTTTAATTCACAAAGTTGATTAGCTAATTCAACCCCTGCAGCAATGGCAGCCGCACTGCTCCCAATACCACGAGCCAAGGGCAATTCGCTTTGTACAATCACCTTGCAGGAGGGGAGTATGGCACCATAGCATGTTGCTGCATAGTTTGCGCTTTGATAGATTAAATGGTCTTTCGTATTTATTTCTTGAGGTAAATGAACTGATTGATGATCAAATGCCCATTGTTCACTTAATGTTACATCTAAAGTTAAATATAGTCCTAGTGCAATTCCAATTGAATCAAAGCCTGGGCCTAGATTCGCTGTGCTGCCCGGTACTTGTATGTTCCATGTTTTGCTCATAGTAGTCCCTCGATATACTCACGGATTTCCTGTTCGTTATTCGAAAGTGTTACCACATTGACAGAGGATGCACTGACAGCTGTGTCAGGATCCTTCAATCCATTGCCTGTAAGGACCGCTACAACCTTGCTTCCTTTTGCGATAGAACCATCCGCTACAGATTGATAGACACCTGCAATAGATGCGGCTGATCCAGGTTCAGCAAAAATACCTTCTTTAGAGGCAATCAATCGATAGGCATTTAGAATTTCTTCATCAGTCACAGCACTGATTTTACCGTCCGATTCATCGCGTGCCATTTCTGCCAATAGCCAACTGGCTGGATTTCCAATGCGGATGGCCGTAGCGATTGTTTCAGGGTGTGCTATTGGTTCGCCTCTGACAATGGCGGCAGCCCCTTCCGCTTCATAACCAAACATTCTTGGAAGAGATGTACCTTTTTTCTGTGCGTATTCTCTAAAGCCTTTCCAATATGCGCTTATATTACCTGCGTTGCCAACCGGTATAGCTAGGATGTCTGGTGCGTCTCCTAATGCATCGCAAATCTCAAAAGCTGCTGTTTTTTGGCCTTCTAAACGATAGGGATTGACCGAGTTTACTAAGGTTACGGCTGTTGTATCACTGATTTGGCGTACAAGTTGCAATGCCTCGTCAAAATTGCCATCAATCTCGATGATTTTTGCGCCGTACATATAGGCTTGCGCTAATTTGCCTGCAGCAACTTTACCCTTTGGAATCACGATAATAGCCTCAATGCCTGCTCGTGCCGCATAGGCAGCCGCAGACGCAGAAGTATTGCCGGTAGAGGCGCAGATTACGCATTTGCTTCCCTCTTCTACCGCTTTAGCCACGGCCATAACCATTCCTCTGTCTTTGAAGGAACCAGTGGGATTTAAACCTTCAAACTTTACGTGCAAATCAATCCCCAGCTCTTCAGATAATTTGGCAAGATAGATTAATGGTGTATTTCCTTCGTGAAGTGTTAAAAGTGGTGTATTGCTGTTGATTGGCAAAAATTCCTTGTAATGATGAAGCAAGCCATTCCATATAGCGGTCATGATGATAATTCCTCCTTAGTAAATGCAAAGTGGTGTACTTTCTAAAAATACAGTTGTTTATGTATAAGAGACACTTTATCAAAAAAAGAACCTGCTTTCAATGCTATCCTATCAATATTCTAAAATTTCGTAAAATATTTAAGATATTGTCACATGTTTACTGATGTTGTATAGTAAATACATATGAATGTTTACACGTGTAAAGACACTTAATGGGGGATGGGAATAGAATGAAACAAGCAGTAAATGCGCAAGTTGTTTCGCGCAATAAATTATTGGGCGTTGCAGGTGTAGGATGGTTATTTGATGCACTCGATGTAGGTATTTTATCTTTCGTTATTGCGGCACTTGCAAGCGATTGGGGGTTAACCTCGGAACAGATGGGGTGGATTGGTAGCATTAACTCGATCGGCATGGCCGTAGGAGCGTTAGTATTTGGTATTTTTGCAGATCGTGTCGGCCGTAAGTCTGTCTTTGTTTGGACATTAATCATTTTTTCAGTAGGAAGCGGAATATCTGCATTTGCTTCTTCACTAGCCATTTTTATGGCATTACGTTTTGTGATTGGTATGGGACTAGGAGGAGAACTCCCAGTGGCATCCACATTGGTATCTGAAAGTGTGGAAGCGAAAGAAAGAGGAAGGGTAGTCGTATTGCTGGAAAGCTTTTGGGCAGTAGGCTGGCTACTTGCAGCGGTAATTTCATATTTTGTCATTCCGCATTATGGCTGGCGTGTTGCATTGTTGTTAACGGCGCTTCCAGCATTATACGCAGTTTACCTTCGTCTCCGTTTGCCAGATTCGCCACAGTATGAGGAGAAAAAAGAGAAAAGAAGCGTGCTACAAAATTTAGCGGCTGTTTGGTCTAAACCTTATGCAAAGCAAACAATCATGCTGTGGATCGTATGGTTTACGGTTGTATTCTCCTATTATGGTATTTTCTTATGGCTTCCGAGCGTTATGGTGGTAAAAGGGTTTAGCCTGATAAAAAGTTTTGAGTACGTATTAATCATGACATTAGCTCAATTGCCAGGTTATTTTACAGCTGCTTGGCTGATTGAAAAGTGGGGAAGGAAATGGGTGCTTTCTGTGTACCTGCTAGGCACGGCATTTAGTTCACTAGCATTTGGTCTGGCTGATAGCACTTGGCTTTTAATGGTTTCGGGAATGCTACTTTCTTTCTTTAACCTCGGAGCATGGGGTGCACTATATGCTTATACACCAGAACAATATCCGACCGTGATAAGGGGCACAGGTGTCGGCATGGCAGCATCGGTAGGGAGGTTAGGCGGCATCTTTGGACCTTTGCTTGTTGGATCACTAATGGCAGGAGGCATATCGATTGGTTGGATATTCTCTATCTTCTGCCTTGCTATATTAATCGGTATCTTAGCTGTAATTGTACTCGGAAAGGAAACAAAGCAAACAATTATTTATTAAAAAGTAATTTTTAGGGACTAGCATAGGTTGCTAGTCCTTTTTTGTATTATTTTTATTTAGAAAGATTAAATTCGAAACAAAAAGGGAACAAATTACCTTAAAGAGCAATTTTTTATTCAATAAATTGCTATGTAATTTTATGTATTTAAGGGAGGTAACAAATTGAGCAATGACAATCAAAAAGATATCTCAAGACGGGATTTCTTGAAAACAACTGGTATTGCAACAGGAACTTTGATCGGCGGAGGTTTAATCGGTGGCTTGATCGGCTACAATTCGAAAAAAACTGCCGCACCGTCTAAAACTAACCAGTCACATTCGAACAAAACATCTGAGACTAGCCAAGGGAAGATGTACTTTACAACAGATGCAGATTTTAATGTTTTAGCGGCTGCTACGGAACGTATTTTTCCAAAGGATGATTTAGGTGGCGGAGCTATTGATCTTGGCGTCCCTTATTTTATTGACCGTCAGCTGGCAGGTCAATATGGCAGTAATTCGAAAGAATATATGCAAGGACCTTTCCATGATGGATCCCCAACGCAAGGCTATCAAACACGTTTAACGCGAGCAGAGATTTTCTCTGAAGGCGTTTCTAAGCTGGAACAAGAAGCGCAAAAACGCTATAAAAAAGGTTTTACTGATATTTCGGATAAAGAGCGTGACGTGATTTTAACGGCATTCCAAAAAGATAAGGTGAAGATGAAAGGCGTATCTGCCGCATTCTTCTTTAATTTGCTCCGGTCAGCAACCATTGAGGGCGCGTATGCCGATCCTCTATATGGAGGCAATCGCAACATGGAGGGATGGAAGATGAAAGGTTTCCCTGGACATCAAATGTCCTATATCAATGTGATTGAAAAAGAGGGATTCCAAAAAATTGCACCAAAATCTTTAGGTATGCATTAATAGGGGGTATGGATTATGGCGAAAACATTGCCAAAGGTTGATGTAGTAACAGTCGGTGTAGGCTGGACAGGCGGAATTGTAGCCGCAGAATGTACAAAAGCAGGATTGAAAGTAGTTGGCTTGGAAAGAGGTAAAGAGCGTGGAACCAAAAACTTTGCGAACGTCCACGATGAATACCGTTATGCTATTCGATATGAATTGATGCAAGATTTATCAAAAGAAACAGTTACCTTCCGTAACAACCGTAAACAACAAGCTTTGCCTATGCGCCAACTAGGTTCATTCCTGTTGGGTGAAGGGCTAGGCGGCGCTGGTACTCACTGGAATGGACAAACATTCCGTTTCTTACCGTATGATTTTAAAATTAAATCTATTACTGATAAAAAGTATGGAAAGAATTTCTTAGGATCCGATTACATCCTGCAAGATTGGGGGATGGATTATGATCAAATAGAGCCATACTACGATAAATTTGAAAAAATAGCCGGTATTAGCGGTGAAAAAAATCCACTTGGTGGCAAACGATCAGATGATTATCCAACAAAGCCGATGAAAAAGACACCTCTGTTGAAAAAGTTCGAGACTGCAACTAAAAAAATGGGGTATCACCCGTACATGATGCCATCTGCGAACCTATCTGCACCGTACAAAAACCAATATGATCAAAATATTAATGCATGCCAATATTGTGGTTTCTGCGAACGTTTTGGCTGTGAGTATGGCGCGAAAGCAACGCCGGAAGTAAGTGTTATTCCAGCAGCATTAAAAACGGGTAAATATGAAATTCGCTTTAACTCAAATGTTGTAGAAGTTCTTACTAAAGGAAATAAAGCAACAGGCGTAAGATATATTGATTCTGTAACAGGAGAAGAATATATTCAACCAGCAGATGTGGTTGTTCTCAGCGCATTTATGATGAATAATGCTAAATTGCTGATGATCTCTAAAATTGGTACTATGTATGACCCGAATACAGGTAAAGGAACTTTAGGGCGTAATTATTGCTATCAAATTATGCCAGGTGCAACTGGTTTTTATGATGAGCAATTTAATACATTTATGGGTGCTGGTGCACTAGGTGAATGTTTAGATGACTTTAATGGCGATAACTTTGACCACTCTAAACTAGGTTTTATTCACGGTGCGAATATTGCATTAACCCAAATTGGTTTACGTCCAATTGGGAACAACCCAACGCATGCCGATACACCGACATGGGGAGCTGAGTTTAAGAAAGAATCAATCCAAAACTATACGCGTTCATTGTCTGTTGGTGGACAAGGTGCTTCAATCGCACATAAAGAAAACTACTTAACATTGGATCCGAAATATAAAGACGCATATGGCGTGCCTTTATTGCAAGTAAACTATAATTTTACGGATCAAGACCGTAAACTGCACCACTTTATTTCTAAAAAATGTGGCGATATTCTAAAACAAATGGATGCCAAAAAAGTAGAAGTTCGTGCAGATCTAACGGATTACAGCATCGTCCCTTATCAATCAACACATAACACAGGTGGTACTGTAATGAGTAAAACACCTGAGGATGGGGTAGTTAATAATTACTTACAACACTGGGATTGCGAAAATCTATTCGCAGTGGGCGCTGGTTCATTCCCGAATAACTCAGGTTATAACCCTACTGACACTGTTGGCGCTTTAGCGCTTCGCTGTTCTGAAGGGATTATCAAGTATAGCAAAAAAGGTGGATCTTTGGTTTAACCAATAACCTTCTCTAAAGCTAAATCAAAAATCAAATAAAAGGAGTGATGCATCATGGGTATAGGCGCCATTGGTATTCCTGGATTAATCATTATTTTAGTCATTGTACTTATCGTTTTTGGTCCAAAAAAATTGCCGGAGATTGGTTCTGCAGTAGGCAAAACTTTCTCTGAGTTTAAAAAATCTACTCAAGGCCTAATGGATGAACATGAAGAACCTAAAAAGGAAACGATCACAACTGTCAAAGTAAAGGATAAAAACGAAATTTAATTAGAGGGTGTTCGTATGGATCCGTATGAAGAAAATAAAAAGAAAGTACTTAGCCCTTTGGATAAATTAGACGAAAGCGAATACGAAGGAAGCGAAGAGGCTGCGGCTGTTGAGCCCGTCTCCCCAGCTCCTTCCGCCTCTCTCGAGATCGAAGAGGAGCAGGGATTGGAAAGCTCCTTTAGGGATACGAGCGAAGCATTTGTTGAACATCTGGCGGAACTTAGAAAACAACTTATCAAAGGGTTAGCTGTTTTTCTCTTTTTCTTTATTCTTGTATTTGCGACAGTCAACAAATGGCTTCCGTATGTAACAAGAGGGCACGACTTAGTCATCTTAGGGCCTCTTGAAGTTGTTAAATTTTATATGTCCATCTCTACAACAGTTGCTGTAGGACTTTCATTGCCATTCTTAATGCACTTTATATGGTCATTTATAAAACCGGGTTTAAAAGAAAACGAAAAAGGTTTTCTTGGTTTATATTCGCCCGTTATGCTTCTGTTATTTCTCTTAGGGGTGGCTTTCGGCTATTTTGTCATTAACCCAATTAGCTACCATTTCCTTGTAGGCATAGGCGAATCGAATTTCAACGTAATGATCTCAGCAGCTCAGTACATGAGCTATCTCATCATGACGACAGTCCCAATTGGATTATTGTTTGAATTACCGATTATTGCTATGTTTTTATCGACAATAGGCGTTCTAACATCGGATACGATGAAGAATATTCGAAAATGGTCTTACGTTATTATGGCCGTTTTCTCAGCACTTATAACACCGCCTGATTTTATGAGCCAATTGTTGGTACTCGTACCGATGGTTCTTCTTTATGAGATCAGTATATATATCGTGAAGAAATTGGAAAGAAAAAGAGAATTACAAGAAGAAAGTTTTAGTTCATAAATAGGAAAAGCTTGTTGATCAGGAATAGCGGGTCAGCAAGCTTTTTTCTGCTTAAGAAGGTAAGTGGTATGAATAGGGCAGGTGAATGTGAAAGGGAGATGAGTGGCGCTAATAGAGCCAAGTGACCGTAATCATGCGATGCCGGTTGAGTAACCCCAATCCCCTCGAGACTTTCCGATAGGTTTGCCGTATGTAACAGCAGGGCATAAATCCTGATAAATGCAAATACAATTCCTTAAGGAGTAATAGATTATTGAAAGCGAATACATCTAAATTCATGAATTTACACGATATATTTTTATAATCTGACAAGCATGATCTCAATTTCTTGAAAGGCTATTTAACGAGAAAGGATGGGGTATGATGAAAGAAAAGCTAAAGGAAATAGAATCGAAGCTCCAGGGAATATTTCAACATCTGCACGCTATTCCGGAAATCGCGTGGGAGGAATACCGCACAACAGAATATATTGAATCGTTATTGCAAGCAGAAGGTTATAAGGTCCATACATTAAAAGACAGTACGGGTCTGTATGTTGAGATCGGGGAAGGCAAGCCGGTTGTTGGTTTAAGGACAGATATGGATGCCCTTTGGCAGGAAGTAGACGGGGAAATGCGAGCCAATCATTCATGTGGACATGATGGGCACATGACTATGATTATTGGAGTGCTACTTCTTATGAAAAAGTTGTCAGTCGAGTGGAAGGGAACCTTGCGTGTTTTATTCCAACCGGCTGAGGAAAAGGGACAAGGGGCTCTTTCCTTTGTGGAACGGGGATTGATCGATGATGTAGATTATTTGTTTGGTGTACATTTGCGTCCTATACAGGAGCTCGAAGATGGCACTTTTTCGCCGGCCATCCATCATGGCGCATCCATGACTATTTCCTCGGAAATTTATGGTGTTGAAGCTCATGCTGCAAGGCCGCATTTAGGTAAGAACGCAATCGAAGTGGGGAGCAGCCTAGTAGAAGCTTTAAAATCCATTCGTATCGATTCAATGATTCCCTATTCCGCAAAGGTGACGGTTTTCCAGGCTGGAGGCAGATCAGGCAATATCATACCCGGCAAAGCATTCATTAACGTGGATGTAAGAGCCCAAACGAACGAAGGCATGCAAGAGTTATATAAAGATATCCAGCGCATTGTTAAAGGTGTTAGCACTTTATATGAAGCGAATATTGAGTTAAAGGTTTTGACTGATATAGCGGCTGCGAAAGTAAATGAGGAAGCGGAAGAGATTCTAAAACACGCGATTATAGAGTCTGTCGGTGAAGAAAAACTAAGGCCTGCCCTCTTTACACCAGGAGGGGAAGACTTCCATTTTTACAGCAAATTGAGGCCACATATTAAAGCTACTATGCTAGGATTAGGGTGTGGTTTATCCCCAGGGCTACATCACCCTGATATGACATTCAACCATGCCCAGCTTTTGCCTGGAGTTGAAATACTAACGAGATCAGTTTTAAAAGCAACTGGTTCAACAGTCAAATAATGAAACGAATATAGGTGAGTTTAAAG
The DNA here is from genome assembly GCF_059759115.1 of Rummeliibacillus sp. GQ308. Taxonomy (NCBI): domain Bacteria; kingdom Bacillati; phylum Bacillota; class Bacilli; order Caryophanales; family Caryophanaceae; genus Rummeliibacillus; species Rummeliibacillus sp. GQ308. The sequence continues at coordinate 46,831 of NZ_JCAXDQ010000005.1, read as the reverse complement.
TTGAATATAGAACAAGTTAAGATCCGCCAATTAAAAATGCGGATGAAATCTCCTTTTAAAACCAGCTTTGGTAGCGTGCAGGATAAACAATTTCTTATTCTTGAAGCAAGGGATCGAGATGGTCTTATCGGATATGGAGAAGGCGTCGCATTTGAAGTGCCTTGGTATACGGAAGAGACGATGAAAACGAGCTGGCATGTACTAGAGGATTTTCTACTACCGCTTATTATGGGCAAAGAGATTCATCACCCGGATATGGTCAGCGAAATCTTTAGCAGTATCCGTCGTAACAACATGGCTAAGGCTACGTTGGAAACCGCGATATGGGATCTTTATGCTAAGAAGCAATCTATTCCTCTTGCAACAGCTTTAGGCGGTCAAAAAGAAAAGGTGGCTGTTGGAGTGAGTATCGGCATACAGCCTACACATCAGCAGCTTTATCAAAAAATTGAGGATGCTTTAGAAGCTGGCTATCAGCGTATAAAGGTGAAAATTAAACCAGGCGAGGATATTGCACTGCTTAATGCGATTAGAAATGAATATCCAGATGTCCCTTTAATGGCGGATGCCAATTCATGTTATACGCTTAATGATTTAGCATTGCTTCAAGAACTAGATCAATATGGTTTGTTGATGATTGAACAGCCGCTAGGCGCAAATGATATTGTGCAGCATGCGAAGCTTCAAAGTCAGTTAAAAACACCTATCTGTCTAGATGAAAGCATCACTTCATACGAAGATGCTGAGGCAGCGATTGATCTTGGAAGCTGTAAAGTGATGAACATCAAATATGCCCGAGTAGGCGGCCTGACGGAAGCAAAACGTATCCATGATTTGTGTGCTAAACATGAGATGGCAGTATGGTGCGGTGGTATGCTTGAGGCGGGTATCGGAAGGGCACACGCTATCGCCTTATCTACGCTGGCTAATTTTACGCTGCCAGGAGATACAGCAGGCTCTGCCCATTACTGGGAAGAGGACATCATCACACCTGAAATTACGGTGAAAAATGGCTATATTAGCATTTCAAAAGAACGGGGAATAGGCTATGAAATCAATCATTCTGCGATTGAACGTTATACAGTGAAGGAAAAGGTTTATCGTGCGAAATGATGATGACTTGTTCCTGTTTTCCTGGCTATGGACAGGGAACATCTTTTTTGTGCGAATCTAGCGACTATATGTTATCTTTTTGATAAAATAAAAAAAGAATCGGTAATTCATTTTGGGAGGAATATATACATGAGTAACGTCCTAGTATTCGGACATAAAAACCCTGATACAGATACAATTACATCTGCATTAGTGTATGCATATTTAAAACAACAAATCGGCGTCGATGCTGAAGCTGTTCGCTTAGGTGAGCTAAACAATGAAACGGCTTATGCACTAGAAAAATTCGGCTTTGATGCACCCCGCTTGATTGAAAAAGCGACACCAGAAGTACAACAGGTCATTTTAGTCGACCACAATGAGCGCCAACAATCTGTAACTGATATAGAAGAAGTACAAGTACTTGAAGTAATCGATCACCACCGTATCGCGAACTTCGAAACGGCTGATCCTTTGTATTACCGTGCTGAGCCAGTTGGATGTACAGCAACCATCTTAAATAAAATCTTTAAAGAAAAAAATGTAGAAGTTCCTGCAAACTACGCAGGTTTAATGCTTTCTGCTATCATTTCTGATACATTGCTATTTAAATCACCTACCTGCACAGAAGAAGATGTGCAAGCAGCGAAAGAATTAGCAGAAAAAGCAAATGTGAATGCAGAAGAATATGGACTTGCTATGTTGAAAGCAGGTGCCGACCTAAGTGATAAAACATTGGAAGACTTATTATCATTAGATGCGAAAGAATTCGCAATGGGCGACCATAAAGTTGTGATTGCACAAGTAAACGCAGTAGATATCAACGATGTACTTGATCGCCAAGAAGAGTTAGAAAAATTGTTAGAAAAAGAAGTACAAGATAAAGAGTTAGATTTATTCTTCTTTGTAGTCACAGACATTCTAAACAATGACTCTGTTGCTGTACCGGTTGGTAAGGTTGCAGATAAAGCTGCTCCTGCATTCCGTTCAGTGCTAGAAAACAACCGTATTGTATTAAAAGGTGTTGTATCACGTAAAAAACAAATCGTCCCAACACTAACTGAAGTATTAGGCTAAAAATAAAGAGCTGACTCTCTGGAACAAGAGAGTCAGCTCTTTTTTATAAGATCAATTATCACAATTCAAGCGGGTCAACGGCAGGGCCTTCTATGACCAAGCCCTCTTTTGAAAAACGGGATCCATGACACGGACAATCCCACGTTTCATCAGCTTCATTCCATCTGGTTTTACAGCCCATATGTGTACAGCGAGGAGTAGAAGTTCGAGTGATATAGCCACCTACAAAATCAACTGCTACTTGGCTGCCGATTTTTAAAGCTTGTGCGAGTGCAGTGCCTAGCTTTGTATGGCTAGGCGAATAAAGATCTAAGCCCTTGTTTGGGGTACCTAATATGCCATCGCTAATTAGCTGTCCTGCGACAAGAGAGTTGGAGATTCCCCATTTTCTAAAACCTGTCGCAATCCAGACGTGTGGAGTCCCAGAGCCAAGCTGTCCAACATATGGAAGTAAGTCAGGTGTCTCAGGGTCCTGTGCCGACCATTTAAAAGGAATATCTTTTGCATCGAATCTGTCATGTCCCTCTGCTTCAATCTCATCATAATATTTATACGTATCCGATTTAGTGCCTGCTTTATGACTTGGCCCTGCAAGCAACAAATAATTTTCACCGTCAATCAGTGCTGTTCGTATAGATCTTACAGCGGTATCAACTGAAAGATATTGCCCTTTATAAGGGTCGGGTGTTTTAAAAGCAATAATATAAGAACGATTGATTTCTAATTTAAATAAATGCAGTCCCCTAAGTGCTTCAATGGGGTAATGAGATGCAATGACTAAATCTTTGCATGAAACCGTATGTCCGCTATGTGTTGTCGCCTTTTTATTTTGAATATCCACATGCTGAACTCGCGTATGCTCATAAACCTTCGTTCCTGCAGCCATGGCTTTAGCAAGCATTTCACGACCAAAACGAACAGGATGGATTTGGGCTTGCTCTGCCATTGAAACAGACAATTTCGTTGGATAAGGGATTTCACTCTTCGGATTCATTGTGCCAGCAATATTCAACTGTTTATAGGCATCCCATTCGTCTTCCAGCTTCTTTCTATTAAACTCTTCCTGTGTATACAGGATAGATGTAGAGGGCTGGATGACATCTGAGCCTACTAAATCGAATCCCGAAGAAACAGCATTTTGGTTGAGTTTATAGTAAAGAGAAGCCCCATCACTTCCGAATTGCTTGATCAGTGTTTGATAGATGGCACCGTGCTGAGCTGTCAGTTTCCCGGTAGAATGGCCGGTTGCACCTCCCAATACGGAATCTCCTTCTAGCAATACTACGTCTTTTCCTGCTTTAGACAGATGATAGGCAGTCATTATGCCACTTAATCCGCCACCAATAATACATACATCTGTTTCGATTGATTCGCCAAGTGCAGCTTTTGAATGCTCTGTTGGTTGTTGTAGCCAAAGTGATTTGTACATGTATAATCTCCTGTTTTTTCCTAGGTTGTGTTATTCATATGAAGTTTAAACATTTAGTTGTCATGGATTGAAAGGCCGGGCAATAAAATTGCCTTTTGAATGAAGTGATAGATACAATAGAGGCGAGGTGATCATGATGAAAATAGAAGTTTGGTCAGATTATGTATGTCCATTTTGTTATATAGGTAAACGAGAATTAGAGAATGCATTGAATAAAACAGGATTTAAGGATCAAGTGGAAGTTGTTTTTAAAGGCTACCAGCTTAGTCCTGAATCGAAAGATACATCAGATGAAAGCATGTATGAAGTCGTTGCAAAGAAATATGGCACGACAGTAGAACAAGCAAAAATTCAATCACAAGGCATCATTGCCCGTGCGAAGGAATTGGGCTTGGATTATGATTACGACCACTTAAAACCTGCGAATACATTTAAGGCACATCGCCTTGCAAAATATGCAGCAACCAAAGGGTTAGGGGCCGAAATGAGCGAGCGTTTGCTTCGTGCCTATTTTATCGAAGCGAAGGAAATTGGCTTAACGGATACATTAGTTGAGTTGGCCGCAGAAGTAGGTATCGAACGCAAGGACGCAGAGGAAGTCTTGGCAAATGGCTCATTCGCTGACGACGTATTGCGAGATATACAAGAAGCAGCCCAAATTGGCGTAAGAGGGGTTCCATTCTTTGTGTTGAATGGGAAGTATGCGATCTCAGGAGCTCAACCTAATGAAGTGTTCGAAAAAGCAATTCAACAAGTCGCAGAGGAAGAAAATCTTCGTCCTACATTAAAAATGATGGGGCAAGATGGCCAGGGAATATGCACAGACGATCATTGTGATTTCTAAAAATTTCAGTCAAAAGTATGAAAACCCATTCGTTGACTTCGGATGGGTTTTACATTAAAATTAAAATATCTTGAATTTGAGATATAATATTACACGAAAAGAGAGTGTGTGACTAATGACAAACGTATTAGTTGTTAAAGCAAATAACCGCCCAGCGGATCAAGCTATATCAAGCAAAATGTATGAAACATTTATGGAAACTTTAAAAGGTTCTGATTTAAATGTGACTGTATATGACGTATATGAAGAAGATACTCCTTATTTCGGTCAAGATTTACTAGATGCTTTTGGTAAATTGCAAAATGGTGAAGAGTTGTCTGAGCTTCAACAACGTACACTTGCTGCTAAACAAAAAGCAATGGACGCACTTACAGCTGCTGATGTAGTCGTATTTGCATTCCCTCTATGGAACTTGACTATTCCTGCTAAATTACAAACTTTCATCGACTATGTATATGCAGCTGGTTTTGCATTCAAATACGATGAAGCAGGTAATATGATTAGCCTAATGCCTGAGAAAAAAGCTATCTTGCTAAACGCACGTGGTGGCATTTATTCTACTCCAGAAATGGCATCTATGGAAATGGCTGTTAACTATATGCGTAATGTATTTGGCGGCGTTTTCGGTATGGACATTATCGAAGAAGTTGTTATCGAAGGTCATAATGCAATGCCTGCTAAAGCACAAGAAATCATCGCTGACGGTTTAGAAGAAGTTAAAGCAGCAGCTAATCGTTTAGTTGAAATGGCTGTTAAAGCGTAAGCAACAAGTTAGAAATAGAACAATAAAAAGCACCTCCTATGTTAGAGATAACTCTAGCTTTGGGGGTGCTTTACTTATTATTGAAATAGTTAGGGCCAAATTATAGTTTTCGTTCAAATTGATGATAGCGCGTTCCCTGATATGTCAGTGTCCCATTATCTCCTTCAACAAAAGAACCATATACTTTGCCGCTCACCCGCAATTCAACTCGTTCTCCGTTTTCTAATTCAAATGTTGCATAGTAGCTTGTGCTGGCCCTTGAATCCTGTCCTCCACCGCTTACTTCGGTGCGTTTGGCTACGATTGCAGCAGGAACAGTGAGGATAGGTGAGTTATTATTCGTTGTCCACGTGTTTAGCCCCTTTGCTGCACTGATAATTAAAATACCGATTACAATCACAAAACCAATGCCAACGATAATCGGTACAATCGTAAATAAGCTAAATCCTTGTTCTTCTAATATCATTCCTGCCACCCCTTACAATAATCCTATAATATGTATTTCAATTTATTATACGAATAGACCTAGAGAAAGTTTCAACCCATGTTCCGGTTGCTTTAGCCAAAGAATATTACTTGTAAAATGGGCCTTCGTTATTCATACTTAGTTATGAATAAGTATGAAGGGAATGGACTTTCGGAGATGAAAGAACAATGGATGAATGATTTAAAAACGATTGTAAATCCCGATGATATCAAAATAGATGAACCACTTAATAAATACACAATGACAAAGCTAGGCGGCAATGCAGATTTGCTTGTTATGCCTTCCACTGAAGAAGAAGCGGCAGAAGTTGTCAAGTATGCCCACCAGCATGACGTACCTCTATTTCTATTAGGAAATGGATCAAACATGGTCATCCGTGACGGAGGCCTTCGTGGAATTGTTCTAAACCTCTCTAAATTGGATGAAATCCGTATTGAAGGGACGACCGTGTATGCTCAAGCTGGAGCACTGATCATCGATGTATCAAGAGCAGCTGCCGCGCAATCATTGAGTGGCCTTGAATTTTCTTGCGGTATTCCAGGCTCAGTAGGTGGAGCGATGGCAATGAATGCAGGTGCATATGGCGGTGAAATTAATGATGTAATCGTCAGCTGCAAGGTCATGACGCCAAGTGGCGATATATTAAACCTGACAAAGGAACAGTTAGAACTCGGCTATCGCCAAAGCATTATTGCGAAGAAGGGTTATTACGCGCTTTCTTCCATTTTTGAATTGAAGAAAGGCGACCAAGCAACTATTGATGAAACGATTGCTGATTTAACATACAAGCGAGAGTCGAAGCAGCCTCTTGAATTTCCTTCAGCAGGCAGTGTATTCAAACGCCCCCCAGGTCATTTTGCAGGCAAGCTAATTCAAGATAGTGGCTTGCAAGGTAAAGGTGTGGGTGGAGCAGAAGTATCCACAAAACATGCCGGCTTTATCATCAATAAAGGCAATGCGACAGCAACGGATTATATTGAGACAATCCGTATGGTTCAGCGTACTGTAAAAGAGAAATTCAACATAGATCTTGAAACAGAAGTTAAAATTGTCGGCGAGGATGTAAAATAAGACTAGATATAATGTTAAGAAGACGCCTTCCGTTATACCATGGAGGGCGTCTATTTTTATAGATGGGTTAGCATGAAATAAACAGGGGAAATGTCTTTTCTAGTGAGGAATATTGTATTCTTCCAAAATCTATATTTTTTGAAGGAGTTTTATAGGATGAAATTTGTATCATGGAACGTCAATGGTATTCGCGCATGCTTGAAGAAAGGGTTTCTTGACTATTTTCATCAGGAAGAACCAGATTTTTTCTGCATCCAGGAAACAAAATGCCAAACTGGGCAAGTAGAGATCGATTTGCCTGGGTATTATCAATTTTGGAATGATGCGGAGAAAAAAGGGTATTCAGGAACAGCCATTTTTACTAAACATGAACCTTTATCAGTCAGTTATGGTGTTGGCGATGCAGACACACAAGACGAAGGCCGAATTATTACATTGGAATATGAAAACTTCTACTTAGTAAATGTATATACACCGAATTCGAAGCGGGATCTGGCTCGTTTGGAGTATAGGCTGCTATGGGAAGATGAACTGCGTGCTTACTTAAAAGAGTTAGATGAAAAGAAACCTGTCATTTACTGTGGTGACTTGAATGTCGCACACCAATCAATCGATTTAAAAAACCCTAAAGCCAACATAGGGAACTCTGGTTTTACAGAAGAAGAAAGAGGCCGAATGACGAGACTATTAAACAGCGGCTTTGTCGATTCATTCCGCTCTGTTTACCCTGAAGCAACAGATCGTTATACATGGTGGTCATATATGAACAAAGTAAGGGAAAGAAATATTGGCTGGCGCATTGACTACTTTATTATCTCTAAAAGGCTTGAGGAATCTATAAAAAAAGTAGACATCCATCATGCAATAGCAGGAAGTGACCACTGTCCAGTTCTTCTAGAAATGAATATTGACCAAATGGTTGAGACTAGAACAGAATAAAATATTCTTCCTTCAATGATGAACATATTTACAATGGCATGCATTGGAGTACGGTGTCTCTTGCGGAAAAAAGCTTGAGCTGAATCCCCTCAGGATTAGACCGAAAAATTAAATGCTTATACTTTTTGTATAAAAGAATACTTACAGTAAACCGAACCAATGTGATGTTGAATTTCACATATAGTTCGGTTTTTTTACATAGCAAATAATAGACTTTTAACTACAGTTTCTAAGACGCAAAATTTCATCATATTTAAAGGGATATGGGGGGCGGGGAAGGAATATAGAGAAGATAAGGGGGATGAAGTATGAAAAAAGGGAAACGTATATGGAAATGGCTTTTAATAGCTGGCGGTGTGGCTATTGTTCTTATTATTGCGGCGGCATTATTATTAGATGCCTTTGTCGACAAATCGAAGCCGCAAATTGAAGGGAAAGTAGAAGTCGCAGGTTTAAAACAGGATGTAACGGTCACTAGAGATAAAAAAGGTGTTCCTCATATTAAAGCAAAGAACGATGAAGATCTGTATCGGGCACAAGGATATGTGCAAGCACAAGATCGTCTATTCCAAATGGATCTTTCAAGGAGACAGGCGAGTGGTATGCTATCAGAAGTGGTAGGAGAAAAAGCCATACAAACGGATAAATTTTTCCGAACATTCAGTCTTAGAGATGCAGCAGAAAAATCATTAGACGGTTACTCTGATGAAGCTAAGCAAGTATTATCATGGTATGCAGAAGGCGTGAATGATTATATCCAGTATGCAAAAAAGGAAGGAAAGCTGCCATACGAATTTAAATTACTTGGCTACCAACCAAAGCAGTGGACGGAAATAGACTCATTAACTATCGGGAAATATATGGCGTATGATTTAGGCGGTCATTGGGATATGCTGGCATTCCGGCACTGGGCGCTAACTAAGCTATCGTCAGAAAAAGTACAAGAATTAATGATTCATTATCCTGAAAATGCCAAATCTATTATTGAAGAAAATATTGAACATCCGGTAAAGGTATCGAATCAATTTGATACATCACTTATACCCAATGAATTCAACGGCAGTAATAACTGGGTAGTGTCAGGAGACAAAACAAAGAGCGGCAAGCCATTGTTGGCAGATGATCCTCACTTAGGACTTAGTACGCCTTCGATTTGGTATCAAATGCATCTGTCCTCACCATCACAAAATGTCAGCGGTGTTATTTTTGCAGGGATCCCAGGGATTATACTCGGACATAATGAAGACATTGCATGGGGCGTAACAAATGTGGGGCCAGACGTGCAGGATTTATATATCGAAATGCCAAACCCAGACAATCCTACACAATTTAAGTATGAAAACAAATGGGAGCAGGCAGAAGTACGTAAAGAAAAAATAAAAGTAAAAGGGCAAAAGGCAGTCGACTATGAAGTCGTTGTCACGAGGCATGGACCTATCATCTCTGACCTCGCCTTTAAAAAGGAAAAGCCGACCGCCGTCTTTTCTATGCAGTGGACAGCATTGCAATCAACGCAAGAATTGCAAGCCATCTTAAATATGGATAAAGCGAAGGATTGGCATCAATTTGAAACAGCGCTGAAAGACTTTAAGGCACCTGCGCAAAACTTTGTTTTTGCTTCCGCAAAGGACGGCACGATTGCTTATAAAGCAAATGGGCTAATTCCTATTCGCAAAAGAGGGGATGGCCAGTTCCCTGTGCCTGGCTACTCAAAGGATTATGGCTGGAAGGGCTATATCGACTATGACAAATTGCCAAAGGTTGTCAATCCGGATTCAGGCTATATTGCAACCGCCAATAACAAAGTGGTCGGCAGCGGCTATCCGTATCACATAACAGACTTTTGGGCACAGCCTTATCGGTATGAACGGATTGTGGAGATGCTAGAAGAGAAAGATGACTTTACAGCAGAAGATATGCAAAACATTCAGATGGATACAAAAAATTTGTATGCCAAAGAATTTTTGCCGTCTATGATTTCTTCTGTCAAGAAACAAGGGAAGGAAAGCAAAGCGGTAGAGCTATTAGAAAAATGGGATTACAACGATACTGTATCACAAGCAGCGCCTCTTATTTTCCAACATTGGATGATCGCTATACAGGAAGGATTATTTAAACAGGCAATGCCAGCAGATGTGTATGCTATGATGCCAGGGAAATATAATATCACAGATGAATTATTACGGCAGGCATATAAAGGGAAACCAGGAGAATTTGTCGATGAAGCAGGCGGAGTAGATGAGCTTGTTACAAAGGCCCTGCAAAAGTCAGTGAAGGATTTAAAGGAAACATACGGGGATGACATGTCAAAATGGCAATGGGGAGAAGAGCACCAGGTCCAATTTAAGCATCCGATATCTTCTGCTTCTGAAGTATTAGCGTATGTACTCGATTCTAAGAAAGTGCCTGTGGCGGGGTCAAAAGTGACAGTTAGAGCAGCAGCGCCTGACCAAAACGGAATCGTCAATCACGGTGCTTCATGGCGTTTTGTAGCTGATTTAAGCGATTTATCCAAAGCCTATCATATTGTGGGGCCGGGACAAAGTGGCCACGTCAAATCCGTATGGTATAATGACCAAGTAGACGATTGGGTAAATGGCACTTATCATGAAACGGTGATAAAAGGCAAAGTGCCAAACGGTCAAACATTAATTTTAAAGGCGAAGTAGTGAGTATAAAATGATTAAGAATATAGCGGCAGTGATGCTTGGCGGCATTGTTGGCACATGGATGCGTTATGGTGTCATGACTTCTGTGCCTACTGAGTGGCTGCTTTGGATCGTAAATGGTGTGGGCAGTTTTGCCATGGGTGCATTAAATGGCCTATTTGCCATCACCTCAAAATATGCAAGATGGAAGCTTTTTTTGACAACAGGAATGCTTGGAGCGTTCACTACGTTTTCCACCTTTTCAGCAAGCTGGCTAAAGTTGATGGAGCATCATGAACTCACCGCTGTGATCTATGCAGTGTTGATGACGGCTCTATGCGTAATTCTCGCATCATTTGGCTATCTAATGGGAATAGGGCGTAAGAAAGCAGGTGAATGCTTATGATATGGCTTATACTAGCTGCAGGTGGAGCATTGGGTGCTCTAAGCAGATATATGGTTACATTATGGATGGGAAGGTTGACGCAGCCATATTATGTGGCTACTTTTATCGTCAATAGCCTAGGCTCATTTTTAATGGGAATGGCTCTTCATATAGCAGCTGATCAACAATTGCTTTCCGCCTTCTTTGCAACAGGCTTTTTAGGTGCTTTCACGACATTCTCAACATTCGCATTTGATACAGTTCGCTTGATGCAGGAAGGAAATCATCGTGGGGTGTTTTTATACCCTGCACTTACATTGCTTGCCGGAATTGCTTTCGTAACGTTTGGTTGGCAAATAGGCTAAGGTTTTAAGGTACTATAGAATAGTGCATGAAAAAAAGGCATAAAGAGAAAATTCTCTTATGCCTTTTCATAATGATAAAAGACTATTTAGCTAATGCCAAATGTTCATAGTCAACAGTAAATAGAACAAATTATTTCATGGTATTTATTAAATCTATTTGTCACTGCTATAATAGTAGCCTAGGGGGTTGTTGCGTTGAAATTAATTGAGTGGACAATGGAAGAGCAAGAACAACTAATTGAATTTATGACAACAAATGTATGGCCATATCATATCAATTCGCATCCAGTCAGAGAGTTAATCGAAAAGACGATTGACGAGGGCGGCTACGAATCGGATGAATCAAAAACCTTTTGGCTTGTTAATGATGAAGATATCCAAGTAGGTATGGTAAAAATATATGATTTGCAGGATGATATCCCACTATTTGATCTAAGAATTGGCGAAAAATGGCGCGGCCATGGTTATGGCACCAAAGCATTGCGATTGGTCAGCGAGTATGTTTTTTCATTGCCCGGCAATAAAATTCGACTTGAAGGCCATACTAGGCAAGATAACATTGCTATGCGGAAAACATTTGAAAATGCTGGTTTCGTAAAAGAAGCTCATCTTCGCAAGGCATGGTATGTCCCAAAAGAAGATGACTATTATGATGCTATTACATATGGCATTACTCGTCAGGATTACTTAGAAGGCAAAACAACGCCAGTAAGCTGGGACGACGAAGGTAAAAGTGATGAGGTTGATTATAAAGAAACATGGGATTTCGATGACAGTTTTGAATCTGAACGATTGATCATTCGAATGCCCCGTATGCAAGATGCAGATGCTGTTTGGGAGGCAATCTCTTACTCTGCAAAAACCTTGAAGCCATTTATGGAATGGGCTCAGCAAGCACCTAAAAAAGAAGAGACAAAGGAAAATATACGGGAAGCAATTGCAAACTTTATCGCAAGAAAAGACTTACGACTGCATGTGTTTTTAAAGGACGGCGGCCAATATATCGGCTCTACAGGATTGCATAATATTAATTGGCAAATTCCTAAGTTTGAGATTGGATACTGGTTGGATATGCGATATGAGGGAAAAGGATATATGACAGAAGCCGTGCAAAGAATTGTACAATTTGCTTTTGAAGAGTTAGGCGCTAATCGGTTGGAAATACGATGTGACTCAGATAATACTCGTAGCCGTGCCGTCGCTAGCCGTGCAGGATTTGAGTTGGAAGGCATTATGAAGCAGGATTCTTTTTCAGCTGATGGCAAGAGTTTGCGTGATACATGCGTATATGCCAAAATCCACCCCGGCAGATTGAGTTAAAACCTTTCGCAATAGTTCTACAAGTTACGTTTTAGACTTTCATGTAGTAAACTAGAGAGATAGATACTGAAAGAGAGGGTAAAAGGATGCCGACACCGAGTATGGAGGATCACATCGAACAAATCTATTTGCTAATTGACCAAAAAGGATATGCGCGTGTATCGGACATCGCGGAAGCATTGTCAGTTCTTCCTTCTTCTGTTACCAAAATGGTACAAAAACTTGATAAAGATGGTTATCTAATATACGAACGATATAGAGGCTTATCTTTGACACCGAAAGGGTTAAAGCTAGGAAAGCGCCTAGTGGAAAGGCATAGCTTGCTTGAAGATTTTTTACGGTTGATTGGTGTAGAGGAAGAACGGATTTATGATGATGTGGAGGGAATCGAACATCATTTGAGCTGGAATTCAATCGAATGCATTGCAGATTTAAATCAAGTATTAGAAGAAAACCCTGAATTCATTCAAAAGCTGAAAGACTTAAAGACCAGCCCAGCAGAATGATTTCCTAATTAAAGAGAGGAGTTAGAATAGGTGGCATCACTACAATCTGGAGACGTTGTAAAATTAGTAGTAAAAGAACAGCGCGGATCTCAATATATCTTAACTAATGACGAAATAGAAATTCCATTGAATGCATCTGAAACAACGACAGAGTTAAAGATAAATGAGAAGGTAGAAGTATTTCTTTTCGCTGACCGAAGAGGGAATTTAGCTGCAACGCTTGCCATTCCGCATATTCGCAAAGAAGAATACGGATGGGCACGTGTACTACATGTTAAAGACCGTGAAGGGGCTTATGTTGATATTGGCACATCACGAGAGGTGTTAGTTCCTGCTGAAGACTTGCCGAAGTTAAAGCCATTATGGCCAGAGCCGGGCAATCATATATATATCACTTTACGAACTGATCGTGAGGGAGGGCTTTTTGGCCGTTTGATCACAGAAGAGAAAGTATTGGAAATGTATGAGGATGCTGAACCAGAGCTGTTCAACCAAAATATCCTTGCACGTCCATATCGCTTATTACCAGTCGGTACATTTTTACTTGGCGTTGATAAGCCATACCGTATCTTTGTTCATGAATCTGAACGTAAGAAAGAGCCACGTCTTGGAGCAGATATCTCTGTTCGTGTCATTGAGGTAAAAGAAGATGGAACGATTAATGCTTCCATGCTACCACGTGTTCATGAAAGATTATCAGAGGATGCAGAAGAGGTCTATAAATATCTGCAAGAAGTAGGCGGGAAAATGCCATTTAGCGATAAATCTTCACCTGAAGAAGTCAAAGAAATGTTTAACATGAGCAAGGGTGCATTTAAACGTGCATTAGGTACCCTGATGAAAAGTGGCCGCGTGACTCAAGAAGATGGCTGGACCATTATAAAGTAATAGCAATAGAGCAAAAAGGTTCGGTGGCCAACCCAGAAACTTTTTGCTCTTTTTAGCGTATTATTAGTAGGCCTCATTGAAAGAAGATGTGGGTAAGTAGGATACAAACCAATTGGAGGAGGAACAATAATGAAAAAACAACTTGTAGCTGTTTTGGCAGCGTTCTGTTTGACTACTGCTATCGCAACACCTATTAAAAGTTATGCCAGCACAAGTACAACAGATTCATCGGGTGAAGTTGTCAATGAAAAATTAGGGGATCCTATTGTCGTTTATGGCGGTAGCCTTTCAGATAGTGAAAAAGCAAGCGTAAAAAGTAGTTTGGGGGTTTCCGGCAATTCCGGTATAAAAGAAATTACAATTACCGGTGCGGATATTGCTAAATATATTGAAAATGGAAATGCAAGTGCACGCCTATATTCTTCTGCAAAAATTACGCCTAAAAATGAAGGCAGCGGACTAGTTATTAATATTGTAACCCCAGAAAATATCACTGAAGTCACTTCGGATATGTATTCTAACGCAATGTTGACTGCAGGTATCGAAGACGCAACAGTTGAAGTAGCGGCACCTAAAAAGGTAACAGGCCACTCTGCTTTGGCTGGAATCTATAAAGCGTATGAAGTTACAACAGGTAAAAAATTAGACCCTGAAAGGACAGATGTAGCCAACCAAGAACTTTCTGTAGCGACGGATATTGCCCAAAATTCCAATGTGGACGATAAAAAGGTTGGAGAATTGTTAACAGAAATTAAAAAGCAAATTGCAGAGCAAAAACCAGCTACAAAAGAAGATGTAGCTAAAATTGTCGATGAACAACTGAAAAAATTAGAAATCAGTTTAAGCGATAAAGACCGTCAATTACTAATCGACTTGATGAACAAAATTAGTAATCTCGATATCAATTTTGGCAAATGGTCATCTCAATTAAATGATTTAAGCGGTAATATAAAAGATAAATTGTCTAAAATCAATGATGATATAAAAAATGACACAGGATTCTGGGCAAGCGTTAAAAATTTCTTTAAAAAAATCATTGATGGTATCAGTGGCCTATTCGGTTAGAAAATAGTTGTTGGTTGAACATTACCCCCATTGGACGAGAGATGTATGATTTGGGCAAAATAGCAAAGGGTAATAGAAAGAGTGTGCTACACTATTTATTACAGGGGGTGTTATTCATGGATTTCCAATTAAACAACCGTGGAAGTGAAGGATATGCATTTGAATATAAAGAAGACGGTCAAGTGTTAGCAGAGCTAACATGGACGCAGCTTGGAGATATTATGGTAGTTGACCATACATTTGTAGATCCATCTTTGCGCGGACAGGGTTTGGCAGTTAAGCTGCTGGATCGTGCTGCAGAATACGCACGTGAGAAAAATTATAAAATCGAGGCTGTTTGCTCATTTGTACTGAAGGCATTCAGCTCAACCGATAAGTATGATGATATTAAAGCATAAAAGAACACGATAACGGATTAGCCGATTTGCGGGTAGATATTATTTGCAAATTGGCTTTTTCGTCTTGGAAAGTTAAAGATACATGAATCTTTTCCATAATTGGATACGTATACTACTATGAAGTGAGATTTCACTTAGTGAGAAGCTTTCTTCTTACTTGAGTGTTAATGAAACTAAATATGAGGTGTATACATGAAAAGAACAGGAGAATTAGTTTTCGGCATTATTGGATCGCTCTTTAATTTGATTGCCATCTCTTTTGTGGGCTTACTTGTCGTCTCTATGTCAAGTGTTTCAGTCAACGAGCAATTCCAGAATGAACTTGTAACGGAAATGGAGAAAAACTATGCTAATAATCCGAATCTACAGGATATTGATCCACAAAGTTTTGCAGATACGGTAGTAGCGTTCACCGATGGTTTTGGACCATTCGGTTGGTTTTTCATTATCTGCTTTGTCATTAGCTTGGTATTAGGAATTGTAGCGTGTATTCAAGCATATAAAGCAAAGAACAAAAAAGCCAATATGGCAGGGTGGCTCTTTATCGTGGCTGCTATCTTTGCGGGCATTATTTCCTTTACTTCTTTCGCTTATTATATTGCAGCAATTATTTGCTTTGTCCGCAAACCGAAAACAGAAGATCAAACGCTTGTTAACTAATGGGAGGCCCTATCACAATCCAAACAGATAGGGCTCTTTAACTGTTAGGGAAAGAGCATATGTTTTCTGCCCGTCAGTTTAGAGAAATATGTATAGATTTTTCAATGGTTGCAGATGATGTGGGGAGAAGCCCTTCAAAAATTATGATTGAAAAGGTGTAGGATTTTTAAAAAAGGGTATAGTTATCCTAGAACAAATTGATATAACGGGAGGAAATGATGAACATGGGAAAAAGTAAATCATTATTACTAGCAGGATTAGCGGCAGGAGCGTACGCTTATTTCCGTAAGAAAGAAAACCGCGACAAAGCAATGGAGGCATTCAACTCAACAAAGGATAAAGTAAATGAGTTTGTAGACAAAAACTTCTCTTCTTCCCCAGATGTAAAAGAAGATGCTGTAAGAACAACTACTGGTGATGGACATACAGATCCAGAACTTACGTATGATGAAGAAGATAGCAAAATGACATATGAAGGTTCAACAATGACAAGCATCAACTATGAAAATGCTGAACAAGATGATAAATTAAATGGCGTTAAGCCTCCTGAAGAAAATAAATAAATGAAAAAAGAGTTGTCTTTGTGACAACTCCTTTTTTATGTGTTTTAGAATCCTAAAGACCGGCGGAAGTAGCTAGCATAGCGCTGACTCACAGGTATCCGAGTTCCGTCTTTCATTATTAATAAGAAAGTGGAATGCGAATCGGGTTGAATTTCTTCGATATAATCAATGTTAACAATATAAGAGCGATGGCAACGTATAAAAGTATCAGGAGATAAGAACAATTCCAAATCGCTTAAGTTTAATCGATGGTATCCTTCTTTTTGGATTGATTTAACGTATGTTTTACGTAGCTGTGTTTCTAAGTAGATCACATTTTCATGTTTGACAGGATACCAGCAATCATCAACTTTAATGGTAATGTAATTAGTTAAAAAAGGAGAAGGTTTTTGTGGGAAAATAGCTGTAATTGCACCTTTTGTCTCCCCTTCTTCCATTAAAGGGATACTCATGCCATAGTAAGGTACGCCAAATACGTCTGATTCGATAAAAGAATTAATTTTTTGACCGTAGCTTAGTGCCTTGCGGGTAGCAGAGCCCTCAGGAATGTCATCGCCAGGCTTAATTTTCAAATCAATCTTTTTGCTTGGTTGATAATAGATATATTTTTCTGTATCTGAAATAACTATTGATGTGTTGTCAGGGAAAAATTCCTTTATAACTTCTATCAATTCCTCGATAGACTTTGGATCCATGAATACCTACCTCGTTTCTTTGCATTCATCATAATACAGTACTCCCTATAAAACATAGGATGATTAAGCACTGTTATAATTATTCTCTTCACATATTATGACACAATTCTATTTTTGAAAATACTCCTTCGCGAAAAATTGTTGGTTTTTACACTGCTTTATATTAGAGAAATAAGAACGGTATATTTATAGTCGGTTAAAACGCGATTAAAAAGTAATAAATAGGGCAGAAATTTTAATTCTTTTAACTACAAAACCCAAAGGGGGACCCTAGCACCAATATAGCTATAATTTGGCTAATTTCCTGAAATGTATTTTTTATAAGAACTAGTACCCAATTTTTAAAAGAACCAATTTACTCAAATTTTCTTTATGATTGGGTAATAAAACTATTTTCATATTACCATTTTCGTTATATAGTAAGATTAACGTGATAAAATACTGTGTAATTTTATAGAAAGATGGGGAGTTTATGCTGCAAAAACAATATTCCATTTCAGAAACAATCTCGAAAAAGTACTTTGAAGAAATTGAAATTATAGAAAACTACGAAGGCATAGAAGAGTTTTTTGAAATAGAAGCACAACTTTTAAGGCAGATTTACCAATTAGAGTTAAATGAGGCAAGGGCATCACTGCGCCAACTAATAGATATTTTAGCTATACGAGCTGGGAAAGAATTCATCCGTTCAGTAAGGCATTACTTTGTCATTTTATCATCTGTTGTCACAAGAAAATTACTTGAAAACCAAGCACCATCAAAGAAAGTGTTTGCGTTTAACACAGCATGTATACAAATGATCGATAAACAGATGAAAGATGCAGAATTCCTGCAATTTGCGGATGATTTAATAGAATTTTATATCTATGTCATCTCAGAAAGAAAACAACCATCCTATAGACACCAAACAGTAAATAAAGTCATTATGTACATAGATGATGAAGTCGAATCGGACTTTTCAGTCGAAGACATCGCCATGTATTTTTCCATTAGCACAAGCCATTTATCACGTATTTTTAAAGAGCATGTTGGCATAACTTTAGTAGAGTATTTAAATGTTCGAAGAGTGGAAGAATCTCAATATTATCTAAGGCATACGAACAAAAGCATATCTGAAATATCAGATCAATTCCATTTTTGCAATCAAAGCTATTACACACGTATTTTTAAAAAATACGTTGGTTGTACACCGAAGCATTTTAGAGACAAGCCTGAAGAAGAATATTACCGTTATAAATTACCAGAAAGACTATTATAATTTGAAATCGTTACATATATATTGAATAAACACAATTTTGATTTGATTAGTATCCTCTATATAATGTATACTTCACTATAGCTTGAGAAATTGTAGGTGAATATATTGAAGAAGAAACTTTGGTTAGTTTCAATGGTCGGTCTTACTCCATTTTTGCTAGCTGGCTGTAGTTCAGTGCAAAATAAAGAAGGCTTTTTCTATAGTACATTTGTAAAACCGATGGATTTCTTGCTAGACTTTATTGGGAACTCCCTTTTTAATGGGAACTATGGCGCAGCGATTATCATAATTACTGTGTTAATCCGTTTTATTCTAATGCCTTTCATGTTGAAGAACTATAAAAATCAACAGGGTATGAAAGAAAAAATGGATCAATTGAAACCCGAAATGGACGAGATCCAAAAAAAATTAAAAGCCGCTAAATCAAAAGAAGAACAAATGGCTTTACAACAAGAGATGATGGGATTGTACAAAAAGTACAATGTCAACCCATTGAATATGGGCTGTTTACCTGTCATTATCCAAATGCCGATTATTATGGGCTTATACTACTCCATTCGTTATTCGTCTGAAGTACAAGCGCACCATTTCTTATGGTTTAAGCTTGGAGACCCAGATATTGTTATGACACTTATCGCTGGTGCTGTTTACTTTGTACAAGCACAAGTTTCATTATGGACAGTGCCTGAGCAACAAAAAGCACAGATGAAGATCATGATGTACATTTCTCCAATAATGATCATGTTCATCTCGTACACTAGTATGGCTGCACTTCCTTTATATTGGTCTGTCAGTGGTGCTTTATTGATTTTCCAAACATATCTTGGACGTAAATTTTACTCTCAACATCCAGAGAAAGCAGTTGAAAAAACCGCTGTCCCTGATTCGGATAGAAAATTGACTCCTGCAGAAAAGCAGGCTGCGAAATCAGCAAAGAAAAAATCAAAAAAATAAAGTAACGATGCAAGAGTTATAATCATCGACTTGAGTGTTCGTGAACGATTCAAAGCATTTTCATGTAGAAGCCCTATCTTTTTAGATATGGATCTTACTACTTTTGAATGCGGTATAAACTTCTAAATCGAGGCGAATTTTGCCTCGATTTTTAATTGGTTAAGGGAGGCAACAAATTGAGTTCGAAAGCACTAACAGGTGTACTTGTAGCGCTTACAAGTATTCTGGCTGTTATTTTTATTATTCGTCAAAATTTTGATTGGGCAGTTCTTTTCATTTCATTGATGTTTACGATTACAAACTCTTTCCGTGCAAAGGATATGGCAAGGCAAGGGTATACAAAAGAAGCGAAGTGGATGAAAGGGACGGCTATATTTTTTGGAATCGCTACGCTTGTTGTATTAGCGCTGATTCTTTTTTAAAATGATGTAGTCAGCAGTTTTAAATATAAGAGGTGTAAGCAATGATTAAAAAACATGTTAAGAAATCTTCATTTGCATTCCTGTCGATTGCGGCGCTTGCCGGCAGTATATTAGCAGGGTGCAATGATATAAAACAAGAGCCATCTGACAAACCTGTTCAAAAGGAAGTATCTCATGATCCGGCAACAGAAAAGAAAAAGGCTAAAATTAAAGACGAGAAAGTAGATGCAGGGGGCTATATAATTGGTAAGAAATTGCCTAAAAAAGCCACGTATATGCAAGGTTTTTTGGTCGCAAGTAAGCAATACCCTTTGCCTGCAAGCTATGCGCCAGGAGAGAATCCGGAGGCTAGAGATGCATTTAATAAGCTAAATGCTGCAGCTTCTTTGGACGGCTTTCATTTTGATGCATTCAGCACCTATCGGTCATATGATCGTCAAGTAGAGTTATATAATGCGTATGTCAAACGCGATGGTAAGAAAGCAGCTGATAGGTATAGTGCTCGACCGGGTTATTCAGAGCATCAAACGGGTTTAGCATTCGATATCGGTGAAGTAGGAAATGAAGCGGCCTATGCAGATAATGCTTTCGGTAAAACAGAAGCTGGCAAATGGCTTGCAAAAAATGCACATAAATATGGTTTTATTATGCGTTATCCAAAAGGTAAAGAAACTGTTACAGGTTATATGCATGAATCATGGCATTTCCGTTATGTAGGTCCGAAGGCTGCAAAAGAAATCTATAAAAAGAATGAGACCTTAGAAGAATATCTTGGTATTAAATAAATAGTAAAAGAAAAAAGCTTAAAGCAAGTTACTTGCTTTAAGCTTTTTCTATAGGGAGTATCCCGTAAATCCTGATTATCATTTTATAATATTGGAGATAATAATCGTGAAATTGATTCTTTCATCTTAATAGTCCGTGAACGGTTATCGTATAACTCTTGTGTAAGCTCTGTAGAAAGTAGCATGTCTTTTTCGAATAGCTCCGCAAGCTTATGAGATGTCTCGCGGTGATAGATAAAGGCATTTACTTCAAAGTTTAGCTTAAAACTACGGAAATCGATATTGGCTGTTCCTACTGTTGATGCTTCATCATCAATCACAATCATCTTAGTGTGCAAGAATCCATTTTCGTAAATATATATTCTGGCGCCCGCTTTCAATAGCTGTCCGACATAGGAGTAAGTTGCCCAATACACGAACATATGGTCTGGTTTGTTCGGGATCATAATCCGGACATCTATACCCGATAAACAAGCAATTCGGACGGCGTCCATAAAGCTGTCATCCGGAATGAAATAGGGTGTTTGGATGTAAATGTACTTTTGGGCCATGCCGATTAATTTAAGGTAGGCATTCTTAATTTGTTCCCATTCAGAGTCGGGACCGCTTGAAACAATTTGAATACTGACTTCTCCTTTACGCGTAATAGCGGGGAAGTAGTGATCTGCATATTGAATATCTTTTGTGTTGGAGGCTTGATTCCAATCCAAAAGGAATCTTGTTTGCATAGGATGTACAGAACTACCTTCAAGTCGCAGATGTGTATCTCGCCAATAACCAAACTTCTTCTTTAAACCAAGATATTCATCACCCACATTAAAACCACCGATATAACCAACGCGCCCATCAATAATTACAAGCTTACGGTGATTCCGATAATTCATGCGCGGATTAATCAGTGGTAAGATGGAAGGGAAAAATACCTCAACCTCACCACCTGCATCGATAAGTTCTTGGAAATGCTTCACATGCACGCCTCTAGAACCCATTTCATCATAAAGTAACCTTACCTGCACGCCTTGCTTCGCTTTCTTGGTAAGCTCCTTTACAATTTTGGTGCCTAGCCGATCAACGCGAAAAATATAATATTGAATATGAATATGATGTTTTGCAGATTCTATGTCTTCAAGCAATGCCTTGAATTTCTCCTCACCATCATTAAAAATCGTGACAGCATTGTCTTGCGTCAACACCGCATGGTTGGTCGTTAAATTCATAAAAATCAACTCTTTGAAGTGCGCTGCGTCATCAAGACGAAACTCAAATGTATTTTCTTGAATCGCTTCCATTTGATATTCAATTAATTGATCAATCCCAATTTTCTTGCGTCCTTCCCATCTGAAAAGATGTTTCTTGCGGAGCTGCCTGCCCAATAATATATAAAGGATAAATCCAGCGACAGGCAAAAAGAAAAGAACAAGAATCCACGCCCAAGTTGACGTAGGCTCTTTTCTTTCTAAAAAAATGATAATAGCTGCTAGCAGGATGTTGGATACTAAAATAATGGAAACAATTAAGGAAGTTAAATTCGCTGTATCCATTTAGTAGTCACCTTCTTCCGTGTACTTCTCTTTAGTATAGCCTATATAATACCGAATTCAACTGGATAAAGAAACAAACATTACTTTCCTGTTTCGAAACGATTAAATTCAATTTTCATTTTATTTAAAAGGAGATTAAGATGTTTTAAAAAGTTTGAGTAAACCTACTTGACTAATAGGTTTTCTTGTTTTAATCTAAGAATACAATTTTTATAGAATGGGGTTGTGAAGGGTTGAATACCTTTTTAATAATAATAAACGTAATAGTCCTGCTATTGCTGATTGGCTTGCTTATTTATATGAATAAAAAGCATGTCTCATTTTCTAAACGTGTA
Organism: Rummeliibacillus sp. GQ308; assembly: GCF_059759115.1. Taxonomy (NCBI): domain Bacteria; kingdom Bacillati; phylum Bacillota; class Bacilli; order Caryophanales; family Caryophanaceae; genus Rummeliibacillus; species Rummeliibacillus sp. GQ308. The sequence continues at coordinate 24,341 of NZ_JCAXDQ010000005.1, read as the reverse complement.
TTTACAGGTTTAGGAATAGGTATCGTATTTGGGCTATTCCTGCACTTTGTTTATGGTCCAACGACAGATGTTGTCGTAAAAACAGTTGACTGGTTTAGCATTGTCGGAACAGGCTATGTGAAACTGTTACAAATGGTGGCTATGCCATTAGTATTTATTTCAATCATTTCAGCATTTACAAAAGTAGTTGCTGGTAAAAACTTCGGTAAAATTGCTGCTCTAATTTTATTTATATTAGTTGGAACTACAGCTATCGCTGCTTCAGTCGGTATAGCTTCAGCCCTTGGTTTCCATCTTGATGCAACACAGCTTGTACAAGGTGATGCGGAACAAGCGCGTGGGACAGAAATAGTTCAAAAATCAGAAGACCTTGGCGATAAGTCAATGCCACAACAAATCATTGATCTGCTTCCTGCTAATCCATTTTTAGATTTAACGGGCGCTCGTTCTTCTTCAACGATTGCAGTAGTTATTTTTGCAGCATTCTTAGGCTTCGGCTATTTAGCTGTAAGACGTAAAGATGAGAAAACAGCTGACATGATTAAAACAGGTATAGATACAATCTATTCACTTATCATGCAAGTCGTAAAAATTGTCTTGCGTTTAACTCCTTTCGGGATTTTAGCAATTATGACATCGACTATTGCTACATCTGACTTTGGAGCTATTTACAATATGGGTAAATTTGTTATCGCTTCGTATGTTGCGTTAGCAGTGATGTTTATTATCCATATGATTATCATTACTTTAACAGGTATGAGTCCTGTGACTTATATCAAAAAGGTATTGCCTACATTAGTATTTGCTTTTAGTTCACGCTCTAGTGCTGGTACATTACCCCTCAATATTCAAACACAAACAAACCGTTTAGGTGTTTCTGAAGGGATTGCCAATTTTGCGGGTTCATTTGGTATCTCTATTGGCCAAAATGGCTGTGCTGGTGTTTATCCTGCGATGCTTGCCATCATGATTGCACCTAGTGCAGGAATTAATCCATTAGATCCTGGATTTATCCTTACACTAATCTTTGTAGTTGCCATTAGTTCATTCGGTGTGGCTGGTGTCGGCGGTGGTGCAACATTCGCGGCTATCATCGTATTGTCTGCTATGAACTTGCCTGTCGCATTAGCGGGTGTTTTAATCTCAGTTGAACCATTGATTGACATGGGTCGTACAGCATTAAATGTGAATGACTCTATGGTAGCTGGTGTAACGACAGCACGTATCACTGGTGAGCTAGATAAAGACGTTTACAATTCAAAAGAACAACAAGATTTAGCTGAAATTTAATGATATTAAGCTGCCTTCTCTTTAAAAGGGGAGGCAGCTTTTTTTGTTGGAAAAGTAAAAGCCTTCAACCAAATGATTGAAGGCTTGATGTACTAGATTTGTTTTTGTTCCCGCAATGTTTTCTTGCTTGAACGATAAACAAGGAGTACGAGTATACTCGCCAGTGCTAGCACGCCGGCTATATCGTAAACGAAATTTGCTTCTTTTGTTAAAACCCATGTGAAGAATAATGGACCAATAATCCTTCCCATATTGTCCATGGAATAAGAAAGACCAGCAGCAGTGCCATATTTCCCGCCCGATTCTTTAGAGGAGAGAGACGTATTCAAGGTTCTAGCTAAAGCATTACCAGCAGTAAATACACAAAGCGCGAATCCTGCGAATGCAAGGCTCTGTGTGAATGGGAATAATAATAAGCCGATTGCTGTGACAACTTGCGCCCCTATAAGCCATCTGGTTTCTTTTCCATCTTTGATGTGCCTCACAAGGCCGCCTTGTATTAAGAAATCAACAAAGCCACTGAACAAAAAGAGTGACCCTAACTGAGCAGAAGTAATTTGGATTTTTTCCATTTGGAATAATTGAAGTGTCGATTCAACGCCTGCTAGCAGGAATGTCACAATAAACGAGAAAATAAATAAATATCTCACGCGATATTGAAAAAGCATGGAGGTCCCTTTTGGTATAATAGCTCTTTTTGTAGCTTCACCTTGTCGAATAGGTTCACGCAAAACAATGCTTGCGTAAATAAGCAACAGGATGAGAAGGATGCTAGATACGGTGAATGGCGTGCTTAAACTAATTTGTCCAAGTAACCCGCCCAAAGCCGGTCCAAAGATAAATCCAAGACCAATAGACATGCCCATAAAGCCCATATATTTGTTGCGATTTTCTTCAGTCGACATATCGCCAATAAAACCAGTAACGGCTGTATAAAGAGCGCCTGAGAATAAACCGCCTATAATTCGGGAAATATAAAGCATGGTTAACGATTTCATAAATAATGCAATTAATATAAAGCTTGTACTAAATCCAAGCAAACCAATTAAAATTAGTTTTTTTCGGCCCATCTTGTCGCTCAGCATCCCCCATAAGGGAGCGGTAAAAAAGCTTGCAAGTGAATAAATGGTTAAAAGTCCGCCAACATGCATTTTGGCAAAGCCTTGATTTACTACTACTTCAGGCAATACAGGTATGATCAAGCCGAATCCAAAATACACAAAAAACTGAACAGACATCAGTAAGAAGAGCGATTTTTTCATGTTAACCCAACTTTCTTTAAAGACATTCGATTCATCACCCAACCATTAGATTGAATAAATAGTGAAACGTTTCACCTATAATTTCTAGTATAAGGTGAACAACGGATGAATGCTAAGCCTAGCCTTGAGAAGTAAGAAAATTTATCAATTTAGTGCTATTTGTAAATTAAATTCATTGTTTATGAGGGCTTTCCTTTCGGGAATAGACATCATAAGAATAGGTAGATTTAAGGAGGAATAGAGTAATGGATATCACAGTAGTAGCAAAAATGAAAACAAATGACGGATCAGAAGGCATTTTAGACTTAAAGGAGCCAGTATTAGTTGAAATGGAATCTGCACGGGAATTCAAAGTGAAAAATGCCTTAGAGTATCTTGGGCATACTGATATTAAAGCACAGTCGCTTGAAATGAATAAATATGTGGCCACAAGCGTATTTAATGGTGAGTCTTACCAAACGGAGATTTCATTTTGCTATGCCTTGCGGGCAAATGGGCAGTATTTTGAACTGCAGGAGTTAAAAGGAATGATATAAAGGGAGGGATAAAAGCTGTCTAACAAAGGGCTCTCCATTTAAGACAGCTTTTTTCTTCTAAATGTGGTTTAGAGAGAGTTAAGAGGGGAATAATTATACTACATATAGAGATTGGTATCTAAGTTGTGAGGGTAGCCTATAAAAAAATCATTAATTATGTAACAATATTGAAAAATTTAAAGGGTTTAAAAATGGTATTATAGAAATGAATATATAGAAGCTTATTTGGTTAATTTAAAGTGGAGAAGCAACTTTTTAAAAACAGCTTCGTCAATGAATATAAGTAAAAAGAAGAGGTGGAAAGAATGTCAAGAGATGTAGATATCACAAAAATTATTTCAAATTTATCAAGACTTGGCGTAAAGGCGACTACTACAAAATCTCGCTTAGAATTATTAAAAGCATTAGCACCACCAAAATCATCTCCCCAAACGCAAAGCTAACTTAAGAGACATCCCAAACTTCGGCCCCATTACTAGTCGGAGTTTTTTAAAACGCCTCGGTCCAAAAATGCATGCATACCGAACGCAAACAACTGATAGCGTTTTATTATACATAAAAACGCCTAAAGAGCTTTTAGATGCTCTCTAGGCGTTTTTTTTAGTTAAAAGTCATCATCGTCATCATGATTGCCAAACATATATGTGCGATGGTGGAATTTCATGCTGAAGACCAAACCTAATGCTAAAGCATTCCCCATCATAGCACTCCCTCCATAACTAATGAATGGAAGAGGTATCCCTGTAATAGGCAGTACCTGTGTTGTCATGCCGATATTTTCAAAGACATGGAATGTAATCATGGCAATAATACCTGCACACACGTACGTACAAAATGGATCTTTCATTCGGAGTGTGAGTTTTGTTAGGTGGAAGATTAGGAAGAAGAACAAGCAAATGACAACACTTGCTCCGATAAAGCCAAACTCTTCACCGATAACACTAAAAATAAAATCGGTATGATTCTCTGGTACATATACTTCTTTATGCCTGAACCCTTTACCGAAGATTTCCCCAGAACCAATCGCGTTCAACGATGCAATTAAATGGTAACCATCGCCGGATGAATACGAGTAAGGATCTAGCCAAGAATAGATACGTGCTAGTTGGTATGGGTCAAATTTTAGTTTATGGATTAAGAAGTCCTGCATATTAATGGCCATCCACAAGAGTGAACCGCCGACAACTGCTGCTATAGAGGCAACAGGTAGTATGATTTTCCATGGAATGCCGGCTACGATGATAACAGCGCTCGTAATAGCCAAAAATACAAGCGATGTACCAAGGTCGGGCTGTTTCATAATGAGACCAAGTGGCACCAATAGAACTAAGAAGATTTTTCCTAATAAAATCATATCTGTTTTAAAAGTCTTTAAGGGATGCGAGTCATGGTGTTTGCTGACGGTCCTGGCTAGCGCAAGGATATAGAAGGTTTTCATAAACTCGGATGGCTGGATATCTGCAAAACCTAAGTGGAACCAGCTTTTCGCTCCGTTTCGCGGTTCAGCGATTTGTCCAACGCCCCCTGGCGCTACCATTAAGACAATCAGTACTAGGATACCAGCTCCATATAAATACCAAGCCATCTTTTTGTATTGATCTGGGTCAAAGTACATCATGACTGCGACAATACAAGCGCCAACAAAATACCAAAAAAGCTGTTTTGGCACAAAGTTAGTGATATATTGGCCTGACATTTGGGCAGAGGAGATTGCCATCACGCTGACAATACAAAATAATATCAATATAAAAGCGAGCGTCCAGTCAAAACGATCGGAAAAATTTCTTTTTGAATTCATGATAGTCACCTATAGTAGTAGATTTGATACAAAAAAATATAGTGAAGCTTCAATCAATGGGCGCTTTTCTTTCTTTTTCCACCATTGATACTTGTGTTACCTGTTCTGGTTGGTCATTTATGCTAAACCTACCAGTAAAAACTACACTAGCCTATCAAATTTAAAGCAGTCTTTCAATGGGGAATCTGTTTTTTAAAGCATTTGGCATGTCCGAAAAAGCCTCACTTCTCTTATTGTATCATGGCCTGTATAAAGTGAAACGAAAATACATCACAAATGTTTCAAAAATGTTTATTTCCTCTTATAATAGTATAGGAAACGAGGTGATCGACTTGGCAAAAAAAATGCGAGCTGCTGATGACTATTTACATCATCTATATGTACACAAGAATGAAATAAACCAATTTGCGATGTTGAGCGGTTTGACTTTCCGCGAATTTGTCTCTGCAGTCGGTCCGCTTCAAAATATTTTGCTGCTGAAGAATGAGTATGATGATGGTTCGTTCAACATGCATACGCGATTAGAGTTTGTGGAAGAGAAAAGTATACCGAAATTTGTAAAGAAGGCCATGGATTCTAAAAAAGACTTGTGCTGGATTGATTTCTCGGATGAACGTAAACTAAATCTTCTAACTCCACAAGAACAAGCTGAATTGCTTTATATTGGACATAAAAAGGAAGCGATTCGTTCTCCTTTCTACCACCAATTGCAAAATAGATATGTTTATTTATCTTCCCAAGATGCAAAAACATCAAAAATTTATTTCCGCGACATGTCGGACTTAAGAAAACTTGTTACGCAAGTATTCAATAACATCATCCAAGAAAAAGAACGGACTAATTTTTGGAGACGAAAAACGGGGAATTTGATACCGATTATTAGTGAAGAATTGATGGGGAATTTCCGTGAAGATGTAGAAGATGGCGTATTGTTTTCATTATACAAAATTGAAAAACCGAAGCTCTCCTATATTTTGGAATTACGCTCACTTTCTGAAGAGTACTTTCCTGATGAAATATGGGATGATTTAAATAATTTATTAAAGAGAACTCCGGATAAGGTATTAGAAGTACACAAATAGGAAATTGCCTGGACAGTTTTTAAAAACGCACGCATTCCACCCATGTAAAAATGGATGAATCGTTGCATTATAAATCGCTTTTTTGAGATTCCTACATATCATAAGTAGGAATCTTTTGTTTTTTTACTGTATTATTACTTCAAAGTGCTATGATAGAAATATTAAATTACAGGGCGTATTAAATCATTTGTATTATTTTATGATGTAAATAAGTCGTGTTAAAATGGGAAGTAGAAAAAACTTGGAGGAATATAAAGAATGAAAAGAAAATTAGGCTTGTTATATGGTGGTAAATCAGCAGAACATGATGTGTCATTATCAACTGCCAAGGCTGTCATTCAAGCATTGAATTTTGATCAATATGATGTGTTTCCAATTTACATCACGCGCGAGGGAGAATGGCGAAAAGGCGCACAACTAACAATGCCTGTAGAAAATACGGATGACTTAGTATTCCAAATGGATGGAAACGAAGAAAAACCCAATGATATATCAAGTTTCTTAGTATCAGATGAGAAACCGTTTGATGTGATCTTCCCGCTACTGCACGGTACGAATGGTGAAGACGGTACTGTTCAAGGATTGCTAGAAGTATTGAATTTGCCTTACGTTGGCAATGGTGTTTTGGCTTCAGCGGCGGGTATGGATAAAGTCGTAATGAAACAATTATTCGAAGTAGCTGGTCTGCAACAAGTGCCATATGTGTACTTTATCCGTAAAGAATGGCAGAAGAAGCAGGAAGAACTGCTGAAAGAAATGGAAGATAAGCTCTCTTGGCCAATGTTTGTAAAACCTGCTAACTTAGGGTCTAGTGTAGGTATCAGTAAGGCAACTAATCATGAAGAGCTAATCAAAGCAGTGGATCTTGCTTTGAAATATGACCGAAAAATTGTCGTAGAAACAGGCATTACTGCACGTGAAGTAGAGATGGCCGTACTGGGCAATGACGAACCAAAGGTATCTGTTCCAGGTGAAATTAAACCAGTCACAGATTTCTATGATTATGATTCCAAGTACAATGATAATCAAACAGATCTATTGATTCCAGCACCTGTATCAGATAGCGTGATTGCTAATATGTCCGATATGGCTAAACGTGCATTTAAAATTATAGATTGTTCTGGACTTGTCCGTGCTGATTTCTTTGTGACAACAGAGGATGAGATATATATTAACGAAATAAACACAATGCCTGGCTTTACGCCTGTCAGCATGTATCCAATTCTTTGGCAAAATACAAATCTCTCTTATAGCGATTTAATCGAAGAGTTGATTTCTTTAGCCATTGAACGCCATGAAGAAAAGCAACAACTTCAATACCAATAAAAAAGATTGAGTGTGATTTCTTGTGAAAAAAACATTGCAGCAAATTGCAGATTGGTTAGAACTTGACCAAAAAATGGATGAACGCCTGGTGACAGGGGTATCCATCAATACACGTACATTAGAAGAAGGCGACTTGTTTATACCGTTTCGTGGCGAAAAAACAAACGGTCATAAATATGTAGCTCAAGCCTTTGAAAATGGCGCAGTAGCTTCTCTTTGGCAAAAAGATGAGCCGAATCCACCGCAAGATGTGCCATTGCTATTTGTAGAAGATCCAGAGAAAGCTTTACAGCAAATGGCGGTTAAATATCGCGGAGAACATCTGGCTACATTCATCGGCATTACGGGGTCGAATGGGAAAACATCTACCAAAGACCTTTTAGCTGGAACGCTCTCTCCCTACTTTAAAGTTCAAAAGACAGAAGGTAACTTTAATAACCAACTTGGCTTGCCATTAACAATCCTTTCTTTAGATGAGGATACACAGTTTGCTATTTTAGAAATGGGTATGGATGGCTACGGACAGATTGAATTTTTATCAAAAATGGCAAAGCCAATGTTCACTGTTATCACCAATATTGGTGAAGCGCATATGGAAGCGCTGGGTTCTCGAGAAGGTATCGCCAAAGCCAAATTTGAGATTATTCAAGGTCTCTTGCCAGAAGGAAAGCTATATTATGATGGCGATGAGCCATTGCTACAACAATTAGTGGCAAAAGAGGCACATCTAAATACAAAATCCTTTGGTACCGGCCCATCCAATGACCTTCAGGTAAGCTGGATGGAGACAACAAAAGAAGGCAGTGTGTTCTGTGTAAAAGGAATGGTAGAAGGGGAGTTCTTTATTCCTGTTCTAGGTCAGCACCAAGTAAAGAACACGTTAGCCGCAATCTTGATTGCGCAGCAGGTTGGTTTAACTGACGAAGAAATTCGCAATTCTTTAGAAAATGTTTCTTTAACGAATATGCGGATGCAACTTGTAAATGGAGAGCAGGGCACTTTATTTGTAAACGATGCCTATAATGCTGCTCCTACTTCAATGAAAGCTGCACTAGAATTCATGAAGACAACCACCATGCGCAAGGACAAATGGATTGTACTTGGCGACATGCTGGAGCTAGGCCAATTGGAACAGCAATACCATGAGGATTTAGCGGTGGAGATAGACTTGCAAGCCATCCATCATATTTGTTTATATGGACCTCGCATGAAACATCTCTACGAAATGCTGAAAAACCAGGTGTCAGCAGAACGTCTCATCTGGACAGAGCAGGATTATGAGCCCATCATCGACAGCATCCGCTCACAAGCGGACGAACATTCGATCATTCTCCTAAAAGGTTCACGCGGCATGGCTTTAGAGCATATATTAAAAGCATTCACGAAAGAGGATTAAAGAGAAAGCGTTTAGGGAAGACTAATTTTCCTAGGCGTTTTTTTTATCTTGTGTTCACTGGAATAAAACCTCCATCCGTCTTTTATTGCCTTACGGATATGAGGAGGAGGGAATACTGCCGCCCCCGAATATCCTCCTTGTCAGCGGATAAAAGTCTCAACAATGAGGAGGAACGAATTTGAAAATCGGTGTCTTATGCTTGCACGGTTTTACAGGTGGACGACATGAAATCAAGACGTTTACTCAATATCTAGAACAACAAACAGATTGGATTCTCCATGTCCCCGTTTTATCTGGACACGGCGACAAACTTAATCTTAGTCACTATACAGCAGAGCATTGGTTAATGGATGCAGAAATAGCCTACAGACGATTGTATAAGAAAGTAGATATGGTCTACATAGTAGGCTTCTCTATGGGTGGGATTATCGCTATGTATTTGGCATTGCGTTATAAAGTTCAAGCTCTTGTTCTCTTGAGTCCCGCAGCCAGATATATTCGCACTAAACAATTTGCGATTGATTTAAGTAAATTATTTATGGATACACTTCATGGAGATTATGAAAAAAATGATTTATTTCGGCTGTATGAAAAAAAGGTTATAGAGGTTCCCTTACATTCGGTGACAGAATTCACGCGCCTAGTACGTATAGTGTCGCCATATTATCGCAAAATAAATACACCGGTTTGTTTTGTACAAGGTAAAAAAGATGAGCTTGTTCCATATGGCACAGCAACTTACCTATACCAAACTGTAGCAAGCAAAAAGAAAGAATTAATCTTCTCCCCTGAAGGAAAACATCTCATCTGTTACAGCGATGATACAAAAGAGTGGTTTCCAAAGGTGTTAGAGTTTATGAGAGGGTGTGTATAAATAAATAAAGTATATAGAGTTTCATGTACGTTATAATTGCAAGAAAGTATTTACCGTGTTAGAATATTGAAAGCAATGGATACATTTTGTGCGGAGACTCTCCAAATGGATGGAGAGTACTTTTTTTTGAACATTACGGTTTATTCTACATTTATTATGAAATGTTTCAGAATTAAACCGCTCGGCAAAGACCGGGCTTTCCCTTTTTATATAAAATTCCTCTGTAAAATGCAGAGATAGTATATGTAACGGAAACGTTCCTACCATAAAGGCTCGATTTGCCCTATATTCATCTGAAAATGTAACCATTTGTCAACTGCATAGCAAAGAAGGAGAATGAGAAGTTTGACAAATTTTTCAGAATTAAATATTAGCGCTTCTACACAAAGATCCCTAAAACGTATGGGATTTGAAGAAGCTACACCCATCCAAGAAGGCACTATTTCATATGCCCTAGAAGGACGCGACATTATCGGTCAAGCACAAACAGGTACTGGTAAAACTGCTGCTTTTGGGATTCCGCTTATTGAAAAAGTCGACCCTAAAAACCCAGTCGTACAGGCTTTAATTATTGCCCCAACTCGCGAACTAGCGATTCAAAGCTCAGAAGAACTTTACAAAATTGGATATGACAAACGCGCTCGCATCCTTTCAGTTTATGGTGGCCAAGATATTAGCCGTCAAATTCGCGCGCTTAAAAACAAGCCTCAAATTATTGTGGGTACGCCTGGTCGTATTCTAGACCATATCAAACGTCGTACGCTAAAACTAGAAAACGTTGAAACACTTGTTTTAGACGAAGCGGACGAAATGTTAAACATGGGCTTCATTGAAGATATCAACACAATTTTAGAAAACGTGCCATCAGAACGACAAACATTGTTGTTCTCTGCTACAATGCCTGCACCAATTCGTAAAATTGCAGAAACTTTCATGAAGGAACCAGAAATTGTTAAAATTAAATCAAAAGAAATGACAGTTGAAAATATCGATCAATACTTCGTAAAAGCACAAGAACGCGAAAAATTCGATGTTTTATCTCGTCTTTTGAATGTGCATCAACCGGAATTGGCTATTGTCTTTGGACGTACAAAACGTCGTGTAGATGAGCTAGCACATGCTTTAAATATTCGCGGTTATTTAGCAGAAGGCATTCATGGTGACTTAAGCCAAGCAAAACGTCTATCTGTACTGCGCCAATTTAAAGAAAATAAAATCGATATTCTTGTAGCAACAGATGTTGCTGCTCGTGGTTTGGATATCTCAGGCGTAACACATGTGTACAACTTTGATATTCCACAAGATCCTGAAAGCTATGTTCACCGTATTGGACGTACTGGCCGTGCCGGCAAATCAGGCCTTGCTGTTACATTTGTGACACCACGTGAAATGGGTTATCTGCGCATCGTTGAAGAAACAACGAAAAAACGCATGACGCCACTAAAACCACCTACTGCTGATGAAGCGTTGGTTGGCCAACAAGCTCTTGCAGTAGAGCAATTAAAAGAACTAGTAGAGAAAAATCATCTAAGTGATTATAGAGCGATGGCAGAAGAACTGTTGACTACACATGATGCAGTTGATTTAGTAGCTGCTGCTTTGAAATCTCTAACAAAAGAACCTGATGATACACCAATCAAAATTACTGAAGAACGTCCATTACCTATGCGTCGCACATCTTCTCGCGGCAACAGTAATGGTGGAGGTCGTAGTCAAGGTCGTGGCAATTACCGTGGCAATAGAAACGGTAGCTCTCGCGGTGAACGTGGAGAACGCAGCGGCAGCGGTCGCCGCAGCGATCGCAGCAGTAGCCGTCGTGAAGGTGGACGCCGTGATAGCGGACGTCGCCAACCTCGTCGTAGCGAAGACTAATATACAAAACATCTTGTTTCGAGCAGTCGAAGCAAGATGTTTTTTTTATGAAACAAAAGCAACTATCATACCGTATAGTAGAAGTAGGTAAAAAGCGCGAAGATTAAAAGAAGGGAAGTGTTCTAAGATTGCAGCCTAAATATCAACTATCTAAGAAGGGGTTAACGGTTTGGCGTATACATGCGGCGATTGAAAGTCTCAGTGTATTAGTAATCGCTCTCATTGCATGCGCACTCACTTATTATTTTGAGGGTCCGTACTGGATCTATGCAGTAAGCATTGCAGTCGTTATTATCTATAGTTTTTTAAATATGTATTTATTTCCAAACATTCGCTGGGATCATTGGCGATATGAAGTGAGAGAACAAGAGATTGAAATTCAACACGGCCTTTTTATTGTCAAGCGCACATTGATTCCCATGGTGCGTGTGCAGCATGTTGACTCTTCTCAGGGTCCCATATTAAAGCATTACCATTTGGCGAGCATTTCTATTTCCACAGCTGCCACTATACATACCATCCCTGCTTTAACGGTAGAGGAAGCAGATGGATTGCGAGCGAGTATTTCAGAATTGGCAAGGGTGGCAGAAGACGATGTCTAATAAAATGAATCATCTCCATCCCATTACTATTCTAATTGGTTTTCTTCAAACCTTAAAAGGCTTGGTGATTCCAGGGGTTGTAATCTTGGTCGGCAATGGATTTCGCTATTCATTTAGTCCGGGCAGTCCAAAATTTATGGTTACCCTTTTGCTGTTTTCAGGTATCTTGTTGCTATTAGTCCTTATTTTGATTTTCTCTTTTATAAAGTGGAAGAAGTTTGTTTATTGGTTTGAAGAGGAAGAATTGAGAATAGAATATGGCTTATTCGTAAAAAAGAAGCGCTATATCCCTCTAGAACGAATACAGAGCCTAAATTATAAAGAAAGCTTACTACATCGTCTATTTGGGCTAGTAAAAGTAAAGATTGAAACAGCGGCCGATAGCGGAGAGGCGGAAGCAGATCTGACTGCTATCACTAGAAGTCAAGCTGATCTGATTGAGGCGCAAGTGAAGCGAGCAAAAGAACACCATCATTTTGAAAAGGCATCAGAAAATGACACACCTATCCTTGCGAAGGATGATAAGGAAGAACAGATACCGACCCGTACATTGGTTCATCAAATGTCCCAAAAAGATCTGTTGGTGCTGGCCACAACATCTAGCAGTATTGGTGTTGTATTTTCAGGTTTGGCTGCTGTGCTATCACAATTAAACGATTGGATTCCGTATGATCAAATATATGGAGAAGTGAAAAACTATATAAAATTTGGTTTCGTACTTATTTGTGTTATAACGCTTCTCATTTTATTTGTATCATGGATGCTATCTGTTGCCATTACGTTTATCAATAATTTTGGCTTTCGTATAGAGAAAGAGGAGCAGCGGCTCTTCGTGTCGAAAGGGTTACTAGAGAAAAAAAGACTCACTATTCCTTTGAATAGGATACAAGGGGTTCGCATTGTGGAGTCGCCGTTTAGACAGTTGTTCGGATATGTCTCGATTGTTATTGAGAGTGCTGGAAGTTCTGGTGAGAAAAATGAAAAGAAAATTGTTCTGCTTCCACTCATTAAAAAGAAAAATAGCTTTTTCATCTTACGAGAAATTTTCCCGAATGGTATTTGGACGGAGCCTCAATTAATAAAAGCACCACAAAGAGCTTTATTTCGTTATATAAAAATCCATCTTTATTGGTCTATCCCGCTTGCAGCAGCTTTATGTTTCTTCCTCTTTCCTTACGGGGCATGGTCTTTAATTTTAATACCGATTGCTGTGTTGCTAGGGTATTGGCAATATCGCACTGCAGGGTTTAACATTACCTCCCAGCAGCTTACGATTGTTGAAAGAGGACTTAGCCGAACAACGCTTGTTGTGTGGAAAAAGAGAATTCAATCTCTCACGATGTCCCAAAGCTACTATGCGAAACAAAAGCATGTCGCTTCTGCTAAAGTTGTGATGATGTCAGGAAAGACAGGAAGTCATGCGAAGGTTAGACATTTTGATGATGAGAGAGTAAAAGATATTTTTGAATGGTATAAGCCGAATGACAGAGAAAGTGAACATACAAAAAGCTGGTAGAGTTTCTTAGAAACCTCACCAGCTTTTATGTATATTAATTTTTTTTAATCCAGCGAAGGACACGCTTGGGATGAAAGTCAAATAACCCGATAATCAATCCAGTCACTAATCCTGCAATATGTGCAGTTGCGTTCACATTGGGCTGCAAGAAAGTCATAATAACAGAGATCACAACAATCGGCATAATTATTTGTTTAAGCTGCGGCATGGTCTTTCGCGTATAGTACACCAATGCCAAAAAGGCGCCGAACAAACCAAAAACCGCACCGCTTGCCCCATAGCTCACATAATTTGCTGGCTGGATTAAATACGAAACGACATTCCCCATGAAACCAGATACAAAATAAATAGTGAAGAATCGGAGTTTTCCGGCAAGACGCTCTAACTCAGGACCGAAAACGTACAATGAAAACATATTAAAGAGCAAGTGGAAAAATCCTCCGTGGATAAACATAGAAGTGAGCAGCCGCCAATATTCGCCATCAGCAATTAAATAATTTGCTGCTGCGCCTTTAATAACAATATTGAGGCCTAACGGAGGAATGAGCCCAATTAAATAGACTGCGATATTAATACCTATTATTATCGAAATCACCGGATATAATAATATGTATTGTGAAAGTTTTTCTGTCCGATTAAACATGTATTCACCTCAACTTTAATATGATTATTATACATTGTTTTAATGGCTGAATGAAAGGAGAAACCAAGTTGATCAAAGGAATAGGACTAGATATAGTAGAAATCTCTCGAATAATGAAAGCGAATGATCTCAATCCACATTTCAAAGAAAGAATCCTCACAAAAAATGAATTAGCGATTTTCAATCAGTTAAAAACAAGACGCCAACTAGAATTTCTTGCAGGCAGGTTTTCAGCTAAAGAAGCATATTCAAAGGCAAACGGCACAGGAATTGGAAAGGAGTGTTCATTGCAGGATATTGAAATTTTGCCAAACGACAAAGGCCAGCCGATATTATATTTTAAACAAGAAATTGTCCAAGGCTTTGTAAGTATTACGCATTCAAAGGAGTATGCGGCCGCTCAAGTTGTACTGCTTGCATAAAACGTAGAGCTCGTTCATAGGATGTCTTATGGAAAATGAGAAAGGATGGGGTTTTGCGAAAACTTCTCACACTAGGATTGCTTTGTTTCGCAGCAGTATTGATGTTAGCAGCATGTGGATCAGATTCAAAGGAGGATATTGTCAAAAAGACAAGCAAGAAATGGGCGGATTCAAAGGGCTATGAAGTCAAAGCAAATATGGAAATTAAAACAACAGGTGATACTAAAAAGTATAACGTTGATGTATGGCATACGAAGCCAGAATTTTACCGTGTAGCTGTTTCAGAAGAAGGACAAGAAACATCTCAAATGATTATCCGCAATGAAGAAGGAGTGTTTGTAGTTACGCCTTCGATGAAAAAGACGTACAAGTTCCAAAGTGATTGGCCAAAGCAAAACAGCCAGGGCTACTTAATCAATTCTTTGGCGAAAGATTTAGCCTCTGATTCACAGGCTACTATGAAAGAAACAAAGGATTCATACATCTTTAAAGCGAAGACACGTAATACACATTCGAAGATGTTGCCAACACAACAGGTCTACATTAATAAAAAGACCTTGCTACCTACGAAAGTAGTTGTGTTAAACGAAGCAAGTGAAGAGCAAATCAAAATCACCTTCAAAAAAATCACGTTAGGCGTTGCTAAAAAAGCTGGGGATTATGACTTGCAAGATTTCACAAAACCTAGCGACTCAGATGAGGCGAACAAAGATAAAGCTAATGTAGATGAGAAAGCCGCAGAAGATGCAGCTAAAGATGCAGACGGAGAAGCTACTGCAGAGGAAAATAAAGAAGGTAATACAGAAGGAAAAACAGAAGGAACAGATGACAAAGCAGCTGTAAATGAAGAGGAAGCAGCAGGCGAAACAGCTCAAGAAGAGGCTGCGGAAGATAATGCTTCTAATGAAGAAAGCACAGCTGATGAAAACGGTGAAAAAGTGGCAACTTCAGCAGATGCAGATGCCTCTGGTGAAGAAGCTACCAATACAGATTTCGAAACGCACTATCCGGTAGTAGATTGGAATTTAAAATTAACTGATGAAAAATCAATGAACACAACTGCTGGTACTCGTAAAATTTTATCATTCGAGGGAGATAAGAGCTTCACTATTATTCAAGAAAAAACAACTAGAGCGGAACAACTGTATATTCCAGTATTCTCTCCGGGAGACCCTGCTGATCTAGGATTTACTGTAGGAGCGATCACGGACAACTCTATTAGCTGGGAAGCAGATGGCGTATCATACTTTATCGCCTCAAACGATCTAAGTAAGACGGAGTTAGTAGAAGTAGCATCCTCAATGGTAAATGGAGAAATGAAATAGTAAGGGAAGTATCGCTCAGTAAGATTGTAGAATTTCTTACTGAGTGATAGTCCCTTTTTGTTGCAGAAATCAATCTTCTTATCATGAACGATGAGCTATATTATTACATCATTATGTTTGACCAAATCCTTGGTTGGGACGATAATAGATAAAAACTAATAAGAGGGTATAGACATGCAAGGAAATGAAATATTTCGACCTACTAAGGCAATTATTGATTTATCAGCTATTCGCCATAATATTGTAAACTTGCGTAAGCATTTACATTCAGATGTCTCTGTTATCGCAGTAGTAAAAGCAAATGCTTACGGACATGGCGATGTACAGGTGGCCAAAGAGGCACTAAAAGCAGGTGCTACTATTTTAGCAGTAGCCACCCCTGAAGAAGCATTGCATTTACGGCAGGAAATACCGCACACTCCAATCATGATTTTAGGTGCTTCTCCAATTGTTTTTGCGCCTATCGCAGCAAAAGAAGCCATTATCCTAACTGTTTTTTCAGAGGATTGGGTACGCAAAGTGGCTCCATTAGCCAAAGATTTCGAAAAGCCGCTTAAGGTTCATATAAAAGTTGATAGCGGGATGAATCGTATTGGTGTGCGCCAAGAAAAAGAATTACAGGCTGTATATGATGCGGCCAAAATGGTTAATAATATAGAAGTGGATGGTATTTTCACACATTTTGCTACAGCGGATGAAGAGAATCAAGAGCAGTACGAAATGCAATTGGCGATATTCCAAAAGATGATTGCCAGCTTACCTGAAAAACCACGCATAGTGCATGCTGCAAATACAGCTGCTGCATTAGTTAAAGAAAGTGCCCAATTCGATGCTGTGCGTTTTGGGATTTCTATGTACGGACTTGCACCATCTACTTATATTGAAGAAAATCTTCCATACCCTTTAAAAGAAGCGCTCGCATTAGAAAGTGAATTAGTACATGTGAAGAAAATTCAAAAGGGCGACAGAGTCGGCTATGGAGGTACATATATAGCAAAAGAAGACGAGTGGATTGGTACATTGCCAATAGGCTATGCCGATGGTTTGCTGCGTTGTCTTTCTGGTCAAGAAGTTTTAATAGAGGGTAAAAGGGTACCAATTGTAGGAAGGATCTGTATGGATCAATGTATGGTGCGCCTGCCTAAAAAGTATGAGATTGGTGAGAAAGTGACACTAATTGGCGAACAACATGGAAATGAAATTCATATACAAGAGTGGGCAGAGCGTCTTCATACAATCGTCTATGAAATACCATGTATGATTTCAGAGCGGGTTCCGCGGGTATATAAAGAGCAATAATCATTTTTTCTGGCTCGCGCCAACTTGAAGTGAAATATAAATAGCGATAAAGAGCAACAGAGTTTCCTAGTAGTCGACAAATTCAGAAAAAAAACCGCGATAATGTCAAATGCTTACTGATATTGTCTTTTCAATATTATATTTTAATGTTAGGATTATGATAGTTGAGAACATATTGGCGATTTGTTTCTGGAGGTGTTGGCTGTGAACCACAAAGGACTCGAAAACGTTCTGATTCAGATGCCAGAACGATTGGTTTCTGAAAGTATAGAACAAGCATATAGACAAATAGTATTAAAAGATGCAAATGATTTAGTATATATTCCGACAAAAAGATCTATTCATACGAAACAAAAAAATCACATGCGAGAAGCAATGGTTAAAGGATATGTAGAAATGTCACAGATTAACTTATCTATATGTAGTGAATGCTTACATGTTGAGTATGAAGCGGAACATATGGTGGAGCGACTCGTAAGCGGAGGATGAAAACTTGAACGTAAAACGTGGAGACGTTTTTTTTGCAGATTTATCACCAGTAGTCGGGTCTGAGCAAGGTGGCACCAGACCCGTACTGGTTATTCAAAATGATATCGGAAATCGATTTAGTCCAACTGTTATTATCGCAGCAATTACAGCTCAAATTCAAAAGGCAAAACTCCCAACTCATGTGGAAATTGACGCTAAGAAATATGGATTTGAACGGGATTCGGTTATTTTGTTGGAACAATTGCGGACGATCGATAAATCACGATTAACAGATAAAATCACGCAGCTAGATGGTCCTTTAATGGTAAAGGTAGAAGAAGCTTTGGAAATAAGTTTAGGGCTATTAAAATTTTAAGCATACATATTGAAACACCAGATGCTAGTCATCTGGTGTTTTTCTTTGTATCTTTACAACTTATTTACAATGAATATTCAAAAAATGGAGTGTAATATTTGTAACTATATTATACAATTAGAAAAAGAATCCATTATAGAAAAATTAAATATTTTCAGTTTATTTAACGTATAAACTATTAAGTCCCTAATCATCATATTTTTATATGATGACTGATTTGTGTGTGTGAAAAAGGGAAAATCTTCATCAGATATTAAACAGATTGTTATTAAATAAGGATTTGGAGGTAGGCGCTCATGGAAGGTTCTTCGATAGATATTTTAACGGAGTGGGATATTGTCACTGCACGGCAGCTTGGCCGCAAGGAAGCTAAGTCGATTGGATTCGATATTATTGACCAAGCACTTATTGCTACAGCGATTAGTGAATTAGCCAGAAACATTCACTTATATGCAGAGAGTGGGAAGATTGAAGTGAAAAAATTAATACAGGAAAAATCAGTTGGCATTTATGTAATAGCATCGGATAATGGACCAGGTATTCCACAAATCGATGAATTGTTACAAAAGGATTTGGCCACAACAAAAGGCATTGGGTTTGGGCTGCCTGGTGTAAAAAGAATCATGGACGAGTTTCAGTTAGATTCACAACTTACTATAGGAACAACCGTGAAAATTAAAAAATGGTTATCAATCAACAAAGAAGAATAAAAAAAATAAAAAAAGTTTTATTTTTAGGTTTAACCCTTATATAGTGCGGGTATTTCATATATGTTGGTCTAAAAATTGAAAGCAATAAATGATATACATACTTTCAAACAGGAACAATAACTTGTAGTATTTTAGTTAATGCATCGGTTTTTTATGCATTTTTATAGAGAACAATACAGGAGGGATAGAGATGGACTTTAAATTAGACGTAGTAGAAGAAACAGGAAAGGTTCAAGCAATTCTTCAAGGAGAAATAGATGCTTATACTGCTCCTGTTTTAAGAGAGCAATTGGATGGTATTTCTATATCAGAAGGCACTCAAGTAGAATTGAACTTTTCAAATGTAAATTATATGGATAGCACAGGTTTAAGTGTTATCGTTGCTTTTTATAAAAGCGTTGTAGCAAATGGTGGAGATATCGTACTTACTTGCCTATCTGAACGCCTAAAACGCTTATTTGACATCACAGGTTTAACGGATATTATGAACATCGAAGTTAGGAAGGTGATTTCAAACAATGAGAGAATTTGATTATATGGAGATGCGCGTTCCTGCTAAAACGCAATATGTTGGTGTTGCTCGACTTGCTATTTCAGGATTGGCGAACCGTGTAGGTTTTTCATATGATGATATTGAAGATGTGAAAATTGCAGCGAGTGAAGCAATCACCAATGCGATTCAGCACGCATATGCAGACAAAGAAGATGGAGAAGTTGTAATCGGCTGTGCCTTGTATAAGGACAAAATGGAAATCATGGTGGCCGACTATGGACGCAGTTTTAAATTCGAAGAGGTAAAAGAAAAGGTCGGTCCTTATCACGAAGAAGAAGATGTACAATTTATTCGTGAAGGAGGATTAGGTCTATACCTTATTGAAAGCCTTATGGATGAAGTGAAAGTACTCAACGACAATGGCGTGACTGTTTTCATGACAAAATTTGTATCACGAGAGCAGGTGAATGACCATGCGGAAACAATCTCCTTCTAGTTCGGCATCAAAAGAGCAAGTATTAGAATGGATCCAGCGTTTTCAACAAACTGAAGACGACGAGGCGCAAACTAATTTAGTTTTGCATTATCAATACTTGGTTGAATCCATCGCAAGAAAGTATTCTAATGGGCGCTCTTACCATGATGACATAGTACAAGTCGGCATGTTAGGCCTGCTTGGTGCTATTAGAAGGTTTGATTCTTCCTTTGGTCGTAGTTTTGAGGCTTTTGCGGTACCGACGATTATCGGTGAAATCAAACGCTACTTGAGAGATAAAACATGGGATGTCCATGTGCCAAGGCGTATTAAAGAACTTGGCCCCAAAATTAAAGCAGCTGTTGAGTTTTTAACAACCGAAACGCAACGTTCACCCCAAGTTGCAGAAATTGCAGAATATCTTGAAGTAGAAGAAGATGAAGTGTTGGAAGCGATGGAAATGAGCCAAAGTTATCAAGCACTTTCAATGGACAGACCTATTGATTCTGATGGCGATGGTAGCACTGCAACGTTATTTGATATAGTAGGGAAGCAGGATGATGAATACGAAAAGACAAACCGCCGTATTATTGTGGAAAACGCAATGAAGGAATTGTCAGAGAGAGAACGTCAAATTATTCAGCTTACATACCTTCAACAGCTTAGCCAGAAAGAAGCTGGGGAGATGCTGGGTATATCCCAAATGCATGTCTCAAGATTGCAGCGTAAAGCTATCAAGAAACTGCAACAAATTATTGTTGCGTCAGGTGGTATTTAAAAGAAGAACAGTTCAACTTTTGTTGAACTGTTCTTTTTTGTTGCGAATAAGCAATGGCTACTCTATGTTAAAATAGGGAAGTCAAAGGAAGGATAGTGAATAAATGGACACTCAAAAAATGCATCAGCTTATTGCGAAAGAAATCGGCATTCGCACACAACAAGTAGACCAAGTAATTCAATTGTTAGAAGCATCAAATACTGTACCCTTTATAGCTCGCTATCGAAAAGAAGCTACTGGATCACTAGATGAAGTCCAAATTAAAGCGATTGAAGATCGCTATCATTATGTAATGCAGCTAGAGCAACGTAAACAAGAGGTTCTGCGTATTATCGAAGAACAAGGGAAGTTAACTGAAGAACTTACAAAAGATATTAATGAAGCTACTGTTTTGAAACGTGTAGAAGATTTATACCGACCATACAAACAAAAAAGAAGAACAAAAGCAACGATTGCAAAGGATAAAGGACTTGAACCATTGGCTGATAGCCTATTGCAATTTAACCAAACAGAAGTAGAAACCCTAGCTCTGCCTTTTATTAATGAAAATGTAGAAAGTGTTGAAGAGGCCTTGCAGGGAGCGAGTGACATTTTAGCTGAGAGATTTGCTGATGATGCAGCAATAAGAGAAAGCATTCGTCAGATTTCTTGGAAACAGGGAGTCATTCAATCAACTGTGAAAGCTAAAGAACTCGATGAAAAAAGAGTATTTGAAATGTATTACGACTATCAAGAACCTGTAAATAAAATTGTTCCTCACCGAATTTTAGCTATTAATCGTGGAGAAAAAGAAGATATATTAAAGATTGGCATTGAAGTGCCGACTGAATCTATCTATCAATTCATGCGAAAAAAATGGATTGTATCCACATCATCACCTTCTTCCAAACTAGTTGAAGTGGCTATAGAGGATGCATATAAACGATTAATCCAGCCATCAATTGAGCGTGAGATACGCAATGAATTGACAGATAAAGCCGAAACACAGGCTATCCATATTTTTTCTGAAAATCTCAGAAATCTTCTATTGCAGCCTCCAATGAAAGGAAAGTATGTTTTAGGCGTAGACCCTGCGTATAGGACGGGCTGTAAATTAGCTGTAGTTGATGATACTGGTAAAATGCTTGAGATATCGGTTATTTATCCACATACAGCAAAAGCAGACATTAACAAATCCAAATCTATATTTAATGATTTGTTGAATCGCTATCCTATTTCTATTATTGCGATAGGGAACGGTACTGCATCCAGAGAGACAGAACAATTTGTTTCGGAATGTTTGAATGAATCCAATGCGAGTGCAGCTTATGTAATCGTTAATGAAGCAGGTGCAAGTGTTTACTCTGCCTCGCCAATTGCTAGAGAGGAATTCCCGGATTTACAGGTAGAACAGCGGAGTGCTGTCTCTATTGCAAGGCGATTGCAAGACCCACTAGCTGAGTTGGTGAAAATCGAACCAAAAGCTGTAGGTGTTGGCCAATACCAACACGATGTATCTCAAAAGAAACTTGCAGAACAACTCACCTTTATTGTAGAAACAGCAGTAAACCAAGTGGGGGTAGATGTGAATACAGCTTCTTCATCATTGCTTCAATATGTTTCAGGCCTATCAAAAACAGTAGCAGAAAATATTGTCAAAACAAGAGGAGAACAAGGAAAGTTTACTGCTCGCACGCAGTTAAAGAAAATACCTCGACTTGGTGCTAAGACTTATGAACAAGCTATTGGATTTTTAAGAATCCCAAATGCAAAGAATCCATTAGATTCAACTGCTATACATCCAGAGAGCTATGATTTAGCAAACCGCATATTAGAAGCGGTAGGGTTAGATAAAAAACAAATAGGCACGGCAGAGGCAGAACAAGCAATTGCAAATTTAAATATAAAAGAGCTAAGTAAAGAATGGGAGATTGGCGAAGTTACATTGAAAGATGTGATTGATTCATTAATGAAACCTTCTCGGGATCCGCGGGATGCTTTTCCACAGCCCTTGCTTAAAAAAGATGTTTTAAAAATGGAGGATTTACAGCCAGGAATGGAACTTCAAGGAACAGTCCGCAATGTAGTCGACTTTGGAGCGTTTGTCGACATTGGCGTAAAGCAAGATGGACTTGTCCATATCTCAAAGCTGAAAAAAGGTTTTGTTAAACATCCATTAGACGTAGTTTCATTGGGGGACATTGTCACTGTTTGGGTAGACAATGTAGAGAAGGATAAAGGTAGAATTGCTCTAACAATGCTTCCACCTAATCAATAATAATTAGTTTTTATATTTAAAGAGGCAAAGAAAATTAGCGGTGGTTTGTTATGAGGCAAGTACAGCCATCTGTCCATTTAAAATCTTAGCTTCCACCGCTAGTCTCTTTGTTTTTTCTTGCGTAAATAAAAAAAACAATATTCAAAACGAGAGTATACTTATTTATAAGGAGGGACATAATATGACAGATTGCGAACTACAAGAGCTCGTCTGCCAAATCTCCAAAGAAGTATTTCATAAACCATTTCGCCATCGGGCATATTTTAATTCTCGCCTCCGAACAACAGGTGGACGCTATTTGCTTAAATCTCATGATATAGAGGTTAACCCGAAAGCTTATGTGCAATTTGGTTTGAAAGAAGTAGAAGGAATCATCCGTCATGAGTTATGCCATTATCATCTTCATATAGAAGGAAAGGGATATAAACATCGTGATGCAGATTTTCGGACACTTTTAAAAGAAACAAATGCTCCTCGATTTTGTTCGAATTTAGAACAAAAGAAGAGACCGGTAAAGCGTGCTCAATATATCTATGTATGCACAGAATGCGGGTTAAGGTATAGCCGTAAGATACGTATGAACACAGATCGATATAGATGCGGCAAGTGTTTAGGGAAGCTAAAGATAATTAATTAAACTTTTTTTGAAATAAGGGTTGACGTTTTATGGACAACCCCTTATACTTATAAAAGTCGACAGGGTGATAACACGCTGACACGACAGAATAATACTTTTCCGAAGTAGCTCAGTTGGTAGCAGCATCTGACTGTTAATCAGAGGGTCGCAGGTTCGAGTCCTGCCTTCGGAGCCATGGCCCCTTGGTCAAGCGGTTAAGACACCGCCCTTTCACGGCGGTAACACGGGTTCGAATCCCGTAGGGGTCATTTTCATAACGGTCCGGTAGTTCAGCTGGTTAGAATGCCTGCCTGTCACGCAGGAGGTCGCGGGTTCGAGTCCCGTCCGGACCGCCATTATGAATGGGGTATAGCCAAGCGGTAAGGCAACGGATTTTGATTCCGTCATGCCCTGGTTCGAATCCAGGTACCCCAGCCATTCTTATTAATAGCTACGAGTCATTAGCTCAGTTGGTAGAGCATCTGACTTTTAATCAGAGGGTCGTAGGTTCGAATCCTACATGACTCACCATTTTTCTTCTTGACACATTAAGTTGAACATGCTAAAATAGTTATTGTTCGTTAAGTTGAAATGCGGTCGTGGCGGAATGGCAGACGCGCTAGGTTGAGGGCCTAGTCGGGGCAACTCGGTGGAGGTTCAAGTCCTCTCGATCGCACCAAAAATTATATATGCGCCCATAGCTCAATTGGATAGAGCGTCTGACTACGGATCAGAAGGTTGTGGATTCGACTTCTGCTGGGCGCACCATTTATTCAAAAATATATTAACTACGCGGGTGTAGTTTAGTGGTAAAACCACAGCCTTCCAAGCTGTTGTCGGGAGTTCGATTCTCCTCACCCGCTCCATTATATGAACCTTGAAAACTGAACAAGCAAGATGTTAATCATTTAAACTTACTAACAAC
>NZ_JCAXDQ010000004.1:0-200705 GCF_059759115.1 Rummeliibacillus sp. GQ308 | reverse complement strand
GCGTCGTCATCTTAACGACTTAATTAGTATATAATACTATTAAAAGATTGTCAACGCTTTTTTAGAATTATTTTTTTAATATAATTCATTGCTTTTTAGAGGCAACTTAAATAGAATACGCCAAATAGATATCAAAGTCAACTCTTTTTTAAAAAAGGTAATTAATATCTCTGTTCACTGAGTAAGAATGTGTAACTCGATCTAAAGAATTGGATTTAGACAAGTGTTTTATAGACATGGCCATACAAAAAGAACTGCAATCAAACTTAGTATAGTTTAACTGCAGTTCTATGTTTTTCAATAGCTATGTTTATTTAATTAGATTCATTAATTATTTAAAATTAAACGTTCAATATATATATTTCTATTTTTAGATAGATCAATAATTTGTTCTGTTTCATGCAACTTAATGACAGGCCTTACTGGTGACGTTTTATTAGCAAAGATAATGGTCCCTTCTTCACCATTTGATAATTCTACACTTGTGCCAAGAGAAAGGTTTGCTACACAAGTATTAAGAGCCTGTACAACTTCTATATTAAACTTTCCAAAGTCATTTTCTCGGATCATTTCTAACACTTTGAATGGAGATTCTTTGGAACGGTAAATTCTTTCACATGTCATTGCATGGAAAACATCTGCAACCGCAATGATATGGGAGTGAATTAACACCTTACTACCTTTTTCTCCTTTTGGATAGCCGCTGCCATCTAACCTCTCATGATGTTGGTAGATCGCTAGTTTCATTTCTTTCTTTAAGGTAGATATATGATTTACCATCTGAAGACTGTAATATGGGTGCTCTTGAATTTCCTTAAACTCATATTCTGACAGTGGACCATTCTTTTCACGAATTTTTTTATTAATTTTTGCCATACCAGCATCCGCTACTGCCGCTGCAATTGCTATTTGTGTGATATCTCCTTTAGAGTAATTCATTTTTTGAGCAATAACCGCACTAATTAAACTGATTGCAATTGAATGATGGTAAAAATAGTCCTTTGTTGTCGAATATTCATTTAGGATAAATATCTTTTCTTTATTCAACAATACTTCATCAATTAATGGCAATATGCTTTCACGAACTTTTGAAATATTTACATTGCTACCAGCATCCCAATTTAAAAATTCCTGTTTAAATTTTGCTACTGATTCATTGTATTTTCTTTCAAAGGAATTTTTAAACGTTTCTTTTATGGTTTCAATGGATGATGACACACTTTGAACTTGCTGTGCTTTATCTGCTTCTTTTATATCAACGATAGGTATCTTTTCAATCTGAAAAGCCTTTAATACTGGAAAGTGTTCTCCTGTAATCTTTGTATTTTTGTACAGAATAGGATATTGTGTGTTAGCCATAATATCTTTAGCAACCATAGCGCCTAACTGTAGATCAGACAACTTAACTAATTGGTAATCCACTTGTAAACCCCCTTGCATTCAAATGAGTTTCTCTCCCGTTTCTTATGAAGAAATTGAATCTATAGTTATTTTATCTCAATTTTTTTGTCCAAGGTAAACTTTTTTATAATTTTCCATAAAAAAAGCCCCAGATTATTTCTGGGACCTTTTTCTCTTATTCTATTGTGTCATCAGCAGGAGATTCAGTTGAATCAGTATTTTCTTCCTCTTCGCTGATTACCTCTGCTTCAATTGCTTCTTCTTTCTTAACTTTCGCCACTGTTGCTACATGTTCATCTTCCGCTAGGCGGATTAAACGAACACCTTGTGTGCTACGACCAGTAACCGAGATATCCTCAATATCCATCCGTATCAGCATACCATTTACTGTGATAAGCATAACATCTTCTGATCCATCAACTGCCTTAACAGCAACAAGAGGACCGTTCTTATCAGTGATTTGGCATGTTTTGATACCAATGCCTCCTCGGTTTTGTAAGCGATACTCTACTTCAGGTGTACGTTTTCCATAACCTTTTTCAGTAACAACGAGGATTTCTTGATTTGGTTCAATAATCTCCATACCTACTACATAGTCATCGTCTCTTAAACGAATGCCACGTACGCCCGTAGCGGTACGGCCCATTGACCGAATATCATTTTCATTAAAGCGAACGAGCATACCTGTATGAGTACCAATAATGATTTCTTGTTGTCCATTTGTAAGTCGGACTGATATCAGTTCATCGTCTTCTTTTAAGGAAATTGCAATTAAACCGTTTGTTCTTATATTCGCAAAGTTGGATAGCGGTGTACGTTTCGCCACTCCAGTACGTGTGGTAAAGATAAAGTAAGCATCTTCTTCGTATGAAGCTACACGAATGACAGCCGTTACCTTTTCACCCTTATCTACATTCAGTAAGTTAACAATAGGAAGCCCTTTTGCTGTACGACCAAACTCAGGGATTTCATAACCTTTTGCTTTAAATACCTTCCCTTTTGAAGTAAAGAAAAGAATGGTGTCATGTGTTGATGTGTATAGAAGATGTTCTACAAAGTCATCTTCATGCGTTCCCATACCTTGTACGCCTCTGCCGCCTCGGCGTTGACTTCTATATGTGTTAGCTGGTAGGCGTTTAATATACCCATTATGTGTAAGGGTAATAACTGAGTTTTCACGAGGAATTAAATCTTCGTCCTCAATCATTTCCATGCCACCCGCTGTAATATCTGTACGACGAGCATCATTGAAGCGTTCTTTAATCTCAAGAAGCTCATCATGAATAATTTTTCTTATTTTTGATTCATCTGCCAAAATATCTTTGAGCTCTTGAATTAATTGAAGCAATTCTTGGTACTCTGCTTCAATCTTATCCCGCTCCAAACCTGTCAAACGTTGCAAGCGCATATCTAAAATAGCTTGAGATTGGCGTTCACTCAAATTAAAGCGTTCCATTAAGCCATTTTTCGCATCTTCAGCTGTTTGAGACGCTCTAATCAAACTAATAATCTCATCGATATGATCAAGAGCAATACGCAAACCTTCTAAAATGTGAGCACGTTTTTCAGCTTTGCTTAATTCAAATTTAGTTCGTCTCGTAATAACGATCTTTTGATGTTCCAAGTAATGGAATAAAGCTTCTTTTAAGCTTAAAACTTTTGGCTGCCCACCAACAAGAGCCAACATGTTAATACCGAAGCTAGTTTGCATAGCAGTTTGTTTATATAAATTGTTTAGGACTACATTTGCATTGGCATCTTTTCGTACATCAATGGTAACCCTCATACCATTTCGATCTGATTCATCGCGAATGTTGGTAATGCCATCAATCCGTTTATCTCGTACTAATTCTGCAATTTTTTCAATTAAGCGGGCTTTATTGACTTGGTAAGGAAGTTCATTAATTACGATAACTTCTTTTCCGCTAGACTTTGTTTCAATTTCCACGCGTGAACGAATGACAATTGAACCGCGCCCTGTTTCATATGCACGGCGAATGCCGCTTCTACCCAAAATCAAACCACCAGTAGGGAAATCAGGACCTGGAATAATCTCCATCAACTCTTCCGTTGTAATGGCTGGATTATCAGAAATAGCCAAAACGCCGTCAATTACTTCACCCAATTGGTGTGGGGGAATATTTGTAGCCATACCAACAGCGATCCCTGAAGCCCCATTCACTAGCAGGTTTGGATAGCGAGCAGGCAATACAACCGGCTCTTTTTCATTGCCGTCATAGTTGTTTGTATAATCAATTGTATCTTTATTGATATCTCTAAGCATTTCCATGGCGATTTTAGACATGCGGGATTCCGTATATCGCATCGCCGCAGCCCCATCTCCATCGACAGAACCAAAGTTACCGTGGCCGTCAACAAGCATATACCGGTAGCTAAAATCCTGGGCCATGCGGACCATTGCTTCGTAAATAGAAGAGTCACCATGTGGATGGTATTTCCCCATTACATCCCCTACTATACGAGCTGACTTCTTATATGGCTTATCCGAAGTACTTCCCAATTCCTGCATTCCATATAGAATACGCCGTTGAACTGGTTTTAGGCCATCTCGAACATCAGGCAATGCCCGGGAAACAATTACACTCATCGCATAATCTAAAAATGAGGTTTTGATTGTTTTTGTTATATTAACTCCTTTAACGCCAGAGTTATTTGTTTCAGCCAAAGTGTGGAACCCCCTTCAAAAGGAACTAAATATCTAAGTTTTCTACATAAACAGCATTTTCATGAATAAATTGGCGTCTTGGTTCTACATTATCGCCCATTAATTGCTCAAAAGTACGATCTGCTTCAATCGCATCGTCCAATTCGACTTGCAATAAAACACGATTATCCGGGTCCATTGTAGTATCCCACAATTGCTCCGCATCCATTTCACCAAGACCTTTATAACGTTGGATACCAGGCTTTGGTTGGCTTGGTAAACGCTCTAAAATTTCCTGTAATTCTTTATCGCTATAGCAATATTCGACATGCTTACCTTGCTGTATTTTGAATAGCGGCGGCTGTGCAATGTACACATAGCCTGCTTCGATTAAAGGCCGCATAAAACGGAAGAAGAATGTCAATAATAACGTTCGTATATGAGCGCCATCGACATCGGCATCCGTCATGATAACGATTTTATGATAACGAGCCTTCTCTAAATTAAACTCTTCACCGATACCTGTACCGACAGCTGTGATCATGGCACGGATCTCTTCATTCGACAAAATGCGATCTAGACGTGCTTTTTCGACATTTAAGATTTTACCGCGAAGTGGAAGGATAGCTTGGAAGTGACGGTCACGCCCTGACTTCGCTGAACCGCCGGCAGAGTCACCTTCAACGATGTATACTTCACACTCTTCAGGATGGCGAGAAGAACAATCAGCCAACTTCCCTGGCAAACTTGAAATCTCTAACGCAGATTTACGACGTGTCATCTCTCTAGCTTTCTTCGCTGCAACACGTGCACGTGATGCAATTAAACCTTTATCGACTATTGTTCTAGCAACTGTTGGGTTTTCTAATAAAAAGCGTTCAAAACGTTCGGAGAACAGAGAATTCGTAATAGAACTAACCTCTGAATTACCAAGCTTTGTTTTTGTTTGACCTTCAAATTGTGGGTCTGGATGCTTTATAGAGACAATTGCTACAAGACCTTCACGTACGTCTTCTCCGGATAAATTGGCATCAGAATCCTTAAGCAGGTTATTCTTTCGGGCATAGTCATTGATCACACGTGTCAACGCTGTTTTAAAGCCCGATTCATGAGTCCCACCCTCATACGTATTGATATTATTTGCGAATGACAAAATAGTAGAGGCAAAACCTGAATTATACTGCATGGCAATTTCAATGGAAATTCCATCTTTTTCGCCTTTTAAATCAATCGCTTCATGCAATGGCTCTTTATTTTCATTAAGCTGTTCTACATAAGATTTAATACCACCTTCATAGTGATAGACATCTTTACGAATTTCTTCATTTCGCTCATCCATAATTATAATCGTAATACCGCGGTTTAAATAAGCTAATTCGCGGATACGGTGTGCTAGAATGTCATATTCATAAACAGTGGTTTCTTTAAAAATGGTTGGATCTGCTTTAAAACGGGTAGTAGTACCATTATGGTCCGTATCACCAATGATGGTAAGCGGCTGGATTGTTCTGCCACGTTCAAATTTAATTTCATGGATGTGTCCGTCACGGTGTACTTGCACGTCTGTTTCAATCGAAAGCGCATTTACAACAGATGCACCTACTCCGTGCAAACCTCCTGATACTTTATATCCGCCGCCGCCGAATTTACCACCAGCATGCAAAACAGTCATGATAACTTCTACTGCCGGCTTGCCGACCTTCTCTTGAGTATCAACAGGGATGCCTCGTCCGTTATCTTCTACTCTGATCCAGTTGTCCTTTTCAATCGCAACAGTGATTTCAGTACAATAACCAGCTAATGCTTCGTCAATACTGTTGTCGACGATTTCCCATACAAGATGGTGCAGCCCCTTGGAACTTGTCGAACCAATATACATACCCGGACGTTTACGTACTGCTTCTAGTCCCTCTAATACTTGTATCTGGTCTGCATCATAAGCTGCAGGGCTTTTATCTTCAATCGCCATTATTGTTCCACCTACTCTTTCATGGCATTAGTATGCATTATTTGTAAATTTCTTAAACCTTGAAATTTGCGTCTTAAAGCGCAGAATACCTGGCTTTCAATGCAATTAATTAGCAAGGTCAGAATTCCCATATTAATAAAATCCGCAAATACTAAGATCACTCAGTATCCACGGAGCCTTGTTTCACATGAAACATTTCTGACTCGCGAATGGTTTCATGTTCTATGCCTTCCACACTTGTCGTTGTGACAAATGTTTGGACTTCACCTTTTATCGTGTTAAGCAAATGAGATTGCCGATAATCATCTAATTCTGAAAGAACGTCATCAAGCAAAAGAATAGGCGTATCATTCACTTCTTGTTTGATCAACTCTATTTCTGCTAGCTTTAATGACAGTGCAGTCGTTCTTTGTTGTCCTTGAGAACCATATGTTTGGACATCATAGCCATTCACAATGAATTGCAAATCGTCACGATGTGGACCAACCAATGTTACGCCTCTTTCCAACTCTCTTTGAGACTGTTCCTTTATTTTTGCAGCCAAGTGATCTGCCATTTGTTCAGCAGACCAATCTACATCCATACCGCTGACAGGGCGATAACGAATCTCCATATTTTCAAGTTCTCGTGAAATTGAATAATGAATTGGCCCTGCCCAGGCTTGAAGTAATTCCATAAAGTGGAATCTTTTTTGGATTACTTTGACTGCTGCTTCAATATACTGCTCTGTATAAACATCAAACATTACATCATTGAATGTTTTTTTTCCTTGATTTTGTTTAAGTAAATGATTCCGCTGTTTTAATAGCTTCTGAAAGGTTAACAGATCATGCAAGTAGACTGGGGAAATCTGGCCAATCTCCATATCTAAAAAACGCCTTCTCGCCTGAGGACTACCTTTTACTACGTTTAAATCTTCCGGAGCAAACATAACAACATTCATTTGCCCTATATAATCGCTTAATCGGCTCTGCTCCAAATGATTTACTTTAGCTTTTTTACCTTTCTTGGAAATAGTTAATTCCATTGGCAAGCGACCATATCTATTTTGGATGTCCCCTTCTATTTTAGCATATTCTTGCCCCCACCGTATCAATTCTTTCTCACTTGATGTACGATGCGATTTTGCCATAGCTAGGACATAGATTGATTCCATTACATTTGTCTTCCCTTGTGCATTTTCGCCAATAAACACATTGATTTTTGGAGAAAAGGACAAATCAAGAGATTCGTAATTACGATAGTCTTTAAGCTTTAGTTGCTCAATATGCATGCTACTCCTCGCTTTGTGGCTCTACAAGGTTAAATCTCCCGCAACCAGGTATATTAATCAGGTCACCAGCATAGAGTTTACGGCCACGTCTGCGATCTACTTCACCGTTCACATATACATCATTTTCTTGTAAAAACCATTTAGCCATTCCGCCTGAGCTAATAGCATCGGCTATTTTCAAAAACTGTCCAAGTGTAACAAATTCACTTTCTAAAATGATATTCTTCACTTCACTTCATCCTATCTGCTCTTATCTTATTCTATTTTACCGAACTTTTGTTCATAAGTAAAAAGGATAGTCGTGCATTTGACTATCCTTTTCGTACAAAAAGACATTTTTAGTACCTGGTACTAATATATTTGGGAAATAATTTTTAACGGAAGTTATAGTAAAAAAATATTAATATGTGCGAACAGGTAAAATTAGTTGCAATATCGCATCATCATGGATTGAACGGATAGTGAAAGGTCGCATAGCACCCGTAAATTGAATTACAACTTCTTGACCGTCAATGGCTTTTAAAGCATCCATCATATACTTCGCACTAAAAGAAATTTTAAGTTCTTCCCCTTCAAAAGAGTCGATTTGAATTTCTTCTTCCACCTTACCAATTTCAGGTGAATTGGATGATATCTCTACTGTGCCACTATCAATTGTTGAGAAACGTACAACGTTATTCCGATCTTCTCTTGCAAGGAGTGAAGCACGATCAATACCTTGCAATAAAGCTTTCCCATTAATTGTAACGATAGTAGATGATTCTTCCGGAATAAGGCGTGATGTATCCGGATAGTTACCTTCCAACAATCGAGAGAAAAATAAAACATCAGGTGTTTTGAATAAAACTTGCTGATTTGTCATAAAGATATCTACAGGGTGTGGTGAATCACTAAGGATTTTACTTAATTCAGTTAAGCTTTTCCCTGGAATGACAACATTCATTTCTTCAGATGGCAATTGTTCAAGCGTTACTTTCCTTTGAGCTAGACGGTGACTATCTGTTGCAATACAGACTAAACTGTTATCTTTAATTTCCCACTTTACACCTGTCAACACGGGACGACTTTCAGTGGTTGATACAGCGAATACAGTTTCGCGAATAATCGTTTTCAATAAATCAGCAGGTAGTGTAATCTGACGGTCCGCAGAAATATCAGGCAACAAAGGATATTCCGATGCATCCGAGCCAATAAGGTGGAAATCCGATTTACCAGATTGGATACGTGTTTGTAATTGTTCACTAACCTCTACTACTACTTCGTTTGTTGGTAGTTTACGAATAATTTCGTTAAACATCCGTGCTTGTAGAACAATTGAACCTGGTTCTTTTACTTGGACGATTTCTTTTCCATCTTCTTCAACAGGAATAAAGGTTTGGATTGTGATATCTGCATCACTACCTGTTAAAGTCACTCCTTCAGAAGAAATATCAATTTTGATTCCAGTTAAAATTGGAATGGTTGTTTTTGAACTTACAGCTTTCATTACATCATTCAATCCATCTAACAAACGGTCCCTCATGATACTAAATTTCATTGTTACAAACCTCGCTTATATATTATTTATTATTTATTAAATATTAATAGATATAGTAATAGGGCCTGTGGATTTGTGGATAAGCCCTCTCTAGCCAAATAAAATCAGTCTATCCACATGTAGATAGACTGTGTATAAGTTTGTTGTTAACATTTCGTGTTATCCACAAATAGATTACTTGCCTAGCATACTTTTTATTTGTTTAATATCTTGCTGTAAACCCTGATCACTTTTCAAAAGAGTAGAGATTTTTTCATGCGCATGGATAACGGTCGTATGGTCTCGGCCGCCAAACTCATCGCCAATCTTAGGAAGTGAACAATCTGTCATTTCACGCGATAAGTACATAGCGACTTGTCTTGGAAATGCAATCGACTTTGTTCGCTTTTTTGCAGAAAAATCTTCGAGTTTAATGTGAAAATGCTCACCAACAGCTTTTTGAATGTCGAGAATAGTCAGTGTGCGTGGAGAGGCATTCGGTATGATATTTTTTAATGCTTGTGCAGCCAATTCTGCAGTGATGTCCTCATTAACGAGTGAGGAATAAGCGACAACACGAATAAGCGCGCCCTCTAGCTCGCGTATGTTGGAATCTATTTGGTTAGCAATATAAAGCATCACTTCGTTTGGTATATCAAGATTATCTGCTTTAGCCTTTTTACGTAATATAGCGATCCGCGTTTCAAGATCTGGAGGAGCAATATCAGTAATTAAACCCCACTCAAAGCGTGAACGTAAGCGGTCTTCCAGCGTTGGAATTTCTTTAGGCGGACGGTCGCTGGAAATAACAATTTGTTTAAATTCTTCGTGTAACGTGTTGAATGTATGGAAAAATTCCTCTTGTGTTGATTCTTTTCCAGCCAAAAATTGAATATCGTCAATCAATAGGACATCAACGCTCCGGTATTTATTGCGAAATTCCTCTGCTCGGTTATCACGAATTGAATTAATAAATTCATTTGTAAATTTTTCAGATGACAAGTATACAACTTTCGCTTTTGGATTATGCTCTAATACATAATGGCCAATCGCATGCATCAGGTGAGTTTTTCCTAGACCCACTCCTCCATAGATAAATAATGGATTATAAGCTTTGGCCGGCGCTTCTGCTACGGCCAAGGATGCAGCGTGTGCAAAGCGGTTGCCCGAACCAATTACAAATGTATCAAATGTGTTTTTTAAATTCAGCATTCCAGAAGGTGTTTCGGATTGCTCTTTTGAATTCCCTGAAATGGGAGGTGTCGGGATATCAAAGTTCTCTGAGTTCGAATCTTGCTGAACAACAAAGCGAATATGCAAATCTTTCCCTGTCAGTTCAGCTAAAATAGCCGCTATTAGGTGTACGTAGTGATTTTCAAGCCACTCGCGGCCGAATGAATTGGGCGCTGAGATTGTCACAGTATCACCGTTATAAGCCAATAGTTTCGTTGACTTCAACCAAGTTTCAAAGCTTGGTTTGGATATTTTTTGTTTCGCTTCAGAGAGTACTTTGTCCCATAATTCTTCAATATGTTCCAAGGCGCTTCTCCTTTTCTAAAATACTGGTCTATGATTTTTTTCATTTTTTCAAGATAGTAGTTTGTCTATGAATTAAAAATAATAACGAATTAAGTAGATTAATGATATATTAATCACAGCAAACACATCCTGTGGATAAACACTGTCCTGATAGCGTGGATATCATTATCCACAGGTTATTAACATTTGTGGATAAAATCTGAAGCTATAAATTTATCGACAGAATGAAGCACAACAATTGTAGCAAGAAAAATGTTGTCTGACAAGTGTTTCTGAGATGTTATCCACACAATGCATAATTATGCATATCACTTTATCCACATGGTTTGAACTTGTGCAAAAGTTGTCAGCAAGTGTTGTGGATAAAATTTAGCGAAAAAAATATGTTCACAGGTTTATTTGAGAGAAGAGGGATAGATCTGTGGATAATTTTAAGCAGAGAAATAAAACAGTTGAGATTAAGTATTTACAGAAGACAGTTGACAAAGTTGGCTGCTAATAGCTATAATATGCAAGACTGTCTGTAGTATTGAATTAATAGACTTTCATCAGGAGGTGTCATATAATGAAACGCACATACCAACCAAAAAAACGTAAGCATAGTAAAGTACATGGCTTCCGCGCACGTATGGCTACTAAAAACGGTCGTAAAGTGATCGCTGCTCGTCGCCGTAAAGGAAGAAAAGTATTATCAGCATAACCATGAGTCCACTGAATAAACTCAGTGGTCTTTTTTTCTTTTATTATACGTAGGAGAAGAAAAAGAGGAATAAGCAGGTGAAAAATGAAAAAACGCCGCAGAATTAAAAAGAATGAAGACTTTCAAAAGGTATTCAAAAAAGGAAAGTCATTCGCCAATCGGCAGTTTGTCGTTTACTTCCTTGAAAAGGAGAAGCAAACTGAGTTTAGGATTGGTTTATCCATTAATAAAAAAGTAGCAAAGGCAGTCACAAGAAACCAAATTAAACGTTATGTCCGCCAAAGTTTTTTAGAACTAGATGGTGAATTGCAGCAGCATATGGACTACGTCATTATCGCCAGGAACCCGGCGGCCGATTTAGATTTTCACGAAACAAAGAAAAGCCTAATGCATGTATTAAAAATTGCAAAGGTAATGAAGAGAAGCAGTAGAGACCAAAAGAAACCGCATGGTAGAATAAAGTAAATCATTCAATTTTGCAGGGATTTCTGCTAATGGCCACATGGCGAAGAGCCATGCTAATGAGCTTTTAGCACATCAAACAAAGCCTGCGAAGAGGAGGAGCCCAGATATGAAACAGATTACGCAAACAGGCGCAACTGTAGAGGAAGCACTTTTGCTTGCCTTGCATGAGCTTAACCTTACCCGTAAACAAGTAGATGTTGAAATTCTCCAAGAAGCAAAAAAAGGTTTTTTAGGTTTTGGTTCTAAAAAGGCGCAGATCCGAGTCACAGAAAAGCAAGCACAAAAACCCTTTGCTGTACAAGAGGCTGCAGAACCGCTTCAAGAAAAAGCAGAGCCGGTTGAGAATGGGCAATCTGAAGTGGCAGAACCGCAGATTGGCAGTAGTTTAAGTACTATTGAAGAAAATCTCGAAATACAAACAACCAGCGAAAATGCTGAAGTACCGTTTGAACGCAATGATTATGAACTAGCTATTTCTAAAGTAGAAGAATATCTATCCGATATTTCCAAGCAGCTTTCCATCTCTGATCTCCATATAGAGACAGTACAACAAGGTAAAGTGATACAATTTAATCTATCAACCAACTCAGCTGCATTGCTTATTGGTAAAAGAGGTAACACATTAAATGCTCTACAGGAATTGGCACAATTAGTTGCCCACCAGTATGTCAAACGCTTCATTATGGTGAAACTGGATGTAGAGAATTACCGTGAAAAAAGAAAGCAATCATTAGAAGTATTGGCGAACAAAATGGCCGATAAAGCAGTCTATACAGGCAAAAAGGTAGAACTAGAGCCAATGCCTTCAAATGAGCGTAAAATTATACACCATATTTTGGCAGACCGTTTAGACGTTGAAACCTACTCAAAAGGCGAAGACACCAAGAGGCATTTAGTCATTGAACCTATACGAGCTTAACTTAAGGATTGTGAAAGAGTCCTTCTCCCCAGACGAGAAGGACTTATTTTTTTGCACTTTTATGGTAAGATTAAGTGCTAGAATAGAAAAATAAAATTATCCACATGTGGATAATTTTTATTGAGCTAAATATTGAACTGTTCAACTAATACGCTGTGGAAAACAATACACAGATTAAAGTTTTATTATATATAGGAGGTTTGTTCACTAATGGAATTTGATACTATTGCAGCGATTTCCACTCCGACGGGAGAAGGAGCGATCGCCATTGTTCGATTAAGCGGTGACCAAGCGGTAGAAATTGCAGACCGGATTTTCAGTTTGCCAAGTGGTAAAAAATTATCCTCAAAAAAATCCCATACCATTCATTATGGGCATTTAAAAGAGGTAGAAACGGGTGAGGTAGTAGAAGAAGTTATGGTCTCGCTCATGAGAGGACCAAAAACCTTTACACGTGAAGATGTAGTAGAAATTAATTGCCATGGCGGATTAGTCTCTGTCAATCGAGTACTGCAGCTTGTCCTACGTAATGGTGCAAGAATGGCAGAGCCAGGCGAGTTTACAAAACGGGCATTTTTAAATGGCCGTATCGATTTATCGCAAGCAGAAGCTGTGATGGATTTAATTCGTGCTAAAACAGACAGAGCGATGAACGTAGCGCTAAATCAAATGGATGGTAAATTGTCACGATTAATTAACCAATTAAGACAAGCATTGATTGAGGTATTAGCACAGGTAGAAGTAAATATTGACTATCCCGAATACGATGATGTAGAAGAAATGACCATTCCACTAATGTTAGAAAAGGCCACATGGGTAAAGAGCGAAGTCGAGAAACTTCTTCAAACTTCGTCACAAGGCAAAATTTTGCGTGAGGGTTTATCGACCGTTATATTAGGGCGTCCAAATGTGGGAAAATCTTCTCTCTTAAATAGTTTAGTACAAGAAAATAAAGCTATTGTCACTGATGTTGCAGGAACAACACGTGATATTATAGAAGAATACGTCAATGTACGCGGCGTTCCATTACGCTTGGTAGATACAGCGGGGATACGTGAAACAGAAGATATTGTCGAACGTATCGGAGTAGAAAGATCGAGACAAGTTTTAAAAGAGGCAGATCTTATATTGCTCGTTGTCAACTACCATGAGGAATTGACCGAAGAAGATAGACGTTTATTTGATACTATTCAAAACATGGATTATATTGTTGTAGTCAATAAAACAGATTTGACTCAAAAAATAGATATAGATGAAGTAAAACAACTTGCAGGAGAAAGAAGAGTTGTGACGACTTCATTGTTGCAAGAAGAGGGTGTAGCAGAACTAGAGGAAGCAATTGCAGCACTATTCTTCGAAGGTTCTGTTGAAGCAAATGACTTAACGTATGTATCGAATGCTCGCCATATTGCATTGTTGCATCAAGCACTTGATCGTATTCAAGATGCGATTACTGCAGCGGAAGCAGGCGTGCCTGTCGATATGATTCAAATAGATGTAACACGTGCATGGGAGATTCTCGGCGAAATTGTCGGGGATACGGTGCAAGATAGCCTTATTAATCAGCTTTTCTCTCAATTCTGCTTAGGAAAATAACTCCCTAGCAAAGAGAAAGCATCAAACTAATTCTTACTATAGAAAGGAAGTAACGAGCATGCCAACAAATTATGAAGCAGGCACGTTCGATGTTATCGTCATAGGCGCTGGTCATGCAGGTGTTGAAGCAGCATACGCTTCCGCTCGCATGGGCGCTAAAACATTAGTGTTAACGATCAACTTAGATATGATAGCCTTTATGCCATGCAACCCATCAGTAGGAGGACCGGCAAAAGGTATTGTTGTCCGTGAAATCGACGCAATGGGCGGAGCAATGGGCAAAGTAATTGATAAAACGCATATTCAAATGCGTATGCTCAATACCGGTAAAGGTCCTGCTGTTCGTGCATTACGTGCACAAGCAGACAAAGTCTTATACCAACAAGAAATGAAAAAGCTATTAGAGGAACAAGAAAATCTGACAATTCACCAAGCTATGGTTGATGAACTGATTATTGAAGATGATGAAGTAAAGGGTGTTATTACACAAGTAGGTGGAATTTATCGCGCTTCGACTGTCATTATTACAACAGGAACTTTCTTGCGCGGTGAAATTATCATTGGCGACTTAAAATACTCAAGCGGACCAAACAACCAACAACCATCTATCAAACTTGCGGATAACTTGCGAGAAATCGGTTTTGAAATGGTACGATTTAAAACAGGTACGCCACCGCGTGTGAACAGCAAGACTATTGATTACAGTAAAACGGAAATCCAACCTGGAGATCCTGAACCACGTGCATTCAGCTATGAAACGACAGAATTCATCACAGATCAAATTCCATGCTGGTTAACCTATACAAGTCCAGAAACGCATCAAATCATTAATGATAATTTAGAACAATCACCAATGTTTACTGGCGTGATTACAGGGACAGGCCCACGTTATTGTCCGTCAATTGAAACGAAGATTGTACGCTTCAATGACAAACCACGCCACCAATTATTCTTGGAGCCAGAAGGACGCAATACACAAGAAGTCTATGTACAAGGACTATCAACAAGCTTACCTGAACATATCCAACGCAAAATGCTTGAAACCATACCAGGGCTTGAAAAAGCAGAAATGATGCGCGCTGGT
The DNA here is from genome assembly GCF_059759115.1 of Rummeliibacillus sp. GQ308. Taxonomy (NCBI): domain Bacteria; kingdom Bacillati; phylum Bacillota; class Bacilli; order Caryophanales; family Caryophanaceae; genus Rummeliibacillus; species Rummeliibacillus sp. GQ308. The sequence goes on along the minus strand of NZ_JCAXDQ010000004.1, from coordinate 185,578 downwards.
TATGCGATTGAATATGATGCGATTGTACCAACACAATTATGGCCAACGCTTGAAACAAAGCGCATCCAAAATCTGTACACTGCTGGCCAAATTAACGGTACATCTGGATATGAGGAAGCAGCAGGTCAAGGTTTAATGGCCGGCATCAATGCAGCTGCAAAAGCTCTTGATAAGGAAGAAATGATTCTAGGTCGCGCAGATGCTTATATTGGCGTACTTATAGATGACTTAGTGACAAAAGGGACAAATGAACCTTATCGCCTTCTTACATCACGCGCGGAATATAGATTGCTCCTTCGCCATGATAATGCTGACATTCGTTTATCAGAACGTGCTTATCAAGCAGGTCTTATCTCACAAGAACGCTATGAACGCTTCTTAGTTAAAAAAGAACAAGTGGAGAATGAGATTGCAAGATTGCACGATATCATTATAAAACCAAATGAGCAAACACAAGCTGCTCTTGCAGAAATAGGCAGCAGTCCATTAAAAGATGGCATCCGAGGAACAGATTTATTAAAACGTCCAGAAGCAAATTATGCATTCGTTTCAGCCTTCGCACCATCTGAAGTGGAACTGAATGAAGAAGTAAAGGAACAAGTTGAAATTCAAGTAAAATATGAAGGATATATTGAGAAAGCTCTTCAACAAGTCGAAAAGCTGAAGAAAATGGAAGGCAAAAAGATTCCTGAGAACATCGATTATGATGCCATTTCAGGGATTGCAACAGAAGCAAAAGAAAAACTTAAAGAAGTCCGTCCGCTTTCAGTTGCCCAAGCTTCACGTATTTCAGGAGTAAATCCTGCCGATATATCAATTTTACTAGTGTATATAGAACATGGTAAGATAGCAAAAGTATAGATAATAAATCCTAGACATGCATGCCTACTTGGCAGTGCATGTCTACTATTAATTAGATGAGAGCCTTCGCAGCACTATGAAAGGGGAATAACATGAACGAAGAACAGTTTATGCAATCATTAAAAGAGCAAGGAATAGAGTTATCAGAGAAGCAAGCACAGCAATTCCATTTATATTTTGAAACATTAGTCGAATGGAACGAAAAAATGAATTTAACTGCGATCACTGATCAACCTTCTGTTTATTTAAAGCATTTTTATGACTCGATTAGTGCTGCTTTTTATATAAACTTTAACGATATCGAATCACTCTGCGATGTAGGAGCTGGCGCTGGGTTTCCGAGTATTCCGATTAAAATTTGCTTCCCACATATAAAGGTGACGATTGTTGATTCATTAAATAAAAGGATTCAATTTTTACATCACTTAAGCGATGTATTAGAACTAGAAAATATGCAATTTGTTCATTCTCGTGCTGAAGACTTTGGACAAATGGCGCAATACCGTGAAAAGTTTGATCTAGTAACTGCACGCGCAGTCGCACGGCTATCCGTATTGTCAGAGTTGTGCGCACCACTTGTAAAGAATGATGGCATCTTTGTTGCGATGAAAGCTGCCAGTGGTGAGGAAGAATTAACGGATGCTAAAAAGGCAATTCAAGTACTTGGCACTAAGCTGATGGATCAATATAAATTTTCACTCCCAATAGAAAATAGCGAACGTACAATATATGTATTCAAAAAGATAAAAAGCACACCAAAAAAATATCCACGTAAGGCCGGTATGCCTAATAAATCTCCAATTCACTAGAAATGTTTCACATGAAACGAAAAAGGAATCTATCGTTTTTGATTAAAAGACACTATAATATAATTGGACATACTTACTTTTTGTATAATGTTAGAAAATATATATAGATAGATAGTCGCCTCTATTCTTCATCCATAATGGATTAAAGAAGGAAATATTGCTAAAAGGTGGTGCCAAGGGATGAAAAGTGCTTTTTCACGTTTTTTTGGAAGTGGTGAGAAAGTAGAAAACACCTCAAAAACCGAGGGTAGGGATAAAGAGACAGTTTCCAATATCCCCATTGATAAGATTAGCCCCAATCGATATCAACCCCGCACAATTTTTGATGATGCCAAGATTGAGGAATTAGCCCGGACAATTCATACGCATGGGGTAATTCAGCCAATAGTTGTTCGTAAATACGAAGAAGATAAATATGAGATTATCGCCGGCGAACGACGCTACCGCGCGATGAAATCATTAAACTGGTTAGAAGTGCCTGCTATTATTCGCGATATGAATGACAAGGAAACTGCTTCGGTTGCTTTAATTGAAAACTTGCAGCGAGAAGAACTGACTTCTATTGAAGAAGCTCAGGCTTACCAAAGACTTTTGGAGCTTCATGAGCTGACGCAGGAAGCGCTTGCTCAAAGATTAGGTAAAGGTCAATCAACGATTGCCAATAAACTGCGCCTATTAAAGCTGCCTCATTCGATTCAAGAGGCCATTTTAAAACGAGACATTTCCGAAAGGCATGCAAGAGCACTGGTGCCCATTAAAGATGAAGAATTGCAGCTTCAATTATTGGAAGAAATAATCGAAAAAGGATATAACGTGAGGCAGCTGGAACAAAGAATTGTTGAAATTGCCAATCCGGTTGAAAAGGTAAAAAAACCTAAACCAAAACGTAAAGCGATTAGCAAAGATATCCGAATCGCCCTTAATACAATTCGACAATCTTTAACAATGGTAAATAAAACGGGGATTTCCGTGGAAACGGAAGAAGAAGAACACGACGAATTTTATCAAATTACTGTAAAGATACCAAAAAAGAAGCAATAGCCCATCTAAAACTCTTACTCTAGCAATAGAATAAGGGTTTTTGATTATTTAAGCGTTCTTTTACATAGTGAACTCAAACAATAGATTGCAGCCAAGTCAAACAGCATATTCCCTTAAAATTTTGCTATGAAAAATCCAGATAATGATTAACTGAGCCTTTTAAATTTTTGCATTTTACTCTTTTAAATTGGAGCCGAACACGTATTTTTTTGATAGAATGTAGAAAAAGGTATGTTTGTTACACTCAATAATGTTATTGAAAGCAGGTGCACCATGGGAAGAACAATAGCAATTGCAAATCAAAAAGGCGGCGTTGGCAAAACAACAACATCTGTAAATTTAAGCGCGTGCCTTGCTGAATTAGGAAAAAAGGTATTATTAATCGATATGGATCCGCAAGGAAATGCAACAAGTGGTGTAGGAGTCAATAAAGGGGAAGTAGAAAAGTGCATTTACGACGTACTTATTGATGATGAGCCTATACATGAAGCTATTACCCAAACAAAAATGGAAAATCTCTATGTTGTACCAGCTACGATAGCGCTTGCTGGGGCAGAAATTGAGCTGGTTTCTACAATCTCTAGAGAAGTGCGTTTAAAGCATGCCATTGATCAACTGAAAAAAGAATATGATTTTATTATTATAGATTGTCCACCTTCTTTAGGTTTATTAACAATTAACTCACTTACAGCAGCAGATGCAATCTTAATCCCAGTGCAATGTGAATACTATGCACTAGAAGGCTTAAGCCAATTGTTGTCTACTATACGTTTAGTCCAAAAGCATTTGAATAACAAGCTTGTCATTGATGGTGTTTTGCTGACAATGCTAGATGCCCGTACGAATTTGGGACTTCAAGTAATTGAAGAAGTAAAAAAGTATTTTCAAGACAAAGTATACAAAACAATCGTGCCAAGGAATGTACGTTTAAGTGAAGCTCCGAGCCATGGTGAACCTATCATTATATATGATCGCAAATCACGTGGAGCTGAAGTTTATATGGAGTTGGCGAGAGAGGTGATTAAGAATGGCTAAAGGATTAGGCAAAGGTTTGGGCGCGCTTTTTCAAGAACAAGATTTATCTGAAAGAGATCGAGTAACGCAAATCGCTATCAAAGATATCAAAGCAAATCCTTTTCAGCCTCGTAAGATATTTGATCAATCCGCATTAGAGGAGTTAGCTCAATCAATAAAGGAACATGGTATTCTACAGCCGATTATAGTAAGGAAGAAAAGAGTTAAATATGAAATTGTTGTAGGCGAACGACGCTTCCGCGCAGCTCAATTGGCAGGACTGGTAGAGGTGCCGGCTGTTATCCGTGAGTTAGACGATGCACAAATGATGGAGTTGGCCATTTTAGAGAATCTTCAACGAGAAGATTTATCGCCAATTGAAGAAGCAGAAGCGTACCAAAGTTTATTGGAGGCTCTAAAGCTGACACAAGATCAGTTGTCTCAACGATTGGGAAAAAGCCGTCCTCATATTGCCAATCATATACGATTGCTGTCACTACCAAAAGATATTCAGCAATATATCAATGATGGTGCCTTAACAATGGGACATGGAAGAACGTTATTAGGATTGAAAAATAAAAAGCAAATACCTGTTGTGGCAGAAAAGGTCATAAAGCAACATCTTAATGTCCGCCAATTGGAAGAACTTGTTCAATCTCTTAATGAGGATGTTTCACGTGAAACAAAAAACAAAGGAAAGAAAGATATATTCTTAGAAGAAAAAGAATCGCAGCTACGGGATTATTTTGGCACGAATGTTTTAATCAAAAAAACAAAAAATAAAGGTAAAATTGAAATTGAGTTCTTCTCAGAAGATGATTTAGAACGCATATTAGAATTACTAGAGGATTGAGAGGATGTTCATTGGTATTATTAGGTACATTAGTGGATGCGCTATTAATCATTGTAGGAACAATCATTGGTAGGTTCCTGCAAGGCATCCCTGATAAAATGAAAGAAGCTGTCATGCAAGTAATAGGGCTATCGGTAATACTGATGGGCATTCAAATGGGAATTAAAAGTAACAACTTTATTATTGTTATTGTTAGTCTTGTTATTGGCACGTTATTGGGCGAGTGGATTGACCTGGACTTGCAGTTAAATCGATTCGGAAGATGGATCGAAAGCAAAATCAGCAAAAAAGGCGATAATGGAGATATCGCCCAAGCATTTATAACAAGTACATTAATCTTCGCGATAGGCTCTATGTCTATCTTAGGGGCGCTAGACAGTGGATTAAGAAACGATCATTCTGTTCTAGTAACAAAGGGAATTATTGACGGATTTACTGCGATATTCCTAGCATCCACGTTAGGTATCGGTGTGATTTTGGGTGCTGTGTCAGTTTTTATATACGAAGGAGTCATCGCCGTATTTGCTGGCCAAATTAGCCGCTTTGTACCCGCTGACGTTTTAGATACGTTTGTTCAACAGCTCACAGCTACTGGGGGAGCTATGATTATAGCCATTGGATTAAGCATGATAGGACTTGCTAAAATTCGCATTGCCAATATGCTTCCGGCTATTTTAATTGTGGCTCTCATAGTGACGCTGATGCACTTTTTTTAATGAATGGCGATGCCATGCAAGATACAAGGCACGGGCAATTCGGTTGCTCATTTCATAGGTGATATTGAGTCTTGTTGTTTGCAATATAGTGTGTTCCATGAAGCCGCCAAAGTTGACGATTCCCTTAATTGAGACGTCTCCTATTGGTGGCAATTCTTTTTTTACAGCCTTTCCAGGAAGCAAAGGTCCAGGTTGGAAAAGAATTTCACCGATTCGCTTTTGATCACCAAGGCATGCATCAATTGCTACTACAAAAGGTGGTACTTTGTGATTTTCAAATGAATCTACTGTTTGAGATAAATTCAGTGCGTGAAGCGGTTCTTCTAATGAACCAATGATTTTGTAAGGAAATGATACAAAGTTTGACAGGATACTGCCGGTTAAAGGGCCTAATGCATCTCCTGTAGAACGATCAGATCCGATACAGCAAAATACGAGATTTTCATGATGGAATGGTATATGCTCTAATAGAAATGAACTTAACCGCCAAGTGGCGCCAGAGTCTTCATAATGCAATGCGTATGAGAATGCCGAATTAGATATAGGGAGTGTCATAGGTAATCTCACTTTCTCTTTTTTCAGCAGTATACGTATATTCGAAACTTTTTATACTAAAGGAGACATATAATTGAAAGAAGAAACGATAATACGTAATCAAACAGATAAGTTAAGCAAGTTTTTACATGATGAAGAGATGTGGGTCAACATAGGGTTGGATGCGATTAAAATTATTACAATTGCCCTTTTATCCATGATTATTGTAAGGATTGCTAAAATAGCCATAACTAAGTTTTTTAACCTACGTATAAATGGTCCGATTGCTTTAAATCCTACGGCAGAGCGGAGATATAGAACTATTTTACGACTGCTGCAAAGCATCATCTCATATGCTGTATACTTTTCAGCCATAATTTCTATTCTTTCCGTCATGCAGATTAAAGTGGCCGGTTTGTTGGCAGGCGCAGGGATTGTCGGTTTAGCAGTTGGGTTTGGGGCACAGAGTTTGGTAAAGGATGTCATCACCGGATTCTTCATTATTTTTGAAGACCAATTCGGCGTTGGCGACTATATCAAAATTTCAGCTGTTGAAGGTACCGTCATAGAAATTGGGCTGAGGACAACCAAAATTAAGGGGGGCGCTGGCGAAATCAATATTATACCGAATGGGACTATTTCAGAGGTTGTGAATTATTCTATCAATAATTCAGTGGCTGTAATTGATGTCAGCATTGCTTATAATAATGATATAGCCAAGGCGGAAAGTTTAATAGAAGAATACTTGAGCAAACTGCCTTCCAATCACGAAGAAATTGTGACTGAGCCCACACTGCTAGGGGTCCAAAATGTAGCAGGTGGTGAAGTGACTTTGCGAATTACAGTAGAAACGTTACCAATGCAGCATTTTGCTGTATCCCGAATGATTCGAAGAGATATTAAAGAAATATTTGATACGTATCATATAGAAATTCCTTTCCCTAAAATGATGGTTTATGAAAGGAATATGAATAGAACGGAGGAAGGTGAGTAAGAGTGGAAAAAAAGCTATACGAGATGAATGATATAGTAGAAATGAAAAAACAGCATCCTTGCGGGACAAATAGATGGAAGATTATCCGAATGGGCGCAGATATCCGTGTGAAGTGTGAAGGCTGTCAGCACAGTGTCATGATTCCACGGCGTGAATTTGAAAAAAAGATGAAAAAGGTATTAGTTCAGGCGAATCCAACAGAAGCCTATGAAAATTAGACATTTGATAAATGAATATCTATAATAGACAGGTTGAATATGAATTTTTGAACGTATAGGGAAAGGTAGTGGGAAAATGGCTTTAACAGCAGGGATTGTAGGATTGCCAAACGTAGGAAAATCCACTTTATTTAATGCGATTACAAAAGCAGGAGCACTTGCAGCAAACTATCCATTCGCAACGATTGACCCGAACGTAGGGATTGTAGAAGTGCCAGATGCGCGTCTTGATGAATTAACAAAATTAGTCCAACCAAAGAAAACAGTACCCACAGCATTTGAATTCACTGATATAGCAGGTATTGTAAAAGGTGCCAGCAAAGGTGAAGGTCTAGGAAATAAATTCTTGGCACATATCCGAGAAGTGGATGCAATTACGCAAGTAGTTCGCTGTTTCGAAGATGAAAATATTACGCATGTTGCTGGAAAGGTAGATCCTATCAGCGATATTGAAGTAATTAATCTAGAGCTTATTCTTGCTGACTTAGAATCGGTTGATAAACGATATGCAAAAGTAGAAAAATTAGCTCGTCAAAAAGATAAAGAAGCAATGGTGGAAGCGCCGGTTTTAGAAAAAGTTAAAGAAGCTTTCGCAAACGAAAAACCTGCACGTTCAGTTGATTTATCGGATGAGGAATTAAAAATTATCAAAAGTTTAAATCTACTAACGCTAAAACCAATGCTTTACGTAGCTAACGTTTCAGAAGATGAAGTAGCGGATGTAAGCAACAATCAATACGTACAAACAGTACGTGATTATGCTGCAAAAGAAGGTGCAGAGGTAATCGTCGTTTGTGCTAAAATTGAAGAAGAAATTGCTGTATTGGACGATGAAGAAAAAGCTATGTTTTTAGAAGAACTAGGCATTGAAGAATCTGGTCTAGATCAGTTAATCAAAGCTTCTTATAGCTTGCTAGGCCTAGCCACTTACTTTACAGCAGGTGTCCAAGAAGTAAGAGCTTGGACTTTCCGCAAGGGTATGAAAGCTCCTCAATGTGCGGGCGTCATCCACTCAGACTTCGAGCGTGGATTTATCCGTGCTGAAACTGTTTCTTACGATGATTTAATGCAATACGGTTCTATGAGTGCAGCAAAAGAAGCTGGCCGTGTCCGTCTTGAAGGAAAAGAGTATGTTGTACAAGATGGCGACATTATGCTATTCCGCTTTAATGTTTAGTTGATAATTAGAACCATGTGATGCATTAGGCATCACATGGTTTTTTATTTACTTAATCTATGAAGACATGAAATATACACAATAATTCAATTCAATAGTTGTCCAAAGCAATCTCTTGTGGTACAATATATTGATGTGAGTAGTAAATATTACTAACTCCTTGCCAAGTGACATTCATTTGGCCAAAGTCCATAAGGAGGTGCTTATAAATGAGAGCATATGAATTAATGTACATTATCCGTCCAAACATCGAAGAAGAAGCTAAAAAGGCTTTAGTTGAACGTTTCGACGAAATCCTAACTTCTAACGGAGCAGAAATCATCGAATCTAAAGAGTGGGGTAAACGCCGTCTTGCTTATGAAATCGAAGACTTCCGTGAAGGTTACTATCAAATCGTAAAAGCTAACGCTGATACAAAAGCGATCGACGAATACACTCGTTTAGCTAACATCAGCGAAGATATCATTCGCCATATCGCGGTTCGCGAAGAAGAAAAATAATTAATTATAAATAAAAAAGCAGAGAAGGGGGTTGAATTCTGATGATTAACCGCGTCGTATTAGTCGGAAGGCTAACAAAAGATCCGGAACTTCGCTACACACCAAATGGTGTAGCAGTTGCTCGTTTTACATTAGCTGTGAATAGAACATTTTCTAATCAACAAGGTGAAAAGCAAGCCGACTTCATCAACTGTGTTGTTTGGCGCAAACAAGCTGAAAATACTGCAAACTTCTTGCATAAAGGAAGCCTTGCAGGGATTGAAGGCCGCATCCAAACAGGCAGTTTTGAAGGTCAAGACGGCAAGCGTGTATACACAACAGAAGTGGTGGCAGATAGTGTCCAATTCTTAGAACCACGGAGTGCAACTGGAGATCGTCCGGCACCAAGCCAATCGTATGGCGGCCAACCGTCTTACGGTGGTGGCAGCCAATATGGCAGTGCTTCTCAAGAAGGGAATTATCAACAGCCATCATATCAACAGAATCACTCACCTAATCAGCAAAACTATACACGTGTAGATGAAGATCCATTTGCGCCAATGAATAACAATGGCGGAGGGAAAGTCGACGTAACAGAAGACGACCTTCCATTCTAGCAGGAGATTACCACACGTTAATACAAAATGATTATGAGGAGGGACTACACAATGGCACCACGTAGAGGAGGCCGCAAACGCCGTAAAGTTTGCTATTTCACTTCTAATAACATCAAACACATCGATTATAAAGATGTTGATTTGCTAAAAAAATTCATCTCTGAGCGCGGAAAAATTCTTCCACGCCGTGTGACTGGTACAAGCGCTAAATACCAACGTAAACTTACATCAGCAATCAAAGTTGCTCGTGTAATGGCTTTACTACCATTCACTGCAGAAGATAAATAATAAATGTTAAAAGACTAGCTTATGCTAGTCTTTTTTTATCGATATAAAGCTTAATTTCTTTATTTGTTTAAGCCATCTAAGTAGTGCTAGTAAGCCGCTAAAAAATCTTTAGGTTATTTATCCAGCTGGGGAACAAGAGGATTCTTACATTTTTTATAAGAGTAATGATTGCTGTTTCAATCAAGTTTGGTGGAGAGCTAGATACCCCTTGAGCTTTTGTTTGCAACCACGAAACATGGTACAATAGTAAGATGAAATAGTAGATTGTCTATAAGAAAAGGAAGGTTATAAATGCCGGAAAACAAGACAAGAAGATTGACACAGGGCGCAATGATGATTGCGTTATTTACAATATTATTAGCTATTTCAACCTACGTGCCTCTCATCAATATTGTAACAGTTTGGTTCGTGCCACTGCCTTTAGCATGGTATGCAGCAAAGTACGAAAGTAAATTTTCGTTAGCTGCTATTGCAATCAGTATTATTCTGTCCCTTTTAATTGGCGGCCTCTTAGCGCTTCCTCAGGCTATTTTATTTGGCATTGTTGCTTTTATAGTGGGATATGGCATACGCAAACAGAAGAGTAAGGGATTCTTATTTTTATCAACTTCTTTAGCATCGTTAGTTGTAATTTCCGTTGAATATGTGATTGCTGTACGCTTTTTTCATATGGATTTTATAAAACAAATGATTGAAACTGCAAGAAAAAGCTATGAAAAATCAAATGAATTGACTAAGGCAATGACCGGACAAGCACCGCTTTCCAGTGAACAGATCGAAACGATGATTAATACAATACAGATAAGCATGCCTACACTAATCATCTTGTGCGTATTTGCATTTGCTTGGTTAATGATTTCGGTTCAGTTACCTTTATTGCGTAGATTGGGCTTAAATGCACCCAAATTTAAGCCGTTCAAAGACTTGCGTTTACCTCGAGCTATGTTGTGGTATTATCTTGCTGTCTTAGCAATAACATTGTTTATCAAGCCAGCAGAAGGAACATTTCTTTATGTCATAGTACTGAATCTATCCTTTCTTCTAACCATTTTGTTTTTGATTCAAGGAATATCCTTTATCCATTTCATCATAAATCAAAAAGGTTGGCCGAAGTGGACAGCAGTTGTCGCTACAATCTTGGCCTTTCCGTTAAGTTCATTTGTCACTTTGATAGGAATTGCTGATTTAGGCTTTCAACTGCGTGAGCTGATAAGTGACATGACAAGAAAATAAGGAGTTGGGATTTATGGGTTCTCTTTTTAGAAAAAGACCAATACGTTATCCTCTTTTAATGCTGTCGCTGCTTGGCTTAGCAAGTATAGTTATTTGCTTAATGTGGAATGCATTGATCGGTATCCTTTATGGTTTAATCCTTATCCTTGTATTTATCCTTGCTTGGAAGGCTGAAATGGATACCTATAAGGAAACGGAAAAGCATATTGAGATGCTTTCATACCGCTTGAAAAAAGTGGGCGAAGAGGCGTTGCTTGAGATGCCAATCGGGATTGTACTGGTTGGGGATGAGTATGAGATAGAATGGTGCAACCCGTATATGCACGAAATTTTAAATAAAGAGTCATTGATTGGAGAAGATTTGTTTTCTTTATCAGATGATTTTTATACATTAATCAAGCATGAGGACTCTAATGAATTAAATTTAACGCTAAATGAACGCAAATACAGGGCTTACTATAGATCAGAGGAAAAACTAATTTACTTCTTTGATATTACGGAACAAGTAGAAATCGAAGAGTTATATAATGAAGATCGAACAGTGATCGCCATCCTGTTTGTTGATAACTATGACGAAATTACACAAGGGATGGATGACCAAACGCGTAGCCAGACAAATTCTCTTGTGACTTCGCTAGTTAATAACTGGAGCAATGCGAACGGCATTTTCCTGAAAAGAATTGCTGCGGATCGTTTTATAGCTATATTGAATGAGTCCATTTTGCAAGAACTAGAGAAAAAACGTTTTTCAATTCTTGATGATATACGAGAAATTACAGCTCAGCAAAATTTGTCGTTAACGTTAAGTATTGGAGTAGGGGCAAGCTCGACATCACTTATAGAATTAGGAGAGTTAGCGCAGTCCAGTTTAGACCTAGTTTTAGGTCGCGGTGGCGACCAGGTAGCAATTAAAGAAGCGAATGGTAAAGTAAGATTCTATGGCGGTAAGACGAATCCCGTTGAAAAACGCACGAGAGTCCGTGCAAGGGTTATTTCACATGCTTTGCGTGATTTAATCCAAGGCAGTGACCAAATTTTCGTTATGGGTCACAAGATGCCCGATATGGATGCGATTGGCGCGGCTATCGGTGTGAGAAAGATGGCTGATATGAACGGGGTTAAAGGATATGTTGTCGTTGATTTTGACAATATAGACAATAGCATTAATCGTCTTATGCAGTTGGTAAAAGAGAAATCAGACTTATATAACCGCTTTATTACTCCAGAGCTTGCGATTGATAAAATGACAGAGAAGTCTCTGCTTATTATAGTGGATACACATAAGCCAAGCATGACGATAGAGGCAAAGCTATTAAATAAAACAGATAAAGTCGTTGTGATTGACCATCACCGTCGGGGTGAAGAATTTGTTAAAAGCCCGATGCTAGTCTACATGGAGCCATATGCATCTTCTACTGCAGAGCTAGTGACCGAATTACTAGAATATCAGCCGAAAGATGATAAAATATCTATGTTGGAGGCGACAGCCTTATTAGCTGGCATTATAGTCGATACCAAGAGCTTTACATTGCGTACAGGTGCTAGAACTTTTGAGGCAGCTTCGTACTTGCGTACAAATGGGGCAGATACGGTACTCGTCCAACGATTATTAAAAGAAGATATTACAACCTATATTGAACGCTCCAAAATCGTGCAGACAGCAGAGTTTTACCATGAAGGATTGGCGATTGCTCGTGGTGATGATGATCAAATCTATAACTCTGTATTAATTGCGCAGACAGCGGATATTTTGTTGACGATGAAAGACATTTCAGCCTCATTCGTTATTGCACATCGTAGTGATGGCAGAATTGGCATTAGCGCCCGCTCGTTAGGTGAAATGAATGTTCAGCTAGTAATGGAAGAACTCGGTGGAGGCGGACATCTGACAAACGCAGCATGCCAATTAGAAGCAGATACGATTGATGAAGCAATTGAACGACTAAAAGTAGCTATAGATAAAGTAATAGAAGGGGGAAAAGAATCATGAAAGTGATCTTTTTAAAAGATGTAAAAGGGCAAGGAAAAAAAGGTGAAACAAAAGAAGTGTCAGATGGTTATGCACGTAACGTACTTTTGAAGCAAAAAAGTGCTGTTGAAGCAACTCCAGCTGCACTAGCTCAATTGAATGCACAAAATAAACGTGCTGCCCTTGATGCAGCCCAAGAATTAGAAGACGCAAAAGCATTAAAGGAAAAATTAGAGGGCTTAACAGTTGAATTAACAGCTAAACCAGGAAAAGATGGCCGATTATTTGGTTCTATTACGTCTAAACAAATTGTAGAACAGCTACAAAAAGACTTTGGCATCAAAATTGATAAAAGAAAAATGGAAATGAAAGATGCGATTCGTACATTAGGCGTAACGAAAGTTCCTGTTAAGCTTCATCATGAAGTATCTGCTGCATTGAAAGTACATGTTGCAGAACAAGAATAAGGGAGAGACAGTATGAACGATCCACAATTGGACCGTATTCCACCGCACAATCAAGAAGCTGAACAATCCGTAATTGGCGCTATTTTTCTTGAGCCGCAAGCTTTGATTACCGCTTCAGAAGTACTGTTACCAGAAGATTTTTATCGTACGGCACACCAAATGATTTTCCAAACAATGTTGCGCTTAAGCGACCAAGGAAAAGCGATTGATGTTATTACGGTAACGGAAGAGTTATCTTCGCATAATGAGCTTGAGGATATTGGCGGTATTTCTTATATTACGGAAATTGCGAATGCTGTCCCAACAGCAGCTAATGTCAGCTACTACGCTCATATCGTTTCAGAAAAGGCGTTGCTTCGCCGTTTAATACGTGTGGCAACAAAAATAGTCGAAGATGGCTATACGCGTGAAGATGAAGTAGACGCACTTCTTGCTGAAGCAGAGAGCAAAGTAATGGAAGTAGCCAATCGAAAGAATGCCGGTGACTTCAAACATGTCAAAGACGTGCTTGTTGAGACATATGCCAATGTGGAGAAACTTCAAAATCGCCAAGGTGATATCACGGGAATCCCAACAGGTTTCCGTGATTTAGACCGTCTAACAGCAGGATTCCAGCGAGGAGATTTAATCATCGTTGCTGCGCGTCCTTCAGTAGGGAAAACCGCCTTTGCGCTGAATGTGGCACAAGCTGTTGGTACCTTAACAGAGGAGAATGTTGCTATTTTCTCTTTGGAAATGGGTGCTGAACAGCTTGTCATGCGTATGCTGTGTGCTGAGGGTAATATCGACGCACAAGTCTTACGGACAGGCGCTCTCAATTCAGAAGACTGGCGAAAGCTTACGATGGCGACAGGTACATTATCCAGAGCAGGCATCTATATCGATGATGCAGCTGGTGTACGTGTAAGTGAAATACGTGCCAAATGTCGTCGGCTTAAACAAGAACAAGGACTTGGCATGATTTTGATCGACTACTTACAATTGATTCAAGGCAGCGGTGGAGCAGGTCAAAATAGACAGCAAGAAGTATCAGAAATATCTCGTTCACTAAAAGCATTGGCACGTGAGTTGGAAGTGCCTGTTATTGCGCTATCCCAATTATCTCGTGGTGTTGAACAGCGACAAGATAAACGTCCAATGATGAGTGACTTACGGGAGTCTGGAAGTATTGAGCAGGATGCTGATATCGTAGCATTCCTATACCGTGAAGATTATTATGATAAAGAGACAGAAGACGCCAATACAATTGAAATTATTGTTGCCAAACAGCGTAATGGCCCGACAGATACGGTGAAGTTGGCATTTAAAAAAGAATACAATAAATTTGTTAGCGTAGATTGGACAGCAGACGTACCTGCTGGCTTTTAGTTGTGAGAGCATTACATTTAATGCTCTTTTTTTTATTGCCAGAATGGGCAGTTAATCTTGGAGCAAGAAAAGGAAGGAATTCTATGCAAAACGGAACTAACACTCTATTGAGGTAATATTACCCAAAGTCTATAACTTTACTATTAAAAAAACGAACATTGTTGTCTGACTTCTATTACATGTTCGTATATTTTAGCCATCTTGTATTGACTTGGCCTATTTTCGTTGTTACAATAAGTCTGTTTGAATCAGGGTGCAATGAATGTGCCTGACGGAGGTGCTGATTATGACATCAGTTGTAGTAGTAGGAACACAATGGGGAGACGAAGGAAAAGGGAAAATTACCGACTTCTTATCGAAAGAAGCTGAAGCCATCGCCCGCTATTCTGGTGGTGATAATGCAGGCCATACAATCCAATTTGAAGGGGAAACGTATAAATTGCATTTAATCCCTTCAGGCATTTTTTATAAAGAAAAAATGTCCATTATGGGGAA
This sequence comes from Rummeliibacillus sp. GQ308, assembly GCF_059759115.1. Lineage (NCBI taxonomy): Bacteria > Bacillati > Bacillota > Bacilli > Caryophanales > Caryophanaceae > Rummeliibacillus > Rummeliibacillus sp. GQ308. The sequence goes on along the minus strand of NZ_JCAXDQ010000004.1, from coordinate 170,445 downwards.
TGGTATGGTAATCAACCCCAAATCACTTGTTGAAGAATTAAAAGGACTACAAGAAAGAGGCGTAAGCACAGAGAATTTACGCATCTCAAATCGAGCTCACGTTATTCTGCCGTATCATATTTACCAAGATAAAGTAGATGAGGAAGCCCGCGGTGACCAAAAAATTGGAACAACCTGCAAAGGAATTGGCCCATGTTATATTGATAAGGTACAGCGAATTGGTATCCGTATCGCAGATCTACTAGATAAAAAAGTATTCGAAGAAAAGCTACGTACAAACTTAGAAATGAAAAACCGTCTTTTTGAAAAATACTATGGTGTAGAACCTTTGAAATTTGAAGATATTTTTGAAGCATTTTACCAATATGGTCAAGAAATTGCTCAGTATGTAACAGATACATCTAAGATTCTTAGCGATGTGCTAGAAGAGGGCAATAAGGTACTATTTGAGGGTGCGCAAGGCGTTATGCTGGATGTAGACCATGGCACATATCCATATGTCACTTCATCCAATCCAGTTGCTGGTGGCGTTGCAACAGGTGCTGGCGTAGGCCCATCACAAGTAAACCGTGTGATCGGTGTAAGTAAAGCTTATACTTCACGCGTAGGAGATGGACCGTTCCCAACTGAATTATTTGATGAAATTGGCCAACAAATTCGTGAAGTTGGACGAGAATATGGTACAACAACAGGCCGTCCACGCCGAGTAGGCTGGTTTGACTCCGTAGTTGTCCGCCATTCTCGCCGCGTATCAGGTATTACAGATTTAGCATTAAACTCAATCGATGTGTTAACTGGTCTTGAAACTGTAAAGATCTGTACAGCGTATGAATATAATGGTGAAATTATTACAGAATACCCTGCAACTCTTCACGCAATTGAAGGCTGCAAACCAATCTACGAAGAGCTTCCTGGATGGACAGAGGATGTCACAGGATGCAAAACGCTAGATGAGTTGCCTGAGAACGCAAGAAACTATGTAAAACGTGTAAGTGAGCTAACTGGTATCCGCATTGCAACATTCTCAGTGGGACCAGATCGTGATCAAACTAATGTGCTGCTTAATGTGTGGGACGCGTAATTCTAACCCCATCATATAAAAGTCAAAAGGCAATCCCCTCTTTTCGAGGGATTGCCTTTTATTAATGGATATCCTTCTTCTTAAAACGTCCTCCACGCACTTCAGCAATATTGCCAATGGCAAGAAAGGCATGTTCGTCAAGTTCGCTAACAATCGTTGTGAGCTTTGATTCTTCTAAACGCGTGATCACTGTGAAGATCACTTTCTTCGTGTCTCCCGTATAAGCACCCTCACCATTTAGATAGGTAACGCCACGGCCCAAACGGTCAATAATTGCTTGCCCGATTTCATCGTATTCATCACTGATAATATAAACCGCCTTCGATTCGTCGAGACCCTGAATGGTAATATCAATCATTTTGTAAGCAATAAAGTAAGCTAGCCCTGAATACATTGCTTGTTCCCATGTGAATACAAATCCAGCTACTGTGAAGATAATGAGGTTAAAAAACATGATGATTTCGCCTACGGAGAATGGGAGTTTTTTATTAAAAAGTATAGCTAATACCTCTGTACCATCAAGTGAACCGCCTGATCGAATGACAAGGCCAACTCCGATACCAAGGATGATTCCTCCGAAAACAGTGGATAACAGCAAATCTTGGGTAACGGGTTTTACATGTTCCAAGAGAAGTGTTGCGACAGATAAAGTAGTAATACCGAGTGCAGTTGATAAGGCGAATGTTTTCCCAATTTGCTTATAACCGAGGAAAATAAAAGGGATATTAAGGAGGAAAATAAATACGCCTAGTGGCAGATGAGTTAAATGGGAAATAATTATAGAAACGCCGACAATGCCTCCGTCTAAAATGTTGTTGGGAACGAGGAATAGGCTAAGGGCAATAGCAGTTATGCATGCACCAACGATGACCATAATAGTTCTTTGTGCCAGCCTCTTTTTAGACTGTGTTTTCTTCAGTTTATTTACTTCTATGCCCTTTGGCAAAACCGGCTGCTGTTTCTGTCGGTTTGCATCACTCATAAAATCTCTCCAATCTTTTTGTAGAATAATAGTTTAACCAGACTTACAAATAGAAAGATCCTTGGCGAAGAATAAGCTAATCACAATTTTAAGCCATAGACCTATTCATCCGTAAAGCCCAATTAGTTCCACTAATAACCAAATGAGATGAATTATCATCCTTTTAGCAAAGTGTCACCCTATATCTCTATAATATCGGAAAATTCGGTTTTTAAGAAGTGAAAAGCATGGCTTTGTTAAAACTTTTAAAAAGAAATGCATATTATAGGAGAAATGTAGGGGATAAAATAAGCCCTTATGACCGTTCTAAATCTCAATGAAAATAGCTGAAGTATGGTAAAATTAAATAGGACATATAGTCGATGTGTCGATTCATAGCGAAATTATTCCCCAGGAAATGTCGAAGGGGGTTTTTAAAGATGCAACGCAAACTTAAGAATGGTAGAGTATTGATAGAATAGAAAAAGACCGGAGTAAGGAAGGGGAATATATATTGGATAAGACGATTTTAGTAGTGGACGATGAAAAGCCAATCGCAGATATACTGCAATTTAATTTAATTAAGGAAGGCTATAAAGTTGTCTGTGCATATGATGGAGATGAAGCATTAAAAAAGGTAGAGGAAATTAAACCTGATTTAATGCTTTTAGATATTATGTTGCCAAAAAGAGATGGTATGGAAGTATGCCGTGAAGTACGAAAAAAATATGACTTGCCAATCATTATGCTGACAGCGAAAGATTCAGAGATTGATAAGGTGCTAGGTTTAGAGCTTGGCGCTGATGATTATGTGACTAAACCTTTTAGCACACGAGAATTGATTGCAAGGGTGAAAGCAAATATGCGTAGACACCAAACTGTGGCAGTAGCTGAAGAAGCAGTTGAAGAGAACAATGATATCGTAGTAGGATCGCTTGTCATTCAGCCAGATGCATACCTTGTATTAAAAAGAGATGAAGCAATTGAATTAACACACCGTGAGTTTGAATTACTTCATTACTTGGCTAAGCATATCGGACAAGTTATGACGCGCGAGCACTTACTACAAACTGTTTGGGGCTATGATTACTTTGGAGACGTCCGCACAGTAGATGTGACCATTCGTCGACTTCGTGAAAAAATTGAAGATAACCCGAGTCATCCAGCATGGATTGTCACTCGCCGAGGCGTTGGCTATTATTTAAGAAATCCTGAACAGGAGTAAAAGAACATGCAAAAGGTCCGTTTTTTTAAATCAGTCCAAGTTAAACTAGTACTGATTTATGTATTACTCATCCTTATTGCAATGCAAATTATAGGGCTTTATTTTGCAAAGGAATTGGAACAAAACCTAAAGAAGAGCTTTGAAACTTCAGTTACTGATCGTTTGACGCTTGTTAACTTTAGCGTTAAAGAAGAATTGTTAAAAGAACGAACGGATAGTGATCCAACGCTTGAACAAAGCTTAAAAAGTATTGTAGATTTATCCTCCGATGATATTAAAGAAATTAGAGTCATAGATCCGCGTTACCGAATCCTTGCTTCTTCTGATAAGAGCAATCAGTCTATTGTCGGGCAACGAGAAATGGATTCACTTGTAAGGCAATCTATTACAACACAAACGCGCTATGCCAAAATTGCATTAGATGAAAAGACACGCAAAAGAATTTGGGTAGTGGCCACTCCCATCATGTCAAATGGAAAGGCTAATGGCAAAGAAATTGGAACCGTTTATGTAAAGGCAAACATTGAACGGATTTTTGAGCAAATGAATGATATTAATCAAATCCTTGCAGCCGGTACAGCATTAGCTTTAGCCATAACAATTGTGCTTGGCATTTTTATTGCCAGAACTATTACAAAACCAATTTCCGATATGCGAAGACAAGCGCAAGCAATGGCCAGAGGGAATTTCTCAAGGAAGGTTAAAGTTTATGGCAACGATGAAATAGGTCAATTAGCTATTGCCTTCAACCATCTGACCAATCGTCTTCAAGAAGCGCAGTCAACTACTGAAGGTGAGAGAAGAAAGCTTGCCTCCATCCTTACGAATATGACGGATGGCGTTATTGCGACTGATCGGAAGGGGAAAATTATATTAATCAATTCACCAGCTGAAAAACTGTTAAATAGCGGCCATAATGAGCTAATGGGAAGACCATTGGTTTCTGTATTAGGTTTGGAGAAACAACATACATTTGAGGATTTAATCCACATGAAGGATGCAATCAACCTTGATTTTAGTTCCTCAGAGCGTCCTTATATTTGGCGTGCTAATTTCTCTGTAATACAGAAGGAAACTGGCTTTGTGAACGGTTTGATTACAGTACTGCATGATATTACAGAACAAGAAAAGATTGATATGGAACGGCGCGAGTTTGTGTCTAATGTATCTCATGAATTGCGTACGCCACTTACAACGATGCGCAGTTACTTAGAAGCATTGACAGAAGGGGCTTGGCAAAATAAAGAGATTGCCCCGCACTTTTTACATGTCACACAAACTGAGACGGAGCGAATGATTCGTCTGGTAACAGACTTATTACAGCTTTCCCATATGGATAGCAGAGAATATGAAATCAATGCTGATATTGTGGACTTTAATCGATTCTTCAACAGCATTATTGACCGTTTTGAAATGGCAAAATCGAAGAACGTTGAATTTATACGATTATTGCCTTCTGTTTCATACTATGTAGAAATCGATACAGATAAGATTACTCAAGTTATTGATAATATTATCTCCAATGCATTGAAATATTCGCCGGATGGCGGCAATATCCGCTTTGGCATGAAAGCAAATGACGGTATTTTAACCGTCATGATTTCAGATGATGGAATGGGTATTCCGAAAGATAATGTTGACCGTATTTTTGACCGTTTTTATCGTGTAGATCGGGCACGGGCACGATCTATGGGTGGAACAGGGCTTGGTCTTGCTATTTCTCGGGAAATGATTGTAGCGCATGGCGGGAAAATATGGGCAGAAAGTGAAGAGGGAGTAGGTACAACCATTTTCTTCACATTGCCATATGAAGAGGATGAGGCAGGTGAGTGGGATTGAAATATATCGAGCAGATTAAATCACTTTTACTCTTCGTCTTAGTCTTTTTAAGCATTACATTGACGTTTTCCATTTGGACATACAAACCAGACTATGACCCACTTGAAAAGCAAAAACCGCCGCTGAATGTTTCTTTTGAAAAGAAACAACAGCTGGCTGATGTCGTTAAACCATATCGGATGGTCTTCCACGAGAAGGATACGTGGCGCGGCACAGATCGGTATGAAGAAATGAAAAACATGCTGAATCGAATGCATCGTTGGCGTATCTCTAATATGACTTTAGTAAGCAAAAATGCGAATGCCTATAAGGTGAATCAATTAATGAGAGATGCAGATAACTTCACGCTATTTTTCCCTGCTGAGGTGCCCTATGCCATCTTCCAAAATATTTTGCCGTCCGTCGATGAGCAGCCTAAAAATCTTTCATTTAATAAAATGATTTTAGATTGGGAGCGCATAGACGACTCAGATGAACTTATTGTTTTCTTCGCCAATACTGCTAATGGTCAGCTTTACAAAGCAAAGGTACATGTAGATAGCCAAGATGACTTTTATAAACATATTATAGACAAATCTCATTCTCTTGAACGTTATATTGCGTACGCAAGGGAAAGAGGAAATACACTGTATTTACCTGCACAAGAGGAGAAGGTTATGCAGTATACGTATTTAAGCTCTTCTTCCTCTATTGATAAGTTTAAAAATGCATTATTTACAATGCCTAAAAGAGTTAAAAGCAGTATTGATGATACAAACTTTAAAGAGAATTATACGGATGGCGTTTCCATGATGACGGTTAATACAAGTAAAAAAACATTGGATTATGTTGATGCCAATGCTGTAGACAACTTAGAAAAGACAAATAAATCTAGCCTTATCTTGAATACATTCAATTTTATTAATGAACATGGTGGATGGACAGGCGATTTCCGCTATGAAGATGTTGATACTTCAAACAACAAAATTATGTATCAGCTATATGTGAAAGACTATATGGTATATACTGACGCATCTGTCACCTCTACAGCGATTGAGACTGTATGGGGAGAAACCCGGATTGCTCGTTATATACGTCCTTATTACAAGCTTGTCTCTGTCCCTGAAAACGAAACCGTTATGATAGAGAGTGGCGAAAGAGCCATTGAGGAAATAAGCAAACAAGATGGTGTCGATATAAATGATGTGGAAGAAATAAGGCCGGGTTATTATTTATCTACGAATGAACGTCCGAATGTCTTTATACTGAAGCCTACTTGGTTTTACTTTATCAATGGCAAGTGGAAGTCTCTACCTCTAGTACCGAGTGCAGGAGGTGAGCAAGTTGGATTGGAATAAAGCCAAAACCATCTTTATCATTGTATTTTCTATTTTAAATATATTTTTGTATTATATGTACGTAAATCGTTATAATGAAGCGCAAAGTGTTCCTGTTATTGGCGATACAGATTTTTCTACACGTTTAAAAGATGAAAACATAACGATTAAAAATAAGCCTGCTGCAACGATTAACGTCTCCTATATTTCAGGCAAAATTAAAAAATTTAATATGTTGGAGCTTGCCCAATTGAAAAATCAAAAGCTCCATATCGGTAATAATGACACAGAAATTGTATCAAAGATTACCAAGCCGATGCCTTTGACAAGTTTATCAGCTAATAATATAACGCAATTTGTTGAGAAGAATGTTTATAAAGGAAGATCGTATAGGCTTTGGAAGATAGACAAGTTAAACAAAGTAGCAACATTCTTCCAAGTTTCAGATAATCGAACGATTTATTACAATCAGAATGCAGCTGTAAAAGTACATTGGAATGACGCAAATGAAATCACAAACTATGAACAGAGGATGTTTGATTCACTGAAAAGTTTTGGCGAAAAAGGAACGTTGATTGAACCAGAAAAAGCTATTAAGGCTATTCTAAACAAAGGCTATTTAATGCCGAACTCTACTATTACAAAAATAGAGCTTGGCTATTCAACACTTGTACCTTTAACGCAAATCCAAGTACTGGCACCAACATGGTATATACATGTAGAGTTGCCAAAGGATAAAAAAGGGATTAAGAATGAAGTGGATTACTTTGTAAACGCAGATGGGACAATCGTAGATATTGAACATAACGCCAAAGAAAGGGAATTACAGCAACAGTAAGGAGTTTTAGCCATGCAGTTTAGTGTGTTAGCTAGTGGCAGTACTGGCAACTCCATCTTTGTAGAGAGCGGCGAACATTCATTAATCGTCGATGCTGGGTTGACTGGCAAAAAGATGGAACAGCTTTTTGAAAAAGTAGGCCGTGATATAAAAAGTTTAAACGGGATATTGGTTACACATGAGCATTCTGACCATATTAAAGGTGTGGGAGTGCTGGCGAGAAAATATCAAATACCTGTATTTGCAAATGAAAAAACATGGAAGGCAATGGATGGGCTAGTCGGAACAATTCCAACAGACCTTCGTTTTCAATTTGATATGGAAACGGTCAAAACCTTTGGCTCATTAAATGTTGAGTCCTTCGCTGTTTCACATGATGCAAGTGATCCTATGTTTTATTGCTTCCATGATGGTCAAAGAAAGCTAGTGGTCATCACAGATACAGGCTATGTTAGCGATCGGATGAAAGGCATTATAAGAAGTGCTGATTCATTTGTTTTTGAAAGCAACCATGATGTTGGCATGCTGCAGATGGGACGTTATCCTTGGTCAGTCAAACGCCGAATTTTGAGCGACTTAGGGCACGTTAGCAATGAGGATGCAGCTGTTGCAATGAGTGAAGTTATAGATCAGAAGCCAACGCGCATCTATTTATCACACTTAAGTAAAGACAATAATATGAAAGATTTAGCACGCATGAGCGTTTCTCAAACATTGCAATCATGTGGCATTATGCCTGGTGAATTCGTCCAATTGTATGATACGGATGCGAATGAACCAACAGAACTGGTCACAGTCTAAATATATAGAAATCCCCCTTTATGAAAGGGCTCTGTTCGTTATATTGATAACGAACGAGATTAGAGTCAGTTTAATAAAAGGGGATTTTTTTATGCCGAAATGGGGAAGTTAAGATTAGGAAAACTTTGAGGTGATTTTAAACTTGTTTTCATCTTATTTTAATGTTGGTCAGATATTGTATTACTAATGAAGCAGATAATTGAAGAAAGGGTGAAATATATGGGATATTACGATCAAGATGAAACAAAAACACGTAGAAAAGATGGCAGCAAGGCAGGCTATTTTTTGAGCGGAATTATCGGTGTCATTGTAGGAGCACTTCTTGTATGGCTCTTATTGCCGTCCATGGTGGATTACCTGCCGAATAATAATAGTGCGAGAGTATCGAGCAGCGGCAGTTCCACAGCCAATAAAACATCAACTCCACAGGTGTCTACAGAGGTTTCAACGAATGTAACAGATGCTGTTGCGAAGACAAAGGATGCAGTCGTGGGCATTACAAATATTCAACAAACGCAAACTGACTTATGGGGCGACTTACCATTCCAAGATGGTGGCGGCATCACTGGAGGTAATGGCAAAAACGATCAGGATTCTAGTGAGCCAGTTGGTAGTGGTTCTGGTGTCATTTATAAAAAAGTAGGTAACAAAGCATATATCGTCACCAATAACCATGTTGTTGAAGGAGCTAAAACGTTAGAAGTTACATTTTCAGACGGCTCTAAAGAACAAGCTAAGCTAGTCGGTACAGATATATGGACAGATTTAGCGGTTATTTCTATCTCAAGTAAAAAGGTAAAAACGGTGGCTACTTTTGGTGACTCTGATAAATTAAAACAAGGTGAAACCGCAATTGCTATTGGTAACCCTCTAGGATTAGACTTCTATGGTTCTGTTACAACTGGCGTTATCTCAGGAACTGATCGTACTGTGCCGGTTGATTTAAATGAAGACGGTACGGAGGATTGGCAAGAAGAAGTATTGCAAACAGATGCAGCAATCAACCCAGGGAATAGTGGCGGTGCATTAATCAATTTGGCAGGTCAAGTCATTGGTATTAACTCAATGAAGATTTCTGAATCTGCTGTAGAAGGATTAGGTTTTGCCATACCAATCAATTCAGCTATTCCTGTAATAGACGAATTGCAACAAACGGGGAAAGTAGTAAGACCTTCAATGGGCGTATCACTAATCGATTTAACAGATGTACCAGCTTACCACCAAAGCCAAACATTAAAATTGCCTCCTGAAGTAACAGCTGGTATCGTTGTTAGCCAAGTTGTAAAAAATTCTTCAGCTGAAAAAGCAGGTATTCAAAAATATGATGTCATAGTCGAAATGGATGGAGAGAAAGTAGACAATTCTATCGACCTCCGTAAGATTCTTTACAACAAGAAACATGTTGGAGATCACATCAAATTGAAAGTGTATCGTGATGGCAAGTTGGTTCAAAAAACATTAACATTAGAAGACAGCTCAAAACTAAAACAATAATTTAGTTTGTGGATAAGTAATGGAAAAAAATTAAATTATAAACAAGCGAGCAAGGAAAGAAAATCCCCTTCTTTCCAGCTCGCTTTTTGTTTGATACAATGAGTTGTGGATAAAAAAAGGTAAATTGTGCATAACTCTGTGGAAATCTAAAAGCAAGAAAGGAATAAATATTTTGACAATATATAGCTGTGAAACCCATATAGGACATGCTTTAGACATGTTTGTTGCAACTGAAAAAAAGATACCGTTAATGGAAAATATCAGTGAGGAAGAAAAGTTATCCACAAAGTGCGAGTACTGTGAAGAGCGTGCAACATATATTGTGGCGAACAAATGAACGCCCACAATATATTGAAATGAATTGTGGATATGTGTATAACTTTTGGGGATAAGTTGTTTGTAAATAAAAAAGGTAGGTGGATAACTTGTGGGTATAACAATTATTAGTGTCGGTAAATTGAAGGAAAAGTATTTAAAAATGGGCATTGAGGAGTATGTCAAACGCTTAAATGGTTATACAAAAATGGAAATTATCGAAGTTCCTGATGAAAAAGCGCCTGAACAATTGAGTGATGCTGAAATGGAAATCGTTAAAAAGAAGGAAGGAGAAAGGATTCTCGCTAAACTAACCCCTGATCATTATGTCATCGCCCTTGCTATCAATGGTAAGATGCGCAGCTCCGAGGAACTCTCAAAAGATATTGAAAGTCTCATGACATATGGCCAAAGCAAAATTGCTTTCGTCATTGGTGGTTCGCTCGGCCTTCATGATGATGTGTTACATAGAGCCAACGAAAAACTTTCCTTTGGAAAAATGACCTTGCCACATCAACTAATGAAGCTAGTATTAGTGGAGCAAGTGTATCGAAGTTTTCGGATTATGAAGGGCGAACCCTATCACAAGTAAGTACGGTTTTTGAATTGCATAGAACAGGCTACGAATTAAAGTAGGCTGTTCTTTATTTATTGACATGGAGTTAACTCCATCTTTTAAAGTGTATATATTAAAAGAATGGAGTGATGTAAATGGCTAGTGTGACGTATATATTGAGTGGATTATATGCTTTTTTAATGGCAGTAGCAGGCATCCAACAATGGAAAGAAGAAGGATATCATGTACGAGCCTTATTATTCATTATTGTATCAACAGGAATTATTTTAACCTTATTTATACCAAGTAAAGACTTGCTGTTTCTATTACTAATTCTCTCATTTGTTTTTCTACACATATTGACGATTATACAAGGGATAGTAACAAATGGCCGCATTAAGTACAGCCATCATATCAGTCGTTTTATTTTCCATAGTATAATTATTCTAATGGTTTATAAATTTATAAAATAGTAGGTGGTAGTGGTGAAAATTGGAGAATTTGCAGAGCGTACCGGTATTAGTAAAGATACTATTCGATACTATGAAAAAATAGGTTTATTACAGCCAGAAATTATAAACAAATATCGTGAATATAACAATAATGACGTCATTCTAATTGAAACCATTATTAAACTAAAACAAACGGGATTTTCACTATTGGAAGTTAAGATGCTTTTTGATTGGTCGAAAAATACGGATCATAATAAAAAATTAACACAAGAAGAAATTCAAAATATCCTTCAAATAAAAGAGATATTTCAAAATAAATATACACAAATGGTACAAACGGAAAATAACATTAAACAAATAAAACGTGTATTACTAAACGCAGATTATAAAATTGAACAACTATTAGAAAGAAATGAGGGTTAGAGTTTTTAACTTTTATATAGATGTCCTTTAAGCATATCATCCTTAGTGCTTCTTTCTTTGAAAGTAGGCACTAAGGATTTAATTCTAATGAGATTGTCCCTTTAGCTAGGCATTATTTCAATGATAACTCTACTCTATATTTAATATTTCATACTTTTTACCATTCTTTTGGTTCATAGTTTAATTCTCTAAATAATTGAGTTCGCTCTTTCTTAGATAAATCTCTCCATTGTCCAGGTGGGAGGTTACCTAAATGAATATTCATGATTCGGGTTCTTTGTAATCGGTACACTTCGTATCCTAATTCAGCACACATGCGGCGGATTTGACGATTTAGTCCCTGTGTCAAAATGATTTGAAAATCAAATTTTGATAATTGAACGACTTCACAAGGAAGTGTTTTGGTACCTAATATTTTGACTCCCTCTGACATCTTCTTCAAGAATTCAGGAGTAATTGGCTTGTCTACAGAAACGATATACTCCTTTTCATGCTTATTTTCAGAACGCAGAATTTCGTTAACAATGTCGCCGTCGTTCGTAAGAAGAATTAAGCCCTCGGAATCTTTATCCAAGCGTCCAATATTAAATATTCTTAATGGGTGGTTGACCAAATCAACAATATTCCCTTTTACACCTTTTTCGGTTGTACTCGTAATGCCTACAGGTTTATTTAAGGCAATATAGACATTATTCCTTGCTACAAAGATTGGATTTCCATCTACTTGGACGTCATCCCCAGCTTCAACTTGGCTACCTATAGTTGCACGTTTACCATTGATCGTAACTCTTCCATCAGTAATTAATTTATCTGCACCTCGTCTAGATGCTTTTCCAGCTTCACTTATATATTTATTAATACGCATGTTGGCACATCCTTAATCAGGGATTGTTTTATTAAATACTAACTATACTTTATTTTAAGGCTGAATCACATACTATTATTCAGATATAAGGGATAAAAGTTCATGGCAATTGAAATATATATCGCCATCATAGGTTATAAGGAAAGTAGAGAAAGGTACTCTTTGTAGGGCTTAGAGGGTCCATCTATAAAAAAAGTGGGGGTCAGGCCCCCACCTTTAGCATAACTAGCATATAAACAGAAGATAGGATAGTTATGAGTGCAATCATTATTTTTAAACGGTTGATAGGGACCTTATTAGCAAGACGAGTACCTGTAATAATCCCTATAATGGTTCCAATTAAACTAGCGATAATTAACATTGGGATGGTTTTCATATTGGCATGGGCAAAGTAGCCGAATATGGAGGGAATAGCGATAAACACAGAATTTAAAAGACTTACCCCTACTGCCACCCGAATATTGATTCCGAGGCTAACTAGTAACGGTACTAATAAAATGGGACCACCTGCCCCTGTTAATGCGCAAATGGTTGCTGTTAGAAAACCAAGAAGGATAATGATTGATGAATGATTCAATAGTATTGATCGATTTACTTTAGTATCATCCTTGTTTTTCTTAAGCATAGATAGCCCAGCTAGCAGGATAAAGATATAGAGAAGAAGCTTTGCTAGGAAATCAGAAATGAGTACATTGATTTGAACTCCCAAAAACGCACCTGGAAGACTGCCGAGGCTTAAAAACAGCGCTAGTTTTAAATCCATGTTTTTTGATTTCCAATAAGAATAGGCACCAATTATACCCGAAACAGCAAAGGATAAGAAACTTAGTGCAAGAGAATCATGCACAGGTATATCTAAAAAGCCTACGTATATTAGAGGGAGAAGAAATCCTGCAATTCCGGACATCCCTAATAAAATGCCAATAATTAAATTGGAACATGCGACAATACTAAAAAGAAATAAATTTGTAAACATTTATCAGACCTCAATTATTCCTAACCCATGAATTAGAGTAGGGTTATATGTTTGCTCGAATAGAAAGTTCCTTCATTGCAAGCTTACTTTCATATTTTATTTTTTCTTCATCCAATGTAAGTACTTCCCTGTTTTTCATTAATATTTTGCCATCGACAATACAATCGGTTATATCATTACTGTTAACAGATTCGATTAGGGTATTTAGCAAGTTATGTGTCGGAGAAATATGCGGCTGGTCAATGTTAATTAAAATCATGTCCGCTTTTTTACCAACCTCTAATGTCCCTAGATGATGCTCTCGTAACATGGCTTTAGCGCCACCTAATGTCGCCATTTCTAAGATGTTCTTTGAAGGCATGACAACTGGATCAAAAATAGGAACTCCCAAAAAGGCTCGCATTAATGATTTAAACACTTTCATCTGGTCAAATAAACTCAATCCAGAGTGACCAGCTCCATCTGTTCCAAAACCAACACTTATACCCTTTTGCAGTAGGCTAGGCGTCTTAGGAATTCCCTTGCCTGAATTACTAATGGGACAATGAACGACCTTACTATTATAAGTTTTAATAATATCCATTTCATTTTCAGAAAGTAGAATACTATGTGCACCTAGGAAATTTTGATCCAAGACACCTATAGACTCAAGATATTCAAACGGGCGCATTTTAAAGTTTTCCAAGCAATAGCTAATTTCATTTGGATATTCATTCATATGAGATTGTACACCTGTGGAACATTCCTTTGCGGCTGCAAAAACTTCCTGAATTAAATCAGGTGTACAAGTAATAATAGATCTCAGTGAAAACCATACATCTAATCTTCCGTCACCTGTTCCATGAAATTGGTTATATAATTGCCGGTTTTCACTAATATTTTTCTCTATACTAGATTTCATTATATCAGGAATATCCTTGCCGGTATCCATAGTGGAACATGTAATAGCCCCTCGTAGACCAGATTCCAAAATAGATTCTGCTACCTTATACATATGTCTTCCACCTGCATCAATAAAGGCTGTTGTTCCCGACTTGATCATTTCAAGGCAGCTTAACTGAGAGCTTATGTATACATCTTTTTCTTGCAGGTTACTTTCAAATGGAACCATTATGCGTGTCCAGATCATAGGGTATTCATCTGCAATTCTTCCACGTAGAAGCTGCTGACATGAATGGGTATGGGCATCAATTAAGCCGGGCATCAGTAATTTTCCATTTCCACATAGCACTTCTTTTGATTTGTAGGATTTTGATAAGAGAATATTATCACCAATATCTATGATGGTATTGTTTTTTATAACAAGACATTGGTTATTTAGTACGTTTAAATCTGGGGTTAATATAGAACAGTTTGTAATCATTAAATCAGCATTATACTCTCTATTTTCCATAACAATTCTCCTTAAATGGCTTTAGGAAACAGGATGGCAGTCGCCTTCCTACCTCATTTGTATTTAGAATGAATCTAACGTATCAGTTAAGTTTAAGAACACTTGAGCAAAAATGGCTTGTATAAGAAATGTACCGGTAAAAACTAAGATCGCTACGATGACCATTTTCCAACTTTGGCTGATAAAGGATTTAAAATTAAGACCAATTCCAGCAAGGGTCCCAACAATTGTTATTGGAGCCATAAAGGATATTTTGGCTGTGTAATCAATGATTGGCTGGGAGATGGGGGAAATAGGACTTGCAACAAGTAATCCTGTAAGAATTACATAAACAATGGCTGGTATTCTTAAAGGAATTAATTTTCCTAAAAATATCCCAATGAAAGCTATAGCTGATAAAATCATTACACCTGGAATGGATTCTGCAATGGACATATGATTTCCAATTAGGTTAGCCACAAGGGTTGTAATAACAGAAGTGAATAAAAGAGAAATAGTCCAATCGCGCATATTCATTGTCATATTAACTACCAACCTTCATATTTTTTGTTTCTCGTGTATGTTTTGGGCTGATTCTTGGTTCAAGCCAGTAATACATTTTCCTTGTAAGAGGAAGTGAAATGAATAAAGTGAAGTAAATTCCAACAATTGCAGCCAACATATCACTTGCGCCTGCTAGCATTACAATCTGATCAGCATATTCCGGATAGATGGTTGCCAGTGTGCTAGATGCAGCCGCCATCATTACACCACTCCCGACACCACTGGCCATAGCTAGTGCTAAGGGATGGAAAATGTTCATGGATGCTACCAAACTTGCCAAAAAACCGATATAAATTGTACCGATTAAAAAACCGATGATGTAAATAGACAGGGCGCCCCTTGCTTCTGGTGAATTGGCTCCGTATAGATGACAAATCAGTCCATAATCCTTATCACGGCATGTAGAGCTTGTAGCACCGATGGCTTCTTTCTTAATCCCTAATAATAATGCGACTGGTAAGGCTAGAAAAATTGTTCCAACATGTCCAAGCTCTTGGAAAGCTAATCCGGGACCTACATCAACTAGTTTTGGAAGATTCGCACCGGCTAGTACACCTACTTTTGCCATAAAAGGAGTAATGGCCACGAGAACAAGTGATGAGGCATTTTTTGATTCCTTTTCTTTAAAAAATCGAAAAATATCAGGTCCAAGTAAGACACTTATCACAATCGCAAAAAGCATTGGATATATGATAATTAAAGCAGACCCTATTTGAAGCTTTTTTAACCCAATTAATTCAGCAACGAGAACGATGACTAGAGCAGCCAGGTATAAACGATAATTCTCCTTGATTATTTTTCCTATTGATTGATATTGTTCTTTGGTTTTCATTCTCTTTTTCCTCTCCAGTTGATTTTCTCTTTTTAGAATAGTTTCGTATAAATATGAGTGAAAAAAGAAAAACTCTAGTTAAAATAACTAGAGTTTGACATACAGAAAAAACAAAAAACGAGAAATAGCCTGAATAATGAATGGTTTGAACAGTGCTGATAACGTGCCGTTTTCTGTCATTCCTCATAGTCAAACTATTTACGGTAGTTTGGTAGAGACTTTTGGACCTTATTTCCAAGTTTATACGAAGAATCAAAAAGACGAATATTGAATTGTATATAGTTAATATTTGTTCGTGTATTTAACAATTTATATCATTTTTTTTAGAATGTCAAATTTTTTTAGGAAGTTTTTCGACATAAGAAGACATTTTTTTTGATTGAAATGTACATAGTCATAACAACAATAAGTATATGTATATCTGTTATTGTGCTAAATTAAAATAAAAACATTTTTAAAGAGGTACATAACCGTGAATTCGGATTTGACAGCTAATATAACTCTAGTTTGTACATCAAGCGTGCTAAATTTGTATTTATGCATATACGTTTTCGTTAAGCGATTTAATTATACGAAAATCGCCAATCTATTTATTCTTTATACTGCGTTTACATCTGTTTATTGTATTGCTTCCGCATTTGGGTTATTGTCTACAAATCTTGAACAAGTACAATTTTGGACTATCGTTCAATATATAGGGATGCCATTTTCACCGCCTTTAGGGTTACTATTTATCATGCAGTATTTAGGGATGAAGATTACTAAAAAAGGTTGTGTAGCGCTTCTTCTTATACCTTTTATTAGCTTGATCCTGGTTGCCACGAATAATTTCCATCACCTGTATTATAGAGTGTTTGAAATTGATCCAGCTTTGGGCGCTCCTTATGTACATTTGGAATTAGGTATATGGTATATGATCCAAGGCGTTTTCACATTTGCCAGCATGTTTGTGGCCTTTCTTTTAGTACTCTCTCGTTGGAAAGAAACAGCTAGGGCTTACCGTTTGCAATTAATCGCATTAATGTGCGGTCAATTAGTGCCTATAATCACAGCTTTTATATATTTAATAGGGGTGACTCCTCCAGGAATTGACCCTGTACCAATGGTTTTATGGCTTTCCTCACTCTTATATTTATGGTCTATTAGCTCATCACGTATGTTTACGATTATGCCTGTTGCTAAAGATGTGATATTTAATAGTATTAATGATGGTGTTATCGTATTAGATGAATCTAACCGATTAATCGAGTTTAACCAAGCATGTCAGAGCATGTTTCCAAAATTGCATAAGTCAATGTTTGGAATGGACTTTGCTAAAGTTTGGGTTGAATTGTCAGGAAGTGCATTCCCTTTTGATTTGAAGAAGACTGCATTTAACCAAGAACTACAGCTTAGAGCAGCAAATCATTCAGAGAATACTTATCAAGTTCGTATGTCACCACTACAGCATGCTAATACTAATAAAGGTCTGTTAATTATATTTACTGATATTACAGATCTAAAAAGATTGCAGGTCCAACTGGAATATCAAGCTTTTTATGATGAACTTACACAAATTTATAACCGACGTGCATTTTTTCAGAAGTGTAATCAAGAGTTTTCAGAGTTAAAGAATACTTCATTGGCCTTCTCGGTGATTTTGATGGATATTGATTATTTTAAAAGAGTTAATGATACGTACGGGCATTTTGTTGGTGATCAGTTGCTTCAGCATGTAGTAAATATTTGTCGAGCTCAGTTGAACAAAGGGGAACTCTTTGCCCGATATGGCGGCGAGGAGTTTGTTCTTGCATTGAAGGGATATACGGTGTTAGAAGCCGAAGTATTAGCTAATCAGATACGCAGCCATGTAGAAACAAACCCACTCATCACAAATGATGGAATTATTTCTGTTACTCTAAGTCTTGGAGTAGCTGAAGCGACGAAAGAGAAAGAGGAGACACTATATCAGCTTCTGAATAAAGCGGATAAAGCATTATATTCGGCCAAACAAGAAGGACGTAACCAAGTGTACGTTTATACAGAGGAAAGAAATGTATAATATACTTTGTATAAAAGACTAGAACAATACCAGCTACAAGAGGATCATCGCTACACATGCTTACCATGAATTTTGTTATTTCAAAATAATAATAATATGAGTTATAAAAAAGGACGGATGTAATGAAGTATAATAAAACAACTATGTTAAAGCTTATCAATGAACATCGAGTGTTACATGATGAATTAAAAAGGCTAAAATCAGAAATGGGATTAGAGAAAAATTTTGCAGTAAAGGCATTGTACCATTCATATGTAGCAGAGGATGGTCCTTATATCAAAGAGTATCAGGATTTAGAGCGTTTATAAAAAATATATGGGTGTTCCTAATTAAAACACTAAAAGATGAACCGTATATAATTATATACGGTTCTAGTTTTATAATCTTTTGCTTCTGACAGGGCTTAGAGAAATCATTCATATTATAATATACGACTTCTCTGTCAGTTCATTAAGCATTCATAAAGCTGAAAGTAGAACATCAGGACCGAGGTACCTATTTTATTAGTAAGTAGCTTATTATAGAGATAGAGAGGTGTTTGGGATGATTGTTTTGAAAGATATTGGGAGGTTTAAAGAACTGCCGGAAATCGCCATGTTCATTTATCAAGGAGATATTCCTGCTTTACAAGCATTAATAACAGAAGGCTGGGATACTGAGCAGGGCATCGTACTTAATAAGCGTATTACATTAAGCCCATTGGATCTGGCGCTTGTATCACAGAAATTTGAGGTGGTAAAGCTGCTGGTAGAGCATGGGGCCAATCTAAATGCAAAGCATAATCCTGCATTTTTAAAAGCCGTCCGCTATTGTAAGGAAGACATCGTTAGGTATATTGCTGGACAAGGAGCCAAGTTAGATATGCTTAATCAAATAGGATCTGACGCTTATTCACAGGCCTACTATGGCAATAAAAGTAATATTCCGCTTATACATGAACTGGGATTAAATATAAAGCTTTATGGCGGTGCTGTATTGAGAGAAGCCGTTTCAGACCATGACATGAAGACACTCAATTATTTGCTCAATCAAGGGGTGGACATCAATTATAATAAACCGGATAAAGTCTATCCTTATCAAGCGACTCCGTTAACGGTTGCTGTACGTATGGGGAATACGACTATGGTTAAATTTTTGATTGAACACGGGGCGGACGTGACTTTAGCAGAAAAGAACGGTGAGAGGCCTTACACGATTGCCGTTAGTAATAAGCATAGTGACTTAGCTGGTTATTTAAAGTCACTAGAGCCGACTGAAATGCATAATTTAGAAAATAAAAAGCATGAACTGAAAAAATATAAATTACCAGATGAACTGGTAATCTTTCTTACAGGAGACAAGCCCCGTCTTGAATTGGCGCAAAATGAATTTGACATTGGCTATATCGATTTTTTCGCATTGACCGATACGTTTGAAATGAAACTTGGCAAACAAGAGATGTTGCGCCTATCAGCTGAAATAGATAATTATTCTGATTTGCAGCTAGTTTGGAATCCAAATAACAGAGGTCAGATAGGCTGTTATGACGAAGAGCATCAGAACTATGCGGACCTATGCAGTTTTACAGATTTCCTTGCACAGCCTGAAATATACCTCATTAAGTTTCTTGAGGGAGAGGTGTAATGAAGAACTATACGAATATTTTAGTGGAGAGAACAGACTGTATTCTTTATTATGCAGTACCATGTTCTTCGAATGAACATGGTACTGGTTGGATAGGCGGGAATGCACCTGATTTCTTTGATGAGCAAGCAAACCTTATCCATCAAACTAATCAAAGCTATTATTTTTATTTAAGCATTATTCATCCATTCCAATCTGAGAGCATGATTTCAATCTTCATTCCAGAGGACTATGAGGTATATTTGGACAACAACATTTATCCGAGTTGTTCAATAAAGGTGCTTGAGCATCCAATTTCAAAGGAAAGCGTCAAAGATCTCTTTACTAATCCAGGACTTATAAAACATGTAATTTCAGATGGAGAAATCACCGATGACAAAAAGTCTAAGGAGTCACCCTTTTTAATTAAACTAGGTGGGAACCCAAGACTTATTCAAGAGGAAGACTATTACTTTACCAAACTAAAGGAAGAATCACTTTCTTTTTTCTTTCAAGTAGATGAAGAAGGTTACCCTGAAACGTTGCTTCATCCAGAGGACAATTACCCATTTGGTTTTGGTTCCCTATATATTTTCGCCAACATAGGGCTCACTGAGATTCAACATCCAGTAGCAGGCTTTTGGCAATTCTCTTAATACAACGAAGGGTTGATGATGAAAGTAAGTTTAATATTCTGTAGCTAATCACAAGAAAATGAGTTGTGGTATACTCAGGAATATAATGGATGTAGTTTATTTTATATCGAAGGAGAAGTCTAGATGCTATCGGAAAAAGTAATCAATTATTGCAAAAGCAAGAACTGGTGGTTTGAAGATATTACAGACGAGTATGAATGTGCATTAGTTAAGCTAGGCATCGATTTAGAGTCAGATTTTGCATCGTTTTATCTGCATGCAGAGGATGGACCAACTTTCTTCAATAGACGCCGTGAAATCTATCAGATTTGTTGGTTTATGATTAATTCTTCTGATTATATGTTAGGTATGGGGAGAACTCATAGCGTTTTAAACCTGCCTGAAGAATACATTCCTTTGGATAACTTTGAAGGGGAGTTCGGCTTTTTTTATAATAAGAGCACAGATGAAGTATTAGGCTTGGGATTGGGACAGCAGATGGAGGATTTTTTTGCTGGTAATTTGAAACCGCAATGGAAAAGCTTTAACTGCTTCCTAGAATGGTATTTTGAACTAACAGATTCCTCTGTGACTATATAGAAAAAGCCCCGTCAATTATTGTGAAGTTATAAATGAAACTAATGTTAAATGCTTAGATGAAATATTAATATTTGTTATATTCAGTTTTTTCGCTATTATTAAATTAGAGTGATATAAAAGGGGGAAAGCACATGTCGAAATCTGAAATGATGGATAAGTATCTTGATGCCTACGAGGGTAAAATTAGTGGTACTGTGATTTGTGAGGCTGTTGATTCAGCATTTGGAATAAATTTAGATAAGGCACCAATACTAAAAGATAATGCTATAGAAGGATCTACATCTGCTCCTGGCAAATTGTCTTCTAGAGAAGTGATCGATTTGTATCTACAGCAGTCTGATGAGAAACAAACAGGACCGGTTATTCGCCAGCTAATCAATAAAATTTTTGGAGTTAATTTAGAAGGAATCTCAGCCTTAGAAGGCGCAAAGATATCCTTATACTCTAAAGATCAATGGATTGTTCACCATGAAAAAGACTTATTTGTCGTCCATACTGGGATAGGTGATATTGATGTGAAAATTTATCCTACCACTTACTTTATAGAACAGACAGGATCAGCGGCACTTCCTGAAGACCTACAGCAATTATTATTACAACTAGGTTATACATATAATGAGGAAATCGGTAGTTATTATTATAGTAATCCTACAGGTGAAGCGGTTCCTGATAGTTTTAAAGGGAAAACCATGCAAGCCATTGGTAAGGTAGTAACAGAGTCCTTCGCAACTTTATAAGATATTTTAGTTTAATAATTCAAAAAGCCATATAAAAGGGAAACTTCCCATATTATATGGCTTTTTGATTTTTCTTGAAAACTATTCTAGAATATTATTTTCCGAAAGAAGATAAAAACTTCACTCGATCGCCCACTGGAGGAGTATTATTATCGACTAAAGCTATTTCTAAAACAGCAGGTCCCTTTAAATTCTTGAAGTTATTCAGTAAGTCTTCGTTAAGATCCTGCATGTCATCTACTCTATAAGCTGGGATATTCATGGCTGTAGCAAGAGCGCTAATATTGATTGCTTCTTGCTCAAATGATGGGTGTGTACGTTTAAATTGCATTGAATGTCCATGATATACCATGCCTAGACGAGCATTATTCATTACAACAAATAGGATTGGTAAATTGTATTCTTTGGCAGTCAAAATTTCCATACCATGCATGAAGAAGCAACCATCTCCTGTAATGCATACAGTAGGGCGATCTGGATTTGCTAATTGTGAACCAATCGCAGTACCAATACCGCTTCCCATAGCACCAAAATGTACATTAATATCAAATGTTGAATAATCCAGAACCTTCATATGGTGGATGACATAAGACATAAACTCACCAATATCAATTGTATATCTAGTGGAAGCTGGTAAATATTTTTGTAGGCTTAGAAGTACATTGATTGTATTATATTCCTCTGTCATTTCCTCAAAGCCTACTTTATTTGGAACAACCAAATCAGCAGTGTTTCTTGTAAGACCAGCAGCTCTTAATTCCTCAATTAAATATGATAGGCTTAAGTTGATATCACCTAGAACAGGTAAGTTAATCGGATATTTTCGATTAAATACAGATTGGTCAAAGTCCATTTGGATAGTAAAACGGTTTTTCGTAAGATTCACATTATAATTATTTGTAGCTGTTTCACCTAAGCTTGATCCAACAATTAATAATACCTCTCCATTTCCTTCATTGATTAAAGAGGAAGGCTCTTCATGACCAGCAAAGCCGAAAATACCTTTTAGAAGAGGGTGGTTTTCTGGGATGAATCCTTTTGCCACCGGAGTTGTTAGAATTGGCCAATTAAGCATTTCTGCTAACTCAATGATTTGATCTGTAGAGTAACGGGAGCCTTGTCCGATGAAAATATAGCCCGTTTTTCTAGTTAATAATTCCTGAGCTACATTTTTGATTACGCTGAGATCTGGAACCATAGCTTTTCTCTTGGCAGGAGTCGGTATATGAGTGTTAACCGCCTCTTCATGCTGTAGATCAAGTGGAATCGCTACATGAACGGGTCCCGGAACATCACTTAACGCAATTTCGCATGCTTTCACAATTTCTTTTAAAATATCTTTTGAGTCTTTAACTAATACACTGTATTTTGTAACTGGTGCAAAGATAGGCGCAGCATCCAGCTCTTGAGAAGAATTTAACCCCATTGTATTTAATGGAACAGATCCAGTAATAAATAAAACCGGTAAGTGTTCACGCATTGCATTTGCAGCACCTGTCACGAGATTTGTTGCACCAGGGCCACTGCAACCAATACTTACAGCTAACTCATTCGTATATTTTGCATATGCTGCAGCCATATATGAAGCTGCACCCTCATGTTTTGTTACAATTGGCGTAATCTCTGGTACTTCATTAAGTTCGTCAAAAAAAGCATTAACTGAACCTGCTGGAATGCCAAAAATATACTTTACTCCGGTCTCTTTTAAATATTCAAGTACAAGTCGAGCTGTTTTCATATTCATTCTCCTTATAGACTAAATAGATTTATATGGAAAGTATTTTTTCAATAGATGATCAGCTGTTAATGGCTTACTGAAAAAATAACCTTGCATCAAATAACAATTTTGAGAAGATAAAAATTCTACTTGTTCTAATGTCTCGACACCTTCAGCAATGACTTCAAGATTTAAATTGTGAGCTAGTGTGATGATTGTATTGGTAATCGCAGCCTCGTCTTCTGTCATTTCTTGCACGAAGGTTTTATCGATTTTTAATGTAGAAATTGGCAATTTTTTTAAGTAACCTAAAGAAGAGTAACCAGTGCCGAAGTCATCAATGGCTAAGTTAATACCTAATCCATTTAATTGTTTCATTGTTTTTAAAGTTAACTCTGTATTTTTAACAATAAGATTCTCTGTGAGCTCTAGATGCAAATACTCAGGTGATAGCTTAACTTTTTCTAATACATTTTTGACAATAGAGAATAAATTATTTTGCTCGAACTGAAGAACAGATAGATTGACAGACACACTTTTTAATTGGAAACCTTGATTATGCCATGCCTTGATCTGCTTACAAGCTTCAGTAAGAACCCATTCACCGATGGGCACAATCAGACCTGTTTCTTCAGCAATAGGAATAAATTTTTCTGGCGGAATCATACCGTGTTCTGGATGATTCCATCTTACTAAGGCTTCTACTCCCTCTAACTGATTCGTTTTATAGTTGATTTGAGGTTGATAGAGGAGAACAAGCTCATCTTTTTCTAAAGCTTTGTATAAAGCATTTTCTAACTTAATGTTTTCAAAAGTTCTTACATCCATGCTTTCACTAAAGAAATGATAACCACTGCCTGTTGTCTCTTTTGATTTGTACATGGCCGTATCTGCATTTTTAATTAATGTTTCTGTTGTATCCCCGTTATCAGGAAATAAACTAATACCGATGCTCGCTTTAATAAATATTTCATTGTCTAGCAAATTAAAAGGCTTTGTAAAAGTCGAGATAATATCATCAACCACTTTTAAGACATCATCTTTACTGTGGATATGGGGTAAACAAATGGCAAATTCGTCACCACCTTGACGAGATAATGTTGCTGTGTGCGGAACACAATGGCGTAAACGATTGGCAACATCTCGAAGTAAACGATCTCCAAAGCTATGGCCAAGTGAGTCATTCACATATTTAAAACGATCCAAATCTAAGTACAATACGGCTAATTTTTCTCCATTCTCTTTTGAATGGATAATTCCTTGCGTTAATCTATCATTTAAGAGAACTCTATTGGGTAAATCTGTTAAGCTATCATAATATGCATGGTAGGTAATCTCTTCTTCTAATTGTTTTCGTTCTGTAATATCTTTAAACGTGACAACTTCTCCAACAATTTTACCCCTCTCTTCTATTTGAGAGATGACATACTCAACGGGAAGACTCGAATGATCTTTTCTATAAAATTCGCCTTCTTTTAATCCGTATTTTGGGTTTTCCTCTAAATTAGATGCCACACTATTTAATCGGCTTATTTCCGTATTGTTAAAGATAACATTTACTGTTTTTCCAATTAATTCGTCCTCTGTTTTATAACCTAACATGTGTGCACCTGCTGGATTACAAAAGGTAATATTTCGGTCAAGGTCTAATCCAAAGATACCTTCGCCAGCAGAGTTGAGAATCAACTCCTTTTCCCGACTAAGTTGCTGTAATTCTGCTATAACTCTTTCAAGTTCTTGATTTTTATCTGTTACTTCAGATGTTCTTTCTTCAATAATGACCTCTTGCTTTTCCATATATAAAAGATTTGATAACGTGGCGGCTGTCGCATCTATAATAGATTGAGCTAACTGTATTTTATTTTCCGAATAAGAGACTTTCTCTTCGCCGAGATTTACAATTGAGATTTGTCCTAAAATCTCGCCCATTGAGATTAAAGGAAACATGAGAAGACCTTTAATGCCAAAATTACGACAAACTTCGTGATTTGGTCGATTATCTTTAAATACATCTGGAATGAGTATAGCTTTTCTTGTTTCAAAGACTTCTTGCATTACTAGGTCATTACTTTGATCCATTTGAAATTTATTATGTGTTTTGAGCCATTCTGATTCAGACCAGTCACTCCTATTGCTTAACTTGGCAGGTTTAATTTTTTTCTCAGCTATTGGATCTAATAAGTGAACCCCTGTATTATACGTATCTAAAACTTGGGCTAAATAGAAAAAGCATTTATCAAGACTTTCTTGCATAGAAGAACACATCGATAAATCTCGTATCGCATCAAGCAAAAGCTGCTTTTCTTTAATAAGTCGTTCTTTATACGTTAGATTATTCGCGTTTTGTATGGCAACAGCAGCCATATTGACATATGCCTCGACTGTTTGTATTTCTTCATCCGTTAGATTCATCGGTATGCCATAATCGAATAAAAAGACCAGTCCGAATAGCTCATCTTCAAAAGAAATGGGCAGACCTAATAAAGACTTGATTTGAAATCCTGCAACAGCCCGTGGGTCAGGACGATTATCCTTTGATGTATCAGGAATGTATATGGCTTTCTTGGTTTCAATGACTTCTTTTGCGAGTAAATCGTAATCCGTATCAATGACATGCATATCTAAGGTCCATCCATTTAGATATTCCGGTTTTCCTACAAAGCCTCTAAACGATCCATCTTCTTGAGGTAAGTATATACCGACAGAATTACATCGGACTATTTCCTCTGATATTGCAATTGTTACTTGTTCCAATACTTCGCGTAATTCAAGCTTCATATTGATAACTTTAGTTATATTAGCAAGACGTGAGTATCTTGTTTGTTCTTTACTCATGTATTATCCATTCCTTTTTAGAAAGATATAGTACTTAAGATTATACCTTATAGTAATTTAAGAAAATAAAACTTTGAACCACTTTTAGTAAAAAGAAGCTGTAAATATTTAGAGAAACGATTTGCATAAAACTAAATATATAAACTTAAGTCAAAATAACTTAGAATGTTTGAGCTATTGGTTGAGGTCTTTTTTCTTACGCAACTTATTTACAAATCTATAAAAATAGATATAATGGTGGTATGGAACCTTTACTAATTTATAAAGCATTATCAAATGAGACAAGACAACAAATTTTATTGTGGTTAAAAAACCCAGAAATTTATTTTGATGAAGAGCCTTATTTACAACAGGGGATTAGTTTTCAAGTTGGCGTATGTGTAGGAGAGATCCAATTAAAAACCGGAATGGCCCAATCAGTTATTTCTAGTTATTTATTAACAATGAAAAAGGCAGGATTATTAGAATCCGAACGAATTGGGAAGTGGACGTATTATCGTCGGAATGAAAAAACAATCAAAGAATTTGCCGATTACGTTCAAACTAAATTATAAAAAGAGGGGAGGGTTTCTTTTTTTTAAGCTAATATATCTACTTTTTCAGATATATAGATAAATGAATTTTATAAATGTTTAAATTAATATAAGAATGGAGTTTGGTATTCATGAAGAAAATAAGCCCTCTGCTTATCATTACATTGGCATTAGGTGTATTTGGAATCATTACAACAGAAATGAGTATTGTCGGGGTGTTACCACAAATAGCGAAAAAATTTGCAATTTCCACTTCACAGGCGGGCTTATTAGTAAGTATATTTGCGCTAGTTGTTGCAATCTCTGGGCCATTTCTTATAGTAATAGTCTCTGGAATTAACCGTAAGTTACTTTTACTGACAGCCATATTTATGTTCGTTATTTCTAATGTTATTTATGCTTTTACAACCCAGTTTGAAATTATGCTCATTTTTCGTATTCTACCTGCAGCGCTTCACCCCCTCTTCTTTTCGATAGCACTTGTTACTGCTGCTTCTCTTGTCCCACCTGAAAAAAGTGGACAAGCCATCACAAAGGTTTTCATGGGAATTACCGTTGGTTTTGCTTTTGGTGTACCATTAACATCTTATCTTGCAGAACAGTTTTCATTAGAAGTTGCTTTTTTGTTTGGAGCAATTGTAAACGCTCTTGCTTTTATAGGAATAGCTACTTTGCTTCCTTCTATGCCAGTTACAGAAAAAATGTCCTTTGGAAAACAGATAGGTATATTACGTAAGCCTGGATTGTGGTTAAACATAATAGCAGTTGTATTTATTTTTGCAGCCATGTTTTCAGTTTATAGTTACTTTGCTGAATACCTTGCAAGAGTATCAAACATGAATGGTTCTCTAATCAGTATCATGTTACTCATATTTGGGCTAATTATGGTTGTTGGCAATCATTTATTTGGAGTATTTTTACAAAGAAGTATTGTGAATACCATCGTATCATTCCTAGGTGCATATTTAATTATTTATATATTGCTATATTATTTAGGCTCTTATTTAGTTCCCATGATTTTTATGATATTTATTTGGGGGATCATTCATTCTGGTGGATTAATTGTAAGCCAAGCTTGGTTAATGAATGAAGCAAAGGAATCACCGGAATTTGGAAACAGTTTATTCGTCTCGTTTTCAAACCTTGGAATTACTTTAGGAACGACTATTGGAGGCTGGTTTATTTCTAAATTAGGAATTCACCAGCTGATTTGGAGTGGCTTCCTATTCACGCTTCTTTCTTTATTATTGATAACAATAAAAATAAAGTACTTCAGAATTAATTTGCCAGCAGAATAAGAAGCTAAGAGCCAGGCTATGTACAAATCATTTACTCATAAATTGAACATTTATCTATTACTAAATAGAGTGTAAATCCTTAAAAATGAAAGATAAGAACAACTTGCTTTGCAGGACTTCTAACAAATAATCTTGAAGTCTTACATAAGATAGACTGATCTTGTTTTGCAGGCTAAGGCTAATCTAGGGGAGGGCAAAATGAGGAAGTTCAAAAATTGGGGAATTGTAGCGTTAATATTACTGCTTGTTGGGCTAGCACTTTGGTGGTTTGCTTTAGAGATTAAGGAGCGACAGGTATTACTTAATCAATTTGATGCGTTTGTATACGATGATAACGATGTCCTTTCTTGGTTTGAACTGACTAGTCGAAATGGAAAAGTGAAAGGTGAATATCATCAACAGAAAATCAAAGAAAAAGAAACATTCTCAGTCACCGGAAAGGAAACCGAAGAAGGGTTTGAATTGAAGGTGAATAAATATGGGAATGTTCTGGTGTTTGATATAAAGCCTTCTAAACTTAATCTGCTGGTACAAAAAAGAGGCGAAAAGAGTAGCCATTTATACAGGGGTGTTAGCCAAGAGGAGCTTGCTACATCTGTAGAGGCAAATAGGGAATATAATACGGAATATGTGGAAAAGACGCGTTGGAAACAATTTACAGTTGCACTGAAACGAAATTATGGCTATCTTTATGCTGAGGAACATGGAACATATCAGCTCTTTCTAAAAGTTGATGAGGTACTATCTGGAGGAGAATTGTCTGGGTCACTTCTTGTTATGAATGCTAATGGTGACTCTAATAAACCCTATAAGGAAACCCGTTATGTGATGAATGGGATAACAGACGGAAAAATGGTTGAGTTCTTTCCTACCGTAAACGGAAGATCTACAAAACTGGGTGGGCATTTTCTTAAGGATGCAACTGGCTTAGACCTTTTATTTTGGATAACCGGTGAACAACTGCGATTTCATGCTGTAACTGAAAAAGAATTTAAACAAAGTTATGAGAAGTTTAAATTGCTTAAAGAATAAATAACAACCATTAAATAGCATCTAACTAAATCGAGATCTTTAAGCGGATTTGAGAAGGAAAATAAGCATTGGATTATCTCCATTGCTTATTTTTTCTTATGAATTATTTATTTCCAGTTTTCGATATAAAAGCGCGAGTATCATAGCAGGGATAGTACAAACAATCATGCCAAGAAAGGCATATCTTGGCTCAATTTCGTATAAATAACCGCCAAATACAGTAAATACAGCAGTACTCCAACTAAGGGCTAAAGCTGAATAAATGCCTTGAGCTTTCGAAATCATTGTAGGTGAAATGTTTTTTATTTGGTATTTCATAAACGCATAATGCGCCATAGCAAATGAAAAAGCATGCAGAGCCTGTGCAATACTAAAAACGATTACATTTGGAAAGACAAATACGAATACCCAACGAATGGTAGAACCCACCGCTGCTATAGCTAATAACGAACCCACTGAGAATGTATGAAACTTTCGATCAGCTATGGAAAAAAAGATGACTTCTGCTATAACGGAGATATTAATAATAGTACCTATTAAAAACTTGGGTGCATGTATTTCTTGTAAAAAGAGATAACCATAACTGTAATAGGATGCATGTGCTGCTTGCAGTAAGATGACGATAATTAGTACTAAACTAAAGTACTTAATACGGAATAATTTTAGCATTCCACCCTTTTGCATTGGATCTACCGTTGGCTTTACAGATAGAATTGCGGGAGCACGTGTGAAACCAAGACATATCAATACCACAGCACCAAGTAAAAATCCCCATAAAATAACTTTATCTCCAAGTGATCCTGTAAAGACAGATAAAAGCATGCCAGCCAAGATAAAGGCAATAGATCCCCACTGACGGCTCTTTCCATAATCTTTTAACTGATTACTTTGTATAAGCACGCCAGCAGCGCTATCCAAGGTAGGCATCAAAGCTGGATAAAAGAAGTGAAATATTAATGTAACTATAAGTAAGCTTGTAAAGGAGCTGGATGGAATATAAAACAGTATGGCAATCAGTGTTCCAATCCCTGCTCCATTTAATAAGGTTTTACTACTATATTTCTCTGACAAATAAGGAAATGCAAATAGTGTAGAAAGGCCTCTGGCAACTAGACCCACACTCATAATCAAACTAGCTTGAGGGATGGTCATTCCTTTGGCATGAATCAACCATCCAGTCCAATAGGGCAGAAAAATCCCCCATGTCATGAAAAAACTAAAATATTGCATGCTCATCCAGCGATGTGTGTGATGTGTGTTCATTTTATTTCCCTCCATTGTTTGCATGGTATCATGGAGTGAAGAGAGAATAATATGAGATATCTCATATTTTTGAGGTGCAAGATGGAAACTTACAAGGATGAGAAAAAACAACAATATATGAGGAAGTACTCAATTGCACATTTGTTTTCCTTTCCAGTGGAGGAGTTTATTGAGGTACACCAGTATGAACGAGGTGAATGGATAATACAAGAAGGAACGAGATCCAATTTTCTGTTTTATGTTATTGAAGGAAAGGGCAAAATTTATGTAACACATCAAAATGGGAAAGTATCCTTAATTAATTTTATCAACACTCATGATTATATTGGAGAAATGGAATTATTAAACGAGGTGTACTATACAAAAGGGATTCAGGCCTTAACTAAGACCATTTGTTTTGCTATTCCCATTCAACATTGTGGTACCCAATTGTTAGAAGACGCAAAGTTTCTACGTGAATTAACCAAGTTTTTAAGTATTAAGGCAACTATTATGGCAACGAGGTATTCACAGAGCCTGGCTTTTCCGCTTGAAAATAGACTAGCAGATTTCATTTTACAAACAGCTGATGAAGGGATATATAAAGAGAGGCACATAACAGTTTGTGATTATTTAGGTGTATCCTATCGTCACTTATTGCATGTATTAACACAATTCTGTGATAAAGGCTATTTACAAAAGCGTGGAGGAAACTACCAAATTACCAGGCCTCAATCTTTATATAATCTTGCAGGTATGTTAAAAAATATGTAATAAACATTTCATACAGTCCCAGTAAATTGCTTGGACTGTATTTTTATTAATTGAATTATCCAGTACAATGGTTAAATAGAGGTTAAATGGGAAATTTCACTAGATATTTAAAGTGTACTCGTTAAAATGAAAATAGGAAAAGTAGAAAGGAAGCGCTTGTTATGCATAATGTGATGAATCGAAATAATGTGAAGGTTATAGGGCAGGGAGAGCAAACGATTATTCTTGCACACGGATTTGGTTGTGACCAGAGCATGTGGCAATATGTAACTCCAAACCTGGCTGATCGTTATCGAATTGTTTTATTTGATTATGTAGGATCAGGAAACTCGGATATCACTGCTTATTAATCAGAAAAATATAGCACGCTCCATGGATATAAACAGGATGTTCTAGACATCATTGAAGAAATGAATCTTCAACATGTATTATTTATTGGACATTCAATTAGTTCAATGATTGGCATGCTGGCTGCAATTGAGCGACCAGATTACTTCGATAAACTGATTATGATTGCGCCTTCTCCTTGTTATTTAAATGATTCAGACGGATATATTGGTGGATTTGAACGAAGTGATATTAATGAAATACTTGCGATGATGGAAATGAATTTTGCTGGCTGGGCAAGCTATATGGCTCCTTTAGCTATGGATCAGTCGAATGATTCAGAGCTAACTAAAGAACTGGAAAGTAGCTTTGTTTCAACGAATTCACGTGTAGCGAGGGAGTTTGCAGAGGTTACATTCTATTCAGATTACCGTTCTAGCTTAGACTTATTAGATGTACCTACATTAATTATTCAATGCTCTGAGGATAGCATTGTACCAAAAGAAGTAGGCGAATATTTAAATCAACATTTGCCAAATAGTACGCTTAAAATTATAGATGCAAAAGGTCATTACCCACATATTAGTCAACCGTTAGAAACAACTAAGATGATTATGGAGTATCTAGAGAATTAATTTATCAGAGGGGATTAATTATGAATGAAAGATTAAGAGAAGCACCTTGTGGGTTTATATCGATTGACCGTAATGGTTATATAACAGAGGTTAATAATACCTTTCTTGAATGGATGGGGTTCAAGCAAGAAAATTTAATAGGGGAGCACTTTGAATCGCTCTTATCGACGGGGAATAAGTTAATCTTTCATTCTTATTTTTACCCAAATATTAATTTACATGGATATGTAGAAGAATTATTCATCAATCTTAGAAATCAAAACGGCGAATCTATTCCTTATTTAATGAATGCAAGACATGTGGAACAAGATAGTGTTGAAATGATTGACTGTATCTTCGTTCAAATGAAAAAGCAGATTGATTATGAACTAGAATTACGTAAGACTAAAAAGCAAATGGAAGAGGCCTATATAGAAAAGAACGAAGCTTTTGCAAAACTAGAACAAATTTATCGTGAAATAGAAAAGAAACAGATTGAATTAATGGAGATTAATTCAGGATTAGTTGAAATATCAAATACAGATAAGCTTACAGGCATTCCTAACAGAAGATTCTTTCAGCAAAAACTGGAGGAGCAGATTGACTGTTACCACAAAGAACAAAAAGTATTCTCCCTACTTATTATTGATATTGATCATTTTAAAAAGGTGAATGATACGTATGGACACCATATAGGTGACATGGTACTTATAAAACTAGCAAATATCCTAAAAAGCCAGGTGAGAACTGCAGATAGTCCTGCTCGTTTTGGCGGTGAAGAATTTACAATCATTCTGCCAAATACGGATGTAGAAGAAGCGATAAGTATATCTCGGAATATGAATCAAAAGGTTGCACAAGCGGAGTGGAAAGAGGTTGGGAGTTTAACAATCAGTATTGGAGCAGCCACCTTTACTAATAAGGATACAGAAGAATCAATCATAGAAAATGCAGACCAAGCTCTCTATTCTTCTAAGAAAATGGGGCGAAACCGAGCGACTCATTATAGGGATTTATCTTAATGTGGTAAAAACATTAGGTGAGACATAACACCAATTATTAAAGGTATATGGAATTTTTCATATACCTTTTTATTATTCTAAAAAACGTACCTATATAAAGCATTGTGCGTTTTTTACGAATTTATATTTTGTTTATATTTGCGATATATACAGTTTAGAACTGATGTCCATACTGAGTATAAGAAAACGATAAGGGAGAGAATACTTTATGAATAACAAATTCAAATTCACTACACTTGCTATTCTTAGCTCAGTCACATTATTAGCAGCATGCAATGATACAACTAAAAATGAGACCAACAAATCAGCAGTACAAAATGAGCAGGCGGAAGCCAAAAACGCTGAACAGCCACTTTCAAAGGGGCAAGAAATGGCGAACATATTAAGTAGTACAAATTGGCAAGGTACTCGTGTTTATGATAAAGATAAAAATGACTTAACTAAGGAGAATTCGGGTTTTATTGGTTTAGCAAAATACGATGCAGAGAAAGGACGTTACGAGTTTTTTGATGCGAAAACAGGCAAAACACGAGGCGACGAGGGTACATTCTTTGTCACAAATGATGGCCAGAAACGCATTTTAATTTCAGATACGATGAAATATCAAGCCGTTGTTGAAATAACTGAATTAGATCAGAAGATTTTCACGTACAAACGTATGGGCAAAGATACGAAAGGTAATGATATAGAAGTATTTGTAGAGCATATACCATATGATAAAAATGATTTAGCGTTCTCTAAAGCAGATCAAAAGCTAACTACTTCTACTGGAGATATTAATACTCGTATAGATGGGGATAAAATTCTTGGTGAAACGTTATGGCAAGGAACTAAGGTGCTTGATGAGGATGGAAATGATGTCTCAAAGTATAATACGAACTTTTTAAGTGTGGCAAAGTTTGAAGAGGACACGGACAAATATGAATTCTTTAATAAAGAAACAGGAGAAAGTCGTGGAGACTACGGTTACTTTGATGTCATTAACCATAATAAAATCCGTGCGCATGTATCAATAGGCGATAATAAATACGGTGCTGCCTTAGAACTTACTGAATTAAACGATGGCAAGTTTACTTATAAGCGTGTAGGTAAAGATGCAAATGGCAAAGATATCACCATCTTTGTGGAGCATGAGCCATATAAGGGAGATTTAAACCCATCATTTAGTTTTTAACTATAGCTCCTTCCTTGAAAAAGGGAGGAATCTCCTTTATAAATTGAGGAAAGGAGATGGATAATGACAATAAAAAATAGATTTTTAACTTCATATATTGGCGGTATTGTGATTGCGAGTGTCACAATTCTCTCTATTCTATGCATTGTCTTTTATGTCACAACAGGATCTATTCCCACACCTAAAACATTGTACCAGACTTTTACGAAGCAGCGTTCTTTGAGTCCGGATGAGGGGCTTGCTTATGTAGAACTACGGAATATTGCTAAGATGGATCCAGACAATCTTTTAGAGCAGGATATCCAAAAAAGATTGCAACAGATTGAGCTGAAGTCACTTGGCGTTGTCATCCGGCATGAAAAGGAAATAGTATATTATTCAAGGGGACTAGTAGAAAGGTCTCTTGTTGTACATTTCCCGTCTTTTGATAAGAATAATATTGAGACAAAGGGCACAATAGATAATGCAGGTGGACTCTACCGTTATATTAAGTATGATTTTTTTTATAGCGATAAGTCGAAGGGCAGCGTTTTAGTGTTAAAGAAAGAAAATAGCTTTTTAGATTTCCTGACAAAATGGGGAATTATTATTATTCTCTTCATCTTTCTTGTAGCTATCACGGCAATGCTCTTTTTAAATCAGTTTTTAAATAAGACAATTATTAAGCCACTAGAAAATTTAGGACGGACCATGTCTGAAATTCGAGAAGGAGATTTAATGATTGAGGCACCAGCATTACCTCCAAAGACAGCAAAGGAGGTACATGAACTGACCTCCAACTTTGAGAGTATGCGGTTAGCACTTTTAGATTCTATCCAGGAGCAGCGTAATCTTGAAAAAAATCGTAAAGACCTAATAGCCAGTATTTCTCATGATTTAAAAACACCGATTACCACCATTATTGGTTATGTTGAAGGTTTACAGGAGGGTGTTGCCGAAACACCTGAAAAGCGAGAAAAGTATTTGAGGACCATCCATTCTAAATCAATTGCATTGAATAGATTAATTGAAGAACTTTTCCTTTATTCAAAGTTTGATGCAGAGGCCATTCACTTCTACTTTGAGCATATACAGCTTACAAAGTTCCTTACACATATCGTGGAGGAATTCCAGCTATATAATCAAGAAGTTCATTTAGAGTTGAACGTAGAGGAGGATGTGTATGTTTATATTGATCGAATGCAGATGAATCGGGCCATTATTAATTTAATAGAAAATAGTATGAAATTTAAAAAGCAAAATGAACTATTATATATAATTTTAGAAGTAATAGTCGTGGATGATCTAGTTGAAATTAAAGTAAGGGATAACGGGCAAGGAATTCCGGAATCCAAGCTCCCATATGTATTTGATCATTTTTATCGTGGTGAAGAAGCACGTACCTCAACGACAGGCGGAAGTGGTCTGGGGCTTGCCATTGTAAAGCAGATCGTTGCCAAGCACAATGGCCGTGTAAAAATTCAAAGCAAGCTAGATTATGGTACAACAGTGGCAATAATCTTGAAAAAGGCTTAAAGGAAGTGTCAATGACTCGTGCCAACTCGTATATTAATCATCGAGGATGATATCAGTATTGCAGAATTACAGAGAGATTATTTAGAAATTAATCAAATACAAGCAGATATCGTGACAGACGGTTTTGAGGGGATGAATCGAGCATTAAACGAGCCTTTTGATTTAGTTGTCGTTGATTTGATGCTCCCCTCTATGAATGGTTTTGAAATTTGTCGACGTATTCGTGAAAAGAAAGATATACCACTTATAATTGTGTCTGCAAAAAAGGAAGATATTGATAAGATCAGGGGGCTTGGTTTAGGCGCTGATGATTATATAACGAAACCATTCAGCCCGAGCGAGTTTGTCGCGCGTGTACAAGCTCATAGTAAACGTTATAAGCAGTTGACAGGTACTGGACAAACACAGGATTATTTAGAGATGAAAAATATTATAGTTGATAAAGCTGCACGGAAAGTATTCGTGTTAGATCAGGAAGTTATTTTTACAACGAAGGAATTTGATTTGCTCGCGTTCTTTATGGACCATCCAAATCGCGTTTGGACAAAGGAACAGCTTTTCCGTCAATTATGGTATATGGACGATTTAGATGGAGATGTTTTTACAGTTGTTGTCCATGTGGGACGAATACGAGATAAATTGAAAAAAGCGAAATTATCCGAGCTGCCGATCGAGACAATTTGGGGCAGCGGATATCGCTTTAATAGTTGAAAATATTGTTGTATTCAAGAAAATAAAAAACTGCCCACTAAGTATGAGAGGCAGTTTTTTATTATCAGATAATAATGTGAAATACTTTTCATTTTCACAAGTTAAATTTTCGTTGTTCCGGCATTTTTTCGCGTAAATAGGATACCGATTATTATAGCTAAAATTAATAGAATAATGGTTAACAGCAAGGTTTTTATATAATATTCATTATGCGTATCAGATAGTAACTGTACGCTGTAATTTGCTAATTTCCATGGTGAGAAATGCCAGTATTGGCCAATCAATGAATCAATCATGACACCAAATGGGATGACAATAATGGTGAAGGTCGTTGCGAACGCTGTCTTAAATATAGCGCTAAACATTAGCGCAACAGCTGTGGCAAATACAATCCATACACAATAGGACAGAACCATTTGAATAAAGGACATAGTATCAACTGATCCATATAAAATAGCTGTATAGTACATACTGCCAGCATAGCCTAAGCTAACACTTAGAATGCCTAGTATGCTTCCTACAACCCATTTACTCATAAATAAAGCAAAAAAGGAAATAGGTCTCACGTATATAAGGGTTGCTGTACCGTTTTGTCTTTCACGGTTAATCATCCCTGCTATTGTAATGACAAACACGATAAGGCCTATCGATTGGAATTGACCAGTAGAAGCCATCAGAATATCAATTGGTAAAACGTCTGGTAGTGAAAGAGAGAATCCATCGGGCATATTGCCGACAGCATTTAAAATGTCTTCCATATAATAATTTGTTAATGGATCTGTAATTCCTAGCAAAATAAATAGTAGCGGCATCCACAAGAACTTGAAGCTTCTCCAGCTTTCACGAAATTCTTTTTGAAGTAGTATAATGAAAGTCTTCATTGTCCAACCACCTTCATAAAAATTTCCTCTAATGTCATCGTCACTCGTTCCACTTTTAATATAGAAAATGGCAGAACAATAAGTTGGGACATGAGCTCTTGCATCGTTGGAAAGCCATCTTTTATTTCTATAAAAGCATAAGATTCCTCTACTGTGGTTGGTAGCTGTGATTGTGTGGCAAAGAGTGATGCCTCTTCTTTACTTGTAAATTGAATCTTATAACGTAATGAATCAAATTTCGTACGTATATCCTTCAAGGAACCTTGCTCTACTAATTGCCCCTTTTTTAAGAAGAGCAGCTGGTCTGTCATTTCCTCTGCATCATTTAAGATGTGAGTAGAATACAAAATCGTTGAATGTTGCTGCAATTGTTTTAATAGATTTATAACTTCTCGTCTCCCAACCGGATCAAGAGCGGATACAGGTTCGTCTAATATGAGGAGCTTTGGTTTGTGGACGATGGCTTGAGCAATACCAAGCCGTTGTTTCATACCACCTGAAAATGTGGACGTTTTCTTTGATCTATCGTTCGTTAATCCAACGAAATCCAACACTCTTTCTGCCTGTTTTTTTGCATCCCTGGATGGTACACCGTTTAGCTTTCCAGTCATCTCGGTAAACTCTAATGCCGTTAACCAAGGATAAAAGTTAGGGTATTGAGGCAAAAAGCCAATTTCTTTTCGGATATCTTGGGTATCATTCATTCTAATAGACCCATTGGTTGGTTTTAGTAAGCCCGTGAGCATGGATAAAGTAGTCGTTTTTCCAGCTCCATTTGGACCGATTAATGCAGTGGAAGTCCCTGCTTCAAGAACAAAAGACAAATCATCTACTACTTTTTCTCCACCAAAAACCTTCGTAAGATGTTCAATTCTAATCATGAAGTTTTTCTCCCAAAAATAAAGTAACAGATTGGTCCAATCGTATTGAGGAATATGATGACAATAGCCCAAACCCATTTTGGACCGTTCGTTGCATGAATGCGTATCAAATCAATTAATGCAACAATAAATAATATAAACTGAATAACAAGGAGTGGGGCGACTAACGCCCAATTAATATCTATCACTATAAATTCACCTCTACTTTTTAAATTAGGAATTAATTATAGATCCACTAAATCAAAGTATCATTCGAATCCATTAAAAATTCCTTTTTTGGGACTTTTGCTGACTTTACATATTGTTCTTCTAGTTTGAATAATAATAGAAAATTTGAAGCGGTGTATTTCTTAAATCAGTTTGATAAGTAGGAGAATGTAACATGTAGAATTCCTTTTATTAAATTATAAAACAAAAGAGAAAGTAAAGCTTATTTGAGCCGTTTACGAGCGGAGTGAATGCTTTCAGTAATAGAAATATGTTTTAAAGCTTTCCCCAATCCATAAAGAGGCATATTCCCATAAATCGATTCATAGTTTCCGCTACTTACTTTATATGTTTCATGGTAAATACCTACTGCATCATTGTTACCTATTTTTTTATTGAAATTTTTCCATGCCTTTAAGTGTAGGTCGTTTTTTGAATAAGAAAGTAAATCTTCAATAGAACGCCAATACTGAATCATAATTGTCGTACTAAGGCCAAAATAAGTTTCCATTGAAAGAAAGCCTAATTCTTCTTTGTTCACATACAGCTCTTTAACCATACCAGGCATAGCATTAAATACAGGAAGCCATTTGTGAAAGGCTAATCGCTTGTTGACCCTCATGCCAATAATAAAAACAACAATATCCTCGTCATTTTCCGTTGTATAACGCCCTGTATAAATTTTCTTAGCCATTTTATTCCCCCTAAACTGATATTTGATTGAGAGTGGAGGTGCACCACTCAATGGCGGCCATTGTTATCCTTTTTCCGTAATCTAATGTAAACAGCCAATATTGAGAAGCATCATTGTTGTAGGTAGAAATGGTATGTTCAATATTTTTATATGTTTCATAACGAGCCTCTAATTTTTGCTTATACTCTTCGATTAGGGAAATAGTAGATTCTTTTGATTGATAACTTCCAAAAAACAGTTTAAGTAAAATCTCATTTCGTTCAACCGGAATTTGTTCAACCGGCTCTTCCAACCAAGTTTTTAAAGCATCCCTTCCTTTTGGCGTAAGGAAATATTCATTACGATCAGGCTTGCCTTTTTGAGTCGACGTATGGACTTCTGCTAATCCATCTTGGACAATCATCTTTAATGTCGGATAGATTTGGCCATAACTAATTTTCCAAAAGTGGTTTAAACTCTCGTCAATTAGCTGCTTAATAGCATAGCCAGTACGGCATTCTGTAGTTAAAATTCCAAGAATGGAATAGGTTGTATGATTGTAATTTTTCAATGTGACCATCCTAACTAAAAGATATATATCATTTTGATATATGATACTTTACTTTATGAAAAGAATCCACTCCATATGAAGTGTCTTTGTAGAGAACATGTATGTATTTTTAGGAACTTTAAAGATCTTACTAGCTTTGGGGACCAAAAAATCTGAAAAAACATGCCGTAACAGCGAGAGAGTGCCTCTCGTATATTTTTGCAAATTTTCCCTTGTGTAAACGAATGGAGCACTTTCTTAGGATGCTGTAAGGGCAGGGTTAGACTCTAACTGAAAAAGAATTATATAAAGCTATCAGTCATTTAATTCAAAGACTACTGAATAATTAATGGTTAGGAGAAAGGAATTTCTTAATTTAATTACTCAGCAGCCTAGTGATTTATTTTACGGAATAATTATGAAACATCCCCCAATTTTCTTGTCTGGCAAATGGGGGATAGGCTGACACAAAGTTAACCACTATGGTTGCTTGATCAAGTAGGGGGTAGTTCTGAAAAAGAAGATTGTCGCCATAACGAATAGCGGTTAATGCAAGGGGCAATTCACGTCTAAATACTTCATAGCGTTTCGCTGAGATAAGTTGATTAAATGGCTCTTGGTCAATATAAACATACACACAATAGTATAAGAAACTACTATTTTCTTTCCATTCACCCAATACTTCATCTCGCATAGAGGTGACCTTATCCCATGCATAATGATTACCAATGGTTAAAAATAGATCTCCAGTTAAATCTGAATGAGTTAGCGTATAGTGTCTTGGAATTACAGGCTGCACAGGTGTTATCCCATCTCTGTATTCTACTGATAATTTTTCAGGAGAGAAATTGGTCAGAGCAATCAACTCCACTTTTTTATCATCTTATGCTTTTTTTCTTTACTTGTTAATATGGCATAGGTTGTATGATTGTAATTTTTCAATGTAATCATCCTAACAAAAAGATATATATCATTTTGATATATCATACTTTACTTTATAAAAAGAACCGACTCCAGATGAAGGGTGTTTAAGTGGAATGCACGTTGGAATTCTCTTTTTAATGAATCTCCTGACCATAAGAGCAAGAATGAGGACGAAATGTGGTTCGACCTCTTGTTAGAATAGGTTCAACAAAAGTTACTTGGAGGAGAATAAGATGAATACAATTCAAACATTCAATGAGCTACATCATACAGAGGAACCTTTATTTCTTGGTAACGCTTGGGATCTGTTGTCTGCTTTAACTCTTGAGAAGGCAGGATTCAAAGCTATTGGTACAACTAGTTGGGGGATAGCCAACTCACTGGGATTTGCGGATGGAGAACTAATTGATTTTGATCGGCATTTAACAGTTATAAAAACAATTGCAGAGAATGTAAATATTCCTGTTTCAGCTGATATTGAGGCAGGATATAGTGAAGATACGAACATGATAATTGAGAATGTGTTAAGGACGGCGGAAGTCGGCGTAGCAGGTATCAATATCGAGGATTCCAAGAAAAAAACTCATGGATTAAAAAGTATTTCCCAACATGCTAGCTTGTTGGAAAAAATAAGATTAGAGTTGGATCATAGGGGGTTTAAGGATTTTTTTATCAATGCAAGAACGGATACTTACCTTCAAAAGGAAAACCCTTTACCTGAAACAATGGAACGAGCAAGGGCATACTTGGAAAGTGGGGCTAGCGGAATCTTTGTACATGGGATAAAAGAAGATATGGATATTAAAGAGCTTACAATGAGTGTTAGTGCACCTGTAAATATATTATCTTTACCTGGCGTAACCAATTATAATCATCTTAAAGAATTAGGAGTCAGACGTTTTAGTTTTGGAAATGCTCTATCTGATATAGTAATCGCATATTTGGAAAAGAAGGCGGGCGAATTATTAGAGCATAGGGATACATTCTGTTTGTATGAGACGAAGCTCTAATATGAAAGGAAAGTGTGTACATGGAAACTAATATCAATCTTTCTTTTGAAGAGATGTGGGAGAAAATCATCGCCTGTGATCGGAAATATGATGGGCTGTTTTTTACCGCAGTCAAGACAACGAAAATCTACTGTCGTCCTTCCTGTAGATCAAGAAAACCTAAAAAAATAAATGTTGAATTCTATAGTGAAATGAATGAAGCTGTAATGGCTGGTTATCGTCCTTGCAAAAGATGTCAGCCAGAAGTTGAGCACTCCCCACATATTGAACTTGTGAGAAATGTAATTACATTCCTAGTTAACAATTATAAACAATCGTTGATACTAAAGGATATTGCAAATGAAATTGGTGTAAGTCCATTTTATTTAGAACGCACATTTAAACAGGAGACCTCTGAGACACCACGTATGTATCTAGAAAAAATTCGAATAGATAAAGCAGCCCACCTATTAAGTCATACCTCTATGACAAATTTAGAGATCTGTTATGAAGTAGGATTTCAGAGCCCCTCTAATTTTTATAAGGTGTTTCGAAGTTTGAAAAATTGTTCTCCAAGTGAATTTCGAAAGGGTTGTGTAAATGAATTGGAAGGATAAAGAGATATATTTGGAAATTTATCCTCCACATGAATTTAATTTTGAAGAGTGTTTACTCTATTTGGGTAGATCTAAATTAGAAGAAACTCACCAGATTAAAGAAGGATTTTTATATAAATTAATAAAGGTGGATCATTCTTTCATTTTATGTAGAATTGGATGGGGCAATTGTTCCTTAAATGTTAAATTCCCTATAAGCCCTCCATCAATTGATTTACGACAAAAAGTAGCAGCTTATATATGGGAATGGTTCGATTTTGACCAGGAATTAAAGGGATTTTATCAGTTGGCTGCTCAAGATCAAGTCTTACAGACACTTGTCCATAAATATTATGGTTTGCGGATTGTATGTATTCCAGATTTGTTTGAAGCGCTCGTATGGGCAATTATGGGGCAGCAAATTAATTTAACATTTGCATACACATTAAAAAAACGTTTTACTGAAAAATACGGTGAAAGCTTGAACTTTGAAGGAGATACATTTTGGTTATTCCCCACATTTGAAAAAATAGCATCCCTCCACATCGATGATTTAAGAGAACTTCAATTTACGCAGAGGAAGGCAGAATATATTATTGATATTGCTAAAGCAATGGTAAATGGCGACTTGAATAAAGTGAGGTTACTTCAAGGGAAAAAAGATTTTCAGCAAATACGCAAGTCCTTAATGAAGATAAGAGGTATTGGTCCATGGACGGCAGATTATGTATTAATGAGATGTCTACACTATGCCGACGCCTTTCCCATTGCAGATGTCGGCCTTCACAATGCGCTAAAGAAACAGTTAGGGCTTGAGAAAAAGCCATCTATAGAAGAGATAGAAGCATTTGCAGAACATTGGAAAGGGTGGAAGGCGTATGCTACCTTTTATCTTTGGAGGTCCTTGTATGATGAAGACTTATAAAATGTATTACAAATCACCAATTGGATTAATTGAAATAATTGGCACGAATGAAGCGATCTATTCCATTTTATTTTCTGAAGAGGATATCACAGAAAAATTTTTATTAGAGGAAACACCATCTGTTGTAAAAGCTTGCTACACCCAGTTAGATGAGTATTTTAAAGGATATCGTCGGAATTTTTCTTTTCCCTATGCATTAGAAGGAACTGGCTTTCAAAGGACAGTATGGGAGGCGCTAAAAGAAATTCCCTATGCAGAAAAAAGATCCTACAAGGATATTGCCATATCCATAGGGAATGAAAAAGCTACTCGCGCTGTAGGAAACGCAAATGGTAAAAATAGGTTAAGTATTGTCCTTCCTTGTCACAGAGTGATCGGTTCTAATGGGAAATTAACTGGTTATGCAGGAGGGCAATGGAGAAAAGAATGGCTGCTTCAGCATGAGCACACTTATTTTGAAGAACAGGGAAATAATGAATAAAGAGATATTTGATTAATAGAAAGAAGGGTTCCTTCTGTTAAAGAAACCCTTCCAAAACCAATACCATTAAACTACTTTAAGAGTTACCTCAATATTGCCTCTTGTAGCATTAGAATAAGGACAAACTTGATGAGCTGCCTCTACAAGTTTTTGAGCTGTTTCTTTATCGACACCCTCAACTTCAGCCTCTAATTCCACTGCAAGTTTAAATCCATTGTTTTCACCTTTGAAAATGGAAACATTTGCTGTGACTGCCGTTGATGTTACCTCTTTTACTCTTTGTGTTTTGATGACAAGGTTTAATGCTGAATCAAAGCAAGCTGAGTAACCAGCCGCAAATAATTGTTCAGGATTTGTACCATAACCGCCTGGTCCACCTAGCTCTTTTGGTGTCTTTAAATCTAGGTCTAATACATTGTCTGATGAAACTACTCTTCCTAATCTACCGCCTACTGCTGTTGCGCTTGCTGTGTATAAAACTGTCATTTACATTCCCACCTTTTGTTTAAATTTAAATCGTGTACGATTAAATCTTATAAGATTTAAATGAAGGAGTCAACAATTACATCTTTTTTGATTAAAATTTGTATTTTACCTTGATACCCTCAAATAAAGCGCCTAAACTTAATCGCAGACGTTTAAATTTTTAGTATCTCCTGATAAGGTACATAATAGAAAAGTATAAGTTTTTGTTATATAGGAATGGGAAGAGAAAAAATAATATTATTGTATATAAAGGAATGAGCATGTTGGATGATTTTTTTACTCTAGAAAACCAACTTTGTTTTTCAATCTATGAAGCGAGCAGCCAATTTAACAAATTATATGCAAAGGTGCTTCAGCCATTTGGCCTTACCTATCCTCAATACTTAGCCTTATTAGTGCTATGGGAAAAAGATGGTCTTACGGCAAAGGAATTGGGCAATCGGTTAAATTTAGGTACAGGTACTTTAACGCCAA
The DNA here is from genome assembly GCF_059759115.1 of Rummeliibacillus sp. GQ308. Taxonomy (NCBI): domain Bacteria; kingdom Bacillati; phylum Bacillota; class Bacilli; order Caryophanales; family Caryophanaceae; genus Rummeliibacillus; species Rummeliibacillus sp. GQ308. Next base: position 126,059 of record NZ_JCAXDQ010000004.1, on the reverse strand, counting down.
TGATTAAAAGGATGGAAGCGAATGATTGGGTAAGAAGAGAGCGTTCAACAGTAGACGAACGAAAAGTCTCTATATACCTGCAACCAAAAGCTCTCAAAGAAAAACAAGCCATTATCGAGAAAATATCGGCTGATGTTAAACCATGTAATATTGAATTTGAAGAGTATGAAGAATTGATGAATCAATTAAACCTTCTTCAAAAGAAATTAAAGCAACAAAATGAATCACTTAGGAAATAATAAAAGTAAAGATGAATTCAACCACGCTATAGGAAGAAAAATGCCAGCACCTCTAATCATGTAGAGGTGCTATTTGTTTGAATTGTCTATTTAGGCTTATGTTAATATATAAAAGAAATTTATGAGATAAAGTAGTACATAGGCGATAATTGATAAAAGTGGGAAGCTGGGGGACTATTTTGTGACTAGGACAACATTAACCAATATGTGTATGATTTATGATAAAGAAAATAATAAAGTTTTAGTTCTTGATCGGATTAAGTCTTGGAAGGGTATTTCTTTTCTAGGTGGAAAGGTTCAGGACGGCGAAAGTTTAATTGATTCAACGATTAGAGAAATAAAAGAGGAAACAGGGTTAACCATCTCTAATTTAGAAGCCTGTGGAATTATATATTTGTATAACGATGAAACAGGCGAAAAGTATTTTGTTTTTAATTATAGAACAGAGGATTTTAGCGGAACTTTGCTAGATAGAACAGATGAAGGCCGTATTTTTTGGGTAGATACGGAGGAGTTACCAAAACTGAATTTTGCTGAAGGAATGAAAGAAAGGTTACCGATGTTTTTAGAGAAAAAGTATTCAGAAGGATTTGGGGTTTGGAATGAACAGGAATCAAGACAAGTAAAGTGGCAGTGAATATAACACTTATTGAAAGATAGGTATATTCAAACAAAGGAGAAACCCTTATTGAACTTCAAAAGAATATCTTTACAGACGAAAATATTTGGCCTCGTTTTTGCCTTAGGGCTGTTGTTAATTTTGCTGTTAACTGTGTTTTATAGCTATATGGAAAGTAAACAGATAGAGGATAATAAAGGAAGGATGGCCTTAGAGTTATCTAAAACAGTCTCTTTTATGCCGAATATTATTACTGCTTTACAAACAAAAAATCCATCCAATGAAATACAACCCATTGCAGAAAAAATCCGTAAAGAAACAGGTGCTGAATTTATTGTTGTGGGAGATAAGAATGGGGTCAGATACTCTCACCCTCTACAAGCAATGATTGGTAAAAAAATGAAGGGCGGAGATAACGAAAAAGCTCTTCAGGGTGGGAAATACTATGTATCAAAATCAAAAGGATCGCTCGGCCCTTCTATTAGAGGGAAATCGCCCATTTACAATAAAAAAGGAGAAATTATTGGAATTGTATCAGTAGGTTTTTTACTTGAAGATGTTCATGAGCAGGCAAAGAAAAACATTATTAAAGTTCTATATGTCTCTCTCATTGCGTTAATTATATCCTTGATTGGCAGTTCATTACTCGGTCGTAACATTCGCAAGGATACCATGGGTCTAGAACCATATGAAATCGCTCGGCTTTATAGAGAGCAGGAGGCCATATTACATGCTGTGAAAGAAGGGATTCTGGCCATTGACCAGGAGGGGTTCATTATCACGATGAATCAAACTGCTAAAAACCTCTTGAACATTCAAGGATCTGTCATCGACTTTAAGGTAGATGACCTTTTTCCTTCTGAATATCTATATGAAGTGATCAGAACAGGAACACCTCAAATAGATAAAGAAATAGTGTGGAAGGAAAAAACAATCATTGTGAATTGTACACCTCTTTATAATAAAAAGGGGAATATTGGAGTAGTGGCCTCTTTCCGAGATAAAACGGAAATTGAACAAATGGTCAACACAATATCTGAAGTAAAGAGTTATTCAGAGGACCTACGTGCACAAACCCACGAATTTACTAATAAATTATACGTATTGATGGGATTGCTAGAGCTAGGAGAGTGCAAAGAAGCGATTGATATGCTCCATCAAGAAACACAGATGCTTCAGACTCAAAATTCTATTGTCTTTAAACAAATAAAAGATACAAAAGTTCAGGCTATCCTCCTAGGCAAACTAGGAAAGGCATCGGAAAAGAAGATTGCGTTTGATATAGCCCAAGATAGCTATTTAGACTCTCTTCCTTCTCATATAAAACTGTCAAATTTAATTATTATCCTAGGTAATTTAATTGAAAATGCTTTTGAAGCTGTGTTAGATTCTGACATTCCAACTGTAAAATTCTTCACTACTGACATTGGAAGTGATATTATCTTTGAAATTGCTGACAATGGAAAAGGAATTAAAGAAGAAAATTTAACATATCTTTTCCAAAAAGGATTCACTACGAAAGATTCAGATAGGATGGAAGCAAGAGGATATGGACTTTCAAATGCAGAAAAGGCTGTTACAGAGATGAATGGCATGATTGAGGTTCAAAGTACGCTAGAAACCGGAACGATATTTACCGTCTATCTTCCTAAATATTTATAAAGGGGAGAAAACATGAACAGAATAAAAGCAGTTATTGCAGAAGATGATTTCCGAATTGCAGATATACATGAAAAATACTTATCAACATTTGATGAAATAGATGTAGTTGGAAAGGCGTTAAACGGTGAACAAACCCTTGAATTAATTAAGTTAAAGCAGCCGGATTTATTAATTTTAGATGTATTTTTTCCCGATATGATGGGCACGGATTTACTGCCCCTTATCCGAAAGGACTTCCCTAAGGTAGATATTATTATGATTACGGCTGCTACTGATAAAGTATTTATTGAAACGGCACTAAATTACGGAGTAATCCATTATTTAATTAAACCAGTGAATAGGGAACGCTTTGATGAAGTTATCTCAGAATATATAAAAAGACATTCCATACTTATGTCAAATCAGGAGATAAACCAAACGTATGTAGATCTTCTTTTTGGCAAAAGTTTCGATCAAAAGATGAAGAAAAATTCAGGACTTCCAAAGGGAATAGATGAAATAACCTTAGAGAAGGTCCAGGCTGTTCTTCTTACAAAGCGAATGGGACTTTCAGCAGAGGAAGTAGCAAAAGAAATTGGAGCTTCACGAATTACTGCGCGCCGATATTTGGAGTATCTTTCATCGATAAATGAAGCCAAAGCTGAGGTTGTATATGGTATCGTTGGAAGACCGGAAAGAAAATATTATCCTGTTTAAAGAGGGCTATTAAATATAGCCTTCTTTTTTTGTGCTTCATGAACAATATGAACAAAATGTAGCATTATGTACAATAATAACTTTAATTTGAAAACGTTTTCAGTAAACAGAAAATTATATATTATTAATTTACTTATAAAAGGGGTGAAGAATAATGCTTGCAACATTAGGATTTTTAATGATTATAACATTCATGGTGCTCATTATGACCAGACGCTTATCTGCAATGATTGCTCTGATAGTGGTTCCAATTGTTTTTGCCTTATTTGGGGGATTCGGCAAAGATATGGGTCCTATGGCATTAGAGGGAATCAAGAGTGTGGCACCTACTGGGATTATGATTTTATTTGCTATTCTCTTTTTTGGCATTATGATTGATGCAGGGGTATTCGATCCTATTATTAATACAATTTTAAAGGTTGTTAAAGGTGATCCTGTAAAAATCGCAATTGGTACAGCTGTACTTGCCTTGTTAATCTCACTTGATGGAGATGGAACTACCACATATATGATTACTATTTCAGCAATGCTACCACTTTACAAACGTATTGGAATGAAACCATTAGTACTTGCGGGGATTGCAGTTTCAGCTTCTGGTGTAATGAATCTTCTTCCGTGGGGAGGTCCTACAGCCAGAGCGATGACGGCATTGAATTTGGAGATGGGGGATATCTTCACACCAGTCATCCCAAGTATGATTGGCGGAGTATTGTTTGTTTTGTTTATGGCTTACACCCTTGGTAAAAAGGAACGTAAAAGAACGGGTGTATTAGAAATTAACTATGGTACAGAAGCGATGGCAGCAGCAACGACGGCTGATGAAAGTCTAAAGAGACCGAAACTTATACTGATCAACTACTTACTGACAATCATCCTGTTAGTAGCATTGATTCGTGAAGTTTTGCCAACTACTGTCTTGTTTATGATTGGTTTTGCTATTGCTATTACAATGAATTATCCTAATTTAAAAGAACAAAAAGAAAGAGTCATGCACTACGCAGATAATGCATTGTCCGTAGTTTCCATGGTATTTGCAGCTGGCGTATTCACAGGAATACTTTCCGGAACAAAGATGGTTGATGCTATGGCTAATGTGGTTATTACGTATATTCCAGATGCCTTGGGGTCACACTTTGCCATAATTACTGCCATCATTAGTGCACCCTTTACATTCTTTATGTCCAATGATGCCTTTTACTACGGGGTATTACCGTTACTCGCCAAAGCAGCAAGCGGTTATGGAATTGATCCAGCTATGATTGGCCGGGCGTCATTATTAGGGTTGCCGGTACACTTATTAAGTCCTCTTGTGCCATCCACGTACTTATTAGTAGGAATGGTTGGCGAAGATTTTGGTAGTCTACAACGTACCTTCTTGAAATGGGCATGTGGGGCTACAGCTGTAATGATTTTAGTAGCCCTTATTTTCTCCATTATCCCTATCTAACGATTGATTCCAAAAACTCTCTATATTGAGTTTTTGGAATTTCATGTTTAAATGGATATTATATTTACCGTTCTTTAACCGACGCCTTATATTTAATTTGAGGAGGTATTTATGGCTATATTTTTTGAGATTTTAGTAAACGTCATACTGCCCATATTTATCTTAATTGGGCTCGGGGGTTATCTCCATCGTAAGTTTTTATTTGATATGAACACTCTATCTAAATTGAATACCTATTTACTAATGCCTGCAGTCAGTTTCACTAATATTTATGAAAATAAAATTGGCGGCGAAACATTATTGCACATTCTGGGGTTTTTAATTATACAAAGTATAATCTTAATCCTCTTAAGCGGAGGCATTGCGAAAGTTGCAAAATTCGATAGAGGAGTATCCTCTGTATTTAAAAATAGTGTGGTTTTAGTTAACTCTGGGAATTTCGGTTTGCCAGTCAGCCAGCTTGTGTTTCAACACAATCCATTAGGGGCATCTATTCAAATTGTTGTGATGATTTATCAGAATTTGCTTACCTATACCTATGGGTTGTTTAACTCAGTTTCAATAGATAAAACCAAGGGGAAAGCACTGAACGGCTTTTTAAAAAACCCAGTGATTTATGCCTTCTTGCTAGGCTTGCTTCTTCATACTTTACATATAAAGATTCCTTCTTTTTTGTGGGAACCTATTAAAAATTCTTCTAATGCTTTCCTTGCTGTAGCTCTAATTACATTGGGCGCTCAAAGTGCATTTCTTCAACTTAAGCAGTTTTCGCTGTCTTTACTTATGAGTTTAGTGGGACGACTAATTTTATCTCCTGCAGTAGCATTGCTGATTATTTTTATTTTGAAATTGGATGGGGTGACGGCGCAGGCTTTGTTCATCGCAAGTTCCTTCCCAACCTCAAGAAATAGCGCACTTTTTGCTTTGGAATATGATAACCATCCTGAGTATGCGGCACAAGTTGTTTTAATGTCGACCATTTTTAGCATGGTCACTGTGACAACTGTTATTTATTTATCTACGATTTTGTTTTAATAATAATCAGTGTTAAATGGAAGGGAAACCGAAATAACGGTTTCCCTTTTTGTATCTTGAAAAGATTGACAGTTATATCGACTGCTGATATAGTTTATATCAACAGTCGATATAACGATTGGCGATAGGTGGTGTAATGATGGAAGAGAATGCGCCTTTAACAGAAGGGGTTTATTATATCCTTTTAGCTCTGTATGAACCAAGACATGGATATGGGATTATGCAATTTGTTTCGGAACTTAGCAATGGACGTGTAGAGCTTGGTCCAGGCACGATTTATGGAGCAATAAAGACATTGGTGAAGCGAAAATGGATTGTTCCTTTAGATGATGATGGACGGAAAAAAGAATATGTAATTACGGAAGCTGGAAAGTTGTTGATTGAAGCTGAAATAAAACGACTTGATGAGTTGCATCACAATGGGTTACTCATTACAAAGGAGGAGAGACAGCAATGAAGAAGGTAAAGTTTCGCTTTTATTTAGATTTTGAGAAAGAAGAAAAGTGGATTAATGAAATGGCGCAAAATGGTTGGCATCTGGAAAAGTTTTTCTTGGGTCGATTTACTTTTACAAAGGGAGAGCCAGGTGACAGTATTTATCGTAATGAATTTATTACTGGGATGTCTGTCCTGGAAAAGAAGGAGTACTTTGAATTTCTGAAGGACAGCGGAATTACCATCGTTCACGAGTCTGGCGGCTGGATCTACATGAAAAAGGCGGCAGCAGAGGGACCCTTTGAAATATATACAGATACAAAATCAAAAATTGATTATTATAAGCGTATTTTAAACATTTTTCTAGTACTCTTTTTCGTGAATTTATCCCTGGGTATAATGAATGTGAACATTTATACTGATAATTCAAGTATAGAGATAGCTAATGCCTCTATTGGCGTAATAAACATAGCTGTTGCATTACTTATAGCAGTTCCGATTGTGAAAATAATGAAGAGAAAAAAGGGATTACAAGAAGAACAGCAATTTTTTGAGTAAGATTTATTCTGAGATTGTAATATCCTTTCTATATGTGTTGAGAGAATTTCTTAACAATCGTTTGTAGTTGATGCTTGTTTTGAGTAAATTGTTTTCTTCGGTGGCCATTAGCTCCAGAAGGATGAGGGAATCCAAAAAGACATCTTTCCATAGGGATCTCTCCTTGTTTCGCTAAGTCGGAGATGACTTCTGTTACAGCTTTACCTAAGGGAATGAGAAGATAGTCTTGTTTGATTTCTTTTAGCTCTTGAAGAAATATATGATATGCATATTCGGTTAATAGGCGAGAACGGCCAATTTTTGGCGTATGCCCTGTATAATTCTTTTTCTTCACAAAGACAGGGTACTTAATCACAGAAGTGGTATGTAGAAGGCTAAAATGTTTCTCGAATAATTGCCGAGTTGACGAAAGCCCAAATGCTTTATTCATTTCACATTCATCAAGCATCTCAATTAAATTTTCCCTCATTGTACCCGCAAAACCGGCTGCTCTTTTTGATTGTTCTAAAATTTGGTGGGTTGAAGCACCTTCGTGTAAACAAATTTTGGCTTGTAGTAGGGCAGCCTTCATCTGTGTCCACCCAGGAGTAATGCCTACTATAACTACTTTGGCATCTCGATTAATGTACTCATTGTGGGGGGCATAGTACATTTCAATATTGTTGTCTTTTTCAATGAGAAAGTTGCTATTCAATACGTCATCTGGAGTGATTATATTAGATTCAGGCAAGCTATTGATATATGGCAGGTAATGCTCCAATTTAATTTCGTTTAGCATCGCTTTATACATCCTTTCGAGAGAAATGGAGTAGGAATAATTTCATCATAGTCATTTTGTATAATACATTCCAGTAGCAGGAACTAGCAAAAGCAATGTTTCACGTGAAACAGAATGAAAACCCAACCCCACTAAGAACTCAGAAGGATTGGGCTTTAAGCTTTAATTTTCAGATTGCGAGTGTAACCAACCCATGGCAACATTCGCGTGTAAAGCTGCTCCATATTTAAAAATATCTTCATTTTGGAACATACGTGGATTGTGAACAGGTGGGGCTCCTTCTTCTCCTGTACCTAACACAACAAAAGCAGAAGGGACCTCCTGAGAAATGTAAGAAAAATCTTCCGAACCACTCATAACGCCATTGTCCACAATATTTTCATCGCCCATTACTTCTTGAAGTAGGGGAGTTATTTCGTCAACAAATTTAGGGTTATTATAAGTTGTTGGCGTATGGAAATCTGTTATTGAATATTCTCCGCGCCATGCTTTTACAACATAATCAATCATTTCAGGAATTCGTTACTATGATATCCGCCGACTGTACAACTCCATTATGTAATGCTGTAAAGAAATCCATAAATGAAATAGGATTTTTATTTTGGATATAATGAAATATATCCGTATTGAGTTTGGTAATACCGGTTTTTGGATCTACAGCAAGTTCATACTCGCCGCTTGGTACAATCCATGAAAGGATGACTACTAGCAACATGACGAGCAAAAACATAATATAAACATGTGGAAAGCTAAACCCCTTTTTTTCCCCTTTTTTAAACATACAGTGTCCTCGCAATTCCCTAGGTAGCTTTTCAGAAAAAGCATACTAGCTTGTAGATCAAATGCTATCAGCCCTAATCCCCATTAGGCGTCGCCGTTTGATTTTAACCATGAGCTATACCCATAAATAGTTCTACTCCTGTTTCTATTAGTTCATCTCGGAAATCATATTCATGTGTATGAACTTGAGGATAATCCTCACCATTACCGATAAAGCAATACGAGCCTTTTGTAAGCTTTGTAAAATGGCCGAAATCTTCGGATCCACGGAATGCTTCTTCTAATTCAATTAATTTCATCCCTTTTGCTTTGGCTGCAGTTCGTATTTTTTCTGCGCTCTCATTATGATTAGCGGTTTCTGGAAACTCATCATTATACTCGAAAGCTACTTCCAATCCATATTCTTTGGCCTGTTCTTCAGCGAAGTTCACGAGATTTTGTTGAAGCTGGTCTAATTCTTTTTCATATAAAGCGCGTATTGTTAACCGAATGACCCCTTTGGAGGCAGCAATCCCAAATGCTTTTTCACCGATATCAACTTGAACAACTGTACATAAAATTAAGCCATCGTTCTTTTGGGGTGAAATGAATGTCGGAATTTCTCTTACGATATTGGCGATTGCAATAGAAGGATTGGTTCCTTCTTCCGGTTGACTAGCATGCGCTGGCAACCCTTTAAAATATATGGACATACCTTTGGAAGCACAAAGCATAGTACCGTCTATGATATTGACCGAATGATAGGGAAGGCCACTCATATTATGGTAGGCAAAAATCTCATCAATATTATTTTCTACAATAAAATCAACGCATTGAATGGCACCATCGCCCGTTTCTTCAGCAGGTTGGAAGAGAAAATATATATTATTCTCAGCTCCTTTCTGATCAATTTCAAGGGCAAATCCCGCCAACGTAGCAGAATGTCCATCATGTCCGCATTTATGCGCTTTTCCTGGAAACTTCGAAGCCCATGGAACATCAATGACTTCGTCCATAGGTAAAGCGTCAAAGTCAGCTCTAAAGGCAATATTCTGTTTATCTTCTCCAGCATGGAAAGCAGCATAAAACCAACTTCCTTTATCAATAATCTCAAGGTTATTTGTATGCGCTTTCAAGAATTGGATTAAATGTTGCTTTGTCCAATGCTCTTCATTGGATAGTTCAGGATGCTGGTGCAATTCATGCCTTAATTTCTTTGCGGCTTCATAGTTTTGTATATTCATTTGCAAACCTCCTATAAAGTATATTGTATATTGTACATTATATTTTATGTTTTTCAATAAAAAATAATTCGAAAAGTCCAACTACTGTTGGTCCCTTCGAATGAGGAAATTAAATATAAGAAATGTATTAACAGAATGAGAATTGCATAATAGGGTGATTTTTAAAATTTAGGATAGATTTATTTTTGAAACAACGGAAAGGTGAAAGTGAATAGAAAGGATGGTAATGAAGAAGGAAATCTGTACGTTTATAAAACATTTACAGGGCATATATAGATTATCTTTATCTAATCATCTATATTACACGCAGCTTCCCACTTCGGCGGAGGAAGTGGGGGTCACTTCAAGAGATAGCGAATAATAGAAGAGTTGAATAAATACCCGCAATCCTATAAGGGAATAATATCAATCTTATCTGAATTCCAATGAACATCTCTCATGTGTTTTTCTAATACGTCGATATCTCCGGCTCTGAATAATTCGATCATCTTTTTGTGTTCATTATTTGTCTGTCTAAGCTTTTCCTTTGTGAATTCAACATTCTCTAGATTGTACATGTTTTTTAAGAATTTCTTTTCTAATTGGTGAAGCAGGCCGACAATACTTTTGTTTGGACAAATGGAAAGGTATACGTTGTGAAATTCTTCTTGCATTTTATGATACATGTTGAAGTTTTCCGTATTAATTGCCAGATCAATGCTTTGCACATAAAACTCCATTTCTTTTAGATGTTTCTCATTAAGTAATGGTGCTGTAAGAGATGCGGCTAGTCCATCGAGCGTTCCGATAATCAAGAAGGTTTCTTTTGCTTCTTCCTTTGTTAGTCCCTTTATCACAAAACCTTTTCTTGGAACATATTCTAACAATCCATCTGAGGATAGTTGAATTAAAGCCTCTCTAACAGGTGTTCTGCTCACATTTAAACTTTCGCTAATTGCACTCTCATTGACTTTGCTGCCGCTAAGAAGTTCGTTATTGTTAATTTGTTCTACAATATAATTATAAACATGGTCTTTCAATAACAAGTATTGACTCATTTAAAATACCTCCGTTATTTATTTGGTTAACATTAATTTAAAATATATACAAAGTATCTGACTGTCGTTCTATTCATTATAAAACGAACTCTATCTAACTGGAAGAGCTGGTATTTTCTAAAATGTTCTTTGTAGTCAGTAGTCGTCACAATTTAAAAGGTGTACCTCTTTCCATGAGGTACACCTTACTAAACTAAAGAGATATAGTTATACTATTTTTCTATTCTTTCCTTTTTTCTTTCCTCTAATTGTTCTATATACTCTTGGTATTCCTTTTCTACTTCTGAAGTAGATGGAAGAAATGCTTCATTATTAAAGTCAACCCGTTTCCCATAGCGGAGCATTTCATAGATAATCATTCCATTATTGGGCTTAGAGTTAGTGGTGATCATTGGAATGATATCGAACATTACATAATAAATAGCGTAAAAAACAAATCGATCTAAAAAAGTCTTATACTCCTCTCCCCATCCATGTGCTACAGAAAAATTAATCAAAAAAGCTACAGTTAGATTGGCTATAATAGGGCCTGCATAGATGCAGACATATGCAAAGTTGCTCTTCCGTTTGATCCCATCATAGGAAAACCAGCTATACAAATGATAATATTTACGAATATCAATCATGCCAATTTTAAAGATCCGGGGACCAGTACCAATGGTTACTCTTGGATTTATAACCCCAAATAACCAGCTGACAATAAGATATCCGGATTCTCTAATTAACAAGACTACAGGCAAGATAATAAAGGCTGAGATGACAAGAGACAAAAGATCTTTTAGTCCAAACATAAGTAACCATTGCCAAAGGAACGTTTTTATAAACGTCCATATTATGGTTATTTAATAGTCTTAAAACTAAACATAAGCATCCTTTTAGCCAGAATCTTTAGGACATAGTATACTTAAAAAATATTGTAACAAGGAGCTGGTATGATGACACAATCATTAAAAGGCAAAATAGCATTTATTACGGGTGGTGCTCGCGGCATCGGCAAAGCAACAGCTATCGCTTTAGCTAAGGAAGGCGTAAATGTAGGATTGCTTGCCAGAACAGAAGAGACTTTAAAAGAAGTAGTAAAAGAAATTGAAAGCATAGGTGTAAAAGCAGCTTATGCAGTTGCTGATGTAGCCAATAAACAGCAGGTTGAAGAGGCTGTTGAAGCTTTGACAAATCAATTAGGACAAGCAGACATTTTGATTAACAGTGCAGGTGTTGCAACATTCGCGAGTGTTCTAGAAATGGATCCAGAAGAATGGAAACGCATCATTGATACTAATTTAATGGGCACATATTATGTAACTCGTGCTGTATTGCCACAATTAATTGAGAAAAATGGCGGAGACATTATCAATATTTCTTCTACAAGCGGCTTGGGCGGCGCAGCAACATCAAGTGCATATAGTGCATCCAAATTTGCTGTGATTGGTTTCACAGAATCGCTTGCACAAGAAGTACGCCGTAATAATATTCGTGTATCTGCTTTAACCCCAAGTACAGTAGCGACAGATTTGGCGCTTGATCTAAGCTTGATTAAAGACAATGACGAATCTAAATTTATTCAGGCTGAAGATCTTGCTGAATTCATTGTAAGTCAATTGAAATTAAATTCACGCATGTACATTAAAACAGCTAGCTTTATTGCAACAAATCCATTTTAATGAAAAAGGAGTTGGTGATTTTTTTATCATCAACTCCTTTATTATTATATTAACCTACTGAATAGGTAGACGAACAATAAACTTGCTTCCTTTATCTAGTTCACTTTTCACTTGAATTGTGCCGTCATGAGACTGCACAATCCACTTGGCAATGGAGAGGCCGAGGCCATAACCACCGAGTTCACGAGAGCGAGCCTGGTCTGCGCGATAGAAGCGCTCAAAAATCCGGTTATAATTAGCTGGATCAATCCCTATGCCTGTATCTTTCACTGTCATACACAGCTCTTTATCACTTATGGAGAGGGAAAGACTTGTCTCTCCACCACTTCGATTATACTTAATCGCATTATCCAATAAAATATAAAGAAGTTGGGTTAATCTTTGGGGATCTCCTGTAAGGATTAATTGATTAGGCGTGTCATAATGAAGGTTGACTTCCTTAGCTTCCGCAAGTGGACAAACAGAGTTTATGACTTCTTCGACAATAGGTTGAAGATCAAATGTTTCTTTTTTAAGTTCAATAGCATCACTGCCCGAACGTGCCAGTGTTAGTAAATCACTCACCAATCCAGTCATTCTTTTTACTTCTTTCTTCATTCCTAAAATAATCTTTTTTTCGTAGGACTCTTCTTCTAAATCTATAACTAATTCTAAAGCGTTGATAGATGATAGCATCACACTTAAGGGCGTACGCAACTCATGCGAAGCATCTGCAGTGAACTCTTGTTGTCTTGAAAAGGCATACGTTATTGGAATCATAGCTTTTTTCGACATATAGTGGCTAATAATAAGGGCAATCACTGAAAAGAGTAGAACTAATCCTAATAATATGATTAAGAGCCATTTGAATATCTGGTGTACAACTGAGATATCTTTGCCAATATATAAGGTGCCGATCGTTTCACCATGGTAGTTAATAGAGTGTTTAGCAATGAGTAAGCGGATGTTGTTTGTTGTTTTGATTGGTTGAAAGGCATCTTTATTATCGGTAAACTGACCCCTTTTTGGAAACTCTGCCTGAACTGTTTCTTGGTACATATTTTCTTGATTCTCTTGTTTTTTAGTAAGAGTTTTAAGTAAGTTATCACGCATACTAGGTATGACTTCATTACCTAGTACTAACTCTCCTGAATTATCCATAATGTAATAAAAAAATTGATCTGCATCATTCATAAGAGAATCTTGATATTTAAAGCGCAACTGCCCTTTATTGTTGTGTGATTGAAGATAGGATTCGATATTTCTAGCTTCATGATTCAAGCTTCCTTGGAGATTACGTTCTTGATTCTTAAAAATGGTTGTATACAACAAAAAGTAGACAACAGCTGTAAAGAGAAGGAGGAAGAGCATAAGCAATCCACTGTATAATGCAGTTAAACGAAATTGAGTCTGTTCAAATATATTTCTTTTACGGAATAAGCGGGAGAATGGTAGTTTAGCAATTTTCAAGTGTATAGCCAACTCCTCTTATGCTCTTAAGCAAATCATATTGATCAACCATTTCTAATTTTTTTCGTAGCAATTTTACAGTTGCATCTATCGTTTTCATCGAAACCTCTGCATCAAAACCCCATACACGTTCTAATATGATATCTCGTGTTAGCACCTGCCCTTTATTTTGAACTAGTAAATCAAGTAGTTGAAATTCTCTCGGGCTTAGTTGTATATTTTTTTTACCTTTAACGATCGTCTGGTTTGTTCGATTCAACAGAAGGTCCTGTATCCATATTTTATCTTCTATAAGTGGGGCAAAAATGCGCCGAGAAAGTGCCCTTAAACGTGCTAAAAGTTCATCAATTTCAAACGGCTTTATAAGGTAATCATCAGCCCCGGCATCCAAACCATTAATTCGATCTTTGACTGTATCCTTAGCTGTAAGCATTAAAATTGCACCGGTATATCCATCACTTCTTAGCTTTTGGCAAATCGAAATTCCATCCCCATTGGGCATCATCCAATCTAAAATAATGAGATCATAATAGGAGGTGGTGGCATATACGTAAGCATCTTCGCCTTCCTTGACCCAATCTACTTTATAGCCACCTTTCTTTTTCAACATAAAGCTAGTTAATTCGCCAAGCTGCAAATCATCTTCAGCTAAAAGAATATTCAAATCTGGCACACCCCATTTCCATAGTGTAATGTCTTTTTTCTTATAGTACTTCTTTCTTTTACGGTAGAAAAGAATTCTTTAAAAAAACTCGTACCACCACAACTAAGTTGTAGTGGTACGAGCCCTCAAATATCTTCGGAATGTGATAATTAGCGTTTTGAATCAAGCTTTTGTATTTCTTCTTGGGCTTGATCAATTAGTTTTTGTGCTTTTTGTTTCGTCTTTTCATCTAACTTATCCAAGCTCTTTTCTAATTCTTTATTTCCTCTTTTTTTCGGGTGATCAGGAAAATTGACACCTAAAGCTTTAAGCTGCTTTTGAGCCTCTTCGTGAGAAAGGGAGCCATCTTTTTCTTTATCTAGAATAGCAAGAGCTTTCTTTTTAGTAGCAGCATCTAAGTTGTCTAGAGGAGCTTCGAACTTACCTTTACCAGGATGTTCAGGGAAGTTTACGCCTAAAGCTTTAAGCTGTTTTTGAGCCTCTTCGTGAGAAAGAGAACCGTTTTTTTCTTTATCTAGAATAGCTTGAGCCTTCTTCTTAGTAGCAGCATCTAAGTTGTCTAGAGGAGCTTCAAACTTACCTTTACCAGGATGTTCAGGGAAGTTAACGCCTAAAGCTTTAAGCTGTTTTTGAGCTTCTTCGTGAGAAAGAGAACCGTTTTTTTCTTTATCTAGAATAGCTTGAGCCTTCTTCTTAGTAGCAGCATCTAAATTATCCAAAGAAGCTTCAAACTTGCCTTTACCAGGATGTTCAGGGAAGTTTACGCCAAAAGCTTTAAGCTGCTTTTGAGCCTCTTCGTGAGAAAGGGAGCCATCTTTTTCTTTATCTAGAATAGCAAGAGCTTTCTTTTTAGTAGCGGCATCCAAATTATCCAAAAGAGATTCAAACTTACCTTTACCAGGATGTTCAGGGAAGTTTATGCCTAAAGCTTTAAGCTGTTTTTGAGCTTCTTCGTGAGAAAGGGAGCCATCTTTTTCTTTATCTAGAATAGCAAGAGCTTTCTTTTTAGTAGCAGCATCTAAATTATCCAAAGGAGCTTCAAACTTACCTTTACCAGGATGTTCAGGGAAGTTTATGCCTAAAGCTTTAAGCTGTTTTTGAGCTTCTTCGTGAGAAAGAGAACCGTTTTTTTCTTTATCTAGAATAGCTTGAGCCTTCTTTTTAGTGGCGTCATCTAAATTAGCTAACATAGAGTTTTTAAAATTAGGTTCTGGTAATGACACGCCGAGTTTCGCCAATTTGCTTTTTAGTTCTGCTTTAATCTTTTGTATTTGTTCTTGAGTCGTATTACTACTATCAGAGGAATTTGACATCGTCTTTGCATATACGTTAGAGCCAATTCCACTTAATACTCCAACTGACAGGGCACCTGACATTACATATCCAACTAGTTTCTTTTTGTTCATAAGTGTTCCTCCAAATATCATTTATTTTTTGTTGCCTCTATACCTTATCCTTCAATAGTGAAAAGACGGTGAAAAATGGGACCATTTTAAAATATTTTTTGTTTTTTTATTTGGTTTGTTTTTCTTCTTTTGATCAACTGTTTTTAACACCTAAGCAAAATGTTGATAGCAAAAACCAAAAAAAGGGTATAGCATAAAAAAATACTGAGGTGATCAAATGCTATCTTCATCGTTGCTGGAAAAAGTGAAAAGAAATCCAATCAAGACAGCAGGTATTCTTCTGGGGACTTTTGTAATCGCTCGAACCGCTGAAAAAATTATCTTAAAAAAAATAGAAAAAGCTCCGCAGAAAGATGACGGATTTGCTTTCGGCACTATTCGACATTCCAAGGATTCAATTACTTTTTTACTTAAGGAAGCACAAGGGCTTTATACAATCTATAGAGATGGAAAGTTGCTTTATAAAGGTGATAAAAGTGAATACACTGACAAAGGTTTGGTTCCAGGTACGTTATATCAGTATTATGTGGAATTTACTGAGGAAGAAAAGGGGATTTCTAAAAAGTACGGTGTTCAAACGGCTACAGCTGTTGATCAAAAATCAGAGAATAATATTTTGAAGGATTTAGTTATCACAACTGTTATTTCAGAAGAAGACATTCAGTTTAAATGGGAAGCTATTGATGGAATTGAGGAATACTTTATATATCGAGATCAACAATTGATTGGTAAAACAAAAACATGCAACTTTAAAGAAAAAATACCAAGCACAAGTAAAGAATTTAATTACCAAATCAAGGCGAAAAGGCCGCTTCTCTTGTCAGAACAAGGAAGCAGCAAGACCAATTCTGCAATAGCTGGTGTATTAGGAATAGCAAAAAATGATACCTCGAAAGAACAAACAGCAAAAGAAGAATTTACGCTGAGAAAAAAGATAGGACCAGCAGAACATCTTCTTTTAAGACCCGAAGCAAACAGGCAAGAGAAAAAGGATAAAAATTGGTTGGTGCGCTACACCACATTTTTAAAGGAAGAGTGGATCGGAAACCCAAATATAGCCTCCTCTGAACGTTTTTTTAAAGGAGACAATCGTCATTACGATCCGGAAGCAAATAGCTATCGTACTCGGACAGAAATTACCTATGATGCAGAAGCTGAAGAAGCAACAGTGCTGAAGAAAACAGCCGGCATTACCAAGGCATATGATGAGGATAAGCATTTTTTAAAGGAAGAGCGGGCCTCTGATGAAGGAATAGAAATGCAAGAAGTCATCAAGAACGAGGATTTCGTACGGTTTGAGCTGTATCATGAAGTAGGTAATCCGCTTGTAGCTTCTCCTGCCATTAATTATAGATTGTTTGGGACATTTTATCGCAATGGGACAGTAGATTTTATAGGTAGCCATGACCAAGCACCATGCCATGAAGTGTATATGAAAGAACATGATGAAAAAGAATGGCACACAGTACATCAAACGGATAATAAGGGCCTTGAAATGATGGCTCCGCAAACGGCAAATCATTTATGGCGTTATACCACTTTTACAGAAGTTTGAGGTATAAGATCTACCAGTATAAAAAGAAAAAAAGAGCGAAAAGGCTTTCTTTTCGCTCTTTTTTTATATGAATCTTTTTCGGATATTTGGCGATGGAAGCATACAGCTTTCCTTTTTGCCAAACCATTTATAGCGGTTTTTCGCAATGATGTCATATACAGCATTTCGCAATGGTAGTGGTACGGCAACAAAGAAATAAAATATCTTCCAAAAGCCTGAGAGGCCCTTGCATATTCTGAGTGCTGCTGTTGATTTATAGTAAACTTTGTCATCCTCTATGAGTACGATGCTGTCAATGGAAGAAGGTATCTGATATTTCTCCCGCATTTTCTCTCCCGTGTCCCCCTGTAATGAAGAAAAATAAAAACGTCCTTTAGGGTCATGTTTGATAATGAACTGTACACTTGAATCGCAAAAATTACATTCGCCATCAAAAAGTACAACTGGATGCATAATGGATCCCTCCTGTTTTTAATACTTTAACCGTTTATAGGAAAAGAAAAACCTTTATTATATGTAAATTATACGTTGTGTGAGAATATATTCGCACATTAAATTAATCGCTCTATATAACATTATTGTAATTAATTGGACGGATAATTACTTAAAAAAACAATATTTTATCACAAAATTTAAAAGAAAGGTATTGCGCTTTTAGATTAAGTCTGCTATTGTTTACTGGTGATTTATTTAGAATTCTAAGTAATTTTTTTGAAAAGCCAAGCATGAAAAAAGAATAATTGAGTGTCCATAAACCGCTATTTACTTTTCTATTAGGTGAAGTAGCGGTAAATATTTAGTCTCCTAATATTTAGATAACTAAAATTTAGAACATACAAATTTTAGTTATTTCAATAAAATTATCGGTTTCTACATACACTTATCAATTGTTACTTTGAATTGCTTATTGTTGGTAATAAATACGAAAGCAGAAAGGAAGTAACGAATTATGGAAAAGAAAAAAATACATTACGCGTGGTGGACCTTGCTAGCGCTTTGTATCATTGTTGGTATCGGTAAAGGAAGTTTGAGTAACTCTGCAAGCTTATTTTTAACGCCGATTACTAAAGATCTTGGTGTAGGCTTAGGTAGCTTAAGCTTGTATTTCAGTGTCTCTGCTATTGTGACGTTGATCTTCCTACCAATAGGCGGAAAAATTTTGGCGAAATATGATATTCGCTCAGTTTTAATTGTAGGCATTATTTTACAAGCGGGATCTTATGTTCTATTTAGTTTTATGAGTTCTGTATGGGGATGGTATATTATGGCCATTCCATTAGCTGTTGGGGGCGTTTTTATCACAGTTATTGCAGGACCAGTGCTGATCAATCAATGGTTTAAAAAGAACAGTGGCTTGGCTCTTGGTATTTTAGGTGCTGCTGGTGGTTTATTAGGGGCTATTTCTCAACCAATCGTTGGTAAATTGATTTCTAGCCATGGATGGAGATCATCTTATGTTATTGTTGGTATTGCAGCAATGGTGATCATTATACCAGTTGTCTTGCTTTTGATTAAAAAATCTCCACAAGCGAAGGGTCTTCTTCCATATGGGATGGATGAAGCAGCTGCAACTGATAATGGGTCAGCAATCAATACTGAAGAAAAAGGTGTTACATTTGCAATAGCAAAAAAATCTTCTGCTTTTTATGCATTGCTTATTTTCTTCTTCCTTGTAACGTCTATTGCAAGTTTTTCTATGCATATTCCAACATACTTGATGAATAAAGGATTCAGTGTTTCGTTTGCAGGTAACATTATGGGGACCTTAATGATCGGTGTATTAATTGGATCATTAATCATAGGCTTCTTGACTGACCGTATAGGTTCAAAAAATACAGCACTTCTTGCAATGGCTGTTGGTTTAATATCTATTTGCTTGCTTGTATTTACAGAGTCAAATGCTGGGATCATTACTTTAGCTGTAGGGTTATTTGGCGTGATTTCATCATCAATCGGTACATTAGGGCCTGCGCTGACAGCAAGTCTATTTGGTAATAAAGAGTATAGCCAAATTTATTCAACAGCCTCTTTAGGACTAGCAATCTCTTCTATTGTCGCTCTTCCTGTATATGGCTATGTGTATGATTTTACAGGAAGCTACACAGTTGTTTTATACGCTTTACTAGCGATGTTAGTTATCAATATCATTGCAATCTTGTTTGCATTTAAAGGTAAAAAGAAATTAGAGCAAGATGGCTTTTGGAAATAAGTCAATAGAGCACAGACCAGCGTAAATGGTCTGTGCTTTTTGTTGATTAAAATTGAACTTTATCTCCCTGTACCCACACCTCTTGGATATGTTCTGGGCGTGTATGATACATAATTTTTTGAAAAATATCATATAGTTGCTCATCTGGTAAAAAGATGGGTATTCTTGCAGATGACATAGTAGTATCAATAATTTGAATATCCCACGAGTAATTTTTTTCGATTTTCCCAATAGGTAAACTTAAGCTTTCGCCTCCGCCGGCTGTTGCTAGATAAAAGGCTTCATCGATGGTTAAGCGAGAATGAGGTACGCCCCGCTCACTGGCTGGTATAGAAGGGTTTACACCATCTTCTAGCATCCGTGATGAAATAATTGATTGAATGGCATTGGCATATATGCTTGGCGTAGCGCCAGCAGAGATATCTGTTCCTAAGCCAATATCCACTCCTTTTTCTTGCAGATGTGCTACAGGCAATACGCTATTGGCAAAATAGGCATTGGATAAGGGACAGTGGCTAATGGCCGTTCCTGTTTTTGCGAATAGTGAGGCGTCTTCATCGTCTAAGAAATTACAATGTGCCATCACTGATTTATCTTTTAGTAATCCAAAATCATTGAGTGCAAAGGCATCATGTTTTGAAAAACGTTCTTGTACATAATTGTGTGCCCAATCACTTTCACTGCAATGCGATTGGATATAGGTATCATATTTTTCGGCTAATTTTCCCAATTCTGTCAGTACTTCATCTGTACAGCTTGGGATAAATCGAGGGGTCACCACAGGGTACACGCCTTGCTTGGTTTCCTTTGAAAGATGATTGACTTCAAGAATAAATTCTTCTGTATCAGCTAATGCCGTTTTGGCATCTTGATCTCGGTAAAAATCGGGATTTTGTGTTGGATCGTCCATCACTACTTTACCTACTAATCCGCGTTGTCCCTTTTTTGCACATATTGTCGCGAGTAATAAGCTTGCTTCTTTATGGATAGTAGCGAAGTAAAGAGCTGTTGTTGTTCCGTTCTTAAGCAATGTTGTAACTAAATCATCATAAACAAGCTCTGCAAATTCTAGATCAGCAAACTTTGCTTCGAGTGGGAAAGTATACGTATGGAGCCAATCATATAGAGGTAAATCAAGGGCTGTTCCTGATTGTGCCCATTGCGGTGCGTGAACATGCAGGTCAACAAAACCAGGTAAGATATATTGCCCTGCCGCTAATGTGTGGAAATTGTCATTATCTTGATAGGCATCTATCAACCTAGAATACTCATCGTGTGTAGAATTGAAAATATCCTCAATCAAGCCGTTTTCATTAATGCAGAAGAGATGGTCTTTTAAGATGGCTACTTTTTTATTTGTTTCACTTGTAAAAGCAGTTCCTTTGAAAATATACGTATATTTATCCATATATACCTCCATAAAATTCGTCTTTTTGTTTATATTTTGATTATAAATGATTAGTTAGTTAAATACTATTAGAAAAAAGCGAAAGTTTGTTTTGATAGGTTAAGTCCTTATATGGTGCAGGTTTGAGTTATTTTAAGACATTGCTGACTAAAAACTTATTAAAAAATATACTTGCAATTCATAGGGTGAGTGCTATACTTAGCCCATAAAATTATATAAGTTGTTTTTCATATAATCGTGAGAATATGGCTCACAAGTTTCTACCTGTTTACCGTAAATAAACTGGCTATGGAAAGCTTTGAAAAGATAAATCGTCTATAGGGACGTTTATCTTCTCTTTCGAATTCTCATTTTTTTGAACTCGGATTACATGGCTTTCTACGAAGGTAGAGGTATGTAATCCGAGTTTTTTATTTTGATGAATTATATGTGTTGATTTATTACAGGAGGATTGATGATGGGAAGTATAACGAGAGAATTAGAAACAGGGAGAACAAAAAGAGTAATTGTGGACCGGAAAAGGGGAGGCGCTGCTGCTCAAATGCTTCTTCTCGGCTTACAACAAGTAATGGCAATGGACCTTTTTATTCCGCCGATGATCCTAGCTGGCATGCTTTCTTTTTCAGTAAATGATAGTGCGCTATTAATTCAAATGACATTTATTGCATGTGGACTGGCGACATTAATTCAAGCAGGGCTTGCAATGAAGCTTCCTGTCATGCAAGGGCCCTCATTCGTTCCGATCAGCGCGCTTGCTGCCATTGGGACAACCTCGGGAATCGGTACAATGATTGGAAGTTTAATACCTGGTGCTTTGCTGATAGGCTTGCTAGGTTATCCGCTGCAGCTGTTCAGTAAGGCAGTAAGAAGGTTTATTCCTCCTTTAGTAGCTGGCACGGTTATTGTTATTGTCGGTATTTCGTTAATGCCTAGTGCCATTCATTCGATTTATACTGCGCAGGGCAGTTTAAGCTCAAATATGATTGTAGCGATTGTAACAGCTGCTGTTCTAATTTTCTGTATGTATATTGGCGAAAAGTCAAAAACAAAACTTCGCTTTATCAAAGTAATTTCCGTTATTTTAGCGCTTGCCAGCGGCTCTCTTGTTGCATCCTTTTATGGATTGATTGACTTTTCTTCTGTAGAGAAAGCGTCGTGGTTTCAGTTGCCAACTCTCTTTGCATTCGGAATGCCCACGTTTAATATCAACGCCATCCTTATTATGTTGGCCATCTATTTGATCGTCATGATTGAAACAACCGGTACTTGGTTTACAGTTAGCAATATTACGGGTGACAAGCTAGATGACAAGCGACTAAACGGTGGGGCATTGGGCGAAGGATTGGGATGTTTTTTGGGCTCCTTCCTCGGAGGTACTCCTGTCACTGGTTATTCTTCGAATGCCGGCATTATTGCGATTACAGGCATTAAAAGCCGAAAACCGATCCTAGTAGGTGGTGCCATCTTAATCGTGCTTGGGATGATGCCAAAATTAATGAACTGTATTGCATGCATTCCATCTGTTGTAGTCAATAGTATTTTTGCCATTCTTTGTGTAGTAATTATGATGAATGGATTTAAAGTGATAAAAGAAGTGCCGTTTACAGAAAGAAATATGTTAGTAATAGGTGTTTCTATTATGGCTGCTTTGTTTGCAGTATTAATGCCAGCAGATATATTGGCTCAGCTACCAGACCTAGCGACATATTTTGTTGCATCAGGCACTGCTGTTGGTGCAGTTACTGCATTGTTATTAAATTTAATCTTGCCGGAAAGTATAGAAGATCATAAGGAATCAAACGAGGTACAGACAAATTTAAATTAGTGGGGGAATTGAAGATGCGTCAAGATTATCTATGGAATGAATGGCATCCTGTATGTATTGCAAATGAAGTGGAAGATGCGCCAAAGCAGGTTTTTGTACTAGGTGAACGCGTCGTTGTCTTCCGTAACGAAGAAGGAGTGCATGCATTTAAAGATTTATGCATTCACCGCGGGGCAGCGCTGTCTCTTGGAAAAGTAAAAGATGGGAATATTGTTTGTCCTTATCACGCATGGGAATATAACAGCCATGGCGATTGTACAAAAATTCCTGCGTTACCATGCGGGAAGGCAATTCCTAGCAAGGCTAAGGCTACAGTGTACCATTGCCAAGAACAGTATGGTTTGATATGGGTATGCTTAGGTGAAGAGCCTGCTCCGATGATTCCTTACCTTGATTATAGTCGTGAGGAATATAAGACAGTCATCTGCGGGCCATATGATGTAAATGCAAACGCGCCTCGAATTATTGAAAACTTCTTAGATGTGTCTCACCTTATGTTCGTTCATGGCGGCATGCTTGGAGACGAAGACCATGCTGAAGTTGATAATTATACCGTTTCTTTTGAAGACAATCGATTTATTACGAGTAAAATACCAGTATATCAACCTAATCCTGATGGACGTTCAAAGGGCGGTTATACTGACTATGTTTATGAGATTTTAAATCCAACTACTGCACGGTTTACAAAAACATCAAAAGAATCAGAGGACGAATTAACGATTCTCGTTTGTGTAAATCAAGAAGATCATGAAAAAACTAAAGCCTTTATGCTTTTAACAAGAAACTATGATTTAGATCAACCAGATGCATCTTTTGTAGAATTTCAAGATTTAATCTTTGCTCAGGATTTGGATATCGTAGAAAGCCAAAAGCCTGAACTCCTACCATTAGATTTACAAGCGGAAATGCATCTTAAATCAGATGCCTTAACTATTGCTTATCGCAGATGGCTACAAGAGCTTGGTGTAGAGAACGGGACGATTGCCCTCATCGATGAAAAACGAAACAATAGAAAAAAGGTTTTACATTAAGGGAAGAAGTCAGTTATACGCCGTGGAGGCGATAGCTGACTTCTTTTATCTACATATATAAAGCTGCTAAGCAAATACCCATTGCCCTTTTATAAATATAGCTGAATTGTTCAATAGGTAGCGGGTTTGTACCATAGCCAAGTTCCACAGTAAAACCAGGCCTTCGCCATTCTTGTATATACCAATCTTTATAGCCCGCATCGCTATTTACATTTCTGACAGCCTTGTACCCGCTGACTTTACAGAGTTCTTTCACGATGGTTTTTGATTCTTTGGGTTCACAATGATGATAACCCCAATAGATTTCCTCACCTTGTGTGTGGAATGCCAGTACACGATCAAAGTCTCGCTGTTTAGTCAACACAGCGATAGCAATAGATTCGGGTTCTGTTAGCGGAAGTTCACCACCATAGTCTCGGGGACCTGGCAGTTGAGGGGCTCTGGATTTTTCAATTTCCCAATTGGCGGGGAATTGATCGTTTAAATCAACACCGTTTATATTAGCTTTCCATCCAGTAAAATCAGTTGATTCATTATTTAAAGCAAGCAGATATTTTCCCCATTCTTGATCATCCGGAGGGCCGTTTAATACCAGATTGACTCCGTCAGGATTGACCATCGGCACAATG
Source organism: Rummeliibacillus sp. GQ308 (assembly GCF_059759115.1). Classification (NCBI taxonomy): domain Bacteria; kingdom Bacillati; phylum Bacillota; class Bacilli; order Caryophanales; family Caryophanaceae; genus Rummeliibacillus; species Rummeliibacillus sp. GQ308. Next base: position 101,713 of record NZ_JCAXDQ010000004.1, on the reverse strand, counting down.
GAAAGAGTTGTTTGCATATAAAGAGTGAGGGGGTTTGTCTCTCTCAAATCTGTTTTATTCATTAAGGCTAAAAGATAATCGTCTAAAAAAGACAAAAGAAATACAGTGGTAATCCACTCATTGCCATGGAAAGATGCATTGAAGTGAACCTTTTTAGGGCCTTTCCCAATTTGAATTTCTTTTAATGGATCATTTAATACAGAATAGCCAATTGTTTGTTGCTTTAGAAAAGGATAAATTTGAAACAGTACTTGAAGATCCTTCCTCATTTTGGCTGAATCGTAGTGGTCTTTATCGCGTATAGTTCGCCAAGTCACTTTTTGGGGGAGTGCAATTTTTTGGCCCACAGTTAATGAGGTATTTTCATGTAAGTCTAGATTTACACAAAGAATAGCTTCACAGGGAATTGTGAATTTCCTAGCAACTTGTTTTAAGGTTTCCTCCTGCTTGGCTATATAGTGATTTAAAGTGAATCCAGGTATTTGTAATCTTTCATTATCGCCTAAATCATTTGTTTCAAGGCGAGGGTTGGAATCAATTATAAGAGCAAGAGGTACATCAAATAGTTGGCTATAATACCAAAGTGAATGGCCAAATCGTGGATATATATACATATGGGTCCTCCCTTTTTGCATGGTCTTAGAGTATATGCAGAGAGGGAGGGAAGTACAATCAGTTACTGCTTTTTCATCACAAATGTTAGATGGCGACCTGCTTTTTTATCCTCACGATATGAAAAGCCTTCATTATTAATATACGTACATGTTTCATCTATGGTAATGTGAGCGCTTGGTACACCCGCAAGCTCGCATTGCCTTTTAACGGTTTGCTGGTTAGAGATATGATACTTATTTGTTTTTTCATTAAAATACATATACTCATCTGCATAGCTCAGATTTTTGAATTGATCATATACATCTTGATCCACTTCAAATTTATCTTGGCTAATAGCTGTGCCAATATGAATATACAGATTTTTAGGGTCACACGTTTCATTCTTTTTCAAATAGTCAATCATTTTCAGAGTAATTTCTTTAATCGTCCCTTGCCAGCCAGAGTGGATAACGCCAACCAGGCCTGTAGAATGATCATAAAGTATCACGGGGACACAATCAGCAGTAAAGGTGCACAGCACTATATTTGATTCAAATGTATATAGTGCATCAGTGTTCTCAATAGCTGTTTCTTTTGCTTTTGCTCCACGACCCACATCGTCTCGAGTGACTTTATAAAAGTTTGGGCTATGTGTTTGGTTGGCACAAACAAATTGATTAAGATCGCAACCGATAGATGCGGCCAACAAGCTTCGATTTTGTAAAATCAAAGAAGGATCAGTGCAACTATGGAGTGCCATATTGCCGTCTTCGGGCATACTTTCATCTTTTAATGAAATGCCTGCAATTAAGTTTTCGTTGTTCATGTATATTTTTGTATTCATTTTATCACCCGCTTCTACTATATTTTAAATACAGCGGAATGTATAGGCAGAGAAGAAAAGAAAAAGCAAAGTGGTGTTTGCCACTCTGCCTCATAGTCTACTATTTTTGCTGTTGGTGAGCGGGAAGAAGTGTAGGCTCAATACCTGTTTTTCTAGTACCTTTTTTCATTGTCTCTCTTTTTTGCCTACACATTTGTTTTTGCCTTTTTCGTAAGACGATTTTCAAAGAGGAATGTTTTGGCAAGATATTTTGCAAAATTTCTCTCCTGTCCTAATAGTTTATTGGCGCTTTCCTTCTCGACCTTCTATAGAGACATTTTGTCTTACAACTACAAACTGTTCACCATCCCACTCTAATGTACTTTGAACATAGCCTAAACGGTCAGCGTGATACCTGCCTGCAATGCTTTGGAATGCCAAGAGACTATAGACACCATCACGGTCAAAATCGATTGGGTATAGGCCGCTTATTGGATCCACCCAACCTTCAATCGGTTCTTTTAATTGGCCATTTGGCTTGTATATTTCTGAAAGATAAGATTTTCCTTTATAAGTAAGATCGATTTTATACTGTTTGGGCGGTGCTGAGCTTGTAACGCGCACTTTAAAGCCTTCTTCATATGTTACTTTATAACTTGATTTGTTATTAAAGCGTTCGTCGTCGAATATTTCTTTAAATACTCCATTTTGATAAGAAAAGATTTTCGTGAAAATAATACCACCGCTCCCACCAGAATCCACGGTTACAAGGATATCCTGAGCTTTGTCCCCAGTAAAGTCACCGAGAAAGATGGTTGGGCTATAACCTTTCATATCATTAAGTGATATGTTAACAGGAATGCCTTGCGAGTGATTCATAATCTGTAGCTCTAGGTTCTGCCAAAGCGGGCTATCAGGTTGCTTTTCACCTGTGAGGTAGACGGTATCTATTAATCCATCTCCCGTAACATCTCCATAAGCTTTCGTAATGATGAGTTGTTGAGAAGGGGTTGTCTGCCGCTGGAATCCATTAGACGTCCACGTTAGTGTATCTAAGTAAGGAGGAAGATTGTTTATTTTCCATTCAATGACTAAATCCTTTTTAGTGCTTTCCTTCTTTTTTACTGCATATAATCCTGCAATATGGTGCTGTTCTATTTTGAGGTGGACGAGCGGCTGCCACTGGAAATTTATTTGCTTTAGCATAAGAAGAAACGTGTTGCCCCTATAGCTATAGGCGCTAATCAGCTCTTCAATTGAGTCACCGTCTACATCGGCATGCAAAATAACAGGACCTGTTTCTAATTCTAAAATAGCAGCTGTCGGCGGCAAAAAGTAACGTATAAAATGCAAGTCATTATTCATATCAATCCCACCTTTTTAATTCACTTTATGCAGCATGGCCCATTCATATGAAGAGGAAGTGATAGAATAAAAACCTCCTCTATAGATTGTTCTATAAAGGAGGTATCTCTTAATTTGTTTTAAATTCACCAATCATGTTTTGTAACTCTTCACACATATTGAGAAGTTGATTTGCGTTTTCCTCCATTACTTCCATTGAAGTAAGCGTCTCTTCTGTTGAAGCAGCTACCTCTTCAGATGCTGCTGCATTGTCTTTTGCATGATCATTTAATGTAATAGCAGTAGCCGATACTTCTTGAATAGAGGCAGAAATTTGCTCTGTAGTAGCCGAGACATTTTCAATTTTTGGTGTAATTTCTTGCATGCTTGAAATAATAGCTTCAAATTGCATTGCTGTCTGTTTGGAAATGCTTAATCCTTCTTGAACGTTTTCTAGAGTCGAAGCCATATTTTTTACAGCTTCTGATGAATCTTGCTGTACCGCGTGGATAAGATTTGCGATCTGTGATGCAGACTGTTGTGAGCTTTCTGCAAGCTTGCGTACCTCTTCTGCCACTACAGCAAAGCCCTTGCCATGTTCACCTGCGCGTGCGGCTTCAATCGATGCGTTTAATGCAAGCAAGTTAGTTTGACCAGCAATATCGCCTATGATATCTAAGATTGCACCAATCTCCTTAGTACGATCATATAGTGACTTTATTTTTATATCCGTAGCAGATACAGAATGATGGATTGAATCCATTTGATTCACTGTATGCTGGATGGATTCTTCGCCTGTTTCTGCTTGTTCTGTCGCTTGTGAAGATAAAACAGCGACTTCATTAATGCTTTCTGTAATATGGCTGATGCCATGAGAGATTTCTTCAACAGCAGTAGCGTTTTGCTCAATGCCAGTTGTCTGATTTTCTGTATTGATAGTTACTTGCTGCATGGCAGAGGCAATCTGTTCTGAAGCAGCGATATTTTGGCTAGCACTTGCCGATAATTCTTCTGATGATGTGCGGACAAGCGTTGTGCTCGATCCTACTTTTTGAATAAGAGTGGCAAGATTATTCTTCATATCATTGAATGAGCTAGAAAGCTGTCCAATCTCATCCGTAGAAGTGATGATAATCTCCTCTGATAAATCGCCTTTCCCCATTTTAGAGGCACTTTCTTTTAAACGATTGATTGGCTTTATAATAGACCGAACAATATACCAAATGGCAAATGCACCTAATAATAAGAATATAATTTCTACTATAATATCTAAGTAAAGTGTAGATGCTGCCGCTTTATCTGCTTCTGATTTGAATGTGGTGCCGACAACTTTCCAACCTGTTTCATTATTTGTGAGGTATATGATATTGTGTTCTTCTGTCTCTGTCTGACCTTTTGCTTTATTTAATACTTCCTTCATATAAGTTTCTTTAGGAGCTGATCCACTATCTGCCTTCGGATCTGCAATATACTTTCCACCATCACTTAATAAAGAAATAAAACCTAGCTTTCCAATTTTCACTTGGTTTGAAATGTCTCTTAAAGCATTGATTTTAATATCAATGCCTATGACGCCTGATCCGTCTGCTAATGTTTTTGTAATAGTTACCACGTACTCGCCAGTTGAAGTTGAAGTGTAGGGCTCCGTAATTGCCACATCTCCTGACTTATCCTTTGCTTCTTGGTACCAAGGACGCTCTCGTGGGTCATAGTCTTTCGGATATGTAGCATAAGGCATACGGATCATTTCGCCTTTTTCTGTACCTACATAAGCCATTGCTGTCTCAGGATGTTCGTTAATATATTGATTTAATATCTTTCGAAGCTCTGAATCCTTTGAAGAATCGATTAAACCTTTAGAAATGTGTTTAGATAAATAAGTTGCATCATGGATTTTAGGTTGAATAGTATTCGTTATATTTGTATTCAACAATTTAATAGTAGAATTAGCGCTATTCAGTTGTTCCTGCTTAATTTGTGATTTTGTGCTACTGTAAGAAATCGTAGCCATCAGCAACGAAGGAATAATCAAGAAAATTGAAAAAGCTCCAATTAACTTAGAACGCAGACTCCAGTTAAATAATTTTTTCACTCGCGTTTACCTCTCTTATACTAAAACTTTAATATGCTGCAAGAAAGTTTAGTGACTACTTTACTCGTTGGAAGTCCGCTGAGCATTCATTAACCAAATTACTTTAAGGGTGCTGATTCCTATCAAGACTTTTGGGTTCACTCATGTTTTTAGAAAAGGTTAAAAGCCTAAGCCGTGTGGATTTTAGATCCTTTATTTACCTTATTCTGTTATGTACATAGTGCATATGAGTGTCTTTTACCTTAATTGCGAGCTAATTTTATCACATAAAGAATCGTATAGTGATAGTTTTCCAAAATATTTATCGGATAATAGTAAATATTTTTAATAATGGGTAGAAAAAAACCTCTACGATCAGCATATGGCATGACGTAGAGGGCTTTTTTATTTGTCTGATAAAGAAAATTAATATGTTTTATCTCCGTTGAAAATTGAATTTTTTACAATTACATAATCAACATTGCGAATTGCGTCTAGTTTTGTACCGCCTGCATATGAAATAGATGACTGTAAATCTTGTTCCATTTCAATTAGGGTGTCTTTTAAATGCCCTTTATGTTCAACATGCAATTTTTTGCCTTCTACATTTTTACGTTCCCCTTTTTGGAATTCAGATGCAGAGCCAAAGTATTCTTTATATAGTTTGCCGTTTATTTCGATTGTTTCGCCAGGTGATTCTTCATGACCAGCGAATAGAGAGCCAATCATCACCATAGAAGCGCCAAAACGTACAGATTTAGCAATATCACCGTGTGTGCGAATGCCACCATCAGCAATAATTGGTTTAGTAGCAGCTTTAGAACACCAGCGAAGTGCAGCTAATTGCCAACCGCCTGTGCCAAAGCCAGTTTTAATCTTAGTAATACATACCTTACCTGGTCCAATGCCTACTTTTGTTGCATCTGCACCAGCATTTTCTAATTCTCTAACTGCTTCTGGTGTTCCAACATTACCTGCAATGACAAATGATTGAGGGAGATGTTTTTTAATATGCTGGATCATGTTAATGACTGCATTGGAATGTCCATGAGCAATATCAATAGTAATGAATTCAGGTGTTAGCCCGTCTTTTTCTAATGTCTCAATAAAGTCATATTCTTCCGATTTAACACCAACGCTGATAGATGCGATTAAACCGCGTGCATGCATATCTTTGATAAAGTCTGCGCGTTGTTCCGGATTAAAACGATGCATGATATAGAAATAGCCATTTTCAGCTAACTGGATTGCTACCTTTTCATCAATAATTGTTTGCATATTTGCAGGGACCACTGGAAGTTTAAAAGTATGTCCGCCAAGTGTCACACTTGTATCACATTCTGATCGACTATTCACAATACATTTTGCAGGAATCAACTGAATATCTTCGTAATCAAATACATTATCCATAAAGGAACACCCCTAAAGTCGAATATTATTTTTTATTTATTTATAAAACGTTCGCCATTTGATAATTTACATTATTTTTAGTTATTTGTAAAGGTCTTTTAGATTTTAGTTATCTTTTTGAAATATAGTTTCTTGTTAGAGAGTAAGGGGTAATTAATAGCATCCTTGTAAGGGATTTTTGAAAGCTATACAGCTATATTGCCTAAAGAAGATTCAATCAACTGACTGAAACACAATAGATACTAAAAAAACAGCCATATCATGGTTATAGAAAAGGAGAAGATTATATGGATCAGCTAGTCGTGAAACCAACCTTTACATTGAAGCAAATTTACGGAGAGGACGCCGTTTACAGCCCAAGACCATCATATAAAGAAAACCCATGGATGTCCCAAGATATGGAACAATTAGACTTTTTAACAGCTAGAGAATTAGTTATCTCAAATTTGCCAACGCTGGTTCATAAAGCCACGCAAACAGACAAAATCAAAGAACTGTTCGAAATAGTAGGGGTAGAAATTCCTGAACAACCCTATCAATATGGAAACCAAGAAGAATATGAAGCTATTTTGCACAAGTGGAGTCAAGAGAAAAAGAAAATAGTTTTCCATTATTTATATGATGAAGATGAAATCAATCGAGAGTGTTATTGGATGGATGCAGAAATGTTTAATTATTTGAACTGTAAGGCCAATATTGATGCTATCATTCCAAAAAAGTATGTCCCTAAACGAGACGTTGTTTGTATAAATCAATTAGAGGAAGAGCTTAAATCATGGAAGCTACCGCTTATTTTAAAACAAGGTGAAGACTTGCCTTCATCAGGGGGCTATGGCGTGATGATTTGTCACACTGACGATCAGCTAGCCGAGGCCATCCACAAGTTTAAAAGTGAAGATGCGAAAATGGTTATTGTTGAAGAGTGTCTTGATATTGAAGAAAATTATTGCTGCCAATACCTTTATTCTAAGGAACTAGGGATAAAATTTATTGGTGCATCAAAGCAAATTACAGATGACAACGGAAAGTACAGTGGTAATGTGCTAGTAGAAAATGTACCGGAAGAAATCATTCAGGCAGGTCGAGAAATTATGGACTGTGGCGTAGAAAAAGGGTTTATCGGTGTAGCGGGGTTTGACCTTGTAATAACAAAGAATGGGCAAGTAAAAGCTATCGACTTGAACTTTAGACAGAATGGTTCTACATCCATGTTATTGCTGCACGAACAACTTGGAAAGCCGGTAAACAAGTTTTTAGCTTACCGATCAAATGATCAACGTGATGCATTCTATACAGCGATAAAAGAGTATGTAGAAAAAGGCGTACTATTCCCATTAGCCTACTATGATGGAGATTATTTCGAGGGGAAAATACCATCAAGATTTACCGGAGTCTGGTATGCAGATTCAATCGAAGAAATTGAACGGTATGAAAAAGAACTTATGGAAAAAAATGTTTTAGAAAACGGACCAGAGGATTAAATCCTCTGGCTTTTTTTTGATTTGTTTAAGCCCAAACGTATTATTTATGGTAGAATTTTTTAGTAGTAGCACTGTAAAATTAACAAAGAAGATCCTACTTTTAGTAGAAAGAGCACTTTTATTATAGATGAACAATAATAACCAATTGATAAGTAGATATAGAAAATTAAATGAATATGGGGAGAAAACCAATGAAGAGCTGGGAATTTATATTACGCGATTATATGATTGGACGTCCAGTCATTGCTATTCAGTACGATGAGGACGATCCAACAGTTGGAGAAATTGTTGACTTAAATAGAGAGCTGCCTTACGGGCAAATTGAAGTAACAGAAGACGGAAAATTAGCATCACTTTTAATTGAAATGGAAGACATCCTGGAACACAATGATGTGTCACTTGATGAGTATGAAGAATTAACCCAAGAGGATTTAATGGGAATTGCGGAAGATTTTATAGATGAATTCTATCAAAAGGATCTTACTTTCCGCAGTATTTCTGAATGGAATGGTGAATCATACTTGTTAACGTTTGAAGCAAAAGATGTTGCACTAAATCTATTCTTGCCTAATTCAGGTGTGACGTTAGAAATAAATAAACAAGGTTTTATCCTGTCGGCTACTTTTAATCAGTCATATTATCAGTTAGCCTATCCAGATATTCAGATTTCTGCTGAAGATGCTAAGGAAATTCTTTTTGAACAACCGCTTGTCGAACTTGCGATTACAGACTTGAATGGGGAATTACAGCTTCTCTACAAACCAAAAAGTGGGACTTTTAGAGTACATGTAGACGGTAGTCTCCAATACGAAGAAGATTTTATGGAATATGGGGAGCAAAATGCGAATTCCTTTGAGCCCGTTACAGTAACCGAGAGCGTAAAGACATTGCTTGGTGTAACTGATGATATGCAATTGATTGAGGACGGGGCGAATCGTTTTTGGTATACAGGCAGTTCGAAAAACATCGATGAAGAAGAACCTGTTATTAAAATTGAAAACATAGATTCTATGTTTATGGAATACGAATCGCTGGTAGAGTGGGAAGAGCAGAAAGAAGAACTGCCAGAAGCTACATTAGCTAATAAAGCAAAAATGTTCCTAGAGGCGATTGTGGGGGATGTCCATGAAAAGTACCTGTTAGAAGTACAGCAAGGGGAAATGGAGTATTCGTCATATGGCATAATAACAGAAGAAGACTTGTCAGAAGAGGAACGACAATTCTTTGAAGAGTTGGAGTTAGAAGAAGAGGATGAGTTTGACGCAGACTTTGACTTTGAGCCATATACAACATTTTCATTTATAAGACAGCATAAGGGTGTCCTATTAAGTGATTACACCATTCATATCAATGTAGGGAAATATACGGGGATTATTCGTGAATGTTCGCTGCTGTTGCCAAACGAAGGGAAGTTAAATACCCTTGACATTGTACCAGTCCTGACTTTAGAGGAAGCCGACGCTAAATTTAAAGAACAGCTGGAAATGCATCTTGCACGAACTGAGGTCAATGATGAAGAAGATGAAGACCTAATAATATACGATTTGACTTATGAAGCCGAATTTCCAGTTGGAAAAGAAATCATGGCTATTAATGCTATGAGCGGGGAAGTCTATTATGCAGAAGAAGAATATGAGGAAGATTGATGGATAGAATCTTTTAAATTGTTGAAATATTATTGACATACATTCCATCCCTATTGTAGACTGTTTAAAACATAACTAAATATAGCCTCACTTATACGGTGAGGTAGAGGCGCAGTATTTATTAGTTCTTAGTGGAGTTAGAGAAAGCGATGAGTCTAAGAAGAAGGAAATATTGCCGAAGTGTGTAACAAGTTTCTCATTGTTGCATGCTGGGTCTGCAGTGAATAACTGCAGGACTGTCTCAATAAATTTCTATGGTTTATTGAGTTGTGCTATCTCAAATTGGGATATAAGTAGAGGATTTAGGACTAGAATTACGTAGCCCTGAGTTCAACTCGGGTCTATAATTCTAGTCTTTTTTATTTAGAAAAAAGGGAGAGATCAATATGAAAAAAATAGGAACACTGTTATCAAGTATTTTACTAATTGCTGTGTTAATTCTAACAGGGTGTAGTTCTAAAGAATCAGGTGATGCAAAGTCTTCAGGCAGCAAAGGAAGCGACACATTTACAATCGGCATGGAAGCAGGTTATCCGCCATTTAACTGGACGCAAGGTGACGATTCTAATGGTGCGGTTGCCATTCAAGGGAACGCTGAGTATGCAGGTGGGTATGATGTTCAAATTGCCAAAAAAATTGCAGATGGCTTAGGGAAAAAACTTGTCATTTCTAAAATGGAATGGGACGGTTTAGTGCCAGCTTTAGCTTCAGGTAAGATAGATGCAATTATTGCAGGAATGTCTCCTACTGAAGAACGCAAAAAGACAATCGACTTCTCTGACAATTACTACACATCTCATCTAGTAATGGTCGTTAAAAAAGGAAGTAAATATGAAAATGCCACTTCAATTGAAGATTTTAAAGGGGCAAGAGTAACAGCTCAATTAAATACATTCCACTACACAGTTATTGATCAAATTCCAGGCGTAAAAAAACAAACAGCAACGGATAATTTCTCCGCTATGCGTGTGGCTTTACAAGCAGGCAAGATGGATGCATATGTTTCAGAGAAACCAGAAGCAGTATCGGCAACTTCTGCCAATGATCAATTTAAAATGGTTGAATTTAGCGAAGGCAAAGGATTTAAAACAGCGGCAGAAGATACACAAACAGCAGTGGGTATTCCGAAAGATAGCAAATTAACAAAGAAAATCAATGAAATACTAAAAGGCATCTCAGAAGAAGAGCGTACAAAAATGATGGATGATGCCATTAAACAACAACCAGCAGCCAAATAATGCAAAAGTTAACTTAGTGAAAGTCCTCTTCAGCTTTCACTAGCTTTGCATCAATTGCGCTTTAACATGTAACATTCACGCCAAAAGGATATGGCAATGATTAAAGCTTGTTATACGAGAGACATAAGCATCTGTTAAGGCGCTGTTTGGAGGAGGAAAATAGATGAGTTTAGAATGGTTTATAGAGATTATCGTCAATAATTGGCCAATGTTTTTAAGAGGCGCATGGATGACGTTGCTCATTGCGACAGTTGGTACAATTTTTGGCGCCTTAATTGGCTTAATCATCGGTATTATTCATACAATCCCGAAAAGCAAAAGTAGAATTAAAAGAGTATTTTTAAAATGCGTAAGCATCATTTTATCGGTATATGTGGAATTTTTCCGCGGAACCCCAATGATTGTGCAAGCGATGGTTGTTTACTTTGGTTCTGACCTGATATTTCACATTGATATGAACCGTACATTTGCGGCAATGTTCATTGTTTCTGTCAATACAGGGGCTTACATGGCAGAAATCGTACGAGGCGGCATTATTAGCATCGACAATGGACAATTTGAAGCAGCACGCGCGATTGGTATGAATCATTGGCAAACGATGGTTCATGTCGTTTTGCCACAGGTAATGCGCAATATTTTGCCAGCTACAAGCAATCAATACATTATGAATATTAAAGATACATCAGTGTTAAATGTCATCGGTGTTACCGAATTATTCTTCCAAACGAAGACGATAGCAGGCAATAACTTCCGCTACTTTGAGTCATTCTTTGTCGCCTGTATCCTCTATATGATTATGAATATTATAGTGACGCAAATATTAAGATATTTCGAAAGAAAACTTGCCGGTAATGCAACATACCAACTGATAGATAACCAAGAAATGCTGAATGGACAGAAGGCATCTTAATAACAGAGAAGGGGGATTCTATGGAAAATATTATCGATATCATGCATCTCAATAAATCCTTTGGATCACATGAGGTATTAAGAGATATTAACTTTTCTGTTAAGGAGGGTGAAGTAGTTTGTGTGATTGGCTCTTCGGGCTCAGGAAAATCAACACTGCTGCGCTGTATTAACTTGCTTGAATCACCCACTGGCGGAAAGATTTTATATAAAGGACAGGATATACTGGACCAAGGGCATAATTTAAATACATACCGTACTCACCTCGGCATGGTATTCCAGCAATTTAATCTATTTAATAACTGTGATGTATTAAGCAATTGTATGGTTGGACCAATAAAAGTGTTAAAGCGGCCAAAGGAAGAAGCGAAGGAAGTGGCAATGAAATATTTAAAGGTTGTCGGGATGGATCGTTACAAAAATGCTCGTCCCCATCAGCTTTCAGGCGGCCAAAAACAACGTGTAGCCATTGCCAGAGCCCTCTCTATGCAGCCTGATGCGCTACTGTTTGACGAACCGACATCTGCCTTAGACCCTGAGATGGTAGGGGAAGTCTTGAAAGTGATGAAAGAGCTGGCGAATCTAGGTTTAACAATGATTATAGTGACACATGAAATGGAATTTGCAAGGGAAGTTTCCGATCGTATTGTCTTTATGGATCAAGGTGTTATTGTAGAAGATGGCAAGCCAGAAGAGGTATTTAATCAACCTAAGAATGAGCGTACAAGGGCATTTTTGCAAAGAGCATAACAAAATACAGGGAACCATTAAATGGTTTCTCGAAATCATAAAAGCTCATTGATCAAATGAGCTAACAGTTAGACGATATCCACGCCCTTAGTAGCGTGTATATCGTCTTTTGTTGTTTATATGACTTATAAGTTTCCCCGTATTTTTTCATTCTAGTGCAATCATGGCAATATAAAGAGAATATATTATCTGATTGGAGGGGAATCTCCATAGGCATTAGTCAAAAAAATTGGTTGAAGTCGGAAACGATATGGATGCTATTGATCGCTATTTTAACAGCTGTCAGTAGCGAAATTAAACTCTCTCCCTTTCAAGGTGAACCGTTTCGCTTTGGGGTAGGCAGTATAACTTTCTTAGTGCTTCTGTTAGCTCGGAAACCAAAGTCCGTTTTAAAAACAGGTATTATAACGGGGATAACCGTAGTTCTTTTTCGTCTCATTATTTCAGTTATATTTTACAGTGGCACGTGGGACAATAGTTTTCAAGAACATCTTCCTGCGTTTTTTTATTACTTCTTGTATGTTCTCCTATTTCAATTCATAAAGCTGGAGAAATTTATTGATTCACCATTTAAATTAGGTTTAATCGCTACAGGGATTGAAATTGTGGCGAACACTGCGGAGCATATGCTGAGATACCTTATGTCAGTTACCAATATAGGTATTTCTGATCTGCTCTTAATTGTGATGGTTGCTTTTTTAAGAAGCTTTTTTGTTGTGGGTATTTTTAGTTCAATCATTGCGATGGAAGAGAAAAAACGAGTAGGTGAACAACTATCACTCGACTCTGGCTTATACGTAGAAACGCTCTATTTGCAAAAAATGATGAATCATATCGAACAAATTATGGCTGATAGTTATGACTTTTATCGAACATTGAAAGCTGATAATCAATCAAACCTTAGTGTACGTGCGCTCCATATTTCCCAGGAAATCCATGAGGTGAAAAAGGATGCACAAAGAATCTTTTCAGGTCTGTCAGACATATCTCTAGTGAAAACAAATGAGGAGTACTATTTATCGAATATTGTAGAATTTGTAGAAAAGGCAAATTTTAAATATAGCAGCATGTTAAATAAAAGAGTGGAACTCAAAACTACTCAGACGGTCGATTTTATCCTATCCCAGCAAAATCCTATTCTAGCCATTCTTAATAACTTAGTTGCAAATGCTGTGGAAGCAATCGAGGACTCTGGCATGATAAGTGTGTCTATATGGGCAGAAGGGAATATGATTCATTTTAAAGTGCAAGATAATGGGACTGGCATTAAAGAAGAAGATATGGATATTATCTTTGAACCGGGTTTTACAACAAAATACAATCAACAAGGCGTTGCGGCTACTGGTATTGGCCTTTCACATGTAAAAGAAATAATCAACATGCTTGAAGGAGAAATTAGGCTCGAAGATCAAGCAGACGGCACAGCCTTTCATATAAGGATTCCAAAGAAAAACATAGAAAAGAGGGTTGAGCAAAGATGAGATACTTTATAGTCGATGACGATGCGGCGAGCCGCCGTATGCTAAAGCAAATTATTTTGGAAGGAGATATGGGGGTCATTGTCGGTGAAGCAGATAGTGGTATTAGTGCTATAGAGTCGATTTTATCCAGTGATCCAGATTTTGTGCTGATTGATTTACTGATGCCTAATTTAGATGGTATTGAAACAATTGAACAATTGCGCAAACAAGGTTTTAAAGGATATTTTATTATGATATCTCAGGTAGAGAATAAAGAAATGGTGGGCCATGCATATGAAAAGGACATTGAATTTTTTATTCATAAACCAATCAACAAAATTGAAGTGCAAAGTATCCTTAAAAAAACGTCAGAGCGTTTTTTATTAAAGAAATCCCTATTGACCATCCGTAAATCACTCTTAAATTTCGAGGCAGAAACACGAGAAGAGTCACATCGAACGATCAAGGATGTGGTTTTCTCCATATTAAATGATATGGGAATCGTTGGTGAAGCAGGTAGCGATGATATTGTAGCCATCATTGAATTCTTAGTATCGAGAGAAGATAAACCAAGGCAAATTCCTCCATTAAAAGACTTATATGAAGAATTGGCATGCCGAAAAAAATTAAGCAGCTCTGAAATTATTAAGGAAAGTAAAGCAATTGAGCAAAGAATTCGGCGTACGCTAGTGATTGCTATGAATAATTTAGCAACTTTAGGGGTAGTAGACTATACGAATCCGGAATTTGAGTATTATGCACCTCGTTATTTCGAATTTGCCGAAATACGAGGTTTAATGAACGGCATACAACAGAAGGCTCTAACGCCAAAGAAGATGAAAGTAAATGTGAAAAAATTTCTTCAAGTGCTGTATGTAGATGCAGAAGAAAAATTCAAACACCCGCCACGTTATGATGCATGATGTTATAATTCTCTTTAAAAATTTTAAGTTGAATAAATATTTTTGAATTTTTATTTCATAAAAAATGTCGGATGGTGTCGGATTTTATATGTCTTAGGTACAATAAAAATAATTCACAAAAAAGTTGTAATTTTTAAAAGGGGTGACTTGAATGAAACGAATAAAAATCGGATTGGCTTGGCAAATTTTAATCGGGCTAATTCTTGGTATTATAGTAGGTGCTGTTTTTTACGGAAATGAAAACGTACCCAAATATCTTCAACCAGTCGGCACTATCTTTATGAACATGATTAAGATGATTGTCGTACCGATTATCATCTCTACATTGATCTTAGGGGTAGCTGGACAAGGTGACTTGAAAAAGCTAGGTAAATTAGGGATCAAAACAATTGTTTACTTCGAAGTAATTACTACATTCGCCATCATAATTGGTATTTTTGTAGCCGATTTCTTCCATCCTGGTACTGGCGTTAACATGGATCATTTAACAAAAGGGGATATTTCCTCTTATGTAGAGACAAGTGAAAGTGTTAAATCTGGTGGCGGATTTGCTGATACAATCGTCCATATCGTACCTACGAATGTAATACAAGCGATGTCTGAAGGGAATATGCTTGCTATTATTTTCTTCTCAGTATTATTTGGACTAGGCGTTGCTGCAATCGGAGAAAAAGGGAAACCAGTATTGTCCTTCTTCTCAGGAGTGGCAGATGCTATGTTCTGGGTAACAAATACAATCATGAAATTTGCGCCAATTGGTGTATTTGCTTTAATCTCTGTTACAGTATCAACATTCGGTATTAAATCGTTGGTTCCACTGGGCAAGTTGGCTATTCTTGTGTATGCAGCCATGATTCTTTTTGTTGTGGTCGTCTTGGGCATTGTGGCAAAAATCTTCGGTCTAAGTGTATTTAAATTGATTCGCATTTTAAAAGACGAACTTTTACTTGCTTACTCTACATCTAGTTCCGAGACAGTTTTACCGCGGATTATGATGAAAATGGAAAAAGCAGGTGTGCCAAAGGATATCGTATCCTTTGTTATACCAACAGGCTATTCATTTAACTTGGACGGCTCTACGTTATACCAAGCAATCGCTGCTTTGTTTATCGCACAAATGTATGGAATTGACTTAAGTCTCGGTCAACAAATTACATTGGTATTAACATTGATGGTAACATCAAAAGGTATTGCAGGTGTTCCAGGCGTATCCTTCGTTGTATTGCTTTCAACTCTTGGAGCTGTAGGTATTCCTTTAGAAGGTTTAGCATTTATCCTTGGTATTGACCGTATCCTTGATATGGCACGTACAGCTGTAAACGTAACAGGTAACTCTTTAGCATCACTTGTTATGGCTAAATCAGAAGGTCGTTTGGATAAAGAAAAATATGATAACTATTTTGAAAATGAAAAAAATAGTAATTTAGTGTAAAAACTTAGGCTACAGCCATCATAATGGCTGTAGCCTTTTTTATTTTGCTTAGAAAGAAACTATGACATGAAAGCAGAAATAGGGTAAACCTTTAATCCTACAAGGCTACTTGATTTTAAAATTATATTCTGATACAATGAAAAAGTTGTTTTAGTTATCATTGTTAACTATATGGAGGGTATATGAAAAAATATCGCACACTTTTTCATGAGCTAATCTTAACCTACCGACCATTTGAAACACAGTTAAATGAGCAGCTTTCTAAGCATGGGCTGCATCGAACTCAATGGTCCGTTTTATATTATTTAGTCATGACCGAATTTGCTACGTCCGTAGAAATTGCACGTATTATGGGTGTTGAAAAGCCGAATATCGCAAGAACTATGAAGAGTTTAATCGAAATGGGTTATGTCGACACCATCCAAGGGCAAGACAAACGAGAAAAACGGTTAGTGGTGACAGATAAAGGTATGGAAATATTCAATGAAATCCGCTCCACAGTGGATGCTTTTGAACAACAACTGCTCTTAGATGTGGGAGAAGAAGAGCAACTTGCATTTATTCATACTTTGCAAAAAATCAAAAGAAATTTATCTACCAGATCGGAGGAAAATAAATGAGTCACGCTAAAGAAAAGCTTTGGACAAAAGATTTTATTGTCATGTCCTTAATTAACTTTTTTATTTTATTAATTTTCTACTTATTAATGGTAACTATTGCCTCATTTGCAGTGAAAGATTATCATGCAACTACTAGCCAAGCGGGCTTAGTAACAGGGATTTATATTATCGGTACATTGATTGGAAGACTTGGGACGGGGAGGGTTATCGACCATTTTGACCGTAAACATGTTCTGATTGTAGGTCTTGTTCTATTTATTGCTACATTATGTTTGTATTTTATCCACGCGGGCATCACAGTGCTCCTTTTATCTCGTTTTGTAAATGGATTTGCCGTAGGGATTGCTTCTACAGCAACTGGTACCATTGTTGCGCAAGTACTGCCGATTTCTCGTAAAGGGGAAGGCATTGGCTATTACAGTATGAGTACAACATTAGGAACAGCGATTGGGCCATTTATCGGAATTCTAATGAGCCAACATACTTCTTACAATATGATTTTTGCGGTTTGTGTACTATTAGGTGTTATTAGTTTAATAATAGGCCTTACAACAAAAGTTCCACCTATGGAATTGATTCCTGAAGCAAAAGCGGAATCAAAAGGTTTCTCTATTTCTCAATATATTGAGCCAAAAGCAATTCCGATTGCTATTATTACTGTTTGTATGTCATTAGGTTATGCAGGCATCTTATCATTCATCAACTTCTTTGCAAAAGATCGTAACTTAGTAGAAGCTTCTAGCTTTTTCTTTGTTGTGTATGCAATTGCAATTTTAATTACACGCCCATTCAGTGGACGGTTAATGGATACGAAGGGTGCTAACTTTGTCATGTATCCTTGCTTTGTTCTTTTTGGCTTAGGTTTGCTATTACTAAGTACTGCGCATAGCAATTTTGTTCTTTTAGCTGCAGGCGCTATTATTGGGATAGGTTACGGTAATTTATCATCTTCAGCACAAGCTATCGCCGTAAAAGTAACACCTTCTCATCGTATGGGTCTTGCGACTTCTACGTTCTTTATCGCAATGGACGGCGGCTTAGGTATCGGGCCATATTTACTTGGTTTTATTATCCCGCTTATCGGCTACGGAAAACTATATATCTCTTTAGGGATATTTATTTTTATCACATTAGCTCTATACTTCTTGCTCCATGGCCGAAAAGATCATCTTTTAATGGAGAATAAACCGGTTTAATGCATAAAAAACCAGTATAGATATAGATATTATTTTAACGTTAAATGTTTTAGTGCTAAAATAGTGTGTATTGAAGGAAAGGAGTTGTTACTTTTGGGTAAATTAGATGAAAAAGTTGCTATTATTACAGGAGGAGCTGGAGGTATTGGCAGCGGCATGGCGAAAGCGATGGCAAAAGAGGGAGCAATCGTAGTGATTGTTGACTTAAATGAAGAGACAGGCAAAGCAATGGAAAAAGAATTGCAAGCAATCTCACCAAAGTCTATGTTCATGCAAGCGAACTTAATGGATCGTGAAAATCTTCCAAATATCATAAAAACAGTTGTTGAGAAATACGGAAAATTGAATGTATTAGTAAACAATGCACATGCTTCTAAGCAAGTTACTATTGAAGACATAACACAAGAAGATTTAGATTTGTCATTCAATACAGGGTTCTACCCAACATTTTATTTAATGCAAGCAGCGCTTCCTTATTTAAAAGAAACAAAAGGCAATGTGATTAACTTTGCTTCAGGCGCAGGTATTAATGGTCATGAAACACAAGGCTCATATGCTGCTGCAAAAGAAGCAATTCGTGGTATTTCTCGTGTTGCTGCAAATGAATGGGGCCGCTTTGGCATTAATGTAAACATTATCAGCCCAATTGCCAACTCACCTGGTGTACAAGCATGGGCAAAAGCCCAACCAGAATACTATGAAGCAGTAAGAAGTAAAATTCCATTGGGCCGTTTTGGCGATGTGGAAGAAGATATCGGCCGTGTAGCTGTATTCTTAGCTTCAGAGGATTCTCAATATATGACTGGCCAAACCTTTATGGTTGATGGCGGTTCTATTATGCTTCATTAATTTTCTCACTATAGCATTTATCAATGAATCAAGAAGGGGTATTCCTTCTTGATTTTTTCATTTCTTTATAAAGGTATACTAGAAGCGCTGGAACCATAATATAGAACAAAATGGATTGATTAATATAATTCATTTTTGACTATTTTAAATATTTATAATTTATAAAAAATTATGTAGACGAATAGAAAGGAATACATTACAATATGATAAGTATTAAGTATTGCTAGATAGAAAGACTATATTCCTAAATATCTTCTAAATAAAATTTTCAAAATATTTGGAATATAGTAATCAAAGGAGGGCTTTAGATGGTCGCTAACAGTAAATTAAAAAAGTATGCTTCGGTATTTTTGGCTTCTTCATTAGTTGTAGGGCTATTGGCAGGTTGCGGTAGCAAAGACCAATCCACTACGTCAGGCAGCAAAGGTAACAGCAGTAAAGAAGTGAAAATTGGTCTAAATCTAGAGTTGTCGGGCAATGTGGCCTCTTACGGTTCGGGTATTGCAAAAGGAGCAAGACTTGCTATTAAAGAAATCAATGATAACGGGGGTATTGACGGCAAGAAGATTGTCCCTGTCGAAACTGACAATAAATCAGACGCAGCGGAAGCAACGGCTGCTGCTATCAAGCTCGCAACGCAAGAAAAGGTTGTAGCGCAAATTGGTTCAGCTACTTCAGGCAATACTGTAGCAGCTGTGCAAATAGCAAATAAAAATAAAATGCCGGTGATTGGGCCATCAGCTACTTCTCCGACAGTAACTGTTAACAGTGATAATTCAGTAAATGAATATGCATTCCGTACATGCTTTATTGATCCATTCCAAGGAAGGATTGCAGCAAACTTTGCCCTGAACACTCTAAAAACAAAGAACGTCGCTATCTTCTCAGATAGTGCCAGTGATTATGCAAAAGGCTTAGCGAAATCTTTCAAAGAAACAATAGAAGAAAATGGTGGAAAAGTAGTAGCGGAAGAATCATATGTTGCGAAAGATACGGATTTCAAATCAACGCTTACACGCCTAAAATCCAAGAAACCTGACTTTATCTATATTCCAGGTTATTACGAGGAGGTAGGCTTGATTGTCAAACAAGCAAGAGAAGCAGGTATTACCGTACCTTTGATGGGCGGAGATGGATGGGATTCGCCAAAAATGGTCGAACTTGCTGGAGGAGATTCGCTTAATAACACATTCTTTACCAATCACTATTCATCAGAAGATCCAGATGAAAAAATTCAAAAATTTGTAGAGGCCTTTAAAGGTGCTAACAAAGACCAAGCACCGGATGCATTCAATGCGTTGGGCTACGATACGGTGTATTGGCTGAAGGATGCAATTGAAAGAGCTGGTTCTACAGATGGGGAAAAAGTGAAAGATGCTTTGGCGGAAACAAAAGATTTGTCTCTCGTAACAGGCACATTCTCTGTGGATGAGAATCACCACCCAGTGAAATCAGCTACAGTACTTGAATTCAAAGATGGCAAACAAGTGTTTAACTCTAAGGTCAATCCTTAAGCTGTTATTTAAAGGGAGGGCATAGACCTCCCTTTTCTAGTTTTTCTATTGTTTTTTAAAAGGAGTGAACTGTATATGGAATGGCTGCAACAATTAATCAACGGAATTTCACTCGGCAGTATTTACGCCTTGATTGCACTAGGTTATACAATGGTTTACGGCATTATCAAATTAATTAACTTTGCGCACGGTGATGTGTTTATGATTGGCGCATTTATAGGTTTTTTTGCAATATCAAGATGGGATTTGGGTTTCTTCCCGGCTCTCCTTCTAGCGATGGTGGTCTGCGCTTTATTGGGCGTGTTCATCGAGCGGGTAGCGTATAAGCGTTTGCGGAATGCTACGCGTATTGCTGCATTGATCACAGCGATTGGCGTGTCGCTATTAATTGAATATACAACCATTTTCTTTAGAGGGGCACAGCCGGAGGCATATCCTAATGTCGTTTCTTCTAAAACATTTCAATTTTTAGGTGCACAAATTAGTATGCAGTCAATCATGATTCTATCAGTATCTATCGTACTAATGCTAATCCTTCAATTTATCGTACATAAAACAAAGATTGGCAAGGCTATGCGTGCAGTATCTCATGATGTAGAGGCAGCGCGGTTGATGGGGATTAATGTAGATAATACAATTTCCGTAACGTTTGCGATAGGGTCAGCCTTAGCTGGTGCGGCAGGAGTCATATTCGGTGTGTATTATACAAAGATTGATCCATTAATGGGGATTATTCCAGGAGTTAAAGCATTCGTTGCAGCTGTATTAGGAGGAATAGGAATTATTCCAGGAGCAGTGGCTGGCGGAATGGTGCTTGGCGTAGTCGAAACAATTGTTAGTGCGCTCGGTTTCTCTTCTTGGCGGGATGCGGCAGCGTTTATTATTCTAATTCTCATATTAATCTTTAGGCCATCGGGTATTTTTGGCAAGAACACCCGAGAGAAAGTGTAGGTGAGCGTGCATATGAAAAAGTCTAAAATCTTTTGGATTTACATTGCAGTGGCGCTTGTGGTCTATGCCATTGTTGAGCTATTGATTGTCAATGGCCAACTTGATATGTATTATTCCAATCTATTTATTACCATTGCTATTAATATCATACTAGCTGTGAGTTTACATTTAGTCATTGGCATTACTGGCCAATTTTCGATTGGACATGCGGGATTCTTAGCTGTTGGGGCTTATATTTCAGCTATTTTTACTACCAACCTAGGCTTTCCATTCCCTGTTGCTTTAATCATTGGTGCCATTGTTGCAGCAGTAGCAGGACTTATTGTTGGGATACCGACATTGCGCTTAAAGGGAGACTATTTGGCGATTGCCACACTAGGATTTGCTGAGATTATACGAATTATTTTCTTGAATATTGATTATGTCGGCGGCGCTGCAGGGATGCAGGTTGATTATTTGACGACTTGGACATACGCATTTTTCGGCGTCCTAATTACTATTATTGTAATTGCAAACTTTACGAATTCAAGACATGGTAGAGCATGTATCGCCGTACGAGAAGATGAAATTGCAGCAGATGCAATGGGGATTAATACGACGTATTACAAGGTATTGGCATTTGCAATCGGTTCATTCTTTGCTGGACTTGCAGGTGGGCTATTTGCACACAACTTCTTCATCATACAACCATCACAATTTGGGTTTTTAAAATCTTTTGATATTTTAATTTATGTTGTTTTGGGTGGGCTGGGAAGTTTATCTGGTGCTGTCATTGCCGCTATTTTATTGACAGTTATTTCTCTATACTTACAAGACTTCCCTGAAACACGAATGATTATTTATAGCTTAGTCCTCATTATTGTTATGTTATATCGACCATCTGGCTTAATGGGAACTAAAGAAATAACGGACTTCTTTAAATTCAACAAAAAAGCAAAAGGAGGAAAAGTCAATGAGTGACCTTCTTTTGAAAGTAGAAAATGTAGGTATTCAGTTTGGTGGTTTAAAAGCAGTATCCGGATTAAATATGGAAATGCATGCAGGCGAATTAATTGGGTTAATCGGACCGAATGGCGCTGGGAAAACAACAAGTTTCAATATGCTGACAGGTGTTTATAAACCTACTGAAGGCACCATTATTTTTAATGGAAAGAAAACAAATAATATGTCGCCTCACCAAGTAACAAAAAGCGGTGTCAGCAGGACGTTTCAAAATATTCGACTCTTCAAGGATTTATCGGTATTAGACAATGTAAAAGTAGCCAATCACTCTTTGGCACACCATTCTGTCATCAGTTCCATTTTTCGTTTGCCAAGTTATTTTTCGGGTGAAACAAAAATGGAACAAGAATCTATAGAATTTTTAAAGATTTTTGGGCTCGATCCCTACATGAATGAATTGGCTAAAAACTTGCCGTATGGTATGCAAAGGCGGTTAGAAATCGCCCGTGCACTAGCAGCTAAACCTAAGCTTTTGCTTTTAGATGAACCAGCTGCAGGTATGAACCCACAGGAAACGCAAGATTTAATGGGCTTAATTGCTCTTATACGGGAAAAGTTTGACCTAACCATTTTGCTGATCGAGCATGATATGGGATTGGTGATGGGGATTTGTGAGCGCATCTATGTACTGGATCATGGCCAACTAATAGCTGAGGGCAAACCGGAAGAAATAAGAAACAACAAGAAAGTCATTGAAGCGTATCTTGGCGAGGAGGTTACGGAGTAGATGCTAACAATTAATGAGATTAATGTATTCTATGGGAATATCCAAGCATTGAAAGGCGTCTCCTTAGAGGTTAATGAAGGAGAGATTGTGACATTAATCGGCGCAAATGGCGCCGGGAAAAGTACACTCTTAAAAACGGTCTCTGGCCTTTTAAAACCAAAGCAAGGAACCATTGAGTTCCAAGGTAAAACAATTGCTGGTAAAGCGGCTCAATCTATCGTGAAAGCTGGAATATCTCACGTACCTGAAGGTAGGCGAGTTTTTTCAAACATGTCAGTGGAAGAAAATTTGGATTTGGGTGCTTATTTACGTAAGGATCATAAAGCCGTAGCAGAAGATAAAGAACGGATCTTTAAAATCTTCCCAATCTTATTGGAGAGGCGAAAACAGCTATCCGGGACACTATCAGGTGGAGAGCAGCAAATGCTAGCGATGGGGCGAGCAATTATGGCACGTCCAAAACTACTTCTATTAGATGAACCATCCATGGGATTAGCTCCCTTAATGGTAAAAACAATTTTTCATACCATTGAAGAAATACGGAAAGAGGGAACGACCATTTTGTTAGTCGAACAAAATGCACATATGGCTTTATCAATAGCAGACCGTGCATATGTGATAGAAACGGGTCACGTAGTATTATCTGGACTAGCAAAAGATTTACAAGAGGCAGAACAAGTAAAAGCTGCTTACTTAGGTGGATTATAGTATCTGATTGACCTCATCATATGGGATAAATTTTTATAGGCTGCGCAATCTATTAATGTAGATTGTGCGGTTTTTTTAATTTTTATTGTTAAAAAGACTCATCTTTTTCCTGATACTAGTAGATAAATATGGGTGTATTGTTATAATAGTTATGGGAAAATTATTTTTTATATCCAAAAATTACAAAGGGGTTAGACAAAATGATGAAAAAGAAGTTAGCTATGTTCCTTGCCTCCATACTTTTTCTTTCAGCAAGTATAGCAAACTTACATGTAACGACAGCCCATGCAGCTGAAAATGACACTTCAATAATTAATGCACCTTCATTGTTAATGACAGAGGTAGTTCCTAAAAATGCTGAATCGGATGGAACAAATGCTTATCAATTTGTGGAGATTTACAATAATGCCGATAAGAATATTTCCTTAAAAGATTATAAGCTCCGCTACCGCTATCTTGAAAATTCGAAAAAGGAAGATGACGTTTTGACTCCTGAAACTGAGGACATCACAATCCCAACAGGAGGTTCAATTGTCTACTGGATCGTACAAGATAATACGAAAACTGTGGCAGACTTTAACCGTTATTACAATGTGAATCTTATTGAAAATGAAACAATCGTCAAGGTAACTGCTACGAAACCTTTGGAAGTTAATGGTGTTCAGGGTCTTGCACTTGCAACAAACACAGGGGAAGATATGGCTATTGCCTACTATAATGAAGTACCCGGCGTAATAGATGCTGTAGCAGACAAGGGAATACTCTATACATATTCAGAAACACCAAATGACAACATGTTGAAAAAGTATAGTAGTAGAACCTATGATGCCACGCCTGGCTCTGTTACGTCAGAGCAAATACCATCTGAAAAGGTGGTTATTCCACAAGATGAACAAAAGCCAGAAATCCAAGACGTTTCTACACCTGAGGTGAACGTCGAACAAAATGATTTGTTATTCTCTTTTAACCTATATGATAATATTTCAATTAAAACAGCTCGCTTGTACTACAAGACCAATGATGAAGAGTCATTTAAAGCCATTGACCTTACTAAAAAGAGCGGCAGTAGCCTCTATAAATATACAATTCCCTCTACAGACCTGATTGGAAAGGAATATGTAGAGTATTACTTAAGCGTATCTGATGGAACAAATACCATAGAGAGCGAGAAGAAAAGAGTAGAGGTAATGCAGGAAAGAGTACCTCAAGGATTATCAATCAATATCCAAGATGACACCATCCTTTCAAAAAGTGTATTGGTAAAAGCCTTTAATACAGAAAAAAATTCAAACACTTCATTGTTGATTGACCAAGAGAATGTAACAGGAAAAACAACGGAAGCTCTGGAAAGCAAGGCGTACCTAGTCATGGATGTCAATAAGATTGATCGTTATTTTGAAAATGGTGTGACGATTGGTAACGATGTTCTGCAAATATTTCATGATAAAATCACCTCTTATAAAACGCTTATTGTTCCCGTGGATCCCAAGTACTTTACAAAAGGGAAGAAGCGAGCTTTTGCGATTCGGTCGGGAACAAAGGTATCGCCTTTTGATGAAAATTCAAAAGAAAACCGTGATGACTTTGTTGTCAAAAATATGCGGTTAATATTAAGTGACGGAACAGTTCTTTATGATCCTAAATATGCAGATCCGGAAAAAGAATGGAAAGTTGGCGATAGCAAAGGGTTAAAGCCCATTCTAAAAATAAGCTTTGCTGTACCGGACGAACAGTTTTCAGCAAGCTCCTTTAAATGGAATACAAAGAGTGCAAAAGAGGGAACACATACCATTATGGCAAAGAGCGGGAAGAAAACAGTGAAATCCACTGTCTTTGTTGATAATACGGCTCCAGTGATTGTTCCTTCTATCCAAAAAAATAAGCTATATAAAGGTAAATTCACCATTAACGCTGAATTAAAGGATGACTATGCAGGTGTGCAAAACGTAGTGGCAAAGCTAGATGACAATGAGATTGCTTTGCCGTTTAATACTTCTTCAGCAGCGTTAACACCAGGCAGCCATACTTTACGGATTGAAGCAACCGACCAAGCTGGAAATCGCTCAGTGAAAACCACAACGTTTAATGTAGTGGAAGAACAGCCATATCTGCCTCAGTTAATGATACCCTATGAAAAATCTATCGATGTTCCAGTAGCACCAAAGTTGAAGGTTACTGTTGGTGACCCAACAGGAGACGATTTACATGTTTCATTTAAAAAAGCGTATCAATATACTGCGAATCAAGCTTCACATATAAGAGCATATGAAAATAAGACAGATAATGAACCACCGAAGGATCTCGTATCAAATGGGGAACAGCCTATAGAAGATGTGGATTCGATAGCTACCTCAGACAAAAAATACGTAACGACAACAGGAACGGACAAATATCCGTACCACCGCTTTGAAGTATCTTTGGATAACAAAGTGGACCTTACAAAAGACGAGGTTGAAATAAACTGGGAGGGTAAATCTGTTATTGGTCGAAGAGTATCACTCTATGTGTGGAATTTTGACAAACAAAAATGGCAGGTGCAAGAATGGAAAATTGCCAACGATAATAAAAACTTTAAGCTGAA
Organism: Rummeliibacillus sp. GQ308; assembly: GCF_059759115.1. Classification (NCBI taxonomy): domain Bacteria; kingdom Bacillati; phylum Bacillota; class Bacilli; order Caryophanales; family Caryophanaceae; genus Rummeliibacillus; species Rummeliibacillus sp. GQ308. The sequence continues at coordinate 75,484 of NZ_JCAXDQ010000004.1, read as the reverse complement.
TGCTGTCATTAAAGGAACTGCATTTGCCCGTGACCATAAAGTGCAAGTATTAGTTCAAGATGAAATAGCCCAGACTAATCAATTTAATTATTCCTTTGTTTGGATGACGGATACCCAATATTATGCGAAAAGCTATCCGCAAATTTATAAAGAAATGACAAAGTGGATTGTGAATCAGCAAGATGGAATGAAGATTAAATATGTATTCCACACAGGAGACATAATTGATAAGCAATCAACGAAAAATCAATGGGTCAATGCCGATGCAGCAATGAAAACATTGGATGATGCAAATGTTCCGTATGGCGTGTTAGCAGGCAACCATGATGTTAACCATATTGATTTTAACTACAATACATTCTATAAATATTTTGGTGAGAAACGGTTTATCAACAAAGATTATTACGGTGAGTCATATGAAAATAACCGTGGCCATTATGATTTAATCAGCGAACAAGGTAATGACTTCCTTATGCTTTATATGGGTTGGGGAATTGATGAAGAGAGTATAGAGTGGATGAATAAAATACTACAGAAATATCCAGATCGTAAAGCTATACTCAATTTCCATGAGTATCTTCAGCCGTCAGGAGATAGAAGTTTCCTGGGAAATACTCTCTTTGAAAAAGTAGTAGAAAAAAATCCGAATGTCATTCTTGTCTTGTCGGGCCATTTTTTTGGCAGTGAAACAAAAGTAGATGAAATTGATGACAATGGTGATGGCACCCCGGATCGTAAAGTTTATCAAATGCTAACTGATTATTCCAGTGGCCCTGAAGGCGGACAAGGGTTCATGCGCATTCTGCAAGTGAATCCTATTGAGAATAAAATTTATGTGAAAACCTATTCTCCGTATTTAAATAAATATAATTTTTATAATACAGATGAATATCCAGGTAAAGATGAATTTGTTATTGAAACAGATTTAACGCCAAAAGAGAAAGTTGTAGCAACTGATTCGTTTAATGTAAATGTCTATACGAATACTAAAATTGGCGTAACTCAAAATGTAAAAAACAATGAAGCTGCTAAAGTAGTATGGAAGGAACTCGAGAACAATACACAATACTACTGGTATGCAGATGTAACAGATGATTACCAAGGAAAAGTCCGCTCTCCAATCTGGACTTTCAAAACGGTTGAAACGGGCGATGGATTAAAAGATTACGCAGTATCTATTAAAGATGCGAATGGCACTGTTTTATCTCAACAAACGATTCGAGATGATGAAGCATTAAAATTACCTAAAAAAGCAGGCTATACTTTTGCAGGATGGTATACGGATAAATCATATAAACATGAATTTGATTTTGATACGATGTTGAAAACTAAGACAGTAGTGTATGCGAAGTTTATAAAGAATCCTCAAAAACCTGCTAAGCTTTCTGTATCTGGCAAAACCTATAATCAACTTAATGTAAGTTGGAAGGGAACGACAGATGCAGATGGCTATATCATTTATCGTGCTGAAGAGAAATCAGGCAAATATGAGAAAATAGCTACCCTAACAAACAGTAAAGTAACAACATATATAGATAAAAAAGTTTCTCTGGGGAATACGTATTTCTATAAAATGCGTGCTTACAAGAATGTGGAAAATACAAAATTGTATAGTTCTTACACAGACATAAAATCAGGAAGTCCTATATTGGCAAAGCCTACAAATCTGAAGGCCAAGGAAGTATCGAAGGACAAGCTTCTTTTCTCATGGAAGCCTGTAAGCGGAGCTCTTGGCTACGAAATTTATAAAGCACCACGCAAAGGATCAAACTATAAAAAACTGATGGCAATCAAAGGTTCTAAAGTGAGTGCTGCTAGTAAAAACATAAAGAACGGTAAAAATTTAGATTATAAAATTAGGGCATATCAAACGGTCAAAGGCCACAAAATATACAGTGAGTTCTCAACCGTTACTAGGCCATCGAAGTAACTGATCAAGAAGACATATACACGTGTTGTATTTGTCTTCTTTTTATATGTATATTTTTATATCTAGACCATATATATGAAATGTTGGCTCTATCTTAATCGAGAATATTTTACAAATATAGTTTGAAAAACTTGAATATTAAGATAGTTTCAGTCATCATAATATATGAAAACGCTATCTATTTAATAGGATAGTAGTATTCGCTCAAACATAAGGGGGAGATCGGACATGATTTATGCAAAACCAAATGCTGAAGGTGCTGTCGTTCAATTTAAAGATCAATATGATAACTTTATCGGGGGCGAATGGGTAGAGCCTGTTAAAGGCCAATACTTCGACAATATATCACCAGTGGATGGACAAGTATTCACAAAAGTAGCTCGTTCCACTGCAGATGATATTGAACTAGCTTTAGATGCAGCGCATAGTGCAAAAAGCGAATGGGGCAAGACTTCTACTGCTGAACGTGCCCGTATTTTAAATAAAATTGCTGATAGAATTGAAGATAATATAGAGCTATTGGCTGTAGCAGAAACTTGGGATAACGGTAAAGCTGTCCGTGAAACATTGAATGCGGATATTCCGCTGGCTGCAGACCATTTCCGTTATTTCGCCAGTGCTATTCGTGCACAAGAAGGCCGTACGACTCAACTAGACAATGATACTGTAGCCTATCATTTCCAAGAACCACTTGGCGTCGTTGGTCAAATCATTCCTTGGAACTTCCCAATATTAATGGCTGTCTGGAAATTGGCTCCTGCGCTTGCTGCGGGTAACTGTGTTGTATTAAAACCAGCAGAACAAACGCCTGCATCTATTATGGTGCTAATGGAATTAATTCAAGATCTACTTCCTGCTGGTGTGGTGAATGTAGTTAACGGTTATGGCGTAGAAGTAGGCAAACCACTTGCTACAAACCCTCGCATTGCTAAAATTGCTTTCACGGGTTCTACTGCGGTAGGTCGCCAAGTAATGCAATATGCAACCGAAAACATTATTCCTGTTACCCTTGAACTTGGTGGTAAATCGCCAAATATCTTCTTTGAAGATGTTATGGAACATGATGATGATTTTTTAGATAAAGCAATTGAAGGTTTTGTAATGTTTGCTTTCAACTCTGGAGAGGTTTGTACATGCCCTTCCCGTGCATTAGTGCAAGAATCTATTTATGATCAATTCATTGAACGAGCTATGGCGAGAATTGAATCAATTAAGATTGGCAATCCGCTTGATACAGAAGTAATGATGGGGGCACAGGCATCAAACGAGCAACAGCAAAAAATTCTATCATACTTAAAATTAGGCAAAGAGGAAGGCGCAGAGTGCTTAATCGGTGGTGAGCACAATCAGATAGATGGTTTTGAGGATGGTTATTATATAAAACCAACTGTATTCAAAGGCCATAATAAAATGCGTATTTTCCAGGAGGAAATATTTGGCCCAGTCCTTGGCGTCACTTCGTTTAAAGACTTTGATGAAGCCATCGAAATTGCAAATGACACCGTATATGGTTTAGGTGCAGGTGTATGGTCCCGTTCAGGTGATATCGCTTATCGTGCAGGACGCGCTATTGAAGCTGGTCGTGTATGGACAAATACGTATCACCAATATCCAGCGGGCGCAGCGTTTGGCGGTTATAAGCAATCAGGCATTGGTCGTGAAAACCACGCAATGATGTTAGAACATTATCAACAAACGAAGAATTTACTTGTCAGCTATAATCGTAAGCCACAAGGTTTCTTCTAGAATAGTCGTGGATCCTAGATGGCAGAATGTATACAAGCGACAGATAAAGCTCTTGAGTTTATCGATTATATGAAATCGTTGCATGGTCCGATTTTAATTTTTCAATCTAGTGGGTGCTGTGATGGCTCTGCACCTATGTGCTATAAAGAAGAGGATTTTCGAGTAGGTGAACAGGATCTACTTCTTGGTATAGTTGGCGATGTGCCATTTTATATACACAAAAGCCACTATGAGTATATGAAGCATACCCAACTGATCTTAGATGTGAAGCCTGGCAGAGGCGCTTCGTTTTCACTGGATAGTATTGAAAAAGAACATTTCGTGATTGAATCAAGAGTTTATGAATAGGATTAACGAGAAAAGTGTACAATTTAATATCAGCACAAAACTCCAGGCTAAGATAGCTGGAGTTTTTTCTGTTTGGGAAATGCTAGGCATCTATTTAGGATATGAAAAAGTAATCATGTTAGTATGGAATAAGAGGGGTATAACTTTAACGGAGGTGTCATCTGTGAAGGAAACAAAATTATGGATTAATGGAGAGTGGGTTAGCACAGCTGAAAGCTATGAATTAACCGCTCCTTATAATGGAGAGCATATTTCAAATATAGCGAAAGCCACCGTGAATGATGTAGAACGAAGCATTGAAGGTGCACATCAAGCCTTTCTTCAATTTAAATCATCAACAGCATATGAAAGAGCTGAAATTTTATATCGAGTGGCAGAGTTAATGAAAGAGCGCAAGCAAGATCTAGCTGAAATAGCAGCGAGAGAAGCAGGAAAGCCTATCACAGCTGCCCTTACTGAAATTGATCGTACCATTACAACGTACCAATTTGCAGCCGAGGCAGCTAAAGGATTAAGTGGTGAAACGCTTCCGATGGATGCTGCGCCGGGTGGAAAAGATCGGATTGGTTGGACAAAACGCGTACCTTTAGGTGTTATATCAGCCATTACGCCATTTAATTTTCCTTTTAACTTAGTAGCACATAAATTAGGCCCTGCATTTGCTGTGGGTAACGCAGTTGTTTTAAAGCCTGCTGGACAAACACCTTTAAGCAGCCTTGTAATGGCTGGAATCTTTAAAGATGCAGGTTTACCTGATGGGATGCTTCAAATCGTTACTGGAAGTGGAAGCGAGTTAAGCGATACGCTTGTTACACATCCGCTCGTCAAAAAGGTTACGTTTACAGGCAGCAGTTCTGTTGGATTGAAGATTAAAGAAAAAGTAGGATTGCGAAAGGTAACGCTTGAATTGGGTTCTAATGCAGGATTGATTGTAGAACCAAGTGTGCCAATCGATAAAGTTATAGATCGCTGTGTAAGTGGCGCATTTGGTTACGCAGGACAAGTATGTATTTCACTACAGCGTATTTATGTCCATCAATCAATTTATGACCAATTTTTAAATGCCTTTGTTGCAGCTACGGAAAAATTGGTAGTAGGCAATCCTTTGGACGAAAAAACAGATGTAAGTGCTATGATTAATCCAAAAGAAGTTACACGCATTATGCAATGGATTGAAGAGGCGAAAGAGCAAGGTGCAACCGTTGCTACAGGCGGAACTTTCACAGAGCGTACCTTAACACCAACTGTCATGGCTAATGTTCAGCCTGATATGAAGGTAGCATGCCAGGAAACATTTGCTCCGATTGTTTCCATTGTTCCATATGACACATTCGATGAAGCGATTAATTTAGTAAACCAATCAGATTTAGGTTTAAATGCAGGGATCTTTACAAATAATTTAGAAGATGCCATGAGAGCAGCAGAGGAATTAGAAGCCGGTGCAGTCATCATTAATGATGTACCAACATTCCGTATAGATAACATGCCATATGGTGGAGTGAAGAATAGTGGATATGGACGCGAAGGCATTAAATATGCAGTGAACGAAATGACTGATTTGAAGTTTATTACGATTAAGACTAAACTGTAGTATGTTTGGAGAAGCCGATCTAGTACAGAGAAAAGACTTGTTGAACAAGGGCTTCCCTTTAAAATTATGTGTTAAAAGATACGTGAGGAGTGTATACGATGCTAGAAGCAGTGCCAATGGGCAGTTCAAGAACAATACAAACAAGATTGGTTTTACCGCCCGATACCAACCATATGAGCACGATTTTTGGTGGGAAGGTGTTGGCGTATATTGATGAGATCGCAGCGATTACGTCCATGAAGCATGCAAAAATGCAAACAGTAACAGCATCTTTCGACTCAGTGGACTTTTATTCGCCAGTTCGTTCAGGAGAAGTCCTAGAACTAGAGGCGATTGTTAGTTCTACTGGACGCACATCGATGGAGTTATATATCGTGGTGCATTCTACTAATATCGACACAGGTGTAAAAAAACTAACGACAGAATCTTTCGTTACTATGGTAGCAGTAGATACCAATGGTGCACCTCAGGAAGTAGCACCCGTTTACCCAGAAACAGAGCAAGAAAAGAAATTATTCGAATCAGGTTCGATACGCCGGAAGATTCGTAAAGAAAAGCGCGAAATGCCAAGCAAGTTCTTTACCTTATAATAATCGGTATACTATACAAATAGGCGGTTGCTGTAACTTATAACAGCAACCGCCTATTATCGTTTCTGTATCTATTCGGACTAGATAGAACATGCTACAATAAAGAAAAAATCACAAGAATAGGATGTACGCAGCATGGATACAAAAAGAGGAATGAAATATGCACTGCCACTAGCCATGGTAGTAGCGGTCTCATCGTTAATGCTTCTAAATGCTAACTATACAGAAGTGCCAATGAGCCACAGAATCTATATTACAATCGGTGCCACCATCGTCACTTATCTCCTGTCTTTTGTCCTTTTTGGTTTAAAAGATACTCCTAAATAATTCCCATATTAATGAGATTAATAGAAACCAACTTTAAATGGAATAGCTTGCAAAGTATAGAGAACTTTGCAGCTATTCTATTTTCGTTTTTACGGTCTATAGTCAAACCATCCCTTTAACTTAAACCAGATGGCCATCGAAAAGGCAATGCCAAACATAATGAATAAGATAATAAAGTAACCATAATGCCAATTGAGCTCAGGCATATTTTTAAAATTCATTCCATAGACACCCGCAATAAATGTCAGCGGTATGAATATGGAAGAAATAATAGTCAAAATCATCATAATGCCATTCATCCGGCTCGAGTTTATCGACATATGGCTATCTCGCATGTCTGCTGTCAGTTCCCGATTCGATTCCACCATTTCTGTCAGCTTAATCAAATGGTCGTGTATATCCATAAAGTAAGCCCGTTCCTGGTCATTCAAGCGGAAGCGATAGGAATTTAAAATTCGATAAAGTAAATCGCGCATTGGCAAAACGATGCGACGAATATGAAGCAAATCGCTCCTTAGATCAAATACATATTTCATTGATTTTGTCGTACTCTTAAAACCGATTTCATCATCTATTTCATTTAAATGATCTTCGATGTCATATACTAACGGAAAGTAACCATCAACAATTTTATCAAGTACTTGATAGGCAATATACAGGGATCCGCGCTCCCAGGAAGCTGGCATTTCTTCAATTCGTTCTCTCACGATGGCAAACTCGGGGGCAGGTGAGTGATGATAGGTGACAATAAAGTCTGGAGCTACAAATAAATTGACCTCTTCCCCTTCAAATGTTTCTTTATTTATTTTATGAGCAACAAGAAAATGGTACCCCTCGTAATAATCCAGTTTAGGCCGTTGTAGTCTCATTAAACAATCCTCGATGGCTAAGGGGTGAAAATGAAAAAAGCTGCTAAGTAATCTATTTTCTTCTGTGGTAGGCGATTCAAAATCGACCCAATACCATATAAACTTGCCGGTTTTAATCTCTTCGAGCGAAAAATCAGCTAAGAGTTGTTGATCATTAGTGATACCAAGCGTCCGAATCATCTCAAACCCTCATTTCAACAATATTCGTATATTTATCCTCTCACAAATATGTAAACAATGCCAGAAAGGAGAAATTCCTCATATAAGGGAGGTATAAAAAAGTGAAACTATATTTAATGTAATACGTAAATTAAGTTAAGTAAAAATAGATATTGAAAGTGAGTGAATAACAAGATGGAGAATAAAGGGTTAAAAGTTATTTTGCATGCGAGCGCCTTTTTTGCCCCATGTTTAGTCCCGATTCTTATTTTTGTGTTTATTAGAGATGAAGAAATAAAACGTTTATCAATCCAAGCGCTGCTGTTCCAATTCGTTATGTGGCTGCTCGTTACAGTTGGAGGCATCCTTACCTTAACGATATTCCTTGCGATTATTGGCATTCCTCTAATTGTTATTGTCGGTATCATGGGCGTTATTATCCCGATTATCGGTATCGTCAAAGCACTTCAGGGAAGCCATTGGGAATATCCTATTGTTAGAAAGTGGATTTAATCCAAAAACTTATGAACATACTGCATATAGCAGTATGTTTTTTGTGTATATTAGGAGAATGAATAACGATTTTCCAGGTTAAGCAAAATATTTGCATCATTTTTTGATGGCACATATAATAAAGTCAAAGTTAGTCAAAGTCAGTGAAGCGAGTGAGGTGGAATAAAAATGCGGAATATCTCAGACATTATTGAAGGGTATTTAAAAGAGATTATTGAATTAGGTGGTAAAGGTCATATTGAAATCAAACGAAGTGAAATTGCAGACAAATTTCAATGTGTACCTTCCCAAATCAATTATGTCATCAATACAAGGTTTACAGCCGAGCGAGGGTATATCGTTGAAAGTAAGCGAGGCGGGGGTGGCTATATACGGATTTTACGTGTTAGAGCAAGCTCAGGGACCGAGTTGATTGAAGAGATTATGCATCAAATTGGTGATTCTATCACACAGTCGTCTGCACAGGACTTTATTTTTCGGTTAATTGATGAAGATGTAATAACGCAAAGAGAAGCAAGGATGATGATAGCGGCACTAGACCGTTCAGTATTGTCCCTCCATTTACCTTTACGCGATGAACTACGAGCGCGCATTATGAGGGCGATGTTACTAGCGGTGAAATACGACCAGCAAATGCAAAGAGGTGTTAAAGATGATATGTGAAAATTGTAAACAGCGGCCTGCTACAATTACAGTCACACAGATGAAAAACGGCAATAAGATAACAAGGCACTTTTGTGATGTATGCAATAAGCAGCTAGATCACTTTCACGTGAATCTTGAACCTGGTGATAGTTCCAATGCCATGCAAAAACTATTTTCAAATTTATTCGGTACGCCAAGCTGGTCAGTACAGGATGTGCCTATCAAGAAGCCACAAAGTAAAGTGCAAAATGAAAGCTGTCCACAATGCGGCATGACATATAGACAATTTCTCGAAGAAGGGAAATTCAATTGTCCAACATGTTATGAGACGTTTAAAGATTTTTTGCCACAGGTATTAAAACGGCTTCATAATGGCGCTACAGAACATATAGGCAAGGTTCCTGGATCCATTAATGAGAGCTATCAGACAAAACGCCAAATTGAAGCGCTGCGACAAGATATGAAAACAGCAGTGGAAGAGGAACGTTTTGAAGACGCCGCGGAAATTCGTGATGAGGTTAAATTGCTTGAAAACAAATTGAATGGAGGAGGTGAGAAAAGAGATGAACATTGACCACTTTCTGCAAAGTAAACCTCCTATATGGATGAGAGGGGATAGTACATTCGGCGATATTGTCATGAGTACAAGAATTCGCTTGGCAAGAAATATCAATGGATTTCGGTTTCCTCGGGCATTCTCAGAAGATGAAGCATTGCAAATTGACAAAATGGTATCGAATGCATTGATTGATGGAGATCAGAAATTTGATATGCCATTCTCTTATTTCTCACTCCATGATATGCCCTCTCTTAAGCGTCAGGTTTTGGTAGAGAAGCATTTGATTAGCCCGCAATTAGCAAATAAAACAAAAACAGGCTCTATCTTAGTGTCGGATGATGAAACAATTAGCATCATGGTAAATGAAGAAGACCATATCCGCATACAAAGCTTACAACCAGGCCTGCAATTGGATAAAGCTTATCAGTTGGCTGATGAAGTGGACCGGCTTTTAGAAAGAAAGCTATCATATGCTTTCGATGATTCATTTGGCTACCTTACAAGCTGTCCAACAAACACAGGTACAGGACTTCGAGCATCAGTGATGATGCATTTACCTGCTCTCACTGCGACTAACCAAATGGGAACGCTGATGAATACAATGGCTCGTTTAGGGATGGTTGTAAGAGGAATATACGGAGAAGGTACCGAAGCTCTCGGGAATTATTATCAAATTTCTAACCAAATCACCCTTGGCAAGCCAGAAGAAGATATTATTTTGGATCTACAAAGTGTAGCCGAGCAAATTATTCAAAAAGAAATCGGTGCCCGTAGAGCTTTGCTAGAACACGCATCCATTGCTGTTTCAGATCGTTTAAATCGATCATTAGGTGTGTTGAAATATGCAAGGATTTTATCTAGTGAAGAAGCGGCTAATTGTTTATCAAATGTCCGGTTGGGTATAGATTTGGGATTAATTCCAACATATCCGGATAGAGTTTTGAATGAATGTATGTTGATTATGCAGCCTGGTTTCTTGCAGCAGCTTGCTGGTACAACGCTCCAGGCGAACGAAAGAGATGTATTTCGAGCAACAATTATTCGAGAAAAATTAAACAATACGACGGTTAAATAATATAACAGTAAAAAGGAGAGGATCTTCATGATGTACAATCGATTTACACAGCGCGCTCAAAAAGTTCTGCAATTAGCACAGGAAGAGGCAATTCGTATGAAACACGAAGCCATTGGCACAGAACATATTTTGCTTGGCCTCATACGTGAAGGAGGCGGCATAGCGGCAAAAGCGCTTGAAGCAATCAACGTGAGTACAGAAATGATTGAAGAAGGTATTGAAGAATTGGTTGGTGTCGGCACTAAAAATGTAGGCCCAATTGTACACTATACACCACGTGCTAAAAAGGTCATTGAATTATCAGTCGATGAATCTCGCAAACTGGGCCATTCATACATTGGTACAGAACATTTATTGCTTGCGTTAATTCGAGAAGGCGAAGGTGTAGCAGCTCGTGTGTTAAATAATGCGGGTGTCAGTCTAAACAAAGCCCGTCAGCAAGTACTACAACTGCTTGGAAGTAATGATCATCCACAAGCAAGCAATAATAGTGCGCCGACAGCTAATACACCTACGCTCGATGGCTTAGCAAGAGACCTTACTCAAATAGCACGAGAAGGCAGCTTGGATCCTGTGATTGGACGCAGCAAAGAAATTACACGCGTAATTGAAGTGCTGTCTCGCCGTACTAAAAACAACCCTGTATTAATCGGGGAGCCAGGTGTCGGTAAAACAGCTATTGCAGAAGGTCTTGCACAACAAATCGTGAACAATGAAGTGCCTGAAACATTGCGCGATAAACGTGTTATGACGCTTGATATGGGAACAGTCGTAGCAGGTACAAAATATCGTGGTGAATTTGAAGACCGTTTGAAAAAGGTAATGGATGAAATTCGCCAAGCAGGAAACGTGATCCTATTTATCGATGAGTTGCACACATTGATCGGTGCTGGTGGAGCAGAAGGAGCAATTGATGCTTCAAATATCTTGAAACCATCACTTGCTCGAGGAGAATTACAATGTATTGGTGCTACAACATTAGATGAATACCGCAAGTACATTGAAAAAGATGCAGCACTTGAACGTCGCTTCCAACCAATACAAGTCGATGAACCATCAGTAGAGGAAGCTATTCAAATTATTAATGGGCTGCGCGACCGTTATGAAGCTCATCACCGTGTCAAAATTACAGATGAAGCTATTGAAGCGGCTGCTAAAATGTCAGACCGTTACATTTCAGACCGTTTCTTGCCTGACAAAGCAATTGACTTAATCGATGAAGCAGGATCTAAAGTTAGGTTGCGTTCATTTACAACACCACCAGATTTAAAAGAATTAGAACAAGAGCTAGACTCACTTCATTCTGAAAAAATGGCTGCAGTCCAATCTCAAGAATTTGAAAAAGCTGCGTCCTTACGTGATTCTGAACAAAAGCTTAAAGATAAATTGAACAGCACGAAAAAAGAATGGAAAGAAGCGCAAGGTAAATCAGAATCTAAGGTAACGGTGAATGATATTGCGGAAGTTGTGTCCATGTGGACGGGTGTCCCGGTCTCTAAACTGGCGCAAGCTGAATCAGAGAAGCTGTTGAACTTAGAGGATGAGTTGCATAAACGAGTAGTAGGCCAAAGCGAAGCAGTTGAAGCTATTTCAAGAGCGATTCGCCGTGCTCGTGCAGGATTAAAAGATCCAAAACGTCCAATCGGTTCCTTTATTTTCTTAGGCCCAACAGGTGTTGGTAAAACAGAACTTGCCCGGGCTTTAGCTGAAGTAATGTTCGGTGATGAAGATGCCATGATCCGTGTGGATATGTCCGAATACATGGAAAAACATTCGACTTCTCGACTTGTTGGATCGCCTCCAGGATATGTCGGTTTTGAGGAAGGTGGTCAGCTGACAGAGAAAGTACGCCGCAAACCATATTCTGTTATTTTGCTTGATGAAATTGAGAAAGCTCACCCGGATGTTTTCAATATCTTATTACAAGTGTTGGACGATGGCCGTTTAACGGATTCCAAAGGCCGTGTAGTGGACTTCCGTAATACGGTGGTTATTATGACATCCAATGTAGGTGCAGAGGCATTAAAATACCGCAAATCACTTGGTTTTGGTGCTCAAAGTGCATCACAAAGCCAAGAAAATGCAAAAAGTGTCATGATGGAAGAATTGAAAAAAGCATTCCGTCCAGAGTTCTTAAACCGTATCGACGAAATGATTGTCTTCCACTCATTAGAAAAAGAAGATTTGCGCAAAATTGTAAACCTAATGGTAAAACAATTAACAAAACGCCTGCATGAACAAGATATTACGCTCGATCTTACAACGGAAGCAATCGACAAAATTGCAGAAGAAGGATACGATCCGCAATACGGTGCCCGCCCATTGCGCAGAGCTATCCAAAAAAATATAGAAGACCGCCTATCAGAAGAAATCTTAAAAGGCACTGTCTTAACTGGACAACGCGTTGAATTTGATGTGAAAGATGGAGAATTTGTCGTGAATGTCAAAGAATTAGCAACAAAATAGTGAACTTTATGTCAACGTATTGAAAAATAATACGCAACAGTGAGGCGTTCCAAATGCGAAATTTGGGACGCCTTGTTTTATAATAAGAGTAAGACTAAAAATGGCAGGAGATATAAAATGGCCAAAAAGAAGACAAAGTTTTTTTGTAATGCATGTGGATATGAATCGCCAAAATGGCTAGGTAGATGTCCTGGTTGCGGTGATTGGAATACAATGGTGGAAGAAGTAGAAGTAGTATCCAAGGGGCCAAGAGGGGCTTTTCAGCATTCCTCGTCTGTAACGCAAAAAGCTACGCCATTAATTGCAGTTGAAACAGAAGATGCACCAAGGATCGAAACGGAACTAAATGAATTGAATCGCGTCCTAGGAGGTGGAATTGTCCCAGGCTCACTTGTCCTAATTGGCGGGGATCCGGGGATTGGGAAATCCACGCTTTTGCTGCAAGTTTCAGCGATTCTTTCGAATAAAGGGCATCGTGTCCTCTATATTTCCGGAGAAGAATCTATTCGCCAAACGAAGCTAAGAGCTGAAAGACTAGGCGTAAAATCCGAAGAGCTTTACATTTATTCAGAAACGAATCTTGAATTTCTAAATCAAACGATTGAAGAAGTGAACCCCAAGTTTGTTATTGTGGACTCCATTCAAACAGTGTACCACCCGAATGTAACAAGCGCACCGGGAAGTGTCTCACAGGTTAGAGAATGTACTGCTGAATTTATGCGTATCGCGAAAACGAAGAACATTGCAATTTTCTTAGTTGGACATGTGACGAAGGAAGGCCAAATCGCAGGGCCAAGGATACTTGAACATATGGTGGATTCGGTCCTTTACTTTGAAGGAGAACGCCACCACACTTATCGCATTCTACGGAGCCAAAAAAATAGATTTGGTTCTACTAATGAAATTGCTATTTTTGAAATGCTCCAAAATGGTTTGAAGGAAGTATTAAACCCTTCAGAATTGTTTCTGCAAGAACGTTCACAGGGTGCCCCGGGCTCCACTGTTGTGGCCTCTATGGAAGGGACTCGCCCTATCTTAGTCGAAGTACAAGCTCTCGTGACGCCTTCAAGTTTTAATTATCCAAAGCGAATGGCAACAGGTGTAGACCAAAACCGAATATCCTTATTGATGGCAGTATTAGAAAAAAGGATGGGCATGCTTTTACAGGCACAAGATGCTTATATAAAGGTAGCAGGCGGGGTAAAGCTAGATGAGCCTGCTATTGATTTAGCGGTTCTTGTAAGCATTGTTTCAAGCTTTAGAGATACAGCTGCTAAACCAATGGATTGTTATATCGGAGAAGTAGGATTAACAGGTGAAGTGCGAAGAGTGTCACGGATTGAACAAAGAATCCAGGAAGCAGCCAAACTAGGGTTCAAACGCGCGATTGTCCCAGCATCCAACTTGGGTGGCTTTGAGTATCCAGATACCATTGAAGTAGTCGGGGTAGATACAGTTAATCAAGCACTAAAATTAAGTTTTGATAAGGCATAAGATGTTTTTTGTGTAATGCATGGTTATTTATATATTTATCGGGGGAATTATAAGGAGTCGGAATAGAAGGCACTATAAAGGTTAATTAGCTGAGAAGTGAGCTCCTGAATAACAGCATATTAAGAGTTTCACATCATGTTAGAAAACCTTCGCAGCTATTCCGCTTCACCTCGTTGCACTTGCTAAATGAATGCTTTTTCATGTTCTGTGTCAAGATTAGTCCATCTTTGTCATAGGGTGTAAGAAAGAGGTTTCACAAGACGCATCAAAGGTAAACTATGTATAATTAAAATAAAAAAAGGAGGTGCCTGAATGTTAAAGGGAATAATCCAAATTGCGTTTCTTTTTATTGGAGGGACTGTGGGTTTATTTGTCTTACCGCTATTATACCAAATCATTCATCTATCAGATAACCCGTGGTTGAATAATCCGTATACATCAGTGGCTGTAGGAGCCATCTTGTTATTTGCTTTCTCATTTTGGGTTTCAGATTACTTTGTAAAATTTATTCGGTGGATGGAAGATAAATTATTAAAAGCACCGGTAGGAGATTTGTTGTTCGGGACATTAGGTTTAATTATTGGGTTGATACTTGCTTACCTAATTGGCTTTTCTATTGATAACATCAAAATTCCTTTAATCACTACGATTGTGCCTATCTTATCTGTCCTATTGTCCATTGTTCTCGGCTATCTCGGATTCCAGGTCGGTTTTAAAAAGAGAGATGAGCTGATTCATGTATTTACAGCAGGGAAAGCTCAATCAACGAATGCTTCAAAGAAAAAGGCAATGGGAGAAGATGTAGAACTCGACGATGCAAAGTATAAGCTTTTAGATACTAGTGTCATCATTGATGGCCGGATTGCTGATATCTCAGAAACAGGCTTTATCGAGGGAACATTCGTTGTACCTCAATTCGTATTAACTGAGCTTCAACATATAGCAGACTCATCTGACACATTGAAAAGGACGAGAGGGCGTCGTGGGCTTGATATCTTGAAAAAATTGCAAGATGAAAGAGCTACACAAGTTTTAATCACTGAGGTGGACTTTGAGGATGTGCAAGAGGTTGATTTAAAATTAGTCCGTTTGGCGAAAAAAATGGGCGGCCAGATACTAACGAATGACTTTAATTTAAATAAAGTGTGCGATCTTCA
The DNA here is from genome assembly GCF_059759115.1 of Rummeliibacillus sp. GQ308. Taxonomy (NCBI): domain Bacteria; kingdom Bacillati; phylum Bacillota; class Bacilli; order Caryophanales; family Caryophanaceae; genus Rummeliibacillus; species Rummeliibacillus sp. GQ308. The sequence continues at coordinate 60,015 of NZ_JCAXDQ010000004.1, read as the reverse complement.
TAATGTGAAAGTGTTAAATATTAATGATTTAGCAAATGCAGTCAAACCAGTGGTCATTCCTGGGGAAGAAATGAATGTGCTGGTGATTAAAGACGGTAAAGAGCATAATCAAGGTGTTGCATATTTAGATGACGGGACAATGATTGTGGTTGAAGAAGGAAAATCATATATCGGCCAAGCAATTGTTGTTACCGTGACAAGCGTGCTGCAAACATCAGCAGGGCGTATGATTTTTGCTAAGCCAAAAAACAATGGCAAAAGTGCAGGCTAGGCACTTTTCGTAATAAAATGTAGAGAGGCAGGGTAATTTACCTTGTCCTTTTCTATTAAGAAAGAGTGAATGTGATGCAGTATGATGTAATATTACCAGCGGCTGGAAGCGGAAAAAGGATGGCTGCTGGACAAAACAAATTATTTTTGGAGCTGCGAAATAAGCCCATTTTGATCCATACGCTAGAGGTTTTCCAACAGGATGAAGCATGCAGAGGAATTTGGTTAGCAGTAAAGCCTGATGAAAGACTCTATATTCAAACACTTTTAGAAAAATACCATATTACAAAAGTGAAGGCCATGCCGAATGGCGGGGAAGAAAGACAACATAGTGTTGTAGCCTGCGTGAAGCAGATAGAGGAAGGCCAGATTGTTTTGGTACATGATGCGGCAAGACCATTTATCACCACTCCTATTATCCATGAATTAGTAGAAGTGGCCGAGAAAAAAGGTGCTGCCATTGCAGGCGTAAGAGCAAAAGATACAATGAAAGTAGTAGAGAACGGAAAGATTAAAGGAACTGTTGATCGTTCAAGTTTATGGATGATTCAAACACCGCAAGCTTTCGATTTCACACTTTTAAAACAGGCAGAACAGCAAGCAGAAGTAGACAATTTTTTAGGAACAGATGAAGCGATGCTCGTTGAACGTTTAGGACAATCTGTATATATAGTTGAAAGTAGCTATGAAAACGTTAAAATAACTACTAAAGAGGACTTAATATTTGGCGAAGCTATTTTAAGTCAACGTATAGGAGGATAACATGTTTAGAATAGGACAAGGTTTTGACGTACATGCATTTGAAGAAGGACGCCCATTAATTATTGGCGGTATTACAATCCCTCATAGTAAAGGCTTAATCGGTCACTCTGATGCGGATGTATTATTGCATACCGTAACGGATGCGGCATTAGGAGCGATTGGGGAAGGCGATATCGGTCATCATTTCCCCGATACTGACCCAGCATTCAAGGATGCAGATTCTGCAAAATTGCTTTCATACATTTGGGAGATTGTAGAATCGAAGGGTTATACTTTAGGAAATGTTGATTGCACTATTATGGCGCAACGGCCAAAACTTGCGCCTTATATTGAGCAAATGAGAAATCGAATTGCGGAACTTTTGCATGCAGAGCCTTCTCAAGTAAATGTCAAAGCTACAACAACAGAAAAATTAGGCTTTACAGGGCGTGAAGAAGGAATTGCCAGTATGGCAACTATTTTGCTTATAAAAAAGTGACTTCCTTTAATTTTCATACTAGCAGTGGTAAAATGGGTAAAGTTGAATTTTTGAACGATTAATAGGAGGATTTAGACATGACTAACAAAGTTCGAGTACGTTATGCACCGAGCCCTACTGGACATTTACATATTGGCGGCGCACGTACAGCTTTATTTAACTTTTTGTATGCAAAACACCACGACGGAGACTTTATTGTCCGCATTGAAGATACGGATGTGGCCCGCAATATCGAGGGTGGCGAAGCATCTCAATTAGACAACCTAAAATGGCTTGGTATTGAGTACGACGAATCAATTGATATTGGTGGTCCATATGCGCCATATCGTCAAATGGAACGTTTAGAAATTTATACAGAATACGCAAATAAGCTAATTGATATGGGCATGGCTTATAAATGCTTCTGTACTTCAGAAGAATTAGAAGCAGACCGTGAAGCTCAGCAAGAGCGCGGCGTTGCGGCTCCTATGTATAACGGAAAATGCAGACATCTATCAAAAGAGGAAGTAGCTGCAAAAGAAGAAGCGGGCGAACCTTATACAATCCGTTTTAAAGTGCCGGAAAACGTTGTATATAAATTCGATGATTTAGTTCGCGGAGAAATTTCTTTTGAATCAAAAGATATCGGCGATTGGGTTATCGTAAAAGCAAATGGCATCCCAACATATAATTATGCAGTAGTTCTTGATGATCATATGATGGATATTACACATGTATTTAGAGGGGAAGAGCATTTATCAAATACACCAAAGCAATTAATGATATTTAATGCATTTGGTTTTGAACCACCTCACTATGGTCATATGACGCTGATCGTAAATGAAAACCATAAAAAACTTTCTAAGCGTGATGAATCCATTATCCAGTTTGTGAAACAATATAGAGATCTTGGCTACCTGCCAGAAGCGATGTTCAATTTCTTTGCTCTTTTAGGGTGGTCTCCAGAGGGTGAAGAAGAGATCTTCACAAAAGAAGAGCTTATCGAAAAGTTCGATGAAAAACGTCTATCTAAATCACCATCCATGTTCGATAAACAAAAACTAAAATGGATGAATAACCAATACATGAAGAAGTTGAATAGCGAAGAAGTAGTTGCTTTAACCCTTCCATTCTTACAAAAAGAAGGACTTCTTCCTGAAAACTTATCCGAGGAACAACAAGAGTGGGCTAATAAGTTGATTGGTTTATACCATGAGCAAATGAGCTTTGGAGCAGAAATTGTTGATTTATCTCGTATGTTCTTCACAGAGGAACTTGCATATACTGATGAAGAAAAAGAAGTTCTTGCAGGAGAGCAAGTACCAGAAGTAATGGCTGCGTTCAAAGAACAATTACAACAGTTGGAATCATTTGAGCCTGCAGACATTAAGAAAGCAATCAAAACAGTGCAGAAAGAAACAGGCCATAAAGGCAAAAATCTTTTCATGCCAATTCGTGTAGCTACTACAGGTGAAATGCATGGACCAGAACTAAATGATGCACTTTCATTACTGGGCAAAGAAACTGTTGTTAAACGGATCGAAGCATTCATTTAGTAATACTTTTATTCATATGCTGTCGTAGGGCAGAATGGATCAAATAGGTTTATCATTTTTAATTGGTTTTTATTTTGATTGATTTTTTTTCGCTACATTGTAAAATGAAGCTAACAAATGATATAAAAGCGATGAAGAGGAGAAGTACGCAATTCATGCTCTATAAGAGAGGACCATCACCGGCTGAAAATGGTCTGAGCCAATGAATTACGGAAATGCACCTCTGAGCGTTAAGTTGAAATAGTCACTAGAGTAGACTTAGCCGGTAATCTCCGTTAAAAGATGTTCAAGCGGGAAGCGAGTATGCTTCCAATCAGAGTGGAACCGCGCATAGTAGGCGTCTCTGTCTTTCATTAGACAGGGGCGTCTTTTTTGTTGAATCCAAATGTCTTAGATATTTGTGGGGGAGGATTTACATGTTTAAGAATATGAAAGAAGACATTCAAACGATTTTTGATAATGACCCGGCAGCGCGAAGCACAATGGAAGTGGTATTAACCTATGCAGGCTTGCATGCTATATGGTCTCACCGTATTGCCCACGCTTTTTATAAACGCAAATTTTATTTTTTAGCAAGAGCGATTTCTCAGATTAGCCGTTTCTTTACAGGGATTGAAATTCACCCAGGGGCAAAAATTGGCCGGCGTTTCTTCATCGACCATGGTATGGGGGTAGTCATTGGTGAAACCTGCGAGATTGGCAATGATGTGACGATCTATCAAGGCGTGACATTGGGTGGTACAGGGAAAGAAAAAGGTAAACGGCACCCAACACTTCATGACAACGTACTAGTGGCCACAGGAGCAAAGGTATTAGGTTCGATTACAATTGGAGAGAATAGTAAAATCGGGGCAGGATCCGTTGTATTAAAAGAGGTTCCACCAAATGCCACTGTTGTAGGGATTCCAGGCAAAGTAGTCATCCAGGATGGCGTCCGTGTCAACCATAAACAAAAATTAGATCATCAAAACATACCAGATCCAGTAGAAGAACGATTAATGAAAATAGAAGAAAAAATAACCGCTTTAGAACAAGAAGAAAACAAAAAGGAGAGATAGTATTTTATGGGAATCCAAATTTTTAACACGTTAACAAGAGAAAAAGAATTATTTGTCCCTCTTGAAGAAGGAAAGGTTAAGATGTATGTATGCGGTCCAACCGTTTATAACTATATTCACATCGGAAATTCACGTCCTGTCATCGTATACGATACAGTGCGCCGTTATTTAACATATCGCGGATATGATGTGACATATGTTTCTAACTTTACTGATGTGGACGATAAAATTATCAAAGCAGCCAACGAATTAGGGGAAGAAGTGCCTGAGCTAACAGAACGTTTCATAAACGCTTATTTTGAGGATATCACTGCATTGGGCTGCCAAAAGGCGGATGCACATCCACGTGTAACTGAACATATGGATGAAATTATCGATTTTATTAAGGTGTTGGTTGATAAAGGCTATGCCTATGAATCACAGGGAGATGTTTATTACAGAACTCGTAAGTTCGAAGGGTACGGCAAATTATCACACCAGTCAGTAGATGATTTAAAAGTAGGCGCTCGCATTGAAGCGGGTGAGAAAAAAGAAGATGCTTTGGATTTTGCTTTATGGAAAGCAGCGAAGCCGGGAGAGATCTCATGGGAAAGTCCATGGGGCAAAGGACGTCCAGGATGGCATATTGAATGCTCAGTAATGGTGCACAATCATTTTGGTGATACAATCGACATCCATGCAGGTGGTCAGGATCTAACCTTCCCACACCATGAAAATGAAATTGCCCAATCTGAAGCATACAGTGGCAAAACATTCGCGAGATATTGGATGCACAATGGCTATATCAATATTGACAACGAAAAAATGTCAAAATCACTAGGGAATTTTATCTTAGTGCATGATATTATTCAGCAAATTGATCCACAAGTTTTAAGATTCTTTATGCTATCGGTACACTATCGTCATCCAATTAACTTTGCTCAAGATTTAGTGGAAGCAGCAGCTGCTGGCTTAGAACGTATACGCACTTCTTATACGAATTTAAAACACCGGTTGCAAGTATCTGCGAACCTAGAAGATGCCGATACATCGTACTTGGATGAAATCAAAAAGCAACGCCTGGATTTTGAAACAGCTATGGACGATGATTTCAATACTGCTAATGCTATTGCTGCCTTATTCAGCTTATCAACTGAAGCGAATAAGTACTTGAATCAAGAAAATACTAATAAAGAAGTATTATCTGCTTTTATTGATACGCTATCTGAACTTTCACATGTATTAGGCCTTGAGCTCGAGGTGAAAGAGGAATTAGTAGATGATGAAATTGATGCTCTGATTGAAGAAAGACAACAAGCACGTAAAGATCGTGATTTTAAACGTGCTGATGAGATACGTGATCAATTGAAAGAAATGAATATTATTTTAGAAGATACACGCCAAGGTGTTCGATGGAAACGAGGTTAATAAAAGTGAAAGAACTGCGCACGGCGGATGTAAAACAACTGAACGCGCTAGCTTTAGCTTATATGGGAGACGCCGTTTTAGAGATTGCCATCCGTGAACACTTGCTACAAACTGGGCGAGTAAAGCCAAATGTTTTACACAGGGAAGCGACGCATTATGTTTCTGCTAAAGCACAAGCGATGGTCATTCGCCAAATGATGGATGAAGCATTTTTTACAGAAGAAGAAATGGCTGTATTAAAAAGGGGACGCAACGCCAAGTCTGGCTCCGTCCCCAAAAATACAGATGTACAAACGTATCATTATAGTTCCGCTTTTGAAGCGGTTCTTGGTTTTTTATATTTAACGAAACAGCAAGAAAGACAAGAACAAGTTATTCAATATGCCATACAATTAGTCGAAAATAAGAGAGAAGAGGTGGCGAAAAAGTGACTGAACAAACAAAAGAAATGATTGCCGGGAAAAATCCGGTTTTAGAAGCTCTTCGTTCAACGAGAGACATCAATAAAATATGGATTGCAGAAGGCGTTAAAAAAAGCGGCATCAATGAATTGATAAATATGGCAAAAGAACGAGGAATTATCGTACAGTTTGTTCCAAAAAAGAAGATTGATCAACTATCTTCCGAAAACCATCAGGGAATTGTGGCATCTGTTGCAGCATACAATTACGCAGAGCTTGATGATTTATTCCAATTGGCAAAAGAACGCCAAGAAGATCCGTTCTTTATTATTTTAGACGAACTTGAGGATCCTCATAATTTGGGCTCTATTATGCGGACGGCAGATGCGATAGGAGCACATGGCATCATTATTCCAAAGCGCCGGTCGGTAAGTTTGACAGCTGTAGTTGCTAAAGCATCTACAGGGGCCATTGAATACATCCCTACTGTTCGCGTCAACAATTTAGCACAAACGGTAGAAGAGTTAAAAGAACGCGGTGTATGGATTGCAGGGACAGATGCCAAAGGTTCTGTTGATTATCGCAAAATGGATGCCACTCTTCCTCTAGCTGTCATTATCGGCAGTGAAGGAAAAGGAATGAGTCGTATCTTAAAAGAAAAATGCGATTTCCTTTACCACTTGCCGATGGTGGGTCATGTTACCTCTTTGAATGCTTCGGTAGCTGCTTCTCTTTTGATGTACGAGGTATACCGCAAGCGCCATGAGATTTAGGTGACATGAATGAATATACTCTTAGTTGATGGTTATAACATTATCGGTGCGTGGAAAGAGCTTCAACGTTTAAAAGAACATAAGCTTGTAGACGCAAGAGATCGACTGATAGAGTTAATGGCAGACTATCAAGCCTATTCTGGGATGCGAGTCATCGTCGTTTTTGATGCATACCTTGTACCAGGCATTGCCACAAAGTTGAAACAAAGTGATGTGGAAGTGATCTATACAAGGGCAAAGGAAACGGCGGATGATCGCATTGAAAAACTCACGGCAGAGCTGACTTCCAAACGCAATAAGATTTATGTGGCAACGTCTGATATGGCGGAGCAAAGCGTCGCATTTGGTAATGGCGCATTGCGAAAGTCAGCGCGTGAGTTTGAAATTGAGCTGCAGGAAGTCCAAATGCAAATAACGCATAAAGTAAAAAAAATCCAAACACAAAAGCCTAGTTCTAAAATCCCTTTATCAGCAGAAGTATTAGAAAAATTCGAACAAATGCGAAGAGGAAATAAATTGAGTGATTGACTGATAATTTCCACCTCCGTTATACTTGTTCTAAATAGCCATCTGGTGAGGTGATACTTTGGTAACAAGCGATCATTTGCAAGAGAAGCATATACGTCTTGAAGATTGTTCGGATGAGCAATTAGTCGAGATGGCATGCAATGCCGATTCAAACGCATTAGATTTTTTAATCAGCAAGTATAAACCTTTAGTGCGTTTAAAAGTAAAGTCCTATTTTTTAATTGGTGCTGATAAAGAAGATATTGTGCAAGAAGGAATGATTGGGCTTTATAAGGCAGTAAGAGATTTTAATGGCGAGAGAATCACATCATTTAAGGCGTTTGCAGAACTCTGTGTCAGACGCCAAATCATTACAGCAATTAAAGCAGCTACACGCCAAAAGCATATACCACTGAACTCTTATGTTTCGCTGGATAAACCTGTTTTTGAAGAAGAATCATCAGCAAAAACGCTTATGGATATGCTTTCAGGAGCAACAATTGATGATCCGGAAAAACTTATTATCCATCAAGAAGAGTTTAATAGCTTAGAAGAAAAGATTGGACAGGTATTAAGTGACTTAGAACGCCAAGTATTAACTCTATATTTAGAAGGCAGATCATATCAAGAGATTTCCGCGAGTTTGGACCGGCATGTGAAATCGATTGATAATGCTTTGCAGCGAATTAAACGCAAACTCGAACGCCATTTGGAAGTAGAAGTATAGTTTTGAGTGATTAAAAGGTTAGTTGACAGTATTTGTGATAGGTGATAGGCTTCTCTAAAGGGATTAAAGTGTAAAAAGGTGAGGACTATGGGGCAGAAAGTAGCATTAAGCTGCGAAAAATGCGGTTCTAGAAATTATCATTTACCCGCAACTAAGAATCATTCTATACGAATGGAGCTTAAGAAATATTGTTCAAATTGTAATGAGCATACATTACATAAGCAAACGAAATAATACGATTTAGTAGATAGACGATTATATTCGGAGGTTTGGTGAATGGGCAAGATAGGTGGATTTTTTAGCGGCGTTCTATCGGAAATGCGAAAGACAAGTTGGCCAAAACGCAAAGAATTAACAAAGTATACAATCATCATCGTGACAACTTTGCTATTTATGGCTGCCTTTTTTATGGTAGTTGACTTAGGTATTTCTAAATTATTGCGCTGGTACTTAGAATTGTGATTTAATAAGATTAATATGTTCGAATTAGCCCGTATATGAAACGGGTTTTTTCATTTGCCTTTTAGAAAAGGAGGGAAGGGCGGCAATCGCCCTATCTATTATGGAGAAAAATTGGTATGTTGTTCATACTTACTCAGGTTATGAAAATAAAGTCAAAGCAAACCTTGAAAAACGTGTTGAAACAATGGGGATGCAAGACAAAATCTTCCGTGTTGTAATTCCAGAAGAACAAGAAACAGAAGTAAAAGATGGCCGCAAAAAAACGTATATGCGCAAAACTTTCCCTGGCTATGTATTAGTAGAATTGATCATGACAGACGATGCTTGGTATGTTGTACGAAATACGCCAGGCGTTACTGGCTTTATCGGTTCATCAGGCGGTGGTGTAAAACCAACTCCACTATTGCCGGAAGAAGTAGAAGCTATTCTTAAACAAATGGGTGAAACTGAAGGTAAAGTGGATCTAGACTTCAACGTAGGAGACTTAGTAGAAGTTTTAGAAGGACCATTTGCCCACTTCCAAGGTATTGTAGGCGAAATCCTTAGCGACAAAGAAAAAATTAGCGTAACCATCGATATGTTTGGTCGCGAAACAAAAATGGAGCTAGATTTTGACCAAGTTCTAAAAGTTTAATCTCTAGGGACTTGCCTTGTATTTTAAAAAGTGTTATCATTTCAAAGGTCATACTATAGGAATTATCCATACGTAGTAGGCATCAGTAATTTTAATGTTATCGGATTAAGCCGACAGACAAATATTGAGTGGGAGGGGCAACCCTATTACCACATCACGGACTTAAGGAGGTGTGTCTCGTGGCTAAAAAAGTTATTAAAGTTGTAAAACTTCAAATCCCAGCTGGTAAAGCAAACCCAGCACCACCGGTAGGTCCTGCATTGGGTCAAGCAGGTGTTAACATCATGGGATTCTGTAAAGAATTCAATGCTCGTACTGCAGATCAAGCAGGATTAATCATCCCAGTTGAGATTTCTGTATTTGAAGACCGTTCATTCACTTTCATTACAAAAACTCCACCGGCAGCAGTATTACTTAAAGTAGCGGCTGGTATTCAATCAGGCTCTGGTGAACCAAACCGCAACAAAGTTGCTACTGTGAAACGTGATAAAGTACGCGAAATCGCGGAAACTAAAATGCCTGACCTAAACGCAGCATCAGTAGAAGCTGCTATGTCAATGGTTGAAGGTACTGCACGTAGCATGGGTATTGTAATCGAAGACTAATCCCATTACTTGATAAAGTATTGTTTTTGAGGTTGCGATTGTTTCTTATAGTCATATTTGAAACACGCAGCCTTTATTCGTGGGAGGTTTAATCCGTTACAACCACAATCAAGGAGGAAATTTAAAATGGCTAAAAAAGGTAAAAAAATGCAAGAAGCAGTTAAACTTGTAAATCGTGATCAACTTTACACAATTGCAGAAGCAACTGAACTTGCTAAAAAAACAAGCACTGTTAACTTTGACGCAACAGTTGAAGTGGCATTTAACTTAAATATCGATACTCGTAAAAACGACCAACAAATCCGTGGCGCAGTTGTGCTTCCAAACGGTACTGGTAAAACTCAACGTGTATTAGTTTTCGCTAAAGGCGAAAAAATCAAAGAAGCAGAAGCAGCTGGTGCTGACTATGTTGGCGATGCTGAATATATCCAAAAAATCCAACAAGGCTGGTTCGACTTCGATGTAATCGTTGCAACTCCAGACATGATGGGTGAAGTAGGTAAACTTGGTCGTGTATTAGGACCTAAAGGCTTAATGCCAAACCCTAAAACTGGCACAGTTACATTCGACGTAACAAAAGCAGTTAACGAAATTAAAGCTGGTAAAGTAGAATACCGTGCTGACAAAGCTGGTATCGTACATGCGCCAATCGGTAAAGTATCATTCGATGCTGACAAACTAGCTGAAAACTTCTCAACACTTGTTGATGTAATCGTTAAAGCAAAACCTGCAGCAGCAAAAGGTACTTACATCAAGTCTCTTCATGTAACTACTACAATGGGACCATCTATCAAAGTTGATCCATTAACAGCAACTGCAGTAAAATAGTATTTTTTCATTGACAAACTATTGATCGTTTGCTATGATGAATAACGTTGTGATTTATCCATTTGTACCGTAGACCGTAGGGGCCTAGTGCTTAATGATCCTACCGAGGGCAAAGGAACTCAGACTCTTGTTTTAAAGATGATGAAATTCCGCCTCTTGTCTACTGATGGCAAGAGGCTTTTCTTTTGTCGGTATAAATGACTCATTCTTATAGGAGGTGTCAATATGAACAAAGCAGTTGAAATGAAACAAGCTGTTGTTCAAGAAATCGCTGACAAGTTTAAAAATGCAGCATCAGTTGTAGTAGTTGACTACCGCGGACTTTCAGTAGCTCAAGTTACTGAACTACGTAAACAACTACGTGAAGCTGGTGTAGAATTTAAAGTATACAAAAATACTTTAGTTCGCCGTGCTACTGTAGAAGCTGGCCACGAAGATCTAAATGAAGTTCTTACAGGCCCGAACGCAATCGCATTCTCTAATGAAGATGTTGTTGCGCCTGCACGTATCATTAATAACTTCGCGAAAGAAAACGAACAATTAGAAATCAAAGCTGGCCTTATTGAAGGTGCTTACGCTGACGTTGCAGAAGTTAAAGCATTGGCAGAACTTCCATCACGCGAAGGTTTACTATCTATGCTACTTTCTGTTCTTCAAGCTCCAGTACGCAACTTCGCTCTTGCAACAAAAGCTGTTGCAGAACAAAAAGAAGAGCAAGGCGCTTAATTTTAAGTGCAGCTTAAATGCACTTGCATAAAACAAAAAAACTAATACATTCCACATAGGAGGAAAATATAATGAATAAAGAGCAAATCTTAGAAGCAATCAAAGCTATGACAGTTCTTGAATTAAATGATTTAGTAAAAGCAATCGAAGAAGAATTCGGTGTTACTGCAGCTGCTCCTGTAGCAGTTGCTGGTGGCGGCGCTGCAGCTGCAGAAGAAAAAACAGAATTTGATGTTGTTTTAGCTTCTGCTGGCGATCAAAAAATTAAAGTAATCAAAGTGGTTCGTGAAATCACTGGTTTAGGTCTTAAAGAAGCTAAAGAAGTAGTTGATAACGCTCCTAAAGCTCTTAAAGAAGGCGCTTCTAAAGAAGAAGCTGAAGAAATCAAAGCTAAACTTGAAGAAGTTGGCGCATCTGTAGAAGTAAAATAATTTCTACTGATTGATTGTAAAAGCTCGTCAATTTGGCGGGCTTTTTCTTTATCTCAAATTAATGGGCATAAAGTTTTTGTGCCGACTTTTAATAGAGTATAAGTTTGGAGCATTTACCCGTGAAATTACTGATTAGAACAGCAATCAGCAGATAGAAGAACAGCTCCGTTTGTTAGAAGTTTTACGTTATCATTACATGATGGGGGTATTTTTCTTGTCAGAACATTATTATTCCAAAAATCCTCAAGTAGAAAGCAAGCCTTCTAAATGGCAATACACACTACGAGGTTTTTTATTTACTTTTGAAACAGATGCTGGAGTTTTTAGTAAAAGCGAAGTAGATTTTGGTTCCCGTGTATTAATTGATTGTTTTGTTATGCCGGATGTTGAAGGGCATGTTTTAGATGTAGGGTGTGGTTATGGCCCGATTGGATTGTCGATTGCAAAAAGTTATCCTGACCGAATCGTTGAAATGATGGATGTAAATGAGCGGGCAGTTAATTTAGCAAAAAAGAACGCTGAATTGAACGGGGTTCAAAATGTGCAAATTTATGAAAGTGATGCACTTTCATCTGTTCCGAACGGAAAAATCGCTGCTGTTTTGACGAATCCCCCTATACGAGCTGGTAAGAATACTATTTTTAGATTCTATGATGAGGCGTATGATAAGTTGGCGGATTCAGGCGAGTTGTGGGTAGTGATACAAAAAAAGCAAGGAGCTCCATCAACTTTTGATTATTTGGAATTAAAATTCTCAAAAGTGGAGATAGTAGAGAAGAAAAAAGGTTATTGGATTATCAAAGCGAGGAAATAAAAACTTATAGATTGACTTGACAAATGCGCTATGATATTATAATAAAATGCAAAAATATTAATTTGAAGGCGTTTGCCCTTTGGCTGAAAAGTGAATAGCAAGAGCTTTCAAATTTGAATTTGGTTAATCGGAAATGAGCTCATATTTGAACTTATTTTCTTTTTTGTCTTTCGTTATCATACAACATTTATATGGTTTCTGAAAGACCTATTATCGCTTTATTGAGGGGTGAATGAGTTGACAGGTCAACTAGTTCAGTACGGACAACACCGAAAGCGTAGAAGCTTCGCGCGTATTAAAGAGGTGCTAGAACTTCCGAATCTTATTGAGATTCAAACTGCATCTAACGAGTGGTTCCTTGAAGAAGGATTACGTGAAATGTTTCATGATATTTCACCAATTGAAGACTTCACAGGGAATTTATCACTAGAATTCGTCGACTATAGTCTCGGAGAACCGAAATATGATGTCGACGAGTGTAAACAACGTGACGTAACTTATGCAGCTCCATTACGAGTTAAAGTGCGTCTACTCAACAAAGAAACAGAAGAAGTAAAAGAACAAGAAGTATTCATGGGTGACTTCCCGCTTATGACGGATACAGGTACTTTTGTAATTAATGGTGCTGAACGCGTCATTGTTTCCCAATTAGTACGATCACCAAGTGTTTACTATCACGATAAAACAGATAAAAACGGTAAAAAAGGCTTTGGTGCAACAGTTATTCCAAACCGTGGCGCTTGGCTTGAATACGAAACAGATGCAAAGGACATTGTATACGTCCGCATAGACCGTACGCGTAAATTACCGATTACGGTATTGCTTCGCGCGCTAGGGTTTGCATCTGATCAAGAGATTATCGATTTGATCGGTGACAATGAGTTTTTACGCAATACGTTGGAAAAGGACAATACAGACAGCACAGAAAAAGCATTGCTTGAAATCTATGAGCGTCTTCGTCCAGGTGAACCACCAACAGTAGAAAGCGCAAAAAATCTGTTGTATTCTCGTTTCTTCGACCCAAAACGCTATGACTTAGCGAATGTTGGTCGCTATAAAATGAATAAAAAGCTTCATATCAAAAATCGTCTTTTCAACCAAACGATCGCTCAAACATTAGCAGATCCTGAAACAGGCGAGATATTAGTTGAAGCGGGTACATTAATCGACCGTCGCGTTTTAGATCGCCTTATCCCTTATTTAGAAAATGGTGTAGGCTTTAAAACCGTATCAAAAGTAGGCGGTGTCCTTGAAGGCGATATCCAAATTCAAGAGATTAAGATCTATGCACCAAATGACGAATCACAAAAAGAAATTAAAGTGATCAGCAACGCATATATCGATGAAGAAGTTAAACATCTTACTCCTGCTGATGTAGTAGCATCTGTTTCTTACTTCTTTAACTTGCTATATGGTGTAGGTGATACAGATGATATTGACCATTTGGGTAACCGTCGTTTGCGTTCTGTAGGCGAATTGTTGCAAAATCAATTCCGTATTGGTCTTTCCCGTATGGAACGAGTGGTGCGCGAGCGTATGTCAATTAACGACACTGCTTCTCTAGTGCCACAACAATTGATCAATATCCGCCCAGTTATTGCGGCGATTAAAGAGTTCTTCGGAAGCTCTCAATTGTCACAATTCATGGACCAAACAAATCCATTAGCTGAGCTTACGCATAAACGCCGTCTATCCGCTTTAGGACCTGGTGGTTTAACGCGTGAACGTGCTGGCATGGAAGTGCGTGATGTTCACTATTCTCACTATGGCCGTATGTGTCCGATTGAGACACCTGAGGGTCCAAACATTGGTTTGATTAACTCACTATCTAGTTATGCGAAAGTAAACAAATTCGGATTTATCGAAACACCTTACCGTCGCGTAGACCCTGAAACAGGTCGTTTAACAAGCCACATCGACTATTTAACTGCCGATGAAGAAGATAACTATGTTGTAGCACAAGCAAACTCTCCATTAAATCCAGATGGTTCGTTTGTTGAGGAAGAAGTTGTTGGCCGTTTCCGCGGTGATAACTCTGTGTTTAAACGTGATACAGTCGATTACATGGACGTCTCACCAAAACAAGTAGTATCAGCTGCAACAGCTTGTATCCCATTCTTAGAAAACGATGACTCTAACCGTGCCCTAATGGGTGCGAACATGCAACGCCAAGCTGTTCCTCTTTTAAATCCTGAAGCTCCATTCGTTGGAACAGGTATGGAACACGTAGATGCTAGAGACTCAGGCGCAGCAGTAGTTGCGAAATATCCTGGTATTGTCGAGCATGTTGAAGCACGTACTATTCATGTGCGTCGCATTGAAGAAATCGACGGTAAAGAAGTTAAAGGCGATTTAACAAAATATAAATTACAAAAATTCACTCGTTCTAACCACGGAACAAGTATCAACCAACGCCCGTTGGTAAAAGTCGGTGACCGTGTTCAACCTCGTGATATCTTAGCAGATGGTCCATCTATGGAAAATGGTGAGCTAGCACTAGGACGAAATGTTGTGGTTGCATTCATGACATGGAACGGTTACAACTATGAAGATGCTGTTATCATGAACGAACGTTTAGTGAAAAATGATGTGTATACATCTGTACACATTGAAGAGTACGAATCAGAAGCTCGTGATACAAAGCTCGGACCTGAAGAAATCACTCGCGATATTCCGAATGTCGGTGAAGAGGCATTGCGCAATCTTGACGAACGAGGAATTATCCGTATTGGTGCGGAAGTAAATGATGGCGATATCTTAGTAGGTAAAGTTACTCCTAAAGGTGTAACAGAACTAACTGCAGAAGAACGCCTATTACACGCAATCTTCGGTGAAAAAGCGCGTGAAGTACGTGATACTTCTCTTAAAGTGCCACACGGAGCAGGCGGTATTGTACTAGATGTCAAAGTCTTCAATCGTGAAGATGGCGATGAACTATCTCCAGGTGTTAACCAAATGGTTCGTGTCTATATTGTCCAAAAACGTAAAATCCGCGTTGGGGATAAAATGGCCGGTCGTCATGGTAACAAAGGGGTTATCTCTCGCATCTTGCCTGAAGAAGATATGCCATACTTGCCAGACGGCACTCCAGTAGATATCATGTTAAATCCATTAGGCGTACCTTCTCGTATGAATATTGGACAGGTATTGGAGATTCACCTAGGCATGGCAGCTCGCTATTTAGGCGTGTACATGGCTACACCGGTATTTGATGGTGCTTCAGACGAAGATGTTTGGAGAACAATGGAAGAAGCCGGCATGAACCGTGACGGTAAAACTGTTTTATATGATGGACGTACAGGCGAACCATTCGATAACCGCGTTTCAGTTGGGGTTATGTACATGATCAAACTGGCTCACATGGTTGACGATAAATTACACGCTCGTTCAACAGGCCCTTACTCACTTGTTACGCAACAACCACTTGGCGGTAAAGCACAGTTCGGTGGTCAACGTTTCGGTGAGATGGAAGTATGGGCGCTTGAAGCGTATGGCGCTGCTTATACTCTTCAAGAAATCTTAACAGTTAAATCCGATGACGTTGTGGGCCGTGTGAAAACATACGAAGCCATCGTTAAAGGAGAAAGCGTTCCTGAAGCAGGCGTTCCGGAATCTTTCAAAGTATTAATTAAAGAGCTTCAGTCTTTAGGTTTAGACGTAAAAATGTTGACTATCGATGATGAAGAAATCGAATTGCGTGATACTGAAGATGATGATGATCTTCAACCAAACGATTCATTCAATATTGCTTCGACTACAGAAGAAGAAGCATCAGTAGGATCAGCAGAATAAAAATATTTATAACTACAGGATACTGGACAGGACCGTTTGCGGGCTTGTCCTTATCCCCTTTTACCAATAAATATCGCCGAGCTAATGGAAAGTCACTTAAGACTTCAGAATAAAGGGAGGTAGGCTCCTTGATAGACGTTAATAATTTTGAATACATGAAGATTGGTCTAGCTTCGCCCGATAAAATCCGTTCATGGTCTTATGGAGAAGTCAAAAAACCAGAAACTATTAACTATCGAACACTTAAACCAGAAAAAGACGGTTTGTTCTGTGAACGTATCTTTGGACCGACAAAGGACTGGGAATGTCATTGCGGGAAATACAAACGTGTACGTTACAAAGGTGTTGTATGTGACCGTTGTGGAGTAGAAGTAACTCGCGCTAAAGTACGTCGCGAACGTATGGGGCATATCGAATTAGCTGCTCCTGTCTCACACATCTGGTACTTCAAGGGAATCCCGAGCCGTATGGGACTTATCCTAGATATGTCACCACGCTCACTTGAAGAAGTAATCTATTTTGCATCATATGTTGTAATTGAAGCGGCAGATACACCACTTGAAAAGAAACAATTGCTTTCAGAAAAAGAATACCGTGCGTACCGCGAAAAATACGGTAAAACTTTCGTAGCTTCAATGGGTGCTGAAGCAATTCAACAACTATTATCAGAAATTGATCTTGATAAAGAAACAGAAGCATTAAAAGAAGAACTTAAAACAGCACAAGGCCAACGCCGCACAAGAGCAATCAAACGTCTTGAAGTGGTAGAATCATTCCGCCATTCCGGCAACCGTCCTGAATGGATGATTCTAGATGTGCTACCTGTAATCCCGCCTGAATTGCGCCCAATGGTACAACTAGATGGTGGACGGTTCGCTACATCAGATTTAAATGACTTATATCGTCGTGTAATTAACCGTAACAACCGTTTGAAACGCCTTCTTGATCTAGGCGCGCCTGGCATTATTGTTCAAAACGAAAAACGTATGTTGCAAGAGGCTGTCGATGCACTTATAGACAATGGCCGTCGTGGCCGTCCTGTTACGGGACCAGGTAACCGTCCATTAAAATCTTTATCTCATATGTTAAAAGGGAAACAAGGTCGTTTCCGTCAAAACCTATTGGGTAAACGTGTTGACTACTCTGGCCGTTCTGTAATCGTTGTAGGTCCATCTTTGAAAATGTATCAATGTGGTCTTCCAAAAGGTATGGCAATCGAATTGTTCAAGCCTTTCGTAATGAAAGAGTTAGTAGAACGCGGTCTTGCGCATAATATTAAATCTGCAAAACGTAAAATTGAACGTATGCACCCAGAAATCTGGGATGTTCTAGAAGAAATCATGAAAGAGCATCCAGTACTTCTAAACCGTGCTCCTACTCTTCACAGACTTGGTATTCAAGCGTTTGAACCAACTCTTATCGAAGGGAAGGCTATCCGTCTTCATCCATTAGTATGTACAGCTTACAACGCTGACTTCGATGGTGACCAAATGGCGGTTCACGTTCCACTTTCTGCAGAAGCACAAGCGGAAGCTCGTTTACTAATGCTTGCAGCACAAAACATTCTAAATCCAAAAGACGGTAAACCAGTTGTTACGCCATCTCAAGATATGGTACTAGGGAACTATTACTTAACACTTGAAAGAAAAGGCGCTATTGGTGAAGGTTCTGTCTTCTATGGACCAGAAGAATTAAATATTGCTTATCAAAATAACGAAGTACATTTGCACTCACGTATTGCAATTAAAGCATCTTCTTTAAACAATAAGACATTTACAGAAGAACAAAACAATATGTTGTTGCTTACAACTGCTGGGAAAGTTTTCTTCAATGAAATCTTGGATAATTCATTCCCATATATCAATGAACCAACAAATACAAACTTGCATGATGCAACACCAGACAAATACTTTATTCCTACGACAACAGATGTGAAGGAACATATCGCTTCACAAGAACTTGTTAAGCCTTTTACGAAGAAGTATTTAGGTAATGTTATTGCAGAAGTATTTGCAAGATACCATATTACTGAAACATCCGTCATGCTTGACCGTATGAAAGATCTTGGCTTCAAGTATTCTACTAAAGCCGGTATTTCAATTGGTATTTCCGATATCATCGTATTACCAGGGAAACACGAGATCTTGCATAAAGCGCAAGAGCAAGTGGATAAAGTGATGAAACAATTCCGTCGCGGTTTAATTACAGAAGAAGAACGCTACGATCGCGTTATTTCTTTCTGGAGTGCTGCTAAAGACGAAATTCAATCAAAACTGATGGATTCCCTTCCAGCAGAGAACCCAATCTTTATGATGAGTGACTCTGGTGCCCGTGGTAACGCATCTAACTTTACTCAGCTTGCCGGTATGCGTGGTTTGATGGCCAACCCGGCCGGACGTATTATCGAACTTCCGATTAAATCATCATTCCGTGAAGGTTTAACAGTACTCGAGTACTTCATCTCTACGCATGGTGCACGTAAAGGTCTTGCCGATACAGCGCTAAAAACAGCCGATTCAGGTTACCTTACTCGCCGTCTAGTTGACGTAGCACAAGATGTTATTGTTCGTGAAGATGATTGCGGTACTGATAGAGGTTTAGCAATCTCTGCTTTGAAAGAAGGCACAGAGATTATTGAAACACTAGAAGAGCGTATGATCGGACGTTATGCGAAGAAAACCATTCGCCACCCAGAAACAAACGAAGTCCTTGTAGCACGCGATGAATTGATTACAGCTGAACTTGCTCGCCTAATTGAAGAAGTGGGCATTGAAGAGGTAACAATCCGTTCTGCCTTTACATGTAACACCAAACATGGTGTATGTAAAAAATGTTATGGTATGAACTTAGCAACAGGCGATAAAGTTGAAGTTGGTGAGGCTGTTGGTATCATCGCTGCACAATCAATCGGTGAACCTGGTACACAGTTAACAATGCGTACATTCCACCAAGGTGGGGTAGCTGGTGCCGATATTACACAAGGTCTTCCACGTATCCAAGAGATATTCGAAGCACGTAATCCAAAAGGTCAAGCGGTCATTACTGAAATCGCTGGTGTTGTAACAGAGATTGAAGAAATTCGCGAAGGCCAAAAAGAAATTACGGTCCAAGGAAAAGTTGAAACACGTAAATATTTAGCTCCATATAATGCACGTCTAAAAGTTCAATTGAACGAAAATGTGTATCATGGTCAAATATTAACAGAGGGTTCAATTGATCCGAAAGAATTACTTAAAGTTACAGATGTTTCTTCAGTAGAAGAATATCTATTAAAAGAAGTCCAAAAAGTATACCGTATGCAAGGGGTAGAAATTGGTGATAAACACGTAGAGGTAATGGTTCGCCAAATGCTTCGCAAAGTACGTGTTATTGAAGCTGGAGAAACAGACTTACTTCCTGGTACATTGCTAGATGTACACCAATTTGCAGAAGCAAATGCTGAAGCTATTGTTGAAGGTAAGATTCCAGCTACATGTCGACCAGTCATCTTGGGTATTACAAAAGCTTCTCTTGAAACAGAATCATTCTTATCTGCAGCTTCATTCCAAGAAACAACTCGTGTATTAACAGATGCAGCAATCAAAGGTAAACGCGATGAACTACTTGGACTGAAAGAAAATGTTATCTTAGGTAAACTTGTTCCTGCTGGTACAGGTATGCAACGTTACCGTCAAATTAAAATGGCCGATAACGAAACAGAAGAACAAGAAGAAACACTTGCGGTAGATTAGTTAAAAGTATGAGGAGAGGGGTAGTCCTCCTCCTCATCTTTTTAATAAATTCATTGACAATATGATCAATGGATGATAATATATTTTAGGTTGATAGTTGGTTGTCTGTTGCACTCATCGATCTTGTATTGAACAAATGCATAGGATAACAAACAATCATTGGTAAGAAAACAAAACAGTACAGCATTGCAAGGGTATATTACCGAAGTTTTCGTTGCTCATATGCAGACGATCGAATGGCCACGCATGCGGTGCTTATAGCACAAAGAATTGGCATTCCCGTTGTATAGGTAGACTCGAAAAGAAGACTTGGTAGAGCCTACGCAATATAATAGAGCAACAATAGTGCGACCACTGAATATTGGTTTTTGCGATGATCACGCAAAAGCTTTGTTTTTTACCTTAAAATGAACCACCTGGATGTGTGGATTAAGAAACAGTATGAAGGGAGGAAAAATCGATGCCTACAATTAACCAATTAGTACGTAAGCCTCGTCAATCCAAAAGTAAAAAATCTAAATCACCAGCTCTAAACAAAGGTTATAACAGCTTTGTAAAATCATTGACTGATGTAAACTCACCACAAAAACGCGGTGTTTGTACACGTGTTGGTACAATGACTCCGAAAAAACCGAACTCAGCTTTACGTAAATATGCTCGTGTTCGCTTAACTAACCAAATCGAAGTTAATGCTTACATTCCTGGTGAAGGCCACAACTTGCAAGAACACAGTGTTGTTCTAATCCGCGGCGGCCGTGTAAAAGACTTACCAGGGGTACGTTACCACATCGTACGTGGTGCTTTGGATACTGCTGCAGTAAACGGCCGTATGCAATCTCGTTCTCTATATGGTGCTAAAAAACCAAAAGAAAAAAAATAATCTAATTATGCTTTTTAATGAAAGGAGGAAAACAAATGCCTCGTAAAGGTCCTGTTTCCAAACGTGACGTGTTACCAGATCCAATTTATAACTCAAAACTAGTAACTCGTTTAATCAATAAAATGATGGTAGATGGTAAAAGAGGTACTTCTCAAAAAATCTTATACGGAGCTTTCGAATTAGTAAAAGAACGCTCTGGTCAAGATCCACTAGAAGTATTTGATGCTGCTCTAAATAATGTAATGCCAGTTCTTGAAGTTCGTGCTCGCCGTGTCGGTGGTGCTAACTATCAAGTACCAGTTGAAGTTCGTCCAGAACGTCGTACAACTTTAGGTCTTCGTTACCTAGTGAACTACTCTCGTCTTCGTGGCGAAAAAACAATGGAAGAGCGTTTAGCAAATGAAATTCTAGATGCTTCTAACAACACTGGTGCGTCAGTTAAAAAACGTGAAGATATGCACAAAATGGCAGAAGCGAACAAAGCATTCGCTCACTATCGTTGGTAATCACAAACTAACCTTAATCCATTATGGAAGGAGAAAGACAGCATGACTAGAGAGTTCTCCCTTGAGAATACTCGTAATATCGGAATCATGGCTCACATTGATGCTGGTAAAACAACAACAACTGAGCGTATCCTTTATTACACTGGTAAGATTCACAAAATCGGTGAAACTCATGAAGGTGCTTCTCAAATGGACTGGATGGAGCAAGAGCAAGAACGTGGTATCACTATCACTTCTGCTGCTACAACAGCTCAATGGAAAGGCAACCGCGTAAACATCATCGATACTCCGGGACACGTAGACTTCACTGTAGAAGTTGAACGTTCTTTACGTGTACTTGACGGTGCAGTAACTGTACTTGATGCTCAATCAGGTGTAGAACCACAAACTGAAACAGTATGGCGTCAAGCAACAACTTACGGAGTACCACGTATCGTATTTATCAACAAAATGGATAAAATCGGTGCTGACTTCTTGTACTCAGTAAACACTTTGCATGAACGTTTACAAGCAAATGCTCATCCAATTCAGCTTCCAATCGGTGCAGAAGATGAGTTCAATGCTATCATCGACCTAATTGAAATGAAAGCTACTTTCTACAAAGAAGGCGATGACGGTTCTAACGCTGAAGTTCGCGAAATTCCAGAAGAGCACAAAGCTCAAGCTGAAGAATACCGCGAAAAATTAATTGAAGCTGTTGCTGAACTTGATGAAGATTTAATGGAAAAATACTTCGCTGGTGAAGAAATCACTAATGAAGAATTAAAAGCTGCTATCCGTAAAGCTACATTAAATGTTGAGTTCTACCCAGTAACATGTGGTACAGCATTCAAAAACAAAGGTGTTCAATTAATGCTTGATGCTGTAATCGACTACCTTCCTGCTCCAACAGACGTTGCTGCAATTAAAGGTACATCAGTCGATGGAGATGAAGAAATTGTTCGTCATTCATCTGACGAAGAACCATTCTCTGCATTAGCATTCAAAGTAATGACTGACCCTTATGTTGGTAAATTAACTTTCTTCCGCGTATATTCTGGTATCTTAGAATCTGGATCATACGTACAAAACTCTACAAAAGGTAAACGTGAACGCGTAGGTCGTATCCTACAAATGCACGCTAACTCTCGTGAGGAAATCTCAAAAGTATACGCTGGAGACATTGCAGCTGCTGTAGGTCTTAAAGCAACTACTACTGGTGATACTCTATGTGACGAAAAATCACTAGTGATTTTAGAGTCAATGGAATTCCCAGAACCAGTTATCTCACTTTCTGTAGAACCAAAATCTAAAGCTGACCAAGATAAAATGGGACAAGCTTTACAAAAACTACAAGAAGAAGATCCAACTTTCCGTGCTCACACTGACACAGAAACTGGTCAAACAATCATCTCTGGTATGGGTGAACTTCACTTAGACATTCTTGTGGACCGTATGAAACGTGAATTCCATGTGGAAGCAAACGTTGGTGCACCACAAGTATCTTACCGTGAAACATTCCGTTCTGGCGCACAAGTTGAAGGTAAATTTGTACGTCAATCAGGTGGTCGTGGACAATTCGGTCACGTATGGATCGAATTCCAACCAAACGAAGAAGGTAAAGGTTTCGAATTCGAAAACGCAATCGTTGGTGGTGTAGTTCCTCGTGAATACATTCCAGCAGTTGAAGCAGGTCTTCGCGACTCTCTAGAAAATGGTGTCCTTGCTGGATTCCCATTGATCGATATCAAAGCAAAACTATTTGATGGTTCTTACCACGATGTCGATTCAAATGAAATGGCATTTAAAGTAGCTGCTTCAATGGCACTTAAAAATGCAGTTTCAAAATGTAACCCAGTTCTTTTAGAACCAGTTATGAAAGTGGAAGTTGTAATGCCTGAAGAATACCTAGGTGATATCATGGGTAACATCACTTCTCGCCGTGGCCGCGTTGAAGGTATGGAAGCTCGCGGTAACGCTCAAGTTGTTCGCGCTATGGTTCCACTTGCTGAAATGTTTGGTTACGCAACAACTCTACGTTCTGCTACACAAGGACGTGGTACATTCTCAATGGTATTTGACCATTATGAAGAAGTTCCTAAATCAATTAGCGATGAAATTATCAAACAAAACAAAGGTGCATAATTTCAAAGTAATTTTTGATTGAATTTTACCTTTATATAAAGTATAAATAACATGTAAGCTATGTCATCTTCAGGAAGCAAGGGCCCTGCCTCCGAAGATACGTAACTATAAACTAAACTTATAACCTTGAGGAGGCAATTTTAAAATGGCTAAAGAAAAATTCGACCGTTCTAAAACGCATGCTAACATTGGTACAATCGGACACGTTGACCATGGTAAAACAACTTTAACTGCTGCTATCGCTACAGTTCTTTCTAAAAAAATGGGTGGAGAAGCTAAATCATACGATCAAATCGATAACGCTCCAGAAGAAAAAGAACGCGGTATCACAATCAATACTTCTCACATCGAATACGAAACAGAAAAACGTCACTATGCTCACGTTGACTGCCCAGGACACGCTGACTATGTTAAAAACATGATCACTGGTGCTGCTCAAATGGATGGCGCTATCCTTGTAGTATCTGCTGCTGATGGTCCAATGCCACAAACTCGTGAACACATCCTATTATCTCGTAACGTAGGCGTACCTTACATCGTAGTATTCTTAAACAAATGCGATATGGTAGACGACGAAGAATTACTTGAATTAGTAGAAATGGAAGTTCGTGATCTATTATCTGAATATGACTTCCCTGGCGATGATGTTCCTGTAATCAAAGGTTCTGCTCTTAAAGCTCTTGAAGGCGAAGCAGATTGGGAAGAACGCGTTGTTGAATTAATGAACGCTGTTGATGAATACATCCCAACTCCAGAACGTCAAACTGACAAACCATTCATGATGCCTGTCGAAGATGTATTCTCTATCACAGGTCGTGGTACAGTTGCTACTGGTCGTGTAGAACGCGGTCAAGTAAAAGTTGGTGACGTTGTTGATATCGTAGGTATCGCAGAAGAAACTAAACAAACAACTGTAACTGGCGTTGAAATGTTCCGTAAATTATTAGACTACGCTGAAGCTGGCGATAACATCGGTGCATTACTACGTGGTGTTGCTCGTGAAGAAATCCAACGTGGACAAGTATTGGCTAAACCAGGCACAATCACTCCACACACTAAATTCTCAGCTGAAGTTTACGTTTTATCAAAAGAAGAAGGTGGACGTCATACTCCATTCTTCTCTAACTACCGCCCACAATTCTATTTCCGTACAACTGACGTAACTGGTGTTATCACTTTACCAGAAGGTACTGAAATGGTTATGCCTGGCGATAACACAAAAATGAACATCGAACTAATTCACCCAATCGCTATCGAAGACGGTACTCGTTTCTCAATCCGCGAAGGTGGCCGTACAGTTGGTTCAGGCGTTGTTTCATCTATCGAAAAATAATTGTTTCTTGAAAACAATTTATTTATTAAGCTATCCCGAGTGCACACGGGGTAGCTTTTTTTGTATTTCAATGATTTGGCAAGAATTCTTATGGACAAAACGATTGCCAAACAAAGAGAAATTTAATATACTGGAATACGTGCAAAACAAGATTTAGTAGATATGAAGACTTTCTAAAACAATATATAAAGAAATTCGTGAAATCACTTGCTTATTCGCGAAAATCTATGTATAATATTTAATGTTGGTCTTTGACTGCGATGAAGCGGGAGGTTGCCGACACACCCGGCCGCATTGCCATGGCGCGTGTGTGGGAAATTTCCGTGGAGAATGTCTAGGAAATAGGCGAAAAGGAGGGAAAATAATGGCAAAACAAAAGATTCGAATCCGTTTGAAAGCATATGATCACAGAATTCTTGATCAATCTGCTGAGAAAATTGTTGAAACTGCGAAACGCTCAGGTGCAAGTGTATCAGGTCCGATACCTCTTCCAACTGAAAAATCCATTTACACAATTCTTCGTGCTGTTCACAAGTATAAAGATTCTCGTGAGCAATTTGAAATGCGCACTCATAAACGTCTAATCGATATCGTTAACCCAACTCCACAAACTGTGGATGCGTTAATGAAATTAGATTTACCATCAGGCGTTGATATTGAAATCAAACTTTAATGGTAAAAAATATATTAAATTAAATTATCTCAGGAGGTGTGACTAATGACCAAAGGAATCTTAGGTAGAAAAATCGGTATGACGCAAGTTTTTGCTGAGAATGGTGATTTAATCCCTGTAACTGTTGTTGAAGCTGCTCCAAACGTAGTTCTTCAAAAGAAATCAGTTGATACAGATGGCTACGAAGCAATCCAAATCGGTTTCGATGATAAACGCGAAAAGCTTTCAAACAAACCTGAAAAAGGACACGTAGCAAAAGCAAACACTACTCCTAAGCGCTTCATTCGCGAAATCCGCGATGTAAACTTAGCTGAGTACGAGGTTGGTCAAGAAGTCAAAGTTGAAATTTTCGCAGAAGGCGATGTAGTAGATGTAACAGGTGTTACTAAAGGTAAAGGTTTCCAAGGTGTAATCAAACGCCACGGACAATCTCGTGGTCCAATGGCCCACGGTTCTCGTTACCACCGTCGTCCTGGTTCAATGGGTCCTGTAGCTCCGAACCGCGTATTTAAACAAAAAAAATTACCTGGTCAAATGGGTGGCAACACAGTTACAATTCAAAACTTAACAATTGTTAAAGTTGATGCAGAACGCAACTTGCTACTTATCAAAGGTAATGTTCCTGGTTCTCGTAAAGCATTAGTAACAGTTAAATCTGCTATTAAAGCTAACTAATTTCCCGAAGAAAGGAGGAAACAGGAATGACAAAAGTTAACGTACTTAGTCAAACAGGTTCTTCTGTAGGCGAAATCGAATTAAACGATGCGATCTTCGGAATTGAACCTAATCAATCAGTATTATTTGACGCGATTATCGCTCAACGCGCTTCATTACGTCAAGGTACACATAAAGTAAAAAATCGCTCTGAAGTTTCTGGTGGTGGTCGTAAACCATGGCGCCAAAAAGGAACTGGACGTGCTCGTCAAGGTTCTATCCGTTCTCCACAATGGCGTGGCGGTGGTACTGTATTCGGTCCAACACCTCGCAGCTACAGCTACAAACTTCCTAAAAAAGTTCGTCGTTTAGCTCTTAAATCAGCACTATCTTCTAAAGTTGCTGAAACTAACTTTGTGGTACTAGAAGCATTGAAATTAGATGCGCCAAAAACAAAAGATTTCGCTAAAGTTTTAGCTGATCTTTCAATTAACTCTAAAGCATTATTTGTAACTGCTGACTTAGATGAAAACGTAGCATTATCTGCTCGTAACATCCAAGGTGTAACAGTTCTAACTGCAGCTGGAATCAACGTTCTTGATCTTGTAGGTCACGATAAAGTTGTATTCACTCAAGCTGCTGTAAAAAAAGTTGAGGAGGTGCTTGGTTAATGGAAGCACGTGAAGTTTTAAAACGTCCTGTCATTACTGAGCGTTCTTCAGAACAAATGGCAGAAAACAAATATACTTTTGAAGTTGACACTCGTGCCAATAAAACTGAAGTCAAAGATGCTGTAGAAGAAATCTTTGGCGTTAAAGTTGAAAAAGTTAACATTATGAATTACAAAGGTAAATTCAAACGTGTTGGCCGTCACGGTGGATACACTAACAAACGCCGTAAAGCAATTGTAAAATTGTCTGAAGGCGAAATCGAATTATTCGAAATGTAATATTCGTTCAATATGAACATTAAAGAAGGAGGGAACACAAATGGCGATTAAAAAGTATAAGCCTACCTCAAATGGTCGTCGTAACATGACATCATCTGACTTTGCTGAGATTACAACTAACAAACCAGAAAAATCATTGTTAGAATCTACTAAACGCAAAGCTGGTCGTAACAACCAAGGTAAAATCACTGTTCGTCATAATGGTGGTGGCCACAAACGTCAATACCGTGTCATCGATTTCAAACGTACAAAAGATGGCATTCCAGGACGCGTTGCTACTATCGAGTATGATCCAAACCGATCTGCAAACATCGCATTAATTAACTATGCTGATGGTGAAAAACGTTATATCCTAGCACCTAAAGGTCTAGTAGTTGGAATGACAATTGTATCTGGTCCTGATGTTGATATTAAAGTAGGTAACGCCCTACCATTATCAAACATCCCAATGGGTACAACAATTCACAACATCGAAATGAAACCAGGTAAAGGTGGACAACTAGTACGTTCTGCTGGTACATCTGCTCAAATCCTTGGTAAAGAAGGTAAATACGTAATCATTCGTCTTCAATCTGGCGAAGTTCGTATGATCCTAGCTGCTTGCCGTGCTACAATCGGTGAAGTTGGCAATGAACAACACGAGCTTATCAACATTGGTAAAGCAGGCCGTACTCGTTGGATGGGTAAACGTCCTACTGTACGTGGTTCTGTAATGAACCCTAATGATCACCCACACGGTGGTGGTGAAGGTAAATCTCCAATCGGTCGTAAGTCTCCAATGACTCCATGGGGTAAACCTGCACTTGGTTACAAAACTCGTAAAAAGAAAAACAACTCCGACAAACTTATCATTCGTCGTCGTAAAAAATAATGTGATTAGACTACGGTTCAATGATAGAGCCGTGGTGGAATCACGGAGGGAGGTTCCAAAATGGGTCGTAGCTTGAAAAAAGGACCTTTTGTTGATGAACACTTAATGAAAAAAGTGGAAGCTCAACAAGATTCAGAAAAAAAACAAGTTATTAAAACTTGGTCTCGCCGTTCTACAATCTTCCCGAACTTCATCGGTTCTACAATCGCTGTATATGATGGACGTAAACACGTGCCAGTATACGTGACTGAAGATATGGTAGGTCATAAGCTAGGCGAATTCGCACCAACTCGTACTTATAAAGGACACGGTGCAGATGATAAGAAAACTTCAGTACGCTAATTTGAGGGGAGGTAAATCCTGATGCAAGAAGCTAAAGCTATTGCTCGCACAGTTCGAATTGCTCCTCGTAAAGTCCGCTTAGTAGTTGATTTAATCCGAGGCAAGCAAGTTGGCGAAGCCGTTGCAATTTTACGCCATACTCCAAAAGCAGCATCTCCGGTAGTAGAAAAAGTGTTAAAATCTGCAGTTGCAAACGCTGAACATAATTATGACTTAGACGTTAACAATTTAGTGATCTCTAAAGTATTTGTAGATGAAGGTCCTACATTGAAACGTTTCCGTCCACGTGCACAAGGTCGTGCAAGTGCAATTAACAAACGTACAAGCCACATCACAATCGTGGTATCTGAGAAGAAGGAGGGATAATACGTGGGTCAAAAAGTACATCCAATAGGATTACGTGTTGGTGTCATTCGTGATTGGGAATCTAGATGGTACGCTGAAAAAGACTATGCTACATTACTACACGAAGACATCAAAGTTCGTAAATATATCGAAAAAACTTTAAAAGAAGCATCGGTTTCTAAAGTTGAAATCGAACGTGCTGCTAACAAAATCAACATTACAATTAGCACTGCGAAACCAGGTATGGTTATCGGTAAGGGCGGTACTGAAGTGGAAGCACTTCGTAAACACCTTAACGAAATGACTGGCAAACGCGTACACATCAACATCGTTGAAATCAAACGCGCTGATCTTGATGCTAAACTTGTAGCTGAAAATATCGCTCGTCAATTAGAAAACCGTGTATCATTCCGTCGTGCACAAAAACAAGCAATTCAACGTACAATCCGTTCAGGTGCTCAAGGTATCAAAACTCAAGTATCTGGTCGTCTAGGTGGCGCTGATATCGCTCGTGCAGAACATTATAGTGAAGGTACTGTTCCACTTCATACACTTCGCGCTGACATTGATTATGCTCATGCAGAAGCTGACACTACTTATGGTAAACTAGGTGTTAAAGTATGGATCTACCGTGGTGAAGTCCTTCCAGTTAAGAAGAACTCTGAGGAAGGAGGCAAATAATATGTTATTGCCAAAACGCGTTAAATACCGTCGTGTACACCGTGGCAAAATGCGCGGTCAAGCAAAAGGTGGTACAGAAGTTGTTTTCGGTGAATATGGTTTACAATCACTAGAAGCTAGCTGGATTACAAACCGTCAAATTGAAGCTGCTCGTATTGCTATGACTCGTTATACAAAACGTGGCGGTAAAGTTTGGATTAAAATATTCCCTCACAAACCATACACTAAAAAGCCTCTTGAAGTACGTATGGGTTCAGGGAAAGGTGCTCCTGAAGGTTGGGTAGCAGTAGTAAAACCCGGCAGAATTATGTTTGAAATCGGTGGGGTTTCTGAAGAAATCGCTCGTGAAGCACTTCGTTTAGCAAGTCATAAGTTACCTGTTAAATGCAAGTTTGTTAAACGTGAAGAAATTGGTGGTGAATCTAATGAAAGCTAATGAAATCCGTGAACTTACAACTGCAGAGATCGAAGTAAAAGTAAAATCACTGAAAGAAGAGCTTTTCAACCTTCGCTTCCAATTGGCGACTGGTCAATTAGAAAACACAGCTCGCATTCGTGAAGTACGTAAAGCGATTGCGCGTATGAAAACTGTGATTCGTGAAAGAGAAATCAGTGCAAATAACTGATAATGAGGAGGTTTGCAAGCATGACTGAGCGTAACCAACGCAAAGTTTACACAGGCCGCGTCGTTTCGGATAAAATGGATAAAACTATTACTGTTTTAGTTGAAACATACAAAAAGCACACGCTTTATGGCAAACGTGTAAAATACTCTAAAAAGTTCAAAGCGCATGATGAAAACAACACAGCTAAAGTTGGAGATATCGTACGCATTATGGAAACTCGTCCGCTATCAGCTACTAAACGTTTCCGTTTAGTTGAAGTTGTAGAAAAAGCGGTTATTATCTAATAAATTTCGGAATAAGACAAGTCCGAAGGGAGGTAACCTAAGTGATCCAACAAGAAAGTCGTTTGAAAGTTGCCGACAACTCAGGTGCAAAAGAAGTATTAGCTATTAAAGTACTTGGTGGTTCTGGTCGTAAAACTGCTAACATCGGAGATGTTATTGTTTGTACGGTGAAGAAAGCAACACCAGGTGGCGTTGTCAAGAAGGGTGAAGTTGTTAAAGCTGTTATCGTTCGTACGAAAAGCGGCGTTCGTCGTAAAGACGGTACTTACATCAAATTCGATGAAAACGCATGTGTAATCATTCGTGATGATAAATCACCACGCGGTACACGTATTTTCGGACCTGTTGCACGTGAATTACGTGACAATAGCTTCATGAAAATTGTTTCATTAGCTCCGGAAGTTCTTTAATTACATGAAAGTGCCAATCAAGGAGGTGCGACAGAATGCATGTTAAAAAAGGCGACAAAGTAATGGTTATTACAGGTAAAGATAAAGGTAAATCAGGTGTTATTCTTGCTGCTTTCCCTAAAAAAGATCGCGTGTTAGTTGAAGGTGTTAACATCGTTAAAAAACACGTAAAACCTAACCAACTTAATCCACAAGGTGGAATTGTCAGCCAAGAGGCAGCAATTCACGTTTCGAACGTAATGCTAATCGATCCTAAATCTGGCGAGCCGACTCGCGTAGGTTATAAAGTTGAAGATGGCAAAAAAGTTCGTATAGCAAAAAAATCAGGTGCAGTAATCGATAAATAAGTTTAAACAGAGAAGGGAGGTACAAACATGAACCGCCTAAAAGAAAAATTTGTTAACGAAGTTTCTCCAGCTCTAATGAGCAAATTCGAATACACTTCAACAATGCAAGTACCGAAAGTTGAAAAAATCGTAATCAACATGGGTGTTGGTGACGCTGTTCAAAACTCTAAAGTACTTGACTCTGCTGTTGAAGAATTAACTTTAATCACTGGTCAAAAACCAGTTGTGACTAAAGCTAAAAAATCTATCGCCGGCTTCCGTCTTCGTGAAGGTATGCCAATCGGTGCGAAAGTTACACTACGTGGTGAACGTATGTATGACTTCTTGGATAAATTAATTTCAATTTCTTTACCACGTGTACGTGACTTCCGCGGTGTTTCTAAAAAAGCATTCGATGGTCGCGGTAACTATACTCTTGGTGTGAAAGAACAATTAATCTTCCCTGAAATTGACTATGATAAAGTATCAAAAGTACGCGGTATGGATATCGTGATTGTTACTACTGCGAACTCTGATGAAGAAGCTCGCGAGTTGTTAACTCAATTCGGTATGCCATTCCAAAAATAATATAGGGAGGCGAGAACGTGGCTAAAAAATCAATGATCGTTAAACAACAACGTGGTGCGAAGTATAAAGTTCAAGAATACACTCGCTGTGAACGCTGTGGCCGTCCACACTCTGTATACCGCAAATTCAAACTTTGCCGTATTTGTTTCCGTGAACTTGCATACAAGGGACAAATTCCTGGCGTTAAAAAAGCCAGCTGGTAATCCCCTAATTTGGGAAGGAGGTAAATTGTAATGACTATGACAGATCCAATTGCAGATATGCTTACACGCATCCGTAATGCTAACATGGTCCGTCACGAAAAATTAGAGCTTCCGGCTTCTAATATCAAAAAAGAAATCGCTGAAATCCTTAAGCGTGAAGGTTTTGTTCGTGACGTTGAATATGTTGAAGATGATAAACAAGGTATTATCCGTATCTTCTTGAAATACGGCCAAAATAACGAACGCGTTATCACTGGTCTAAAACGTATTTCAAAACCAGGTTTACGTGTTTACGCTAAAACTGATGAAGTGCCTAAAGTGTTGAACGGTCTAGGTATCGCTTTAGTATCAACTTCACAAGGTTTGTTAACAGACAAAGAAGCTCGCGCTAAAAAAGTTGGCGGCGAAGTTCTAGCATACGTTTGGTAATTAGCAACAAATGAATGGAGGTGCAACATTAAATGTCTCGTATAGGTAAAAAGCCAATCGAGGTGCCTGCAGGTGTTACTGTATCAGTTGATGCTGATAACGTAGCAACTGTTAAAGGCCCAAAAGGCGAATTAGTTCGTGCTTTTAACAAAGATATTAAAATCGAACAAGAAGGCAACGTGATTACTTTAACTCGTCCTTCTGAATCTAAAGAACACCGCACAAACCACGGTACAACTCGTGCTTTGCTTGCAAACATGGTTACAGGTGTTTCTGAAGGTTTCTCTAAAACTTTAGAATTAGTTGGTGTCGGTTACCGTGCGCAACTACAAGGTAAAAAACTTGTACTTAACGTAGGTTACTCACATCCAGTTGAATTCACACCAGAAGATGGTATCGAAGTTGAAGTACCTTCTAATACGAAAGTAATCGTAAAAGGTATTTCTAAAGAGAAAGTTGGAGCTCTTGCTTCAAACATCCGTGACGTACGCCCACCAGAACCTTACAAAGGTAAAGGGATTCGTTATGAAGGCGAATATGTTCGTCGTAAAGAAGGTAAAACAGGTAAATAATGCTGCCTAAGCATTAGAAAGGAGTGACCCTTTGTGATTACGAAACAAGATAAAAATCAAGTTCGTAAAAAACGTCATGCTCGTGTACGTTCAAAAATTACCGGTACTACACAACGTCCTCGTTTAAACGTGTACCGTTCTAATAAACACATTTACGCACAAATCATTGACGATACTCAAGGCGTAACACTTGCTTCAGCTTCAACTATGGATAAAGAGTTCGAAGGCACTGCAAGCAACGTGGAAGCTGCTGCGAAAATTGGTGAAACAATCGCTAAACGTGCTGCTGCGAAAGATATCAAAGCTGTTGTATTTGACCGTGGCGGTTACTTATATCATGGACGTGTTAAAGCTTTAGCTGAAGCTGCACGCGAAAACGGGTTAGAATTTTAATAAGAAGGAGGTACACTTTTCATGGGTCTTAATTTTGACGCAAACAATCTAGAACTTGAAGAACGCGTAGTTACGATTAACCGCGTTGCTAAAGTTGTAAAAGGTGGACGTCGTTTCCGCTTCACTGCATTAGTTGTTGTTGGAGATCGTAATGGCCATGTTGGTTTTGGTACAGGTAAAGCTCAAGAAGTACCTGATGCTATTCGCAAAGCTGTTGAAGATGCGAAGAAAAACCTAATCGAAGTTCCACGTGTTGGTGGTACTACTCCTCACTTAGTGATGGGTAAATTCGGTGCAGGTAACATCATGATTAAACCTGCTGCTCCTGGTACAGGAGTTATCGCTGGTGGTCCGGTACGTGCCGTACTTGAACTTGCTGGTATTACTGATATTCTTTCAAAATCTTTAGGTTCAAACACACCAATCAATATGGTGCGTGCGACTATTAAAGGTTTATCTGAATTAAAACAAGCTGAAGAAGTTGCAAAACTTCGCGGTAAATCAGTAGAAGAATTATTAGGTTAAGGGAGGGAAATGACATGTCAAATAAACTAGAAATTACCCTCACTAAAAGTTTAATCGGTACTAAACCTGCACAACGCAAAACAATTGAAGCACTTGGTTTACGTAAAATGAACCAAACTGTTGAACATAACGATAACGTTGCTATCCGTGGTGCGATCACTAAAGTCGCTCACTTAGTAACAGTTACTGAAAAATAATTTTAAATTCTATAACAAGGAGGTGCCATCTAATGAAACTTCATGAGTTAGAACCATCTATTGGATCACGTAAAGAACGCAATCGTGTTGGTCGTGGTATCGCGACTGGTAACGGTAAAACTTCTGGTAGAGGTCAAAAAGGTCAAAATTCACGTTCAGGCGGCGGTGTACGCCCTGGATTTGAAGGTGGTCAAAACCCGATCTTCCGTCGTTTACCAAAACGTGGTTTCACTAACATTAACCGCAAAGAATACGCAATCGTAAATCTTGATGCGTTAAACCGTTTTGAAGAAGGCACAGAAGTTACACCAGCTTTACTTGTTGAAACTGGCGTTGTGAGCAAAGAGAAAGCTGGCATTAAAGTTCTAGGTAATGGAACTCTTAACAAAAAGCTTACTGTAAAAGCTCATAAATTCTCTGCATCTGCACAACAAGCAATTGAAAATGTCGGCGGAAACATTGAGGTGATCTAATGTTTCGAACAATCTCTAACTTTATGCGCGTCAGAGATATTAGAAATAAAATCATTTTCACCCTTTTGATGTTGATAGTATTCCGCATAGGTTCATTTATTCCTGTTCCGAATGTCGACGCTGCAGTATTACAGCAAACTGACCAGTATAACCTAGTCGGTTTCCTAAATACTTTTGGCGGTGGAGCTCTTAAGAACTTCTCTATATTCGCTATGGGGATAATGCCTTACATTACAGCATCAATTATTGTTCAACTGTTGCAAATGGATGTAGTGAAAAAGTTTACCGAGTGGTCAAAACAAGGTGAAGTGGGACGCAAGAAGATTTCTCAATTCACACGATATTTCGCAATTGTCCTTGCTTTCATTCAATCAATCGCTATGTCTTACGGTTTTAACCGTATGTACGGCGGTTCATTGATTAGAGAAGAAGGAGTAATGACTTACATTACAATTGCAATCGTGTTAACTGCTGGAACTGCATTCTTATTATGGCTAGGCGAACAGATTACAGAAAAAGGTGTGGGAAATGGTATTTCCATTATCATCTTCGCTGGGATCGTTGCTGCATTACCAAATACAGTGAACCAAATTTATGCTCAACAGTTTGAAAATGCTGGTGATCAATTGTTCATCAACATTATTACGCTGGTGTTGATTGCTCTTGCTGCATTGGCAATTGTTGTCGGGGTTACTTACGTTCAACAAGCGAATCGTAAAATCCCTATTCAATATGCTAAAGGTACTGGGGCGCAACGTGGAGCTCAACAATCACACTTACCATTGAAAGTTAACTCTGCCGGAGTTATTCCAATTATCTTTGCAGTTGCATTCCTTGTAACGCCTAGAACCATTGCTACTTTCTTTGGAGATACAAGTGTTACAAGATTTATTGAAAAAACGTTTGATTACTCTCAACCTATTGGGATGATCATATATGTAGCGCTAATTGTCGCTTTCACATATTTCTATGCGTTTGTTCAAGTAAATCCTGAAAAGGTTGCTGATAATCTTAAGAAACAAGGTGCCTATATCCCTGGCATTCGCCCAGGAAAAAGCACACAGGATTATCTAACAGCTGTTTTATACCGTTTAACATTTGTAGGTGCGATTTTCTTATCAGTGATTTCTGTTCTACCAATCTTGTTTATCAATATTGCGAATCTACCTTCATCTGCTCAAATTGGTGGCACTAGTTTACTAATTATAGTAAGTGTTGCTCTTGAAACGATGAAACAATTAGAATCACAACTTGTTAAACGCCACTACAAAGGTTTTATGAAATAAGGTTGGTTTTTTGGAACGGCCACGTTCCTAAAAACCTTCATACTAATAATGGAGGTGACTCCGTATGAATATTGTTTTAATGGGTTTGCCAGGTGCCGGAAAAGGTACGCAAGCAGATAAAATTGTTGAGAAATACGGTATCCCTCATATTTCTACAGGTGATATGTTCCGTGCCGCTATTCAAAACGGTACAGAATTAGGGTTGCAAGCAAAGTCATTCATGGATCAAGGAGCATTAGTTCCTGATGAAGTGACAATTGGCATTGTTCGAGAACGCCTAAGCGAAGCTGATTGTGACAAAGGATTTCTACTTGATGGATTCCCGCGTACAACAGCACAAGCTGAAGCTTTAGATCAAATTTTAGCTGACCTAGGCAAAAAGGTTGAACACGTGATTAACATCGAAGTTGAACAAGATGATTTAGTCAAACGATTGACTGGCCGCCGTATCTGTAAAGTATGTGGATCCTCTTATCATCTTATTTTCAACCCTCCAAAAGAGGCGGGAATATGTGATAAAGACGGTGGAGAGCTTTACCAACGGGCAGATGATAATCCGGAAACGGTTAACAACCGCCTTGAAGTGAATATTAAGCAATCTCAACCGTTGCTTGACTTTTACCGAGAAAAACATATTTTAACTAACATTAATGGTCAGCAAGATATCAATGATGTATTTGCTGAGGTTGATGCTCTTTTAAAAGGTAACCGCAACTAATACCCGCCAGAGGGCGCAGATATCTGCAACCGCGGGAGTATGCGGTAGCATGACGGAATGATATTTTCGAGAGCTGCAAAAGCATATTGTACCCGGTCTATACGCCAATGAATAATAGAATAGATAAGTTGGGATTCTTTATTTAGGGTGGTATAATGGGTTTCGTGGAAAAGTATCTGTGTAAACGGGTATGCAGGATCTCATCTAAAGTAGCCGGGGAACGTGTGGGTATCAGGGCCATCCTGTGGCACATAGTCTTGGTTCGAGAAGCGAAGCCTGATGAGCGTCTTTCGAACATCTCTCATATAGTCTAAACATATGTTGAGCAAGCAGGCTACTGTTGCAACAAATTCTGCAGAATTTGATCATAGATCTGAATTGCATATATATATAGAAGGGAGACAGGGTCGATGGCGAAAGACGATGTAATTGAAATCGAAGGCACAGTTGTTGAAACTTTGCCAAACGCGATGTTTAAGGTAGAATTAGAAAATGGTCATACAGTGCTTGCCCATGTATCGGGTAAAATTCGTATGCACTTTATTCGAATCCTGCCTGGAGATAAAGTAACAATTGAACTATCTCCGTATGACTTAACTCGCGGTCGTATCACATACCGTTTTAAATAATCTTTTGCACTCCGGACCACTAAGGAGGTTAGGTTAGATGAAAGTGAGACCATCTGTGAAACCGATCTGCGAAAAATGTAAAGTTATTCGCCGACGCGGTAAAGTAATGGTAATTTGCGAAAATCCTAAGCATAAACAAAAACAAGGATAATTCCAAGGAGGTGTACATCATACATGGCACGTATTGCTGGTGTTGATATTCCACGCGAAAAACGCGTTGTAATTTCATTAACATACATTTTTGGTATCGGAAACACTACTGCTAAGAAAGTTCTTGCAGATGCTGGTGTTTCAGAAGATGCTCGTGTTCGCGATTTAACTGAAGACGAATTAAACAAAATCCGTGAACAAATTGATAAATACAAAGTAGAAGGTGACTTACGTCGCGAAACTTCTCTTAACATTAAACGATTAATGGAAATCGGTTCTTACCGAGGTATCCGTCATCGTCGTGGCTTGCCTGTTCGAGGACAACATACTAAAAACAATGCTCGTACTCGTAAAGGTCCACGTAAAACTGTAGCTAACAAGAAAAAATAATAGGTAAAGGAGGTTTCTTCTTAACATGGCACGTAAACAACAAACTCGTAAACGTCGTGTGAAAAAGAATATCGAATCCGGTATCGCACACATCCGTTCTACATTTAATAATACAATTGTAACCATCACTGACATGCAAGGTAATGCTGTTTCTTGGTCTTCAGCTGGTGCACTAGGATTTAGAGGTTCACGTAAATCTACACCATTCGCTGCACAAATGGCTGCTGAAACTGCTGCTAAAACGTCTATCGAACATGGTTTAAAAACTTTAGAAGTAACTGTTAAAGGTCCTGGTGCTGGTCGTGAAGCTGCTATCCGTGCACTACAAGCTGCTGGCTTAGATGTGACTGCAATTAAAGACGTAACTCCAGTTCCTCATAATGGTTGCCGCCCACCAAAACGTCGTCGTGTATAATAGTTGCAACTCACTAACGTATTGAGTACACTTTTTATACGCAATTAGAATATAATCATTTTGATTGGTTAGCATTCGATTTTATGATGGAAATAATACCATATATTCGATGTTTTGAAGGAGGGTAAATTGAATGATCGAAATTGAAAAACCAAAGATTGAAACCGTTGAGATCAGCAATGATTTAAAATACGGCAAATTTGTTGTAGAACCACTTGAACGTGGGTATGGAACTACTTTGGGTAATTCACTACGTCGTATCCTTCTGTCTTCTTTACCAGGAGCTGCTGTAACTTCAATCCAAATTGACGGCGTACTTCACGAATTCTCTACTATTGAGGGTGTTGTAGAAGATGTTGCATCAATTATTTTGAACATTAAAAAGCTAGCTTTGAAAATCTATTCCGATGAAGAAAAAGTTATCGAAATTGATTTTAAAGGTAACGGAGCAGTAACTGCTGCTGATATTACTCATGACAGTGATGTAGAAGTATTGAACCCAGATCTATACATTGCAACGGTTGCTACTAACGGCCATCTTCGTATGCGTATGTATGCGCAACGCGGACGTGGATATACTTCAGCTGATCAAAACAAACGTGAGGATCTTCCTATCGGCGTGATCCCGATCGACTCTATTTACACTCCAGTTTCACGCGTCAACTATACAGTTGAAAATACTCGTGTTGGACAATCATCTGATTACGACAAACTTTCACTTGATGTGTGGACAGATGGCAGCATCGGTCCAAAAGAGGCGATTTCGCTCGGAGCTAAGATTTTAACCGAGCATTTAAACATCTTCGTTGGTTTAACGGATGAAGCAAAAACTGCTGAAATCATGGTTGAAAAAGAAGAAGACCAAAAAGAAAAAGTTTTAGAGATGACGATTGAAGAACTTGATCTTTCTGTCCGTTCTTACAACTGCCTAAAACGTGCTGGCATTAATACTGTCTTAGAACTTGCTAACAAGTCTGAAGACGATATGATGAAAGTTCGTAACTTAGGACGTAAATCATTAGAAGAAGTTAAATACAAGTTAGAAGAGCTTGGTTTAGGATTACGAGAAGAAGACTAAGCGTATATAAAATAACTTAGATCAGTAAGTGTATAAAGGAGGGAAATATCCATGGGTTACAGAAAACTTGGACGTACAAGTTCTCAACGTAAAGCGATGCTGCGTGATTTAGCAACTGACTTAATCATCAATGAACGCATTGAAACTACAGAAACTCGTGCGAAAGAATTACGATCAGTAGTTGAAAAAATGATTACTTTAGGTAAACGCGGTGATTTGCACGCACGCCGTCAAGCTGCTGCATTTATCCGTCGTGAAGTAGCTACTTCAACAGATGCTGAAGGTAATGAATCAACAGTTTTTGCACTTCAAAAATTGTTTGATGATGTAGCACCTCGCTACGCTGACCGTCAAGGCGGTTATACTCGTATTATGAAAGTTGGACCACGCCGCGGTGATGGTGCACCAGTCGTTGTAATTGAATTAGTTTAAGTATAACGATTAATTGAGGGTGTAATTGTTCATCATATTTTGAACTGACTTACACCCTCTTTTTTCCAAATAGAAGATTTATACGACAAATTTAAAAGCTGAGTGTTATGATGAGCAGCACCTTATGCTGTCTCGTTTAGCTCTACGTACCCCGTTCCCGTTAAAGGCCTGAGCAACCTTTTTACGTGAGATCTCAAAGCGCATTTCTCTGAATGGGGTGCGCGCTTTTTTATTTATAATAGCTGGATATCTGAATCGACTTTTGCCTTAATGGACAAAGTCGTATTTTTTTACACTTTAAAATGTTTGACTAGCATTCATACATAAAACAATGTAAGTTAAGAATGAGTTGAGCAGAGCCAAGAACAGTTTAGCGAGAGGAGTATAAGCACATGCGAGAAATACTAACATTGAACAACGTTACGTTTACATATGCCCCTGAAGACAGTTCAATTAAGAATGCGATTGAAGATGTCTCATTTAGTGTTCAAGAGGGCGAGTGGATTGCCATTGTAGGGCACAATGGATCAGGTAAGTCTACGATTGCCCGTCTTATTAATGGATTAATTTTTCCTCAAAATGGAACGGTAGAAGTAATTGGAGAACCACTAAACGAGGATAACTTGTGGAATAGCCGCTCTCAAATTGGAATGGTATTTCAAAATCCAGATAACCAATTTGTCGGTGCAACAGTTCAAGATGATGTTGCGTTTGCATTAGAGAATAATGGTGTGCCACATGAAGAAATGGTGAAGCGTGTTAGAGAAGCTTTAAAGCAGGTGAATATGGATGGCTTTTTGAATCATGAACCAAGTCACCTATCTGGAGGTCAAAAACAGCGTGTAGCTATTGCGGGCGCTCTTGCGTTGCAACCAAGAATGCTTATTTTGGATGAAGCTACGTCTATGCTTGACCCTCAAGGAAGACAAGAGGTGCTATCTATTGTACGAGAACTACGCGAGAAAACAGGGTTAACAGTTTTGTCTATTACGCACGATTTAGAAGAAGCCATGATGGCAGACCGCTTATTATTTATGAATGGCGGAAAGAAATTTGCAGAAGGAACGCCGTCTGAGATTTTTGCAATGGGTGATCAATTAGTGGAATTGGGTCTTGATTTGCCTTTTGCTTTAAAGCTGGGTAAGCTTTTGCAAATAAACGGTGTTAACCTTAGCGGCGAACCTATGACAGAAGAAGAGTTGGTGAATGATTTATGGATATCAAACTTCAAAAATTAAGTTTTGCCTATGCCCCTGGCACACCGTTTGAAAAAAGGGCTTTATTTGATGTGGATTTAGCCATAGCTTCTGGTAGCTATCAAGCGATTATTGGACATACTGGTTCTGGTAAATCAACAATCCTTCAACATCTCAATGCTTTATTAAAGCCTACAGAGGGTTCTATACAGATTGGTGATAAAGTAATTACGGCAGGCAAAAAAGAAAAAGATTTGCGACCGATTCGCCAAAAGGTAGGGATTGTTTTTCAGTTTCCAGAACATCAATTATTTGAGGAGACGGTGCTAAAGGATATTATCTTTGGGCCGATGAATTTTGGTGTTCCTGAAAAAGAAGCTATGGAAAAGGCTCGTGACTTGGTCAAGTTGGTTGGTTTGCCAGAAGCAGTGCTAGAAAAGTCGCCATTTGATTTATCTGGCGGACAAATGCGCCGTGTGGCAATTGCTGGCGTCTTAGCAATGGAGCCTGATGTCATTGTCTTGGACGAACCGACGGCAGGGCTTGACCCTAGAGGGCGTAAAGAAATTATGGACTTATTTTATCAACTACACCAAAAACGCAATTTGACCACCATTCTTGTAACACACAGTATGGAAGATGCCGCTCGCTATGCGGACCAAATTGCTATTATGCATGAAGGGCGATGCGTTTTAACAGGGACGCCAAGAGAAATCTTTAGCGATATCGAAACACTGTCAAATTACCGTCTCGAAGTTCCGCAGATTATTCACTTTCAGAAGCAGCTAGAACAAAAGGCAGGCTTCTCATTTCCAAAATTATGCCTTACAGAGGAAGAGTTTGCATCAATGATTTCTGAATGGCTTCAAGAAAGGCGGAATCAATCATGATGGATAAGCTTATATTTGGCCGTTTCATCCCGGGTGACTCTTTTGTCCATAGGTTGGATCCACGAGCAAAGCTTATATTTGTATTTGCCTTTATCTTTATTGTTTTTATCGCGAATAACATAGCTACGTATGCTGCGTTGCTCATCTTTACAATACTAATTATTCTTTTGTCTAGAATTAAGCTTTATTTTTTGATCAATGGTTTAAAGCCCATTTTGATTTTAATGGCGTTCACTTTCTTCTTGCATATTTTCTTCACCAAAGAAGGGGATATACTTTATCATTGGAAGTTTATTACGATTTATGAAGAAGGCCTCCGCCAAGGGATCTTCATTTCCGTCCGTTTTTTAGTACTTGTTTTTGTTACGACGGTTTTAACACTGACGACTTCACCTATATCCATTACGGATGGTATGGAAGTGTTATTAAACCCATTGAAAAAATTAAAGTTGCCGATTCATGAATTGGCATTGATGATGTCCATTTCTCTACGCTTCATCCCTACTTTAATGGACGAGACAGATAAGATTATGAAAGCACAAACAGCAAGAGGTTCAGACCTTACATCAGGACCAATTAAAGAGCGTATAAAGGCTGTTGTCCCATTATTGGTGCCATTGTTCGTCAGTGCCTTTAAACGTGCTGAGGACCTTGCTACGGCTATGGAAGTACGCGGTTATCGCGGCGGAGAGGGAAGAACGCGTTACCGCCAATTGAAATGGCACGTTAGAGATACAATTGCCGTGCTATCAATTGTTGTAATGGGTGCTGTGTTGATTTATTTGAGAAAATACAGTTAAAGATATAGGAGAATGGACAGATGGAAAAAAGGTTGAAAGCGACCATTGCCTATGACGGTACAAACTTTTCTGGTTATCAAGTGCAGCCCAATCAGCGCACAGTACAAGAAGAGCTAGAAAAAGTCTTAACAAAGATGCATAAAGGAACCAAAGTAAATGTTACGGCAAGCGGCAGAACAGATGCCAAGGTACATGCGACAGGGCAAGTAATCCACTTCGATACATCATTGGATATTCCACTTGATAGTTATAGAAAAGCACTAAATGTCCAATTGCCGACAGATGTTCGTATAAAAGAGATGGAAGAAGTACCTGAGGATTTTCATGCACGCTATAAGGTAGTGAGTAAGAGATATCGCTACATATGGTCCTGTGAAGCCATACAAAGCCCTTTTAGGCGATTTTACGTCACGCCTACTAATGGAGTAAGGCCTGATATTAAAAAGATGATAGAAGCAGCTCAGCACATTATTGGCACCTATGACTTTTCTTGCTTTTGTGCAGCGAATACGAGTGTAAAAGATAAAGTGCGTACAGTCACTCTATTAGAATTTGAATGGCATCAGGATGAGTTGCACATGGTGATTGAAGGGAATGGATTTTTGTACAATATGGTACGAATT
This sequence comes from Rummeliibacillus sp. GQ308, assembly GCF_059759115.1. NCBI lineage: Bacteria > Bacillati > Bacillota > Bacilli > Caryophanales > Caryophanaceae > Rummeliibacillus > Rummeliibacillus sp. GQ308. The sequence continues at coordinate 17,083 of NZ_JCAXDQ010000004.1, read as the reverse complement.
ATAGCAGGTACTTTATGGGAAGTTGGGACCGGAAAAAGAAATCCAGAACAATTGCCTGAGATCATCGCTTCAATGAATAGAGGGAATGCCGGCAAAACTGCGCCAGCACAAGGTTTGTACCTTGAAAAAGTGAGCTATTAAAGCGAAAGCAACATGACCAGGTGTTTTTCTTGAAATGCTTGACTTATAATTCTATTTGGGTTAAGATGACATATGGTATTTTCATTACCCCACAAGATAAGCCCCGAATCTTAGCTTTTGAGGATAAAGAAAACAATTGGAACAGACAATAGAACAATCATTTGAATTGTAGGAGGATACTAAAATGCGTACAACATTCATGGCTAAAGGTCACGAAGTAGAACGTAAATGGTTAGTAGTAGACGCTGAAGGCCAAACTCTTGGTCGTTTAGCTTCTGAAGTAGCTGCTATTTTACGTGGTAAACATAAAGCAATCTATACACCAAACGTTGATACAGGTGATCACGTGATCATCATCAATGCAGACAAAATCGAATTAACTGGTAACAAATTAAGAGACAAAATTTACTACCGTCACACTCAATTTGCTGGTGGTTTGAAACAACGTACTGCTGGTGAAATGAAAGAAAAATACCCAACTCAAATGCTTGAGTTAGCAATTAAAGGCATGCTTCCTAAAAACACTTTAGGTCGTCAAATGTTCGGCAAATTGCACGTATACACAGGTTCTGAACACCCACACGCTGCACAAAAACCAGAAGCTTACGAGCTTCGCGGATAATAATTAGAGGAGGATACAACCTTGGCACAAGTTCAATATATCGGCACAGGCCGTCGTAAAAGCTCAATTGCCCGCGTACGTTTAGTACCAGGCGAAGGCAAAATCGTTATTAACAACCGTGACGTTGAAAACTACGTCCCATTCGCATCACTACGCGAAGTAATTAAACAACCATTAGTAGCAACTGAAACACTAGGTAGCTACGATATTCACGTAAACGTAAACGGCGGTGGTTTCACTGGCCAAGCTGGCGCAATCCGCCACGGTATTGCTCGTGCGTTGCTAACAGTTGACCCTGATTTCCGTCCAGCACTTAAATCAGCAGGTTTACTAACTCGTGACCCACGTATGAAAGAACGTAAAAAATACGGTCTTAAAGGCGCTCGTCGCGCACCTCAATTCTCAAAACGTTAATTTTGGCGTTTCAAGACTCTCAGTCATTTGGCTGGGGGTCTTTTTTATTGTTGAAACTTTTTTGCAGTATTAACAAACTATGTGATGGACTTCCGATATAATGAATTATACTTGTAGGAGCAGAAGGCAGTTTCTATGTAATGGCTAACGAGTATATATCTAAACTCATATCAGGAATAGTGGGGAGTCATATTGTGGTTGAAGGTTACGCAGAAAGATTTCTACCTTGTTCTTGCTGTAATTATGAGACATTAGTACAGCGAGGGGAATATGGTATTTGTCCAGTCTGCTTCTGGGAGGATGATGGTAACAATAAGCAGGTGTAGTAGGCCCGATCAAAGGACGTTCTCAGAAAGTAGAAGAAACTTTGTTACATATAGAGCTTGCTCAGAAGAAGTTAAATCAGTAACCTCAAACAGATATGAAATCTATAACAAGGCTGAGTGAGAGGAAACGTATAGATATATAATTTTAGATAGGAGATTACAAGGAGAAGAGCCCGCTTTTAAAGCGAGCTCCGTTCATTATAGAGGTATACACAACTTAGGCTTCTTGTAACTTATTTATAACTTCTTCTGAATATGAATCAGTAAACCGAATAATCCCGTGGTCCTGTATAATCCGTTCTTCTTTTTTGCGGACATCCAGCCAATCTGTAATGAAAGAGGGAGCATATCCGCCTTGACCAAATTCTCCGCCAAATGCAATTATTTTGGGGTAGGCTGCCACATATTGATCACGACTGGTGTCTGGATAGGACTTCGTATACAACCAGAATTGGACATCATACATGAGATACGATAATTCATCAGCTTGAAAAGAAAAATTGCCTTTCTCTTCACAAATCTGTGTACAGATAGTGCGGATTTTCTGTTCAACTTGGTCTACTTCGATTACCCTTGAGCACAGTTCCTCAAGCAGAGGAGAAAATTTGCCATGTGCTACTTTATCCAGATCTTCTTCTTTGTCTTCCTCAGAAGTATCATATTCTTCATCGTTCACAAGGCCTTTGATAAACTCTTCAAAGTTATCGGCAAGGAAGGTAATTTCATAATCGTCTTCTTGATCGACATGAACAACTTCTGGTTCACCATCTATACCGCAAGCTCGATAGTCTAACATAACAACATCATGTCCGGCTGAAGGACAATCACAAATTACCACACCAATATCAGGGTATCCCCATTCATCAATCATAAATTGGCTACCTAAGTCTCCGCACAGAGAATAGCTTTTCATACGGCCAATTCCCATGATCCCTGTAATGGCAATATGATCTTCTGCCCAGGAAGTGGGTTCCGTTGTTGGGAAGTTGGTGTTGTTCGGCACACCGCCATTCCGTTGCTTCATCAAATCAATATAAGAAGAAGGAAGCTTGTATCCAAGCTCTTTCTCTATCGAATCAATTAGTTCATCTGTCGGTAGCTCAGATTGATAAGACTCTCTCGCATACTCGCTGTCCTCCCAGAAATTAGCTAAAAACATATCCGAAAAAAGAACTTTCCCATTGACTGATTCGCCACGTGCCATGGAAGCTTTCTTTTTGGAAAGGCGAAGTTTTTCTCTTTTCTGCTTCTCCGCTTTCTGGCTGCTCCGTGTTAAAAAATACTCTGTATATTGATCTCCAGAGTCTAGTTGATCAGCTCTGCTAAAGGCTTGAGCTGATTCCTCATAACGCATTAAATAATATAAAGCAAACCCTACCCGATAATGCCAGAGAGAATCCTGTTTGCCAGCCTCAGAAATTTTATCAAAGTGATAGAGCGCTTCTTCGTAAAGCCCCATACTGGTATAGGCTCTGGCCAAAAGGCTGATTGAGTCATAGTCCTGTTCTTCATCAGAAATTGTTAAAAGGAAATCGATAATTCGTTGATGTTCATCTGATTCATGCCACTCGTTTAATTGGTCAATTAACTTTTGTTCCATTTCTACCTCCCAATAATTTATAAAATAATTTCATATGTATCTAGTAATATATCATCGTAAATGATAGTAAAAGCTACAGCTGAACATTCCAATTATACTTAAACCTAAGCACAAAATTACAAGTACAAAAAAGAATGTTTACACGATTCCATATCTCATTCAATGTTTGTCCTAAATCGCTTTCTTAAATTTTTAAAAACTGGTAAAAAAAGTATATATCCGATAAGAAAACTCACGTTATATAAAAATATATCGGCTAAGTCGAAAATACCGACTTTTAATTGAGCTTGTAAATATTCGATTAAAATTGCAAACACTTCAAAAGCAATTAATCTCTTCATAAACGTTTTTAATATGTTTGTGTATGCTAATAAAAAGTACATTGGTAAAAATATTAAGAGATTAATAACCATAACAATCAGTGAAAAATGATCACTTTTAATATCAGAAATAAATCCAAACGGATTCCAGGCATATAATCCAATTTCCGCGGAATATTGCTGATCAGGGCGAAGTAAGCCTAATACTAAAACCAGTAGATAGAGTGCCAGGAGTATATATCTATCAGTTTTAGTGTCCAGGTTAAATATGATGCTCAATAATACATAGACAGTGAAAGTTATTATAAAAATTGCTAAGATGTTCTTTTCAATATTCTCCATGTTAGCAAAAAACATAGGCAAGATATTCATAAAGAATCCTACATATAGCAAGACACCTGCTATAACACTGATTAAAAATAACAAAATCTTCATCATCTTTTTTGATGTTACCGACTCAATCACAATCGCTCTCTTTCTTTTAAATTTTTAAACTAAGAAGACTCAAACTCTATTAAATGCCTTTTTTAGGACAACTCCACCCTATCATGAATAGAAAAAGTTTTCAAAAAGTTTATCAAAAGTATATATAGTTGTACATTTGTAACCTCCTCTGCATCGTCATTTATGTGAAAGGAGCATTCGTTTTAAATAAAGAGGTTGCAAAGAAGCTTGCTCAATTAATTACAGGGGAATTGATGCCAGAACGGAGGGCAGAAAATTTTGCTGTTGCATTCTTTTTTGTTTATTTAGTAATCCAGACACTATGTAACACGTAGAAATATTGCATAAAGAACAGAAGAGATCACTATTTCAATAAAGGCAGTTATGATGATTGAACAATTTTACCATATGTTACAATTAGGCTGATTTATCATTATAATTTATACATATTATAGAAACTTGTGTAAGGGATGATTGCTTTTCCAATCGAGAAAAGGATAACAATAAACACATTTTAAAATGGAAGGTAAATAATGACGAAAGAAGTTAACACGACTGGATGGGATGCAGTTGATGAAGCAGTAACGAAGTTATATGGGGAACAGGAACCAAAGCATTATGGTACGGTGCTTTCTTGATTGGATAATAGGATTTTTGTATGAATCAATGTGTTCAAACCCACTCTCGAAATACCGAGAAAGGGTTTTTTGATTATTTATGAGTAAATTTGAATAAATCAAGAATTAATGGCCGAGTAACATATGGATAAATAATTAATTAATTAAGAAACCCAACTAACTTCCACAAGAAAGCAGTTGGGTTTTAAAAATAAAATCTATAATAAACATGGCCAAGTATAACCATGATGAACGGAAAGATCTCAGTCCTATTTTGTATATTATTTTAAAGCGTTTACTACAACTTTCGCAGCTTTTGCAATAAGAGCATCATCATAGGTTGCGTCCTTCGTATTGCGAGAAGAAAGGATAGCGATTACTATTGGTTTTCTATCGGGTGGCCAAACAACAGCAATGTCATTACGTGTTCCGTAGACCCCTGCTCCACTTTTATCAGCAACAACCCAATCCTTAGGTACACCTGCACGTATTAATGTGTCCCCTGTGGCGTTCCCAACTAGCAGATCGGTTAGGAGTGCCTTCTTCTTTGTAGGAAGTACATCACCAATCACGAATTTTTGAAGATTTGATGCAAGTGCTCTCGGTGTACTTGTATCACGAAGGTCTCCGGGAGTGGTAAGGTTTAATTCAGGTTCCAAACGATTAGACTGTGTTACCTTATCTCCCATCTTCCTTAAGGCTTTTTCAAATCCAGTAGGACCTCCTAATTCATTGAAAAGTAGGTTTCCTGCTGTATTGTCACTATACCGGATAGCAACAGTCGCAATATCCTTCACTGTCATTCCTGTATCTACGTATTTCTCAGTGATAGGTGAATAGGTGACCAAATCTTCCTTAGTGTAAGTGATAATCTTATCAAGATCCTTCATGGATTTTTGCTTAAGCATGGCACCTGTGGCAAGTGCTTTGTAAGTAGAAGCAAAAGCAAATCGTTCATCTGATTGATAGCTGATACTCTTTTTTGTTTTCGTATCAATCGCATAAACACCAAGACGGGCATCGAACTCACTCTCCAGCTTTTTGAAAGCTTCTTCAGTATGCGTGCCTTTTTCCTTAGTGGTTTTATGCTCAGGTGAAGCAGCAGAAGAATTAGTTGCATTCGTGCAACCAGCTAGCAGGATTAAACCTAGCAAAGATAAAAAGAGGGTTTTATTTAGTCTACATAATGTATTCGTTAATTTCTTCAAGTTATAACCTCATTTCTATTTCATCATTATTGTCTTAAATAGATTAAATCGTCTCCACCTTTCAAATCATATGTATTACAAGTGTAATACAATACTACAACTGTAATCCTTGTTGGTCAACCTTTTTTAACAAGAGGGGAATTACAGAATGCATAAGTAGAAAGGGTGTTTGATAAACCATAACCGTCATGATAATATTTGAATATTACAGTTGTAGTTTTAGAGAGAATTTATTTAACTTCTTCGAATGAATAAAAGAGGTGAAAACATTGCTTTTTACATACTTCATCATTTGTTTTATAGTTTCTTCTTTAACGGTTATAGGAATTATGCTGGGAAGGAAGATTTTCCAAAAGCAGTTATCTGTAAAAGGGAAATATCATATGTGGTTTTTATTGATGGTGGCCTTGATTCTGCCATTTCTTCCTTTTCAGTTACTGCCTATTAAATATCCTTCTATCGATTTGGGTGTCAACCGACATAATGAACAAAAACCAGTGTTGGCGAATATTGAAGATGCTCAACATTCGAATTGGATACAGGATTATTCCTTATCTATTCATCGCATTAATATAGAATTTCTGGGGACGGTATTAACTTATATATGGATCGCAGGAATGCTAGTTATGTTATGGCTAGCAATAATTGCTTGGCTTGATATAAAGAAAATTAAACGAACAACATCCCCCTTAGTAAATAAAGATATACTGTTTTTATTTGAACAGTGCAAAAAGCAATTAGGTATATCGGGACAGATAGCAGTAGGAGAGTCAAAGCTTGTCGATTCTCCGATGATAATAGGTCTTCTAAGAAATTATGTTGTATTGCCTTCTAAATTTGATCAATGGCTGTCAAAAGATGAAATCAAATATATTTTGCTACATGAACTTAATCACTATAAATATAAAGATACAGTTGTAAATTACCTTATCCTCTTTTTCCAAATTATTTACTGGTTCAATCCACTAGTTTGGCTAGCTTTTCGAAAGATGCGATTGGATCGGGAAATCACCTGCGATTATGCAGTTTTAGCTTCCTTAGATGAGAATTATCACAAAGAATATGGGCTGACGATTATCCATTTTATAGAGAAAGTCTCGCAGCAGAAAAACCTAATTTTAGCCAATCAATTTAATGGCTTCAAAAAGCAAATGAAAAGCCGTATAGAGCATATTGCTTGTTATACAAAGGAATCGAAGCTTTTGAAACTGAAGAGTATAGTGGTTTTTATGATGTTAGGCATATTGGTGGGGAGTCAGGTTCCATTCATTTCAGCTATGGCTCAGAACCAGAATCGTTATGAGTTTACGAGTGAAAAGACTAGTTATTTGGATCCGAGTAATCTTTTCAAGGGGTATGATGGAAGCTTTGTCTTATACGATAACCAGGCTGACCAATATAAAATATATAATAAAAATAGAAGTACACTTCGAGTTTCTCCGGATTCTACTTACAAGATTTATAGTGCATTAATCGGATTGGAGTCCGATATTATATCAGGTGAAAATTCTAGCCTAAAATGGAATGGGACCAAGTATCCTTTTGATTCTTGGAATTCAAAACAAAATTTGTCGACTGCGATGAAAAATTCAGTGAGCTGGTATTTTCAAGAGTTAGATAGGCGAAATCAGACTGCAATCATTGAATCTTATTTAAAACGAATGAAATATGGCAATTCCGACATGTCGGGCGGGATCAGTCAATATTGGCTAGAATCATCTTTAAAAATATCACCAGTTGAACAAGTACAGTTATTAAAAAATTTCTATACTAATCGGCTAGGGTTTAAGGATAAAAACGTCCAAGCGGTTAAAAAGGCAATCAAACTTGAGCAAAAAAATGGGGTACTGCTATCTGGAAAAACGGGTACAGGCGTTGTAAATAACAAAGAAGTGAATGGTTGGTTCATTGGATATATTGAGAATGGGAAGAATACGTATTTCTTTGCAACCAATATTCAGAGAAAAGAAAAGGCATCGGGTAAAAAGGCGGCAGAAATAACTTTGTCCATTTTAAAGGACATGGGGATATATTAATTATTGATCTACTAAAGGAGGTTGTATGATGTCTAAAAATATTCCCAATATATCAGAGTCTGAATGGGAAGTGATGACGGTGCTTTGGAAAGAGGCGCCGCTTACTGCAAATGATGTAATCTCCGCCCTACAGAAACGAACTGATTGGAAATCAAAAACAATACGTACGCTCTTAGATCGTCTTGTTAAAAAAGAAGTCGTGGGAGTAAATAAAGAACAAAGGGTGTATACGTTTTTTCCGCTGTATGAGCAGGATGAATGTCAGCGTGCTGAGGCAGAATCGTTTATTAAACGTATTTATGGCGGCACACTGAAGTCTATGTTAGTACAGTTTATTCAGGAGGATAATTTATCTGAAGAGGATATAAAGGAATTAAGATCCATCCTAGATCCGAAGCAAAAAAAATAAAAACAGTAAGAATGCCCATATATCAGGGTATTCTTTTTTTATTTTGTATCAATTGGTACTCTATTTGATCTGAGAGTAATTGAACACAAAAGGACAATACAACATACACTACTTTAGAGTTTTATTTAAGGTGGTGATTTTTAAAATGAATAATCCATTCCAATTTCCAAGTTTCCCTGGGTCATCAGGAATGCCAAGTTTTCCAGGGTCTTCATTTCCAGGAATACCGGGGATACCAAGTTCTCCAGGACCATCATTTCCTGGAACGCCAGGCACTTCACAGGCACCAACTGCTCCGCCCCCATCATTTACTCCGCAACAGTCAACAACTGTTTCGCCATTAGCAGTAGATCCAGGAGCAATTAGAATGTGTCTGTTCCGTAATACGTACGTATGGCTAAACAATGGTGACGCATTTTGGTACTATCCTATTTTCGTAGGTTCAAGATCCGTTTCAGGTTTCAGATGGACTGGTTGGACCTGGGTGATTTTTGGTATTGATACAAGGAGAATTAGCTCGTTTACGTGTTTTTAAAAACAATATTGCCTGGGCCTTGGTAGAATGAGCCATCGTATCATTATCTTGTTTGATGTACAAAATTGAACATGCATATTTATCATAAAAACCTCTTTCTGATATAGCAACGGAAAGAGGTTTGATATATAAGTTCTTATCAAATTAATGTTAGAAAAAAGCCAGTTCTCCTTTATTAGGAAAACTGACTGCTTTCATCTGTTATAGCTGCCCTTGTTGAATTCGATTAATTAGTTCCTCTAGCCAGAGAATCGTGTGTTCCGTTTTAGTTGATACATAACCTGTCATGTAGTTTACAAACTTCTCACTATCTTCATCTAGCTCAATCTGGTCTTTGAACCCAATTACGTGCGCCCATTGGCTTTCAATAGTTCGAGCTTTCTTTTCTAATATCTCAATTACTTTTTCTCGGTTCACATATTTGATATTTGCTATGCCCACGACCATATCTGTAATTTCTTTGGCATTCTCAAATAACTTGTATATGAGCTTGGGCAGCTCTTCGCGACCTTTTTCGGTAATCGCAAATACTTGCTTATCTGGTCGATTTTCTTCTTTTTTAATTTCAATAATTTCAATCAACCCTTTTTTAGCTAGGGAGTCAAAATTATAATATAGCTTACTTTCTGTTAATCCAGCTATTTGATCTAATGGAATTGGATCGGATAGGTGTTTTTTTAATTTATAAGGGTAGTTGGCACCCTCCATCAGTTTGCTCAATATAAAGATTTGAATAGACATACTAACACTCCTTCAAGAAGCATGTTAACTCTATTGTAACAAAAACTAGATAGTTGCTTCAGACGAATTCTTTAATTTGTCTGTTTCAGTGGAAGATTCCTCTACTGGGATAGGTTTGTGAATAAATGCAACAATCCCAATGTTAATCAACATAGCAGCTGCACCGACTGCAACCATTGACCAAATATATGGACTTGCACTGATACTTCCGTATAAGTCAGCAAAGTATCCTTGTACAGAGTAATACATTGGTGAAATATAGCTCATCCATTTATAAGGCAAGTACATCATATCGCGGGAAATAGTCGCGCCGTTTGCTAGTGTTTGAATGAGTAAAATTGGTAAGTTGAAAATCATGCCTACTTCTCCAACTAAAAAGATTAAAATAGCCGTGAAGTTGAAGCAGACCATGTAATTAAGAATTTGGTGTCCTAATACGCTGAAGAATAGGCTACCGCTCGGTTTATTAATTAAATATGCAATCCCTGTACCGGCTAGTGATGATACTACTGCCACTATCAATGCTGTTAATTGTACATAGCAGAATAAGCGAGTTTTACTTGCTTTTCCACGACTGCCCTTGAATACGCCTACTAATTGCATGGCACCAATCATCGCACCTGTATAACCAGCCATCGTTAAGAACATTGGCAACATGTTATTATTCATACCATCTGGCATCTCGTTAATTTTTACGACGTTTCCTACATACGACGTTTCAATCTTTTTAGCTAATTCAGCCGCTTGCTCTTTTGGTACATTCACGTTCATTAGAATGCCTTCTGCTGTCTGTTGAGAAAATTGAGTGCTAAATTGGTTATTGATTGCCATAATGACAGAATTGATAGAAGAGGAAACGGTTGTAGCTCCGGCTTCATTGATTGTAAAGTCGATGCTTGAAGATGTTTCACCTTTTTGCATATTCTTAGAGAATGTTTTTGGAATGTGTACAACTAACGCTAAATCATTATGCTCTAAATCCTTTAAGGCTTTTTTATTTGTTAAATCCATTTCAATTTTTTTAAACGGTAACTTCTCTTGTAACTGATCGGCAATCTTTGCACCGTATTCACCAGAATCATCATTAACTATGGCAATTGGTAATTTATCTATATTTCCTGGGATTGCTGAATAGCCAGGCAAGAAGATCCCTAACATGGCAACCGCATAAAATATGCCCATGAATATGGCTCCGATTGCCCCTTTTGTTTTTAAGAATTGAGTAAACTTCATTTGTTGAATCCTTCCTTTTGCTATATTCATTTATGCTTTATTTAAAATACTTTAATCAAAGTACTTTTTAAAAAGTATGTTAGTAGTTTATTTTAATTTAATCAGAAAGTCAATTGAAAAACGTGTTATTATCGTGAACCATTTGATAGAAGAACCAATTATAAAACCCCCTATCCATCGTCGAAAGTAATGGTAGGGGGAGCAGACTTATAAATCTTCTATCCATATTAGAAAAAGAATATGTTAATATGGTATACAAATTAGCATTTGTGTTGATACTAATGATTGAAGTATCTGAAACAAGTTGATATATTTGTTTATATATATAATCAATGAAGTGATCAAGTAAATAAGAATTGTGAACCAGAAAGTATAGCCTAGGCTGGAAGCTATATCACCTCTTCTTATTGAACCCTGCCACGGAGATGTTAGTGAAAAGCTAACCGAGTCGTTTCGTTATAAACGTTTAGAGGGCATAAAGTTTATTTACGCCGAACTAAGGTGGTACCACGTCTACTAGCATAAAGACGTCCTTATTTGGACGCTTTATGCTTTTTTTATTTTTTCTAAGGAGGAAAAGAAAATGTCTCAAATGACAAACAATTTTTCAAAATGGTATATTGATACAATTCAAAAAGCAGATTTGATTGATTACACTCCAGTACGTGGATGTATTGCATTCAAACCTGACAGCTATGAGATATGGGAACATATCCAAGCGGAGATGGATAAACGATTTAAAGAAACGGGGCACCGCAATGCATACTTCCCAATGTTAATTCCTGAATCTTTCTTCCAAAAAGAAAAGGATCATATTGAGGGATTTTCACCAGAGCTTCCTTGGGTGACAGAAGCAGCAGGAGAAGAATTAGAAGAGCGTTTGGCATTACGTCCAACTTCTGAAACGATGATTGGCCATTTATATTCAAACTGGATTAAAAGCTACAGAGACCTTCCAGTTTTAATTAACCAATGGGCAAATGTTTTCCGTTGGGAAAAGAAAACTCTTCCATTCATTCGTACATCCGAGTTCCTGTGGCAAGAAGGTCATACTGCACATGTAGATGAAGAAGAAGCACGCAAAGAAACGATGCAAATGCTATCTATATATAAAGAGGTAGTTGAAGGACTTCTTGCTATCCCTGTTTATGATGGGCAAAAGACACCATCAGAACGTTTTGCTGGTGCGGTTGATACTTTCTCTATTGAAGCGATGATGAAAGACGGAAAAGCTGTACAAGCGGGGACTTCTCATTATTTAGGTACAAAATTTGCGGAAGCATTTGATATCAAATACTTGAATAAAGAAAACAAGCATACTTACGTGCATACAACTTCTTGGGGAACATCTACACGTTTGATTGGTTCTGTTATTATGGTTCACGGAGACGAAAAAGGCCTTGTCTTGCCACCAAAGATAGCACCTACACAAGTGGTGCTTATTCCGGTCGGTCCATGGAAAAAGAATCCTGCCATTATTGAGAAACTCGATGAAATTTTCGCAGCATTGAAAGCGAAAGGTATTCGTGTTCGTCTGGATGATTCAGATCAATCGCCCGGCTATAAATTTAATGAATGGGAGCTGAAAGGTGTTCCTGTCCGTATTGAGCTAGGTCCTCGTGACTTAGAAAATCAGCAAGCTTTAATGAAAGCACGCGATGAGGATGAAAAAGTCTCGGTATCTTTAGATGCTGTCATTGAACATGTAGAAAAAGAACTTGAAATGATGCAAACGCGTCTTTTAGAAAAAGCAAAAGCTTTCCGAACAGAGAATTCACACACGCATATTGAAACATTAGATGAGTTAACAACCCATTTAGAAAAGTCTAAAGAACAAGAAACCATTCCTGGTTGGGTTTTAGCTGGCTGGTGTGGAGATGATGCGTGTGAAGAAACGATAAAAGAAAAAACAAAATTCACTACGCGAAACATACCATTCAATCCGCCAACAACAAAGCATACATGCTTAAATTGTGGCAAAGAAGCAAAACATACAGTGTGGTTTGCCCGCGCTTATTAATACTAATAAACAAAGCCCCTTTCTCATACAGCAGAGAAGGGGTTTTTGTTTTGCTTATGCTACCGACATATCGGGACAGTCTTCCGCATATGGTATGGTAAAAAGGTGGTGTCTGTGATTGAAACGTTGGATGATATGGAGTGTTGTTTTAGTAGCTTGTATTTTCATAGTTGTGTATGAGACCAAAGCATCTAATCGCGGATTCTTTATTTCCGAGACCTTGGGTGGTGTCAAGATAGCATTGGATGCGGGGCATGGGGGGATTGATGGAGGGGCGTCTACAGATAAGTTGATTGAAAAAAATGTAACGTTGGCTATTACGAAAGAAGTGGAAAAGCTTTTAAAGAAAAAAGGCGCAACGGTATATATGACAAGATCAAAGAATGATGATGTGATCGCCGAGCATACACCTAAAGCTGAATTTAACACTTTGAGAGAACGCAAAAAGCAAGACATATTCTTAAGAGAAAAATTAGTGAACAAGGAAAAACCGGATTTATTCCTAAGCATACATGCAAATGCTATTCCTGAAACAAAGTGGCGCGGAGCTCAAGTGTTTTACCATGCGAATGGGCATCCAGCAGGAGAATTGTTAGCTAATTCTATCCAAGACTCCATCAAGGAGAACCTAAAAAATACAAATCGTGAGGCACTAGCAATAAAGCAAGTATATTTGCTGAAAAAAGTGAAAATGCCAGCTGTATTAGTTGAAACCGGCTTTTTAAGTAATCCTGAAGAAGCAGAGCTATTGTCTTCTCCTGATTATCAACGAAAAATGGCGGAAGCAATTGTGGATGGCATTGAACGTTATTCTGAATCCTCTATTGAATAAGATATGCCATAATACTTATTTGTAAGCGTTATGATATACTAAAGGCAAACGCAATAGAGGAGTGTCTACAGTGATTAATGAACAACAAGTTCTGGAATTAGTGGGAGCATTAAAAGATCCTTTTCTACATAAATCCTTAAAGGAAACTGGTGGGGTTTTAGAGGTTTCAATTAAAGAAGAGAAAGAACATGTCAGTGTAAAAATTGCGATTGCGAAAACAAATACACCTGAACAACTTTCTCTTCAAATGGAAATCGTCAATACATTAAAGGAAGCAGGATTTAAAACAGTCGGCATCAGATTCCAAGAACTTCCTCAAGAAAATATAGAGCAATTCCGTGGAACTGCCACTCGTGCAGAAGCACAGGATTTGTTATCGCCTTTAAATAAAGTGAAATTCATCTCCATTGCGTCAGGTAAAGGCGGAGTGGGGAAATCTACTGTCGCTGTCAATTTAGCGGTTGCTTTATCACGTTTAGGGAAAAAAGTAGGCTTAATTGACGCAGATATCTATGGCTTTAGTGTACCGGATATGATGGGTGTACAAACTATGCCAATTGTAGAAGAGAATCGTATAATCCCTGTGGAACGATTTGGAGTAAAAATGATTTCAATGGGCTTCTTTGTCGAAAATAATGCACCAGTTGTATGGCGCGGACCTATGCTTGGCAAAGTATTGGATCAATTCTTCCGTGATGTTGAGTGGGGAGATTTAGATTACTTATTATTAGACCTTCCTCCTGGCACTGGGGATGTTGCGCTTGATATTCACCAAATGTTGCCTGAATCAAATGAAATCGTTGTAACAACGCCACACCCAACTGCAGCATTCGTAGCAGCTCGTGCTGGTGCTATGGCTATCAAAACAGAGCATACAATTCTTGGTGTGATTGAAAATATGTCTTGGTTCCAATCTGATGTATCAGGTGAAAAAGAATATGTATTTGGAAAAGGCGGCGGTCCAAAGCTAGCCGATGAATTGCGAACTGATTTACTTGGCCAAATACCTTTAGGACAACCAGATTGGAATGAAGTTGATTTTGCGCCATCTGTTTATGCCAAAAATCATTCAACAGGTCAAATTTATTTAGAAATTGCACAGCGTGTAAGTGATAAATTAGAGCAAGAAGATTAAGGTAAAAAAGTAGGGATGAAGCTAAATGCTTCATCCCTTTTTCATGCTTACTTACCGCCAACTCCTTTACCGGAGCCGCCGCCACCGCCACCTTGGCCACCATCACTGCCGCCACCGCCATCTGAAGACTTAGACTTTTCTCCTGACGATTCAATTAGCTTTGCCCACTTTTCTTGTAGCATTGGGCTTTTTATGACTTCAGCAATCACTTTTTCTAAATCTTCTTTAGAGCTTGCTGATTTCATGATTTTTTCTAATTGTTTTTGCATATCGGGTTGAGAGAAAAATTGTTCCAAGTCTTTTTGGAAAGAGGCATCCTTCATTAAATCTTTCAGGAGATCCTTTTGTTCCTTTTTCAAGCTTTTCGCAAATGTTTCGCGGAATTTAGGATCTTCAAATTGGGTTTTCCAATATTCTTCGGCCTTTTTAGAAAGCAATGTGTCCTCTATAGCAGAATTGACATCATCATGCTCGAGCACAAGCATATCCTTCATGGCCGGATCTTCTAGAAGTTTTCGTATGACCTTTTTTCCTTCCTCTGTTTGCAATGCATCTAGAGTGGATTTTTTTATATCTTCATACGATTGGCTTTGAGGAGGAGCAGCAGCGGAACAACCTGTTAAAAGAGCAAGAAGAAATGTAAAGATAATGGCTTTTTTATACATAACCTTCCCTCACTTTTGTGTATCAGTCGTTTCATTTATTGTTCACAAAAGCCCGTGTAATATGTATGGAGAACGAGAAGAAATAGATTTTTTAAATATTCATGTTAGAATGAAACAAGAACTTCTAAAAAAATGGAGGACACTCGTTGTGACGATACGTAATTGGTTGAAGTTTGCTTTAAGAGCGTTGATTATCGGCGGCTTGGTCACTGGGGTTATGAGTTTAATCGTTCGGTGGGGAAATTTTTATGGACCGCATTTTTCTAATGGTGAACTAACTGAAGCAATCAGTGGCTTATTGTGGTTTGTATTTCTTGGATTTACAATTAGCATGGTTTGCCAAATGGGGTATTTTGCCTATCTGACGGTGCATCAAATCGGGGTAAATATTTTCCGCTCATTAACTTTGTGGAATTGGGTACAACTATTGTTGATGATTATAGCGATTGCAGATGTGGTCTATTTCCGTTTTAGGCCATATGCCGATACTGCAAATGATTGGTTCCTATACATAGGTTTATTAGCGGTATTATTAGTAGCTGCTTTTTTGACGGCTATCAAAAAAGTCAAAATGACGAATAAAAAGCATATCCTTATCTCCGCTTTATTTTTCATGGTTTTTGTAAGTATTATCGAATGGTTGATTGCGCTTTGGGTTCGTACTGAAGGAGGCAATCAATATATCACGATTTTATTATTCCCAATTTTGGCTGTTAATGCATTCCAACTACTGGAATTACCTAAATATAATGCACAATCAGCAGCTGATTTGAAGAAAAGGGAAGAGCGCCGTAAAGAACATAATGCCAACGCTACAAAACAACAAGCGAATAATAAACAAACAAACCGCAAAAAAGCGAAACAAAAGTGAAGAAAGGCTATTTCCCTGGTTATGGTGAAATAGCCTTCTTTCTATTTAGGATACTTTTTAGTGGTTGCGGAATAACCAAAAATAACTTCTTCAATTTGTCCAAATTGGTTACTCTCAATTAGTCGCTCTAAGTTTTTTATGGTGATTCTTTCTTCTTGATGATAAGGGATGGCAATAATGTCTCCGTTTGAAACCTTTATTTCTTTTGAATTTGTGACGATTTTAGATGCTGCTAACATATTGATCTTTTGTTTCCATAAAGCATTTGAAACGTTTGGCAGGAAGATGTAATCTTTCGTTCTGAACCAAAGTGGAAGTTGTTTCATAATGGTGTTGAACAATTCTATATCTTGTTCCAGTTGAGATGGGTTTTCCTCATATATTTCACTGCTTTTGCCTAATAAACCAACAGGAATGTTTTTAGACTTAATGACTTTTACGAGAGTTTTAGAACGTTCTAATAATGCTGGGTCTACCATTAATAATGGGTAAGGAGATTTTGTTTCGTTTAGCCATTTGATAAATTCCTCGTCGGCATATGAAAGATCAATTGTTAATGCCTTTCCGTATGTTCCCTTTAAAATAACGTTTGGCTCATCTGTTAACCGAAATACACTAAGTAAATTGTTTTTAGTCGGAATAAAGACGAGTAGAATAGCTAACATTACTATCATCAGTAGCAGTATTCTTTTAATCAGTATGCTCACCTCCAAAGTATATATATGTTAGAGGCTTGTATTTTAAAACTTTATAAAAAAATAGTTGACTCATTTATAGTAAGAGAGTATAGTTGTTAACGTTGACTCATCAAAATGAGCAAGACTGATAGTAAACGACTTAAATTATTTTAAAAAAGTTGTTGACTAATGATTTTAACCATGATAAGATAGTTAAGTCGTTAAGGCGACAACGAA
>NZ_JCAXDQ010000003.1:0-218411 GCF_059759115.1 Rummeliibacillus sp. GQ308 | reverse complement strand
TTTTTTGTTTCTCGGAAGTCTATTGTTTCTAGCAACGGACGTCAAACTTAGGTAAACTATAAAAGAGAGCAAATGGCAAATGGCCTTGTATAAAAAACAAAATGCATAGGCGGCGTATAAAGTGTTGCAAATCTTATAAGGAAGTGGCAATGTGGCAAAGAAACAAATTTGGTATGAAGTCGAAGAATCGGAAACAATAGAAGAGTGCTTGGAGAGAATGAAAAAGGATGGCTATATGCCGATCGGCAGAAAAGAGGAGCCTCTTTTTCAAATTATCAATGGAGAGCCTGTACCGATTCGCCAAATCATAAAATTTAAGGGAATGCCCTCTGATCAAGAATAGACTGACTGTTCAAAATCGAACTTTATTTTCTTTTAGTTAAAGTAACGTTCGGATATTGCGTTGACTTACTACTTTTGCATTGATAAAATGAAATTGAAAAAGTCTTCGTTAGGAAAGTAAAAATTGCGTCGGTTACAGCGTAAAAATCAATGATAATGAGGAGGGAACCGTAGAGTCAAATATGTGACATCTAAAAAGCCTAGAGTGAATAAGCTGTGGCTTTACGGATTTTGACAGCGGGAAAACGATGATCGAACGTTATACTCGTCCGGAAATGGGCGCCATTTGGACAGATGAAAATAAGTACAATAATTGGTTGGAAGTTGAGATATTAGCTGCAGAAGCATGGGCAGAGCTTGGTGATATTCCAAAGGAAGATGTAGCAAAGATTCGTGAGCATGCTTCATTTGATATCAATCGAATTTTAGAAATTGAAAAAGAAACTCGTCATGATGTTGTGGCTTTTACTCGAGCTGTATCTGAAACACTTGGCGATGAACGCAAATGGGTGCATTATGGCCTTACTTCAACAGACGTCGTAGATACTGCATTGTCTTACCAATTAAAACAGGCAAATGCGATATTACGTGAAGATATTAAACGTTTCATCGATATTTTGGCAGTAAAAGCAAAAGAACATAAATATACGGTCATGATGGGACGTACACATGGCGTACATGCAGAACCCACGACATTTGGTCTAAAGCTTGCTTTGTGGTATGAAGAGATGAAACGTAATATGGAACGCTTTGAAGCAGCCGCTAAAACGATTGAAACAGGGAAAATTTCTGGAGCAGTAGGAACTTACGCAAATATCGATCCGTTCGTGGAAGAGTATGTTTGCAGCAAATTAGGTCTTCAAGCAGCACCTATTTCCACTCAAACATTACAACGAGATCGCCATGCTGAATATATTGCAGCATTGGCATTGATTGCTACTTCTATTGATAAATTTGCTACAGAGATTCGTGGGTTGCAAAAATCTGAAATACGAGAAGTAGAAGAATTCTTTGCGAAGGGACAAAAAGGTTCTTCTGCTATGCCACATAAGAGAAATCCAATTGGATCAGAAAATATGGTCGGCCTAGCGAGAGTAATTCGTGGCCATATGGTGACTGCTTATGAAAATGTATCACTTTGGCATGAACGTGATATTTCTCATTCGTCTGCTGAACGCATCATTTTGCCTGATACAACTATTGGTTTAAATTATATGTTGAACCGCTTCGGCAACATCGTGAAAAACTTAACGGTTTTAGAAGACAATATGAAACGCAATATGGATAGCACATTTGGACTAATCTACTCACAGCGTGTGCTTCTTGCATTGATTGACAAAGGACTATCTCGTGAAGAGGCATATGATACTGTACAACCTTTAACAGCTCAAGCATGGGACGAACAAATTCAGTTCCGCGAGCTTGTGGAAGGGAATTCAGTCATTAGCTCACATCTTTCTGAAGAAGAGATTGCTGATTGCTTCGATTACCATTATCACTTAAAAAATGTAGATTTGATTTTTGATCGTCTTGGCTTAAACTAAAAAAAACTGCCCAGTTTTGGGCAGTTTTTTTGCATCATACTGTTTCTGTCTTACTGTTTTTGTGAAGATTGATTTGAATTAGAGGACTGGTTATTTTTATTTTGTTGGTTTTTTGATGATTGATTCGATGAGTTCGATGACTGGCTCATGTTTGATTGTTGAGAATTGTTCGATTGCTGGCTATTATTCGATTGTTGGTTATTGCTTGATTGTCCACTATTATTCGATTGTTGGCCGTTTGCTTGCTTGCCTGTACCGGATAATGAAGAGAAATCTTGCATTAGTTGCTCAATATCAGGAATGACAGAAGAGTTGGATGAAGCATTGGCATTTGAGCTAGAACTGCTTGATCCACCTGAACCTCCGTTATTGCTGTTTGACTTGGATTTGCCACCTAGGCCCATAGCAGCTGAAGCTATACTGGCAAGAGATGATCCTGATCCAGAATTGCTTGAGCCACCTGAATTACCTGAGTATCCAGAGTTACTTGAGCTTCCTGATGTGCCGAAGCCTCCAGAGTTTCCTGAGCTTCCGGAATTGCCTGATTGCAATTCACTAACCATGGTGGACAGATAGTTGCTTAAGAAAGATTTAGTTGGACAGAATTTCGCGACCCCTTCACCCATCTTCATCGCACCAATCATAATCATAGCCTTCGCGCGCATACAATCAGGTTTATGGGCTAGTCTACCGACACCTAATGCAGTCATAGTAGCACCGCATGCAAAACGCATATAAGCACTTTTTACACTGATATTTCCACCTGTTGTCGTCATCAATTTAACCTCCAGTTATCATTCAAATTTTATTTCTTTGCTTTCCAGAAGCGCTATGATACGATTATTTTACCATCCAAAATATTCAAATTACTTTTGGGCGTATCCCAACCATAACATAAGCACAAACTTAGAAAGGAGATGGATGTAATGCTTGAGCCGAATTGGAAAATTACTGAACTTAGAAAGCAAGTGGCAGTAATTGATGGTAAAACAGCACCCACGATTGTTATTACAAATGCACGTTATCTACATAGCATGTACAAAAAATGGGTGGAGGGGAATATATGGATTTTAGGCGACCGAATTGTATATGCCGGCCCTAAAATGCCTGTAAATATAGAAGGAACAGAAATTGTAGATGCAAGTGGCAAGACGATTGTACCCGGCTATATTGAACCGCATGTACATCCATTTCAACTTTATAATCCCCAAACTTTAGCGGATTATGCGGCACAATTAGGGACAACTACGTTAATTTCGGACAACTTAACATTCTTTTTGCATACCGCAAATGAGAAAGCGTTTTCAATGTTAGACCAATTAAAAAAATTGCCATTTTCATTTTATTGGTGGGCTCGCTTTGATTCGCAAACCGAGTTACAAGATGAACACAAGTTCTTTACGCCAACAGCTATCCATGATTGGTTAGAAAGAAGCGATGTTCTTATGGGCGGCGAGCTAACTGGATGGCCCAAGCTAGTAGCAGGCGATGACCAAATGCTGTATTCATTGCAAGAAGCTCATATGTACGGCAAAAAAATAGAGGCACATTTACCAGGATCCTCTTCTCGGACCCTTGCAAGATTAAAATTATTTGGCGCGGACGGCGATCATGAGGCCATGACAGTAGAAGAAGTGGAAAACAGGATTCTTCACGGCTATGGTGTCACTTTACGCCATTCATCTATACGCCCGGATTTACCCGACTTATTGAAAGGTATTTTAGAAAAGGATTTGAACCTCTTTGATCATTTGATGATGACAACTGATGGAGCGACACCATCATTCTATGAAAAGGGCATCATGGATCAATGCATTCAAGTAGCGCTCGATGCAGGAGTAGATCCAATTGATGCGTATCAAATGGCCTCTTATAACATTGCTAGATATTATAATATGTCTGATGTGCATGGATTCATTGCAACGGGCCGTTTCGCTACACTTAATATATTAGAGGATGAATACCATCCTGTTCCAGAAAGCGTGTTATCAAAAGGCGTATGGTTAAAACGCGATGGGCAAAAAGTAAGAACGTTAGAAGGTGTCGACTTTTCAGCATTGCCGCCATTAAATCTGTCATTTGATTTAACAGAGGAAGATTGCCAGTTCTCCATGCCGTTTGGGATTGAGATGCTGAATGATGTAATTACCAAACCATATAAAGTATCTGTTCACCCAAATCATGGACATTTAAGCGAAGAACATGATGAATGTTTCTTAATGCTCGTAGACCGAAAAGGGCAGTGGCGCGTGAATACACTCATCAAAGGGTTTGCGAATAAGCTCCAAGGCTTCGCATCTTCTTATTCTTCTACTGGTGACATTATTTTAATTGGGAAAGATATAAAAGAAATGCTGCATGCGTTTAATGTAATGAAAGAAATGAACGGTGGCATCGTCCTAGTAGAAAATGGCGAGGTTATTGAAAGCATCCCATTGCTGCTTTGCGGTGGATTATCTGTAGAACCGGTTGAGCATTTAATCCAGCAGCAAAACGCTTTGGCTAATGCATTGGCTGAACGAGGCTATGCGCATGGCGATGCGATTTATACTCTATTATTCTTGCAATCTACACACTTGCCATATGTTCGAATTACACAGCAGGGAATTTATGAAGTCATGAAGAAAAAGGTACTATTCCCATCCCTTATGAGGTAGTAGTGCACTAAAGCGTGAAATTGATATATATCCTATAATGGTGGTAAAATAGAGTAGAAGAAAGTTGTCTTCTTGCTGTACTTTGCCCTTTAGGGTGTATGCCTTCTAAAGCCTAGTCACAAAGGCTAGTACACAAGCAAGGGAGGGGGAAAACGGTTATGCAAATTGATAAAATTAAAGGCCATCAAACAGAACAATTATTTAAAGCCGTTTTATCATTGAAAAATATAGAAGAATGCTATGAGTTTTTCGATGATTTATGTACAATCAGCGAGATTCAATCATTGGCACAGCGTTTTGAGGTCGCTCACCTTTTACGGTTGAAAAAGACATACGAAACAATCAAAAAAGAAACAGGCGCCTCTACTGCTACCATTTCAAGAGTACGCCGCTGCTTCGATTATGGCAATGACACGTACGATGAAATGCTAGGGCGTCTTTACCCAGACGAATCGCCTTATCAAGCGCCTAAATAGGGACCACAAAGAAAAGACTGGACCAAGTGTTCAGTTTTTTCTTTTTATAAAGATGTTGATCAACAAAAGAATGCATTTGTAGATTTAGCATGTGAAATAGTTTGTGTATACTAGGTATGATAGAAAGTGAATAGGGGGCTTTTGAAAAAATGATGGATTGGCGGCATGTATTTAAGCTGGACCCAGCAAAGGAGATTTCAGATGACGCATTAGAAGCAATTTGCGAATCTGGTACCGATGCGATTATAGTAGGAGGTTCAGACGATGTAACGATAGATGGAGTGCTCGACCTGCTAGCGAGAATTCGGCGCTTTACTGTGCCAGTAGCATTAGAGATTTCAAATATAGATAGTATTTCGCCGGGATATGATTATTACTTCATTCCAACGGTGTTAAATAGCAGTGATACATTATGGGTGAAGGATCTTCATCATGAAGCGATTAAGGCATTTGGCGATGTGATGATGTGGGAGGAGCTTGTAGCAGAAGGCTATTGTATCTTAAACGCTGATTGCAAAGCTGCAAAATTATCCAAAGCTAAAACGGACTGTGAGCCAGATGATGTCATGGCTTATGCAAGAATGGCAGAGAACTTTTTCCGTTTGCCGGTCTTTTATATGGAATACAGCGGCACATACGGTGACCCTGAACTTGTAAAATCCATTGGAGAAGAACTTTCAACAACTAAGCTTTTTTATGGAGGCGGTATTGCTTCAGAGGAACAAGCGGCAGAAATGGCTTCTTACGCGGATACAGTTGTCGTAGGCAATGTAGTGTATGATAATTTGAAAACAGCACTGAAGACAGTAAAGGCTGTTAAAGAGACAGTGAAAAATGTATAATAAGAACAAATGTTTGTAAAGGAGAGTGCATATGGAACAGCTGACAAGAAATTTGCTGAGTGGCATGAATAAAGAACAAGAAGAAGCAGTTAAAACAACAGAAGGCCCTCTCCTCATCATGGCGGGAGCAGGTTCAGGAAAAACGAGAGTATTAACACATCGAATTGCTTATTTGGTCATCGAAAAGCAAGTCTATCCTTCCAAAATATTAGCGATCACCTTCACTAATAAAGCGGGTCGCGAAATGAAGGAGCGGATCAACAACTTGCTTGGCCAAGGTACAAGCGAACGGATGTGGGTATCTACGTTCCACTCGATGTGCGTGCGCATATTAAGACGAGATATCGACCGTATTGGCTATAGCAAGAGCTTTACCATCCTTGATACCTCTGACCAACTGACCGTAATTAAAAATGCTCTAAAAGAGCTAAACATCGATCCAAAACGATTCGATCCGCGTTCCATGCTGAATGCGATTAGCTCAGCCAAGAACGAGTGCATTGATGCTGCCTCATATAAAGCTCAAATCAATGAGTCTAACCCATATGAACGGACTGTAGCGCAAGTATATGAGAACTATCAAAAACGCTTGAGAAAGAATCAATCATGCGACTTTGATGATTTGATTATGCTTACAATCCGTCTTTTTGAAGAAGTACCTGAAGTCTTGGAATATTATCAAAATCGTTTCCAATACATTCATGTGGACGAGTACCAAGATACCAATAAATCTCAATACCTGTTAGTCAAAATGCTTGCAAAGAGATTTAAAAATCTTTGTGTTGTAGGTGACTCAGATCAATCAATTTATCGCTGGCGCGGTGCTGATATTCAGAACATCCTATCATTTGAGAAGGATTATCCGAATGCCAAGGTTATTATGCTTGAGCAAAATTATCGTTCTACATCGCGCATCTTACAGGCGGCTAATGACGTCATAGAAAATAATACGAGCCGTTATCCTAAGAAGCTACGTACGGAAAACGAAGATGGAGAAAAAATCTATCTGTACCGCTCCTATGACGAAAAGCAGGAAGCACAGTTCGTCGTTAAGACTATTCAAGAATTGATGGAGACAGAGAATCGTTCTGCAGATGATTTTGCTATTCTTTACCGTACAAATGCCCAATCGCGGGTAATGGAAGAAATGCTTGTCAAATCCAATATGAACTATACCATTGTCGGCGGTACAAAGTTCTATGATCGAAAAGAAATTAAAGACTTGCTGGCCTATTTGCGTCTCATCGCCAATAATGATGATGATTTATCGCTCGCACGTATTATCAATGAGCCAAAACGGAGCATTGGCGCTACATCATTTGAACGCATGGCTCAATTTGCTATTGATCAAGATCGTTCCATATTCGATGCATTGGCTGAAGCTGATTTTATGGGATTATCTGCACGTGCAACAAAGGCGGCAATCGAATTCCGTGAGATGATATTGAATCTGACAAAAATGCAGGAGTTTTTGCCGGTCACAGAATTAGTGGAAGAAATCTTAACTAAATCCGGCTACCGCGATATGTTGAAGAATGAGAAAACAATTGAAGCGGAAAGCCGTTTAGAAAACATTGATGAGTTTATATCTGTTACTAAAGCATTTGAGGATCAAAGTGAGGACAAATCTTTGGTTGCCTTCTTAACTGATCTAGCGTTAATCGCTGATATTGATACATTGGATAAAGAAGATGAAACGAAAGGCTCTATCGTTTTGATGACGATGCATTCGGCGAAAGGGCTAGAGTTCCCTGTCGTGTTCATTATCGGTATGGAAGAAAATATCTTTCCGCATTCCCGGTCATTGCAGGATGATGATGAGATGGAGGAAGAAAGAAGGCTCGCTTATGTGGGTATTACAAGGGCTGAACAGCGCCTTTATTTAACATGTGCTCAATGCCGGACAATCTTTGGCCGCAGCAGCTTCAATACGCCTTCACGCTTCTTGCAGGAAATTGGCTCTGAAATACTGGAAGAAATAGCTTTGCGCGATCAAACAAATGGGCATACTAGCTTTAATGCGCCAAGACGCCGTCCATCAGGCTATGCACAGCCACGTCAAACTGTGATTACACCTACCTATAAACAAACAGGTGGCGATCAGATTGGCTGGAAGGCTGGCGACAAAGCCTCTCATAAGAAATGGGGCGTAGGCACGGTAGTAGCAGTGCGCGGAGAAGGCGAAAATACTGAATTGGATATTGCTTTTGCTAGTCCAACCGGCATTAAACGGTTACTTGCAAAATTTGCGCCAATCGAAAAAGTTTAAAAGTGTGGAGGAAACAGAATGGACCGAGTTCAATTGGAAAACAGAGTGGCGGAGTTAAACAAACTTCTTCATGAATACGGGCACGCTTACTATGTATTGGATCAGCCCATCGTACCTGATGCTATCTACGATCAATTGCTGCATGAATTGATTGCTATCGAAGAAGAAAATCCTGACCTTATTTTTCCGGATTCACCAACAAGGCGAGTGGGCGGAGAAATACTGACAGGGTTTAACAAAGTGACGCATCAATATCCGATGTTGAGTTTAGGAAATGCGTTTAATGAAGAAGATCTAAACGATTTTGACCGCCGTGTACGCCAGGTGGTTGGAGATCAGGTCACATATGTATGTGAGCTGAAAATTGACGGTCTAGCGATTTCACTCCGTTATGAAGACGGGCTTTTTGTACAAGGTGCCACGCGCGGGAATGGGACAGTTGGCGAGGACATTACAGAAAACCTGAAAACTGTTCATTCCATTCCGCTGCGTTTAAAAGAACCTGTCAGTATTGAAGCACGTGGCGAATGCTATATGCCGAAGCGTTCATTTACTAATTTGAATAAGATGAGGGCTGAAAAAGGCGATGAGCTCTTTGCTAATCCGCGAAATGCTGCAGCTGGTTCGCTTCGTCAGCTTGATCCAAAGGTGGCAGCGAGCAGAAATTTATCGACATTCATATATGCGATGGGTGGCAACGGCGAAGCATATGGCCTTGAAAGCCATAGTGAAGCACTTGATTATATGGACCATTTGGGCTTTCAAACAAATCATGAGAGAAGAAAGTTCACTAATATGAAAGAAGTAATGGCGTATATCGAGGAATGGACAGAGCAACGCCCAACACTGCCGTATGAGATTGATGGCATTGTCATCAAAGTAGACAGCTACAACCAGCAAGAAGAACTAGGGAATACCGTCAAAGTTCCTCGCTGGTCTATCGCGTATAAATTCCCAGCTGAGGAAGTTGTCACAACTGTTTTAGACATTGACTTAACTGTGGGCCGGACAGGGGTTGTGACACCGACTGCTATCTTGCAGCCTGTCCAAGTAGCAGGGACAACTGTTGGACGTGCAACGCTTCATAATGAAGATATCATCCGTGAAAAAGATGTGCGCATCGGCGATCAGGTCATCATCCGAAAAGCGGGTGATATTATTCCTGAAGTGGTATCTGTACTGTTTGATCAACGAAAAGAGGATAGCGAACCTTTCGTTATGCCGACACATTGTCCGGTATGCGACAGTGAACTTGTTCGCATTGAAGGGGAAGTAGCCTTGCGCTGCGTCAATCCGCAATGCTTTGCCCAAATATCAGAAGGAATGGCACACTTCGTCTCACGCAATGCCATGAATATCGATGGATTGGGTGAAAAAGTTGTAGAACAATTGTTAAGGTCTGGGCTGGTTAAAGATGTATCTGATTTGTACCGCCTCACTGTTGATGAATTGGTACAGCTCGAGCGCATGGGTGAGAAATCTGCAACCAATCTAGTGAACGCGATTGCAGCCTCTAAGGGGAATTCATTAGAGCGCTTATTGTTCGGCTTAGGCATCCGACATGTCGGGGCCAAAGCAGCAAGGCTGTTGGCTGAAGAATTTGAAACGATGGATCGCCTAATCGGTGCGACAGAAACTGAATTAGTGAACGTCTTTGAAATTGGCGATAAAATGGCGGATTCAGTCGTGACGTATTTCGATAATGAAGACGTGTTGGCCTTGATATCGCGTTTAAAAGAAGCTGGCGTCAACATGAATTACCTTGGCAAGAAGGTGAACGCAGCGGAAATCGACAGTCCATTTTCAGGAAAAACAATTGTCCTGACCGGTAAATTAGAACAATTGACAAGAGACGATGCAAAAGTGAAAATAGAAGAGTTAGGCGGCAAAGTCACAGGCAGCGTCAGCAAAAAGACGGACCTGGTCATTGCCGGAACAGAGGCAGGCTCTAAACTCGCAAAAGCCGAAGATTTGGGCATTGAAGTGTGGGATGAGGACCGCCTGCTTGAAGAATTAAGAGAGTAAAGGAGTTTTCACAGGCAATGAACCGACTTCGCTTTATACCCGCAATGCTTGTTGCAGCAATGCTTGCGGGCTGTAGTTTGCCTTCTTTATCGAAAGATTCATCTGTTGTTCAAACCAACACAAAAGATAAAGAAGAAACAACTATCATTCCAAGTATGCAAATCGATGACCAATACTACCGTACACTTTTACCGTATAAAGAAAGCGCAAGTAGAGGTTTGATTGTTTCCAATATCAATACAAAGTACGACGTGAAGGAAGCAGAAAGCGGGCTTTTACGTTTATCGCAACAGGCATTTGATCCGGATAAGTACTTTTTCCAAGAAGGACAATACCTAGATAAGGATACGGTTACTTCGTGGCTGGCACGGGGTAACCAAGATCCTGAGGGGTTAAACCCGAAAGAAACAAAAAATATGACGCCGGATGAACGTGCCAAAAAAGCGCCTATCTATTTGGCCCATATTGTAGAGCAGAATTATCTGCAAAAAACAGGGAAAAACAAAGTAAAGCTTGCAGGCATTTCCATCGGCCTTGCGCTCAATTCAACCTACTATTATCAAAAAGAAGAATATGGCGCTACATATGACGAAGAAATCCCAGTGTCCATGATTGAATCTCAGGGCAAAAAGATGGCATCACAAGTAGTCAAACGACTGCGCCAAATCGACGGCTTGTCAGAAGTGCCGATTACAGTCGGTTTATTTAAACAACAAAGCAAATCAGCTATTACGCCAGGCACATACTTTGCCTATACAGATGTAGATAAAGGAAGCGCCTCAATTAAAAGCTGGAAAAAAGTAAATGAAAAATATGTATTATTCCCAACAAGCGATTCAACAAACAAGTATCGGGATATCAATGAAAACTTCAATTACTTTAAGCAGGATATTGATAAGTATTTCTCAAACTACACTAATATCGTAGGTACTGGTTTCTATCAAAATAACAAAATCAAAAAGCTAGAGATCCAGATTCCTATTAAGTTTTACGGGACTTCCGAAATCATTGGGTTTACTCAATATATGGCGGGAGAAGTCATGGACCAATTCCCTAAAGGTCTAGAAATTGAAGTGAACGTAACATCCGTTAATGGCCCAGAAGCGCTTGTCGTGAAAGAAGCCAATGCGGACGAACCGTATATTCATATTTACAATGATTAATAGATGCATTAGAAAGAAGAGCTTAAAGGTTTTATCCTTTAAGCTCTTTCTGTATGCTTGTTTGGTGGGTAAGCTACATTCTTCATGCGCTTAAAAAATCTGGCAGGTAGCTTTTACATTCTGTTTGCGATAGAACAAACTGAAAAACCTTTGCCAGCAAGCGTTCAGACAGTGCTTTAGCGAAGGGAAGTGTGTTGCACATTCCTTTGGTATAATGATATTATTATCGGTATGGTTATTGAATTCGGAGGTGTAAAAAATGGCGAAACTTTCAAAGGAAGAAGTAAAGCATGTCGCGAAACTTGCGAGACTTGCAATTACAGAAGAAGAGGCAGAAAAGTTCGCGGAGCAATTGGGCGCGATTACTGATTTTGCTGTGCAACTAAATGAACTCGATACAACAAATGTTCAACCAACAACGCATGTATTGCCGCTTGTTAACGTATTCCGTGAGGACGTAGCAGTTAAAGGTTTAGACCGCGATGTGATGATGAAAAACGTGAAAGAACAACAAGATGGACTAGTTAAGGTACCACCAATTATTAAAGATTAAGGAGGGAATCCCGTGTCTCTATTCAAAAAATCAGCGAAAGAATTGCAAGAGCTATTACATAGCAAAGAAATCACCATTGCTGACTTAACAAAAGAAGCTTATGACCGCATTGATGCATTAGACGGTGAAGTAGGCGCATTTTTAGCATTAAATAAAGAACAAGCACTAAAAGAAGCGGAAGAAATGGATAAAGTACCATTTGAAGAACGCGGACCGCTATTTGGTATGCCAATCGGCGTGAAAGACAATATTGTAACAGAAGGTTTGGAAACAACATGCGCTTCTAAAATTCTAGAAGGCTTTAATCCAATCTACAATGCAACCGTTGTCAATAAATTGAAAGAAGCAGGCATGGTGAACGTCGGCAAAATCAACATGGACGAATTTGCAATGGGTTCTGCCAACGAAAACTCATCGATCAAACCTGTGCATAATCCATGGAATTTTGAACATGTACCAGGTGGTTCTTCAGGTGGTTCAGCAGCAGCAGTTGCAGCAGGAGAAGTACCATTCTCATTGGGCTCTGATACAGGCGGCTCTATCCGCCAACCAGCGGCTTATTGCGGTGTAGTTGGTATGAAACCAACATACGGCCGTGTTTCTCGTTTTGGTCTTGTAGCATTCGCTTCATCTCTTGACCAAATTGGACCGATTACACGTAATGTACGCGACAATGCGCTACTACTAGAAGCTATTGCAGGAGTGGATGCGCATGACTCTACATCTGCTAATGTAGAAGTGCCTCACTATGTAGATCAATTAACTGGCGATATTAAAGGCCTTAAAATCGCAGTGCCAAAAGAATACCTCGGCGAAGGGGTAGGCGAAGCAGCACGCAAATCTGTACTAGAAGCAATTGAAAAATTAAAAGAACTAGGTGCAACTGTTGATGAAGTATCCCTTCCTCACTCAAAATATGCTCTAGCAGCTTACTATATTCTGTCTTCATCTGAAGCATCATCTAACCTTTCTCGCTTTGACGGTATTCGTTACGGCTTTAGAGCAGAAGCAGACAACTTGGATGATTTGTATACAAAAACTCGTGCAGAAGGCTTTGGCGATGAAGTAAAACGTCGTATCATGCTTGGCACATACTCACTATCAGCGGGTACATATGATGCGTATTACAAAAAAGCGCAACAAGTCCGCACATTAATCAAACAAGACTTCGATAAAGTATTTGAAGAGTACGATGTAATCGTTGGCCCAACTTCTCCAACAGCAGCATTCAAACTAGGAGAAAACTTGGATGATCCAATGACTGTCTATGCAAATGACATTTTGACAGTGCCAATTAACTTAGCGGGCGTACCAGCCATCTCAATTCCATGTGGATTTGATAATGGTCTTCCTCTTGGTCTTCAAATCATCGGTAAATACTTTGAAGAAGGTACTGTATACCGCGTGGCTGATGCTTTTGAAAAAGCAACAGATTACCACGAAAAAACACCTCAAACTTGGGAGGTAAAATAACATGAATTACGAAACAGTCATTGGTTTAGAAGTGCATGTGGAGTTAAAGACGAATTCAAAAATCTTCTCACCATCACCAAACCAATTTGGTTCAGAACCAAATACCAATACATCTGTGATCGACCTTGGGTATCCTGGCGTGCTTCCAGTTGTGAACAAAGAAGTAGTTAACTATGCTATGCGCGCATCATTGGCGTTAAACATGGATATCAACCAACACACTAAATTCGACCGCAAAAACTACTTCTATCCAGATAATCCGAAAGCGTACCAAATTTCACAATTTGATGTGCCAATCGGCGAAAATGGTTGGATTGAAATTGAAGTAGGCGGCGAGAAAAAACGTATCGGTATCACACGTCTTCACATGGAAGAAGATGCTGGTAAATTAACGCATGGCAAAAATGCTTCACTTGTAGATTACAACCGTCAAGGAACACCATTGGTTGAAATTGTATCTGAACCAGATATCCGCACACCGGAAGAAGCATATGCATATCTAGAAAAATTAAAAGCAATCATTCAATATACAGGCGTTTCAGACGTGCGTATGGAAGAAGGCTCATTGCGCTGTGACGCCAACATCTCTATCCGTCCTTATGGCCAAGATGAGTTTGGTGTTAAAACAGAATTGAAAAACTTAAACTCATTCAGCTTTGTGAAAAAAGGGCTTGAGTATGAGGAACAACGCCAAGCAGCTGTATTAAACGCAGGCGGTGAAATCAAACAAGAGACTCGCCGATTTGATGAGAAAACAGGTAAAACAATCCTTATGCGTGTTAAAGAAGGAACAGACGATTACCGTTACTTCCCAGAACCTGATTTAGTGGATATCGTCATTGATGATGAATGGCTAGAACGTGAAAAAGCTGCTATCCCTGAATTGCCGGATGCACGTAAAGAGCGCTATGTTTCTGAATACGGCGTCCCTGCGTATGATGCGCATGTATTGACGCTATCAAAAGAGACAGCTGATTTCTTTGAAGCAACTGTTGCAACAGGCGCGGATGCAAAACTTTCATCTAACTGGTTAATGGGTGAAGTATCAGCATACTTAAATGCAGAGCAAAAAGAGCTTTCTGATACAGCTCTTACACCAGAAGGACTTGGCGGCATGATCAAACTGATCACAGCTGGCACGATCTCTTCAAAAATCGCAAAAAAAGTATTCAAAGAGCTGGTTGAAAACGGTGGCGAAGCAGAGAAAATCGTCAAAGAAAAAGGACTTGTCCAAATTTCAGACGAAGGCGCATTGCTTAAACTGGTCACTGAGGTGCTTGATCAAAACGCACAATCTATTGAAGACTTCAAAAACGGTAAAGACCGTGCAATTGGCTTCTTAGTAGGTCAAATCATGAAAGCTTCACGTGGACAAGCTAACCCTCAAATGGTGAATAAAATGCTACTTGAAGAAATTCAAAAACGCTAATTCTAATAAAAAACGCTTAGAGATGAGATGATCTCCAAGCGTTTTTTTATTTGCTTTTTTCATCCACTAATTCAAAACGTTCACATACGAGCAGCATATCTTCTGAAAACTCTAGGCCAACTTTACTTAACGCTTCTGTAAAGAATTCTACATGAACCTCTTTCCAATAACGATATGTCCGGTCTCCTTCACCTTCAGCAATAGCAAATTCTTCTGGCACTTCATTCATCGGCATAATCTTAACATCCACTGTTTTGATAATAGCCAAGGGCTCGTCTTTGCTATTTAAAATAATGCTGTAGTCATTAACAGCAGGAAGTGGCTCTTGTTCTATTTCATACAAAATATGACCAGAACAAGTAGCTGTCTTCACTCCATCGATGACCAATTGCGCCAAATAATCTGGGTCTCCGCCGAATTGCCAGGCACTGACCTTAGATGGCTTTTCTTTCTTTTGCTTATCCCAATACATATTCCAATATAGCTGTGATGCTTCATTCATACTTAACCCCAACCTTTACTTTCTTTTTCTTATTAACAAGTAAACGCCAAATAATCCTGCAAGAAACGAAATGGAACCAAGGAGATAATAAAAGAGATGCCCACCCCATTCATGGTAGATAAATCCGCCAACAGAGGATGATACGATGCCAGAAAGGCCAAAGAACAATAGCGCTAATACAGTTTGCCCTGTGGCGCGCCATTCCCGTGGAACGATTCTGTATAAATTCTGGATGGCAGCCGTATAGTAGATTGGGAATGTAAGCGCTTGGAAGAGCTGAATGATCGCTAGCAACAATGCGCTCTCCACAATACCCGATAAGAAAAAGCGAAGCGCATAAAAGAATATAGCGATCGTCATGATTAGCAGTTCTTTTCCTTGTCGCAGCCACCAAACACTGAGGGCAAAGATCACGATTTCACTTGCAGCAGAGATGAAAAACGCAATGCCGACAAGTGAGGGGTCGCCTCCAAGTGAGCGAATATGTATGCCTAAAAATGTATCATTCATCCGGGCCGGAATAGAGCTGAGGAAGACTAATAGTAAAAACAGCTGCATTTCTCTATTTTTTAATACTTTTTTCAGCCCATCAATTGTCACAGGAGCAGAGCTTGTCGGGACATCAGGCATTTTCCACATAACAGCAAAGCTAATAATCCCAATCACAACGAAAAGAATAGACACGCTGCTCATGCCGAACCATTTCATCACATAGCCTACAACCAGTGATAGGACCGCATAGCCGAGAGCCCCATATGTACGTACAGAACCATAGTTGGTGCCGATGGTTTCAGTCATGGTGAATGACAAACTTTCAGTTAAGGGATCGATTGGCATTAAGAAGAAATAAACAACCATTGCCGCTATGATCAAACCTACAAAGCTATTCATATGAAATAATAGAAATCCGCTAATCGCTGCCATAAAGATTAGAAGTAGCAACACTTTGCGCAGCGTTTTCCTGCGGTCGCTAATCATGCCCCATAGTGGCTGTGCAATAATCGTCACAAAACCACCGGCACCGATAATCAATCCAACTTCATTTGTTTCAAGCCCTTGTCCATCTAAGAAGACAGGCAAAAATGGAATAAACAATGCAAGCATACCGAAAAACAAAAAATTATGCGCCTTTAAAAGACGTTGAACACTCAAAAAATAACCTCCTTCTATACTAACCTCCTGTAACATACTACAGCGAGGTAGAAATCCCATTATAGCAGGAATTTCAATGAATGGAGAGTGTCTTTTTGCGAAAAAGAGGTAAAGTGATTACACTAAAGAGAAGGAGGGGATTTTCATGAAAACAGAAGAACAGTATTTTGCAGAAGGAACACCGATCAAAGACTATATGGATCAAATGGATACCCATCAGGAAGCAAGCATGCATGTGTACAATGAATTCGAGCTGCCAGAGGACGGTCCATTTATCTCACTGCTCAAAGAAAAGAAACCCCATATTTTAGCGATTACAGAAGACTGGTGCGGAGATGCGATGATGAACAACGCCATATTAAGACGCATTGCTGAAGAGGGCGACATCGAAGTGCGTACGGTACTCCGTGATGAAAATGAAGAGTTGATTGACCAGTATCTAACGAATGGCGGACGTGCGATTCCTATCTATATTTTCCTAAACGAAAAAGGAAATGTTATTGGTAAATGGGGACCGCGTGCACCACAGATTCAGGAGTATATGACCAAGGGTAAAAGTGAATTGCCAGATGCTGAGGATCCTGCTTTTGAGGAAAAACAAGAAGAGCTATTTGCACATATTACAAGGGAATATGCTACAAATGAGAAGTTCTGGAGTTATGTTTATGAAAGCCTAAGCCGCGCGCTCATCTTAGCCCTATCGTAATGGGGCTATTTGCAGAAGGTGCCTATTCGTTATAAAATAGAGGTTGGCTATCCAGTAAATGGGGGCTTCATGGCCCCTTTGCTGGAACTTAAGCATGAAGGATTCGTTCTCTTTATAGAGAAATTTTGTAAAGTAGGAAGGTAGAATGATGAAGCGAGCACGTATCATTTATAACCCCACATCAGGCCGCGAAGCTTTTAAAAAGCACTTGCCTGACGTATTAGCTAGACTGGAAGTGGCAGGCTATGAGACATCTTGTCACGCGACTACATGTGAGGGTGACGCTACGAACGCGGCCAAAGCTGCAGTAGAAAGAGGCTTTGATGTCATCATCGCTGTGGGAGGCGATGGCACGTTAAATGAAGTGGTTGCAGGTGTAAGTGGTTTTGAAAACAAACCATTAATTGGGCTAATCCCAATGGGCACGACCAATGACTTTGCGCGAGCAGTCCAAATCCCGCGCGACATTGATAAAGCACTTGATATTATTATTGAAGGCAACAGCATCCCAGTAGATGTTGGATGTGCCAATGATCGTCACTTTATCAATATTGCAGGACTTGGCAGAATTACTGAGCTGACATATGAAGTACCAAGTAAATTAAAGACAGTTTTAGGACAGCTAGCTTACTATCTAAAAGGCATCGAGATGCTGCCATCCATCAAAGCTACAAAAATGCGGATTGAATATGATGGAGAAGTATTTGATGACGAAGTAATGATGGTGTTAATTGCCTTGACTAATTCCGTCGGCGGCTTTGAAAAACTCGCGCCTGATGCAAGCCTAAATGATGGGCTGTTCTCTGTGTTCATTCTTAAAAAGTGCAATATAGCTGATTTCGTCAAGCTGGTTACACTTGCAAGTAGAGGCGAACATTTGCGAGATCCTCATATTATCTACACAAAGGCAAGCCACTTGAAAATCACTTCAGACGAAAAAGTGCAGCTAAACTTGGACGGAGAGTATGGCGGGGATGTGCCGGCTGAGTTCACCAACTTAAAACGCCACATAGAATTATTAGTTCCAATCGAAAAAATGAAAGAAATCGACCGACCACAAGATTAATAAAGGACTAGAGAGCAAAGATGCTTTCTAGTCTTTTTTTATGTTTTTCATCTTAGTTGACTAATGTAAGGCTACTTCAAACATTCTCCAGCATCAAAAGTTCACCTCACTTCAAATTCTCGTTTGAAACATGAATAAAAGACGCATAATGCGAGTATCATACCTAATTGGGGAGATTTAAAAATTATTTAGTTAGAATAGTGAAAAAATTATCGTAAGAGGGTATACGTCCTAGAAGGGAGGAAAGAGCATGTATAAACAGCAGGAGCGAAAGTTAATCATTGCAAGT
Source organism: Rummeliibacillus sp. GQ308 (assembly GCF_059759115.1). Classification (NCBI taxonomy): domain Bacteria; kingdom Bacillati; phylum Bacillota; class Bacilli; order Caryophanales; family Caryophanaceae; genus Rummeliibacillus; species Rummeliibacillus sp. GQ308. Next base: position 199,923 of record NZ_JCAXDQ010000003.1, on the reverse strand, counting down.
TTCATCGTGGCGGGCATTATGCTGCTCTCGATTCTGGGCAGAATTTTTGGTCATTAGGGAGGGAAATAGATGGTAAATGAACATGCCGTCTTTTACAGCAGGTTGCTGACAGAATTTACTTTAACTTTTCATATTATTTATGCCACGATTGGCGTTGGCGTGCCGCTTCTTATCATGATTGCTCAATGGATTGGCATTCAGAAAAATGATGAGCACTACATATTGCTTGCGAGAAGGGTAGCGCGGGGTTTCGTCATAACAGTAGCAGTCGGTGTCGTGACAGGAACCGCCATTGGACTCCAGCTGTCGCTGTTATGGCCGAACTTTATGCAGCTTGCAGGGAATGTCATTGCTTTGCCGCTCTTTATGGAGACATTTGCGTTTTTCTTTGAAGCAATTTTCCTGGGCATTTATTTATACACATGGGATCGCTTTGAAAACCAAAAGAAACATTTTTTACTACTAGTGCCGGTTGCATTAGGCGCTAGTGCCTCAGCCGTATTTATCACCATTGTTAACGCATTTATGAATGCTCCTCAAGGATTCGAACTGGTAGATGGAGAGCTCGTGAATATCCAGCCACTTGTAGCTATGTTTAACCCAGCGATGCCGACAAAGGTAGGGCATGTACTGGTGACAGCTTATATGACTTCTGCCTTTATCCTAGCTTCCATTGCTGCTTTCCGTTTGTTAAAAGGGTCTAATCATATTTATTATAAAAAGTCCTTATATCTATTTATGAAGCTTGGTCTCGTTTTCTCTATTGCAACGGCCATGCTCGGTGACTTCTCCGCGAAGTATCTGGTTGAATATCAACCGGAAAAACTTGCTGCAGCAGAGTGGCATTTCAAAACAGAAAAAGGAGCGTCACTCTTGGTGTTTGGTCTGCGTGACGGGGAGGATGTAAAGTATGCTATTCGGATTCCTTATGCTCTAAGTATCCTGGCCCATTACAACCCGAATTCTGAGGTAACAGGGCTTGATCAATTCCCTGAAGATGAAATTCCGCCCCTTTATATCCACTTCCTTTTTGACTTGATGGTATCAATTGGCTTCTTTATGGTGGCTGTTTCAGCGATTTATATCATTGGCAAGCTGAGGAGCTGGCGTTGGATTCATTCGAAGTGGTTTAGATGGATTATGGTATTAGGCGGTCCACTGGCAGTCATTGCAATCGAAGCAGGCTGGTGGATGGCAGAGGTAGGTCGCCAACCGTGGATTTTAGTGAATTATATGAAAGTCGCAGAGGCCGCGACATCAAGCAATCATGTGGATCTCATGCTATTGCTGTTCTGCATTATCTATCTCATTCTTGGTATCGGCAGCGTAGTCGTTCTTCGACGAATGTTCAAACGGAATCCGATTGAGCGGGAGATTGCCGATCGGAAAGCGGAAAAAGGCGGTGATTTATCATGAGTTTAGAAATCCTCGGCATCTCTGTCCTATGGTTGTTTTTGTTTGGCTATGTAATGATTGGCTCTATTGATTTTGGAGCAGGTTTTTTCAATGCCTATAGTGTCATTACAGGGAAAAAGCATATTCTGACCAATATTATTCAGCGCTATCTGTCGCCCGTATGGGAGATCACCAATGTATTTTTAGTCTTTTTCTTCGTCGGCATCGTAGGGTTTTTCCCGAAAACGGCCTTCTACTACGGCACTACACTGCTTGTACCTGCGAGTATCGCGCTTGCTCTGTTAGCAATTCGAGGGAGCTATTACGCGTTTGAATCCTATGGTTCGAGAGGACATGTTGGCTATTCCTTTATGTACGGTGCATCAGGGCTATTGCTTCCTGCATCGCTCTCGGTAGTTCTGACCATTTCAGAGGGCGGCTTTATCCGAATGCATGGCAATAACCCTGTGCTCGATTTCCAAGCATTATTCACCAGTCCATTAACATGGAGTATCGTATTGCTCGCCATTGCCGCGGTCCTCTATATATCGGCCGTCTTCCTTACATGGTATGCGAATGCGGCAGGAGATGCAGATGCGACAAGGCTATTACGTAAATACGCGCTCATCTGGTCCGTTCCATTAGCCATCACTGTAGTTGGTATCATGGTAGAGCTGCGCAAGCATAATGAAGCTCATTACGCACGGATGTTAGATATGTGGTATTTATTCGCCATATCTGCTCTTATGTTTATCGTGACCGTTGGATGTATCTGGATGAAGCGAAACTATGGATTAGCGCTATGGCTATTGGTCGGTCAATTCGCTTTAGCATTCTTTGGCTACGGCATATCACATTATCCATATTTACTGTATCCGCATTTAACAATCTATGATTCATTCACAAACGAAGCCATGGCTATTTCTTTAGTCATCGCCTTTGTACTGGGGTTATTGCTGCTGGTCCCTTCGCTCTATCTTGTCCTCAAATTATTTTTATTTGATAAGGACTATGTTCGCGGCAAAGGAAACCATCATGCGTAGAGGAGGAAAGCCCGATGGAACATTTTCTAATATTTTATGCACCATTTATCGTCGTCATCCTATCCATACTAATCGGCTTTTTCGTTGCTTCTAAGGATGGAGCTGTCAGGGAGGAAGAGGAGAGCCAGTCTTAATAGCTATACATTATCCAAGGGTTTATATGACCCTTGGTTTTTTTTATTTATTTGGATGTTCGATAAATCAATAAGAGGTTTATGGTAAAGTAGACAAAAAGCTACTTTTAAATAAAGTTAGCTTAGGTATAAGGATAAGGTAAGGTGAATATGAAGAAAAAATCACAAGCATACTTTAAGCTTAGCGCCGATGATGTGTTAAGTATAGTAAATGATTATCTAGAAGAAAAAATTAGTTGGGGAACGTACAATTCTAAGTTAAGCTTTATTCTGGATGACGATAAAGATATTAGAGTTATAGCTGCTTATGGAGATATTAATGATCAAAGTATAGATACTATTAACCTTGAAAAGTTAGATAAAGAAATAGATTTTAATGGGGAAGTGTCGACTTTACCAGACAGCTCTTTATTGAAGCCACAGGATTTTCAAACAAGAGAAAAAGTAAGAAAAAGAATCAAAGAGTTAAAAAAGGATATAGGAGATTTTTAAGATCTCACTACTTTGAGGGGGAAATGATGGAAATATATCCGGATGAATTAGATTTCATTTCTTTATTTTGTGTTGATGCAAAAACAACTAACAATCATCTACCTTATCATTATAGAGAAAGCTTTTACGAGTTTACTATTCATGAATTACAGTATAAGGTAACTCTTTTTCCAAGTGTTGATGAGTTTTCTATGAAAGTTAAGAATGTATCAATAGGCGCCACAATATTTGAGTCTTCTTACAAAACGGTAAGTAAAATTGAGATTCTGAAGGATACAAAACATGAAGCAGCCTTTAGATTGTTTTTACATGAGGATAGCGATCGTTTCTGTATGATTATTGACATTGCCATTAAACCATACTTTTCTGTAATGATAAAAGAAGACTTTACATAGCAGGAGGAAATTTCATTTGAAAAAATTCCGAGGGAAGAGACGTTACTTTCGTAATTTATGGAGAGAGACAAAAGTTAATAATTATGATTTGAAGATTGAGAAGGATAGTTGGTTCGACTTATGGCATACTCACCTCGACTTTTACGGGTATGGAAATAATAGTTTGAGGATAAGAAAAGAACATATGAAAGCAAACATAGCGCTATATAAGGACTTTCAAGAAACACTTCAAGAACTTGAAATGCCTTATCAACTATGGATTGAAATAGTGGAAGAAGATGCAAGCTTAGATGCTATTTATCTACATACCTCAAACCCTAATGAAAACAATTTCCCCTTTAAAATAGATAACGTAAACAGAAACTGCACGATTCCAACATATTTAAAAGAGGTAATAAACCTGAATGAATTTAATGTGGGACAATATAAAAGTGAATCGAGTACCATCTATCTAATTCAGAAAAAGCTATTAGAAAAGAGAGAAGAAAGTATTTGTTAAAGAGTAAACTACTTAATTTATTTAGAAGAACTTTATTGAACAATGATAATAATGGATTATTCACCAAATGAAAATAATTTGATTTTATCGACACATAGAGCATTATGCGAGGCTATTCCACATAATGTACGAGGTATTATTTGTAGGTATGATAAAGGAATACTCTCTTGGAAAGTATATTTTGACGGCCCCTATACTGAGGATGAGAAGGATATATTGAGCACTGCATGTACGGAAGTGTTTTCAGACTTTGTTGATTATATAGAACAACATGTGAATGAGCAATATATAGAGCTGCCTTATCCATCGAAAATGGAATATGCGCCTATAAAAGAATGGGCTTTTAAGAGATTTGAAGGACTTAGTGAATAAAATTAAGAAGGAGGGATTATGATGGAAGTTTCATCTTCAAGTTGGGTGGATTGGCTTCTTTTAGGTCCTGTAATTATATATTTAGTGCTAATTATAGTCGGAGTTTATATTGTAGTGAAAGTCATTAAGTTTATGAATGCCAAAATAAAATTGGACAAAGAGAGAAATGATAAACTCGATAAACTAATTAGAGCAATGAATCAAGATAAAGAGGAGTAACTTATATCTGCTAGACCTAATCTTTAAAGATTAAGCTCTTTTTTTATAGAGGCTCTCCCTTTCAGGGGATTAATTGAAATAAAAAGGAAAATAACCTAACATAAGGATAATAACTAATTATCTGAAAACGAGGGACAAGCATGTTCTATATCCTTGGAATAGCCGTATGTATCCTATTGCTGCCTTACTTTAAATACACCAGATCGGTGGAAACGAAAAAGAGAGTGGAAGTGGAATGGGAAGAGAAACGATTTTTACCGCCAACAGAGCCTTTGGAGTCTGTGATGTCATACTGGGAGTCAACCCCCAAGCAGCCAAACGTTTATCATATCGACTCGATTACCTGGAATGATCTTTCCATGAATGAGGTTTTTCAAAAACTTAATTATACACAGACCTCAATTGGCTCTGAATATTTATATAATCAGTTGCACACCATCCAGCTTGAAAATCAAGATGCCAATGAGCCCTTATATGAGTTAATGGAACAAGACCATGAGCTTCGGAACAAGCTGATTTATATTCTGAGAAAGCTAGGGAAAGAAAATTACTCTAATTCGTCCTCTTTTTTTTATAAAAACTACGGGAACATTACGCATATTTGGTTTTATATCCTCTGTGGCTTTTTACCAGTAGCAAGCATTATTACAGCTTTTTTTAGTCTAAAGGTGGGTATCGGGGCTCTTGTTCTATCCATGGTCTTGAATATACTGATTTACTATAATAAAAAGCTACATTTAGACAGTAGCTTATACGAGACTTCTTATATTGCAGGTATTATCCGTGCAGGTAAGCGTCTTGCCAAGGTGAAAGATGTCTCCTTTCAGCCCTACGCTACAGGTATTCGTAAATGCATTAAGCCCATTCGCAATCTATTACATTTCGAGAAGGTTATTTCACTCGGCAAGGGTAAAGGCGAACTAGATGGTCTGTTTGAATACATACGAATCATTTTTTTGCTGGATTATATTTCGTATTATTTTATGATCAGCATGATCTCAAAATATAAGGAAGAATACGAAATGCTATGGAAAACGATAGGGGAGATAGATGCAGGTATTGCTGTGGCTTTCTATCGCAATTCTACAGAGGGCTATTGCACCCCTGATTTTACTGAGAAAGAAGAAGTCACGTTTACTGATTTGTATCATCCACTTATTAATAAACCTGTAAAAAATTCATCCGAGATTCTTAAACAGACGTTGATTACAGGTTCCAATGCTTCAGGAAAATCCACCTTTATGAAGGCTGTCGCAATCAACTCTATATTGGCTCAAACCATTCATACAGTCCATGCTAAATCTTGGAGCATGAAGCCTAGCTATGTCCTTTCCTCCATGGCTATTCAGGATAATGTCATTGACGGAGACAGTTATTTCAAAGCGGAAATCAAATCGTTAAAACGAATCATCAAAAAAATCGAATCAAGTGTTCCTTGCTTAGTATTTATCGATGAAATTCTTCGTGGGACGAATACAGTGGAACGAATTGCCGCATCTGCCTCTATGATGGACTGGCTGACAAAGCATCCGGGCATGATTATGATCGCATCACATGATATCGAATTGACAACCATCGCTGGATTCGATAACTATCATTTCCGAGAAACAGTCCAAGATGATGGTGTCTATTTCGACTATCAAATTCATAAGGGTCCATCCACCACGAAAAATGCGATTAAGCTGCTAGAGGTTATGGACTATCCTTCTTCTGTTACAGCTTTGGCAAACTCATTAGCAGAGGAGTTTGATGAGAAGGGAGAATGGCGTTTTCCTGCAGAAACCACGAGATAACGATTTAAGAAAAAGAGGTAACATTCTAGTGGCTTTTGCCACTCGAGTTATATATCATATTTTTCTTTGAAAACCGGACTTAGTTCACTCCAAATATCAAATTTATTGCCATCCAAATCATAAAACACAAAATTTCTTCCGGCATGTCCTCTGTTTTCAATCTCTCCTACATGTACTTCTTTTTCAATAAATTCACCATGAATGGTTTCTAATGCATGCATCCCGTTGACTTCAAATGTCAGAGAAAAGCATTCATTGCCATGTGAATCATGAAAGTTGAGGCTTTCGTCTGCTGAAGATCGAACGAGGAAAACACTTTGATTAGCTAAGTCGAGAATCGCCTTTTCTTCGTCTTTATAATTTAATATTGTACCAAGTTTATTTACATACCATTCACTTGAGAGTCCAACATCTGAAACTGGTATATAAATAGTGCCAACTCTTTGTAATTTTTCCGCCATCTGATTTTCTCCTTTTTCGGCCAATTTTATGTTATATATTGTTCTATCGATACCCAGCTAATTCCTTTTATCTTCAGGAGTTTGTAGGGATTCTTTTTCTAAGCTCTTGGATTTTTTCTTTTCCACTCCCGTGATACAATAGAGGAACTGAAACGGAGGATGCAGAATGACAGCACCAGTTAAAAAAAATGATCGTTTAACGGTTGATATAGAGGATTTAACACATGATGGAGCAGGCGTCGCAAAGATAAACGGTTATCCGCTCTTTGTTCAAGGCGCGTTGCCCGATGAGCGAGTAGAAATCCATGTTTTAAAAACATTGAAAAACTATGGCTTTGCCAAAATTATAAATATAGAAATTCCTTCACCTGACCGGGTCGATGCAACATGCCCAGTGTATGATCAATGTGGCGGATGCCAGTTACAACACCTATCCTATGCGGGGCAACTGAAATGGAAGGAAAAAATGGTGCGCGATGTGATGGAACGTATCGGCAAAATTGATGTGCCTGTCCTTCCAGTGAAAGGCATGGAAAACCCATGGAATTACCGTAACAAAGCGCAGATTCCATTTGGCGTAAATGGGGAAGCGCCGATCGCTGGATTTTATAAAACTAAATCCCACGCCATCGTCGACACAGAACGCTGCTTGATTCAAACACCGGAAGCGGACGCCATTTTAGAAGGGTTAAAACCGCAGCTTTGGAAGCTCGGCATCAAACCTTATAACGAAGAAACGAAACAAGGCATGCTGCGACACGTGGTAGTTCGAAAAGCGCGCGCGACAGAGGAAGTCATGGTTGTCCTTGTCACAAAGAAACGTAAATTCCCGCAGGCAGAAGAAGCAGTGGCACTTATCCGTAAGCTTATTCCGAATGTCAAATCGATTATGCAAAACATCAATGGGGAAAACACTAATGTCATCTTTGGCAACGAAACCATCAACCTATGGGGTCAAGACACGATTGAGGACCATATCGGTGACGTACGCTTTGAAATCTCAGCACGTTCCTTCTACCAAGTGAACCCAATCCAAACTGAAGTACTGTACAAGCAAGCGTTAGATTATGCAAATCTAACAGGCGAAGAAACAGTCATCGACGCATACTGTGGTATTGGAACGATCTCCTTATTTATGGCTAAAAAAGCTAAATTTGTGATGGGGGTTGAAATTGTTCCTCAAGCGATTGAAGACGCCAAACGCAATGCCAAACTAAACGGCTTGGACAACACTTACTTTGAAGCTGGCCCAGCTGAAGAAGTCATTCCTCGCTGGTACAAAGAAGGCAAAACGGCCGACGTTCTAATGGTAGACCCACCAAGAAAAGGCTGCGATGAAGCATTGCTTAAAACCATCCTAGAGCAACGTCCAAAACGCGTTGTCTATGTCTCATGCAATCCATCTACATTGGCAAGGGATTTAAGAATTCTAGAAGACGGCGGCTACAAAACAAAAGAAGTGCAGCCAGTGGACATGTTCCCGCATACGGGACATTGCGAAGCGGTTGCTTGGTTGGAGTTAGTGTAATAATAAAATAAAAAGCAGACGTTTTAGAAGTGCATTATGCACCTCTAATTGGCCGTCTGCTTTTATTATTATCTTATGAATGAACTGAGCCAAAATTTCGGGTGTCAGTTCAGTTAATAACTTTTTAGGATTACATACAGGTGCATCAGTTCGTATGCAGGAATCTGGTATTTTTAGGAGAAATCACCCATTATTATTGTTTAATAGTTTAAATCTTTCGCTAAAAATACGTTTTGCATAGAAATTAAACTGACATCTACATAGGTGAAGATTCAAGTGATTTTAATACTTTAATTACTTCTTTGGCAACTGCGCCACCTGAAGCGGGGTTTTGTCCTGTGACGATACGATTATCAGTTACAGTGAAAACTGACCAATCAGCACCTTTTACATAATTAGCCCCTTTATGAATAAGTTCATCTTCAGTTAAAAATGGAACTGCTTTATCTAGCCCCACAGCAATTTCTTCTGTGTTAGTAAAACCAGTCACTTTAGTATTTTTAATTAAATATTCTCCGTCACCATTTTTAATGTTTAATAATCCAACAACTCCGTGACAAACAGCAGAAACAACGCCACCGTTAGCGTAAATAGTACTTGCAATGTTTTGTAGGCTTTCATCTTCTGCGAAATCCCACATAACTCCATGACCACCTGCATAATAGATAGCATCATAATCATTCGGGTTAATAGAGTCAGCCGATAAAGTAGTGCTTAGTTTATTTAAGAAATCAGGATTTGCGTAATATTTCCAATCTAATTCGGTCATTTGATCAGCTTGTAAACTGTGTGGGTCAAGTGGCGTATAACCACCTTTAGGGCTCACGTAATCAATTTGATATCCTTCTTTTTCAATTTCATCTGCAAAGTGAACAGCTTCCCCTAACCATAATCCTGTTGCACGTTCTAAATTGGGATACTTAGATATATTCGTTACGACTAATAAGATCTTTTTCATTATACAAGCTCCTTTATGTTTGATACTATCAAGCTTAAAGGTTAAACCATACTTTAAGTCAAGGAGGACACTTCGTGTATACAATTCAACAAGCGAGCCTCTTAATTGAAATTCCTGCAAGTTCAATTCGATACTACGAAAAGATAGATTTAATTCCACCAATTAAAAGAAATGAACAAGGGCATCGAATATTTGACGAACAAGATATTGAACTTTTAAAACTAATTAAGTGTTTTCGAAGTCTAGGGATGTCAATTGAGGGTATAAAAGAAAATATTTCAACGTTGAGATTAGAACATGAAGAGATTAATACGCAAGCTATACTAATCCAGCATAAGAAAAAACTAGAAGAGCAAATTGGTGTTTTAAATTCATTTATAAGTGAAATTGATCAGAAAATCATTAAATTACCAGATACAGAATAAAAATAATCTATAACGATTAAGCTGCGTGCTTCTATTTTATTGACCACAGTCCGAACGCCCTACATGTTGAATGTGTGGCGGTTTTAGAGTTAGTTTAATACTACTTCACTGGGAAAATGTGTTTTGAAAGGGTTAGTAAAGATCATAAATGTTTGGGATGAACTTCTCTAGATGATAGCTTTGCAAATTGTTTTTTTCTACACTTTTAAGAGCAAAATCATAGTTAGAATTATTAATACTCCATGTTGCTACAGACAAGAAGTAATGTGAAGTGTTTGCGTGATTGGAAATAGTATAAGTTATTAAATAAAGAACGAATTCTGTAAAAGGAATTCGTTCTTTTTTTATTGAACTAACGACGTAACTCAATTTAATAATCATATTAGACTTCTTCAACAATAGGGCCATATTGTGGAATAAGACTTCTAAGTTGAATAGTAATATTTAGGAAATTATACAAATACTATAATGTTTATATTATAATTCTATAAATACTTAAAAGGGGGATAATTCAAATGAATGACTGTTTTATTTGTAATAAACACGCTGGGAATATTGAAACTTCTGGAGTTATGATTTATGAAGATGAATATGTGTATGTGGGACACATTGATAGAAATGGTAAAGCCAACCATTTAGGTTATATTATGATTGACCTAAAAAGACACATACCGACACTTGCTGAAATGACAGTAGAAGAAGCAAAAGCATTCGGTGTTATTATGGCTAGAGTTAGTAAAGCAATAAAAGATTCAGAAAACGCTGAGCATATCTACTCGCTTGTTTCGGGGAATTCTGTTCCGCACCTTCATATGCACCTAGTTGCTCGTTATCCTAATACACCAAAAGAACATTGGGGACCAATGGAGGTTTACGATTGGGAAGATGCACCTATGGGTGAAAATAATGAGGTTATTGAACTTTGTAATCGTCTTAAAACATATTTAGAGAATAATCAATATGAATAATAATTTCAAAGATTTTAGTTGGGTTGGAAGTCAAGAAAACTTCGTGGATAAAGTAAAAATCCAGTATTTAAATCATATAATTGTGGGACGATATGGTGGAAATTCGAATGCAGGGCAATATAAGAATGAAGATGGATGTCTTGTATGGTTTAACGAAAAAGAAGATTGGGAGTTCGTTATTGCTTTAGATGCACATAACACAGCTGAGAGTGCCGAAAGAGTATTAGGATTGTTTGAAAATGAAAAGGCTCAAATAAAGCATTTATTATCAATGGAGACAACTCAAAAAACTTTTAAGATGCTAGATGAAAAGATATTAAGTATGTTTCAATCTAGGGAATTCTTATCTACTTGCAGAAATATAAAAGGAGAAACTGCTTGTTTAATTGTTGTCAGAAAAGATAAATATATTTGGTGGTTTTCTGTTGGGGACTGCGTTCTTTTTTTATTTCACCCAGAATTATCTGCGTTAGGTCAATACCAAATAAATCAAAGACAATTCTATGAATGGATTGGACAAGTCAATACTTTTGAGCAAGAAGTACCTTGTTACAGTGTGGGTATAAAAGAATTAAGACAAGGAGAAAATCGCCTTTTTCTAACCACAGATGGTCTAATTGAATGTCCTAATGAACCATATTCAAAACCAAAAAACATTTATAATTCATTCGTTAATTCTAAGGATGAGGAAAGCATTAAAACAATGTTTCAAAACATCCGAGAAAACAATGTACGAGATAGCACTACCATAATTTCCTGGAAAGTAAATATTATAAAGGAAGTTACTATACCAAGTAATCAATAAGATTAACTACTGATTGGTATGCTAAATGTGAGGTTAAATACTTAAGATCTTCAACAATCGGGCGCTATCCTTGAAAAAGGATAAGCGCTTCTTTTCATTAAAGAGCCTTATAATTGAACAACACCTTTAAAGAAATAAGGATGTTTATGTTAAAATTCAGGTGAGATTGTAAAGATATACTGAAGCTATTAAGGCCGGTTAAATTCCCATATGCCCCACAAGCGATAATGAAGAGTGGGTTAAAAAGATATTAGATTTCAAGACCGGGGCAAATGCAACATCTGTTGCTTTTAATTACAGGTTTCGGGGATCAATCAAAAAAATATTTTTTTAATAATACTTATCAAGCTCTTAATAAATTAGCTCTTAATAAATTTGAATAAACACTTTTAGTTTTAGAGGAGAAAGAAAAATGGGATTTTATGCATTAAAAGATAATTTTGATGAAGGATTTACAACAGCTTATTGGAACAACAAGAATATTACTAACTATACATGTGAAGTTTGTGAAGGAATTAATAGCGAAAATAATGGTCCGCTTGTTATCTCTTTTGATGGAAAAGGGGATATGGCTGACTATTATCGAATTGTAAAATGGCATACTATAAGTCCAAAACTCATGCAAGTTCTTGTAGATAACAAGATAACAGGTATTCGATTTAAAGATATTTTAATAGATGATGAAAAGGGAAATTTACTAACTACAGATTTAAAACAATTAGATGTTTATGGAAGAAGTGGACTTCTAACAGATTTAAATGGAGATGAAATACCTAATTGTCCAGTCTGTCATAGAGTCACTCCCGAAAACCTTGAAGGACAAAAAGGATTATCAATCAACTTAGACAAATGGGATAAATGGGATGGTTCAGACATGTTTTACTATGATAATTGGGTAGGAAATATCATTGTGACAGAAAAAGTGAAGGAAATCATTGAAAGAAATAACATTACGAATATTTATTTCGTTAATATACATTCATATGATTTATGAATCAGTTTTGAGGATAGTAATCTTCAATAATCGGGTGCGATTGCGAAATAAGAGTTTGTTTCCTTCTGCAACTATAGATTATTTCAGTTGCAAAAGTATAAGGGGAAATAGGCTAAATCCCACTAAAACAAGAACCGAGTCTATATAATTCCCATTAGCATCAATGTATTTCCACATGTATCTCGCACATTGTGAAGCAGCCGCTTGATTGGAGTTAGTATAATAATTTACGAAGAACGAATTCTGATTTGGAATCCGTTTTTTGTTTCTTAGAAAAGGACTAGAGATTTGTTTGTTGAATTTATTGAACTAACAGAATTGCTCAGTTTTATAGCGGTATTTAGACTTGATCAACAATCGGTCCATAATATGGAGTACGCTTCTTTTATGAAAAGTTACCAAACGTGAACTGAGCCACAATTGTAAAATGCAAATAACAAGAAGATGAATTTTGCTTTCAATCAGTCTGAAATTTATTTACAGTTTTAAGTGTTTTTTTATTTTAGTACCTTGCATTATACAGTAGTGTGTAGTAAATTACATTACAAGAGTTATTATTTTTTGTTCAGTACTGTTTAATGTGTAGTAGTACTTACATATACCATAAAGGAGCTGCGGTTTATTGAATGTACAATTTAAGAAAGGCATCTTGGAACTATGCGTGCTTGTGTTGCTTGATAAGAAAGACCGGTATGGCTACGAGCTTGTTCAAGAAATTTCTGATCAGATTGAAATATCGGAAGGGTCCGTTTATCCGCTGTTACGAAGATTGACGAAGGAGGAATACTTTACGACATATTTACAAGAGTCATCAGAAGGGCCACCACGTAAGTATTATAAACTAACCGATAAAGGGCGGGAATATCTTTACGAATTGCTGACAGATTGGAAAGAGTTTTCTAATGGCGTAAATCAATTAATTGAGGAAGGGGTACGCAAATGAACAAAGAGCATTTTTTAAAGCAGTTAGAAAGTTCTCTAAAAAAGCTTTCTTTAGAAGAAAAACAGGATATACTGCAAGATTATGAGGAGTACTTCTCAATAGGAATCGAAAAGGGGAAATCGGAGCAAGAAATCGCAACATCCCTTGGCCAACCAAAAAAAATTGCGAAGGAGCTGCTGGCTTCCTATCATCTTGATATGGTCGAACAAAAGACTTCTGCAAGAAATATTACAAGCGCAGTTTGGGCGGTGATTGGATTGGGATTCTTCAATTTCCTTATTGTCTTCGCACCATTTTTAACTTTGGTATGCCTTGTAATTTCAGGGTGGTTAGTTTCTGCAGCATTTATTCTTTCACCACTCGGAATCTTAATTAATCTATTTATTGCTCAATTTAGAATAGCTGATATGTTCTTATCGCTTTGTCTTTGTGGGATTGGAATATTCATAGCGATGGGGATGTTTGTTGCGACTAAAGCTATAACTAATGGATTTATTCGTTACTTGAAATATAACATTACTTTTGTGAAAAGAGGGATAAAGTATGAATAAAAAGTTATCAATCCTTGCCCTGCTTCTATTATTAATTGGTGGTGTAGGCAGTTACTTTACATTGTCACAATCTTATCAGGAAGAAATTACGTCAGAGAAAAAGGTAAGTACTGATATGGTAGAGGAAATCCAAATTTCCACTGATAATGCAAGTGCAGAAGTTCTCCCAACTTCGGATACAGAGACTAAAGTACAGCTTGTAACAAAAGGTGTGGACGTTTCTAAGTTGGATTTTACTGCCAAAGTAGAAGGAAAGAAATTGATTATTAGGTTAAAAGATAAAAGGACCTTCTATATTGGATTTAACATACAATCATCTCATTTATACGTATATGTCCCACAAAAATTGTATCACTCCATTGTGATTGATAATGATAATGGAAAAGTAAAAATGTCGGAGCTGAATGTAAAGAATCTGAATGTGCAAACAGATAATGGCCGCATCGAATTAAATAAAATTGTATCAGAAAACGTTGATGTGAGAAGTGCAAATGGCAAGATAAATCTTAATGAAGTGGAAGGAAATATTAAGGGCTCAGCAAATAATGGTAAAATAGTGCTCATTACAAAGGATTTAGATCGGAATATACAATTAGAAAGCGACAATGGAAAAATTTCAATTAAAACGGAGAAGGAACCGACTAATACCACTTTTAAAGTATCCTCCGACAATGGGAGTATCAATATCCTCGATAAATATGAGGGGAATACAGTCATTGGAAAGGGCGAAAATCATGTTGATTTAAAATCTAATAACGGGAAAATCGAAGTGGTAAAATAGAATTTTTAATTACGATAAAGAAGAACTGTTATATGTACTACCAAGGATGAAAAATGAAAACAGAATGAGTAACGCAGAAATTTATATTATTTACACTTTACTTAGGGAGGACTTATGAGATCTCACTATTATTTAGGATGGTTTAACGACTTTTTTCCAGAGAATCTGGTCAGGGTGTTGTGTGAGGATATTACTGATAGAAAATCGGTTGTTATGATTAGCTCAAATCCAGACTTTTTTGAAGAAAATGGCACTGCTGAACGCTCCTGGCTTGACCAGGCGGGCATTATGTTCAATGAATATCATTTAATTAATTATCATGTACAGAAGGAAGATGCCCAAACCTTAATTCAAAATGCTTCAGTCATTTTCTTGTTGGGTGGAGATACTCTTAAACAAAATGCTTTTTTGAAGGAATATGAATTGTTGGATGAGGTTAAAAAAAGCAGTGCCGTTGTGATGGGGGCAAGTGCTGGTGCAATCAACATGTCCGCTAAATGGTTATGCTCGAAAAACTTTGGCTATGAAGTAGAAACAAGTTTTGTTTATGATGGAATCGGTCTTGACAAATTTCTCTGTTCTATCCCATTTTGATCTTGAAAATAACATTACATTGGTAAAAGACGAACTGTCTCCCTTATCGGAGAAAATAAATATTTATGCGACAAACAAAGATTGTGCTGTACGTGTAAAAGGAGATAAAATAGACATTTTAGGCAACGTATTTTTAATTTCCCACTCTAAGATTCAGAAATTGGATGAGACTCTCTAATGGATATTGCTTGGAAATTGGAGAATTTATTAAAGAACTAATTAGTAGATCATTTACAACTAACAAAGTGATTTAGTTGAATAAGCAACAGTAGAAGACGAATAAGAAAATAGACTCTATCTCACTACAAAAGGAACCGAGCCAAGATATATTAAACCTAATAGCATCAATGTGTTTTCATATGCACTTCGCACATGTTGAGTGTTAGCGCAACTTATTTTTAAAAAAGGCAACTAACCCTTATGGATGTTGCCCTTTTTAAGGTATTGTATAAGTACAGTTTCACAATAATTCTTTTAGAAGTTATCCATGTCGAAACAATAAAACGACAGCTTATTGGCTGAGTGTGCATCCTGTCCCTTTTGAGGGCTTATCCCATTAATTGAGATTTTTTTAGGGTAACAATTAAAATAATGAAATAAAAATACCATCATGAACTAATTAGAAAAAGAGTAATTTCCATAAAAGAGGGCGTTCATAATAGAAAAGAAAATAGCTAAGACTTTAAAACGAATAGAAGAGGATATTAAAAATGATGACTTGGGGAAAGCAAGGGATAGATTACATGGATTAATTTCAACCTTTCCGAATGAATTAGATCTACGTAAAAAGTTAGGAGACATTTATTTTAAATTAAAGTATCCTGCAATGGCTGGCCGATACTGGTATTTAGAGAAGAATAAGACTCCAGGAATGATAAAAGCGTGTATTGTATTCGAAAACTCCATGGGGAATGACGTTAATAAAATAGCCAGAGCCTTGAAGTATAAAGGTGACATTGAAATTTTAAAAGGACTGGAATTAGACCCAGAACTATTATCAATACAACATAAAGTAAAAGAAAAAATAATAGAAGAATCAGATGAATCAAAAGAAGATAACCATAAACCGGTGATTTTCGGTTGCCTATCCATAATGATTTTAATAATTACTTTTACATTAGTTGGAGTCTATACAGTTTTTAATTGGATATTTTAATATGTTTTTTTGTATTTTTTTATGTTACCCATCTATCTTATATTTGTTAAACGCTTTAGTGGGCTGTTTACGCTTTTCAAAGATTTCGGTGTCATGGTAAGGAGCTTCTAAGTTCTCCCAATTGAATTGATCATCAACGCATGCTACATATAAATCATAGCCTTCACCATCATTTGGGAAAAACACATCTTTTTTCTCTCCGTATTGAAGCGCTTGAGTAATTTGATCTTGTAGTCTTTGAAGAGCAGCTCGATTACCAACGATATATGCGTTATCATGCCACATTTGTTGACCATAAATGTGTAAAGTTTCTTCTTCTTCAAAATATTTTATTGATGCTTCGATTTGCGCAATCATTTTGATAGGTTCATCGTCCGTAATAAACATGTCTTGGTGAAACGAAGAAAAGCCCTTTGACTGTAGTTTATCTATAAACCGATTCTTTAAAGAACATTCCTGTACGAATAAATATATTTCTTGATGTATTTCACTCTCATACAAGATAACCTGAATAAACTCTGAATTTCTTTTGAATATAAACTGTTTAAAGTTCGGCAGTAAAACTTTTTCTTCCGCTAAGAAAAAGCCTTTTGATGAAATAACGATTCTCGAAAAATGGAAATGCTGTTTGTAGCTAGAAGTGTACCAATATAAGTTACTCATATAAGACTCCTTTTTTAGTTGGTTTTATAATTCAATGAGAAAAAAAGATTGAAGGTCGAATAACATGAAGAAATTTCTTCATTGGATAGGTTTAGCAATCATTAATTTGTTTGGAATAATTATAAGTTTATTCACTTCAATGGATTTGATTAGTTCGTCTAATAGCAGCTTAAATACAAGGGAAATCGATAGAAACATAGAAAAGCTAGAGAATTAGCATGGTTTAATGAGTTATAAACGTCATCTCAAAAGTTTTTATGTAAATTTAAAAGTAAGAAAATATCTTCAAAGTCATATTCTCGTTTCACGTCTACAAAATAGTGAAAAATCGAAGAAAAAATTTATTCATTTGTTAGAAGAGGTAGCGCAATTACGCGAGAGAAATATAATTTAAAAACCGCAGTTACTCACATTGATAAACCGTTATAAAAGTAAGTGCGGTTTTAAAGGTTTTCCTTATTCTCAGAGATACGCATAGTGGTAGCATCGAAAATCAATTTTATAGGCTGTCCTTCAAGAAATGTTTCAGCGCTTATGTGAAGTAAATGACCTTCCCAATCATTAAATTGAATATAACCTACAGGTATAGGGTTCTCTATAAGTTTAGAATTCTCTCGTTGAACTAATTCTTCTATTGATTTAATGATTGTAAAAATTGTATAGTAGTCTGAAAATAGCGGCCTTCCCTCTGGGGAAAAGATTACATTTCTAATTGAAAGACCCCTTTCGCAGAAGTCAAGTACTTGATAATTTGATAGGGTTTCACAATCTATCTCATATAAAAATGTATCGGTAAGAACATAACAAAATTTGTTTTTAGGAGAGAGGGCGACAGTGTTAGGTTTGCCTTGAAATTGACCATAAAACTCATTGTAATTTTCATCTTCGAATTTCACCCAAGTCCACTCTGCAGTCGAGAATGGAGCAACAAAAATTTGTTCTGGATATTTTCCTGAAATGGGCTGTTTAGTAATTTTTGCGGATAATAGCATTTGAATGTCACCTTCTTAATTATTCAATCTGTTTATATGGTTTATTATATAGTATTTCTATAGTTATTTATTTTTTGTTGGCAACTAGTTAAAAGAGGGTGAGGGTTCCTTCTTTTAGTATACTGTTAATCTCAATCATTCATGTGCCTATAAACTTTTTACGATTGCCATACCTAAGCCAGTTACCTTCAAGTTCTGGTAATATTAAAATTGAGCTACTATGATAAGAAAACTCATATTATTGGTGATGGCACTAATATACTTTTAACTGAAATGGAAGATGGTAGTATTGTGATTAATAGAAACATGGAATATTAATATAAGATAAAAGTAAATTAAGGAATCTCCACTTCTAAGGTAAATATCATATCATCATTAGAATGTATAAAAAGAGCATAGCTATTTCAGCTGTGCTCTTTTTTAGCTTAGATATATATTAATCTCTCAATATATTATTTTTCGCCACTCATCGCAACTAGGATTTTAGATTGAGTTTTGTCGTTCGTTAACGTTACGAATCCGTTATCAACAATTTCATCTAGTTCAATTTGACTTGTGATGATACCTTGTGGATTTAGTTGGCCAGTGCTCATTGCATCAATTGTTCTTTGGAAAATTGATGGTGTGTAGACAATGGAAGATAAGATATTTACACCTGTGTTTGTAAGTTGAATTGGATTCCATTCGATAGGTCTTGCAAAAATTGAGACTATCATCATGTTACCACGTGGTTTAGTTACATCAATTGCTTGTTTAAAAGTAGGAGCAACGCCCGCCACTTCAAAGGATACATCCACCCCGTTTGCAGCAATTGTACGAACCGCTTCTACAGGGTCTTCTTTGCCTGAGTTAATAACATGTGTTGCACCTAATTCTTTTGCTTTTTCTAATCGACTATCAGATAAATCCAATACGATAATTTTGCTTGCACCTGAAGCTTTAGCAGCAATTACTGTAAATAACCCAATTGGTCCAGCACCGAACACTGCAACTGAATCTCCTAAAGTAACGCCTGCATCTTTCACAGCTTGTACTGCAACAGCCATTGGTTCTACTAACGCGCCATCTTGTAATGTTAGGTTTCCTGGTAAACGATGTAACGATGTGACAGGAACATTGGCATATTCCGCAAATCCACCGTCTCCATGCAATCCAATGAAATTAAACCCATCATAACGATCGACATCTTCATGTTTTTTTCTATATGTTAATGTAGGGTTAATTACTACACGGTCTCCAGATTTAAAGTTAGTCACTTTAGAGCCGACTTCTTCAATAATACCAGCAAATTCATGACCCATTGTGATTGGAGCCAATTCACCTGTTAAATCAGCTTTCGCATCAACAGGAATGAAGACAGGTCCTTCTTGATACTCATGTAAGTCACTTCCACAAATGCCTGCCCATGCTACTTTTACTTTCACTTCATCTTCTCTTAAAGCTCTTAATTCAACCTCTTCAACTCTAATATCTTTTACACCGTGCCAAACTGCCGCTTTCATATATATTACCCCCATAAATTAATTAAAATGGTGCCATAATATAACATCTTTAATAGCCATTCGGGCCTTTTCGAAATCCGACAATTCTATACACTTAATAAAGGTATAAATGGATTCATGATAGGATTCAAGTAGATTCATTTTCCATTTTGTTTGAGCTGCTACATTTGTAACAAATATAGTTTCTTTAAAGAACCGCAGCATCGCAATATTTCCTGAAACCTCAAAAAACACTTCTAACAAGTGAGCAAATGAAACAACATATTCATAAATATTCTCAGCTGACTTTTTTTGCTTCATCGATTCAAAACGAAGCATTAATTCATTTTGCAAATCGGAATTCCATTTCGGTTTACAACTGGTAAGAGCAAAATTCAAAAGGGAATAAAGGGCTTCCAAATAATCCTTCAATTCCTGATCTGAAATAGTCTTTACTCTTACTCCTTTATGTTGTACTTTTTCAACCACACCATCTTTTTGCAAAAGATAAAGAGCCTCTCGGACAGGCGCATGACTTACTTGCAGCTCTTTTGCTATTTCTGCTTCTATCAATCGCTGACCTTGCTCATAATAGCCTGAAAATATGCGGAATAATAATTGTTCAGCTATTTGTTCTGAAATTGTTTTTTTTGAAATTGGATTTTCATTGAACCCCATCAAACCACTCCAATAAATTTAATCCTTATATTTTAACATAGTTTAATGTATAGAGTAGCTAACTAAGAGTGTTATTGATTATGGATTATAAATTATAGATTATCGATAATCTATGTGTAATACTTTAATATAAAAATTCATTCGTTACAATAAAAATGTTTTGAGACTATTTTTTGTTAATTTCATAATTAATGAGGGACTGTAAATAATGGTATGAATTCAATATAAATTTTCATTTATAGTATTTTAAATCTATCGTCATGTGTTTATAAGCTATAGAAGTTCACCTTAATAGCATTTGGTTATAGAATTGATATATCTAATGAAAAGAATATAAGCTGTTTGAGGTTGTGTTAAGAAGAGCAATAAAATTCAGTGAGGGGTGTTGGAATGAGTAAAAGAAATATTGAAATTCCTGTATGCTGTAAGGGGATTGCAGTGGTTTTTTTGAAGAAGTTTGGTGAGGAATATAAAGTGCTTTTGCTAAAACGAGCGACTCCTATTTTGAAAGATGCATGGTGTTATATTGGCGGGAGTATTGAAGAAGGAGAGAGTGCATGGCAATCTGCTTTTAGGGAAATTGAAGAGGAGACTGGAATCACAGAGATTTCACTATATACTTCGAATAAATTCGATCAATTTTACTCACCTCATGAAGACTATATTTATATGGCACCGGTGTTTGTAGGGTATGTGAATGACGACCAGAATGTAAACTTAAACTATGAACATAGTGAGTATAAATGGCTAAGTTTTAATAAAGCAATTGAACAAGTCACCTTGCCAGGAAACGATGAAGTACTTACTTTTATTGAAAAGCATTTTGTGAAAAATACTCCCTCTAAGTTATTGCGTGTAAGAAATTATAAGTAGACTCAGAGCGAGATAAGAGAAATTAATTAGTTAC
Organism: Rummeliibacillus sp. GQ308; assembly: GCF_059759115.1. Classification (NCBI taxonomy): domain Bacteria; kingdom Bacillati; phylum Bacillota; class Bacilli; order Caryophanales; family Caryophanaceae; genus Rummeliibacillus; species Rummeliibacillus sp. GQ308. The sequence goes on along the minus strand of NZ_JCAXDQ010000003.1, from coordinate 178,696 downwards.
TCAGCTCATGTTATGGCTGAACAAACGGGTCTATTGTTGGTTAGAAATTTTGAGTGATTTCGCCAATACATTTGAAGGACGATAAGATTATTTCAATATATTTTAGAAAATTCATAACTTTATTGAAGAGTTACTCAAGAAATGGTAGAATTCAAAGACTTCTAGTTTAACACATAACAAACGAACAAAAGGGGTGTTATCCATGATTAACAATGTAGGTCAAATCATGTTGTATGTAGACGACCAAGACAAGGCAAAGGAGTTTTGGACAGAAAAAGTAGGGTTTAGTGTGATTTCGGAGGAAGATAATGGACAAGGTATGAAATGGATTGAGATTGCTCCAACCAAAGAAGCTGAAACAAGTATTATCCTCCATAACAAGGAGCTTATTGCGAAAATGTCGCCTGAGTTAAACCTTGGAACACCTTCTTTGATGTTCTTTTCAAACAACTTCGAAGGACTATATAGCGATTTATCAAACAAACATGTGACAGTCGGAGAAATCGTAAATATGCCATCAGGTAGAGTATTTAATTTCGCAGATAGTGAAAATAATTACTTTGCTGTAATGGAAAAAAGATAAAAATAAAAGAGCTAGTACGAATGAAGAGTCTGATGGATAACTCTTTGGTACTAGCTCTTTGTTTAACCTTCTAGAGAGTGTTAGTCAATATAAGGACCATATATAGAAATTTCAATTAAACTGTTCGCCATTTCTTCAGGGCTTGTTTCATAATTTTCTTTGATCCAAAAGACGATGCTTTCAACATAAGCGCCGGTTACATAAGAGATAATTAAGTCTATCTTTACACGCAGCTTTTTATCCTGTAGCGCGTAATAAATACCCTCTGTTATATATTGCTTCATAATTTCTTTTACGCCATTGATAAAGATCGCATCGGGTTGATAAACAAAGAATGTCTCATATGCAATATGCTTCGCTTGAATATGTTGAAACAACAGCATTAGGTTTTCGGGAATTTCTTTCTTAGGAATCTCAGATAAACGCCTCGGATTTTTAATTGTTAATGCTTTTTTTAATTCAGCTAAAACACTTTCATGGATATCCAAGCGAAGTTCTTGGATATCTTTGTATAATTTATAAAAGGTAGGCCTAGTTACTTCAGCTGTATCACATAGTTGCTGAATCGTAAACTGGCCTTGTCCTTTTAATTGCAATGTTAAATACGCTTCATGCAATTTTTCTTTTGATTTCAATTGTCTTGGATCTATACGTTTCATTTATTTATCACCCAATACAATTGTATCACGATTTAATTTGGACTAACCACCTATACATTAAAGAGCAGTCCAACCACCATCAATCACAAGCTCTGCACCTGTCATAAAGCGTGATTCGTCACTCGCTAAGAATACTACCCCATGTGCCACATCTTCTGGATTACCAAAGTAAGGTAATTGTGTATGCATTTTATAATATGGCATTGCATCTTCCATTGATGGAGCAGTCATTGGTGTAACAATAATTCCTGGATGTACAGAGTTTACACGGATTTTGTCTTTACCGTATTCAACAGCAGCGGATTTTGATAAAGAGCGTAATGCACCTTTTGCTGCTGTGTATGGGCTTGAGCCTGCCATCCCTACAATGCCTCCGATAGAAGAGATGTTAATGACAGAACCGCCACCAACTTTTTGCATTTCAGGAATAGCATATTTCATGCCCAATACACAACCGTTTAAGTTAATGTCCATTACCCAGTTCCACTCGTCCATTTCCATAGTTGCGAAGTTTTTGCTCATCGCAACGCCTGCATTATTAACAAGTACGTCTACTTTACCATATAGCTCAACTGTTTTAGCTACAACGGCTTTCCATTCTTCTTCAGATGCTACATTTTGTTTAATACCAGTGATTTCTCCACCAGCTGCTTTCACATCAGCCACTACTTCATTTAATTTTTCTTCATTTAAGTCAGTCGCTACTACTTTTGCGCCTTCCTTCGCAAATAAACGAGCTTCTGCTGCACCCATACCATTTGCTGCCCCTGTAATAATCGCTACTTTTCCTTGTAATCTCATTGTCCATACCCTCTTTATTGATAATTTTTTGGATTGTAATAAAGCTAAAGCTTAATACTTTCCTTTCAAAACTAATTTACATATTGTAAATTAGTTTTGATTTATGAGATACATTTTAGTGTATCAAGTACAAAAAGTAAATGGTAAATATAAACAACTGTTTATTATATAAAATAGTTGTCGATTGAAACATTATTACAAGAATGCATAATAGTTAGCGTTTGCTAAATAGAATGCTTTCTTTGTTTTGTTTACAACATGTAAATGAGTTTTATTTATGATTAGATGAACGAAGGAGAAAAGCTATTTTCTAAGACTCGGTTAGTTTGTTCTTTTTTAGAAGGAGTAAAGGTATTTTTGAAGAATTATTATAGTAGGTTGGTTTATGAAATTTATCTATGGAAATGAAGGGGGGAATGGACGTTTATGATACTATGGTTTCGCCACTTGCCAAGATTAAATATAGATTTAGCAGAGTGGAATCCTTTTATAAAAAATAATTGGTTTCGAGAACACTTTATGAAGTTTGTTTATTTACTCCAAATCATTATTCTGCTGATGCCTAACTTTTTTTATATAGGTTTCGGTTCTCTTAATATATTCACTCTTTTCTTATTAGGTATATTAATCTTGATCCCTCATGAATTGCTCCACATCATCGTCATAAACAAAAAAGGTAATATAAGCTTAACATTTCGGGGTGTATTTTTCTGGCTACATACAGATGCCATTTTATCTAAAACTAGATTTTGGATTTTTATGAGTTTCCCCTTGATTGTATTATCAGTAGTGCCTGCTTTATTCTCATTCCTTGCATCCGGGAATATCAAATCAACTTTATTAATTATCAGCTGGATCAATTTATTGATTTCTGCCGCTGATATTATTAATTCCTTTTTAATTGCCATTAAGCCAAAGAACTCTATATTTTATAGAGGCTATTACCGCGTGGAAAAGAATTAAATACATAACTCTAGCAGGAGGGTGAAGATGCTAAGAAGAAGCCCTTCAGAATGGTACGATTAACGAGGAATTATATAACTTGGCGTGGGAAGAAAGAAAAAAGCTAGCAAGTATAATAAAGGATAAAGAATTTGGATTAATAGAATGACAGAGACTCATAAAGAGTATCTATTAAAGAATGCTAAATTGGATTGTTGAAAGTAGTTTGAAACTCTAAAAAGGCAGGGTTGGAGGTTACTCTTACTCTGCCTTTACAAGTATATATATGTTTTTACTGTACCAAGCTATCAATCTCTGGTTGCAGCTTATTTCGTAAAACATATAGCATAATAGCGCCAACAAGGAATGCGACGGCTTCTGCAATAACTAATGACCAGATTACCCCATGGAAGCCGTTTGTTTTATTTGCGATAAATAATACTGGAATCAGTGTAATTCCTTGAATTATAGACATGATGAAAGCAGCTGTACCTTGAGCTGTTGCTTGGAAAATCCCCGTAAACAAGGTCGTAATGCCTGTAATGAACAAGGATAAAAATGTCACATGCAAAATATAGCTGCCCATATCAATTAATTGCGGGTCATTTGTAAATAGGCCAACTAAGTGATCGGAAATCAAATAGACAACAATGCCGAACAGGACTGCTAACGCAACAATTGTTTTAATAGTAAAACCAATCGTTTGCTTCATGCGTAATTTATTCGCTGTAAAAGAGAAAGCAATCAACGGTACAACACCCTCGCATAACCCCATCAGAATAAACTCTGGAAATTGTAATAAGCGCGATGATATACCATAAGCCGCTACTGCCTGGTCGCCATATTCAACAAGAAAATGGTTCAGAATGAGTGACATGGCACCTAAAAAGATACTCATTATAAAGACGGGAATCCCAATTTTTAATACATTACTCAGAATCTCTTTGTTCGCCTTAAACCATTTTATAGAGATAGTTAAAAATTGGCTTTTATTACTCAGATGGAAGGCGTAAAATGCACTCGTAACTATATTTGAAATGACAGTAGCAGAAGCGACGCCTATTACACCCCAGTGCAACACGAAGATGACGACCGCATCGAGAATAATATTTACAACAACACTGAGAATCATACCGACCATCGAGGTGATAGCCGCACCCTCTGAGCGCACGATATTTTCTAATGTGAAGAATAAAATGACAATGGGTGAACCAAGAATCATGATCATGACATAGTCCTTTGTGAATTGGAATGATTCAGATGTTGCCCCAAGACCGTGCACAATAGAATTAATGAACGGGAGACCCGCCATGATTACAATAACTCCCAGAACTAAACTGCTGTAAAAAGCGAAAGATGATACATGCTTTACAGAGTCATATTTTTTCTCTCCGAGTAAGCGGGAGATGAATGTGCCGCTACCCATGCCAATTAAGTTGCCTAGCGCCATAATGAATGCAAATAATGGCAAAGTTAATGCGAGTGCCGTCAACATGGTCGTATCGTGAAGTGTACCTAGGAAGTAGGCATTTAAGATGGAATAGATCACACTCATCGAAGTGCCAAGCATCATCGGCACTGCAAAATGAGCTACAGCTTTTGCGACTGGTGATTCTTCAAAATAATAGATATTATCTTTATCCATAGTGGATCACTGCTTTCTGTAAGTATTTTGATATCTTAATCTAACGGTGTAAGGTTGAGCCTTACAGTGTTAGATGTTATCATGGGTTTAATAATCTGTAAAGAAAAAACTTACACTGTTAGATAAAAGGGTGGATGATGATGAAAAAACAGCAGCCTCAAATTTCAGAAGATAAAATTTTAGAAACTTCATGGGAGCTTCTAGGGGAAAACGGCATTGAAAAATTCAGCATGAGACGATTGGCCGATCGCTTAGGAATACAGGCGCCTTCTCTATACTGGTATTTCAAGAGCAAACAGAATCTCTACCAGCGTTTAGCGAATCAGATATCCAAAATCATTTTAGAAGAGTTCCATTCAGAAGGGGATTGGAAGGAGCAGCTAACAGAGCTTGCGGTAACTGTGCGAAGTGTGCTGAGCCGATATCCTTGTTCTACGCAGCTCATGATGATGACACTGCCTCACGAGCCAGACATCATTCGATTTACGAACCGTATGCTACTTTGCGTGGAATCTACTCCGCTTAAGCAAGAGCAAAAAATGCAGGTAGTGACTACGCTTGTAAACTTTGTTTTCTACTTCGTGCTAGATGATTATCAACATGAGCGCAATATTTCCGTTATGCTGAAGGAACAGAGTGAGCTTCCGGGAGAGCAGATGATTAATCTTCTTAATTCAATGAGCGATAGCGATGCAGGACTGTTTCGGAGAATGTTCACGAATGGCTTGTTTGAGCTGATGGGGACAGATGAGGCCTTTGATTTTGGCTTAAAGCTCATTCTATATGGTGTAGAACGGGTGATAGAGGAGCAAGTGAAGTAATCAAATTACTCTTTTCAAGCGACAAACTAAACTAATAATGCAGTTCCTACAGAGTGTGAAGGAACTGCATTCATCCTTAAGGAAAATGTACATGGCTAAAGGGGGATGGAGATGAAGAATAAATTCTCAATAGGTGAAATGGCGAAGCTTCATAATACGACCATCAAAACCTTGAGATACTATGATGATATTGGGTTGTTGAAGCCGATTCAAACTGATTCGCACAACGGGTATAGATATTATTCAACCGAACAATTTGAGCAACTCAACACCATCCATTATTTAAAGCAGTTAGGTTTTTCCTTAAAAGAAATCAGTAAACATTTGGAGCATCGGGATATTGATGGATTCCTGGAATTGCTGCAGAAACAGAAACAACTAACGGAAATGAAAATAAAAGAGTTAGAACGGATAAACCGTAGATTTGAAACACGAATAAAAGAGATCTATTCTGCAAGAGAAATAAGGGAATTGGAAGTTGTCTCGATAAAGCATATAAAAGAGAGAAAAGTCGTAAGGTTAATGGAGAAGATTCAGTCGGAGCCAGAATTAGAAGTATCCTTACGCCAATTAGAGAACATAGCCAATATGAATTCTTCTATATTTATTGGTGGTGTAGGGCTCACAGTGAGTCTCGAACATATTAAAAATAACAAATTCGATGTATATAACTCCATATTTATTCTCCGGGAAGAAGATAAGCAAAATTCATTAGAGACCACTATCCCTGAAGGACAGTATGCATGCATCTATTACAGGGGGAATCACAGCGATTCTCCCCGTTATTACAAAATCCTGTTGAATTACATACAAGCCCAGCGTTTTCATATTATAGGGGATGCAATAGAAAGAACTATCATTGACCATTTTATTTCGGGAAGTAAAGAGGACTACCTGACAGAAATTCAAATTCCAATAAAGTATTGACCCTTCCCTTACAGGAGGGTTTATATTTTTAGTAAGAACATAGAGATAAGGAGAAGGAATATGTACGGTACAATCTTTAATACACTCATGATAATCATTGGAAGCATTGTGGGAAGTGTCTTTAAGAAGGGAATCAAGGATGAATATCATACGATTCTGATGCAGGCCATGGGGTTAGTTGCCATGGGATTAGGCATCAATGCTATCGTGCAACATTTGCCTTCCAGCCAATACCCAGTGCTTTTTATTGTTAGTTTAGCGATTGGGGGATTGCTCGGCCAAAGACTTGATTTGGAAGGGAAATTCAATGCTTTAGTAAATAAATATTCTAAGGGTAATTTAGCTGAAGGGTTATCAACTGCCATCTTATTATTTTGTATTGGTACATTGTCTATTATCGGCCCTATAGAGGCTGCATTAAAGGGCAATTATACATACCTGCTTGCGAATGGAATGCTGGATGGAATCACGTCGATTGTTTTAGCCTCTACATTCGGAATAGGGATCGCTTTTGCTGGGATTGTTTTATTTCTATGGCAAGGATCTATTTATTTAATCGCGTTGTTAATGGAGAGCACCATTAATAATAGTCTTCTAAATGAAGTAACAATTGTAGGTGGTTTCTTGATATTGGCTTCTGGTTTAAGCATTTTGGGCATTAAGAAATTTAATACGTTAAATCTGTTGCCATCACTACTGATTCCACCGTTTCTATTTTTAATTATCCATTTTTTCCATTTATAATAAGATTAATCAACGTAGTAAACTTTCGAATTTAAAACGTCTAAACAATTCAACCTTCCACCATATGCACAGCCACCATCAATGCCAATAATGCGATTATCTCCAAAATAAACATCGTTGCTTTCGTGCAAATAATTGGTTGGTGTATGTCCAAATACAACAGTTTTATCGCCATTATATCCTTTGTGGAATTCTTCGCGAATCCACACTAATGTATAAGGCTCTGTTGACTCTATTGGTGTTTCAGGGTGAACGCCTGCATGAACAAAAATATGGGTGTCTGTTTCATAGTAGTATTGAAATTCTTTTAATATTTCAATGTGTGGGCGGATGTCATCGTTTAATTTAATAGGCTCAGGCATTTCAGTAGTTGTATACCAATACTCTGCATCGTCTTTTTCAATGGTATATCCATAGTTTTGAAGGGTTTTTATGCCACCGTTATAAAGCCATCTTTTCAAATGCATCGGATTACCATCAAAAGCATCCATCATCATCATTTCATGATTGCCAATTAAAGCAATAGCTCCCTCACTTTTCAACTGAATCACTTTATCCAAAACGGCTCTCGAATGAGGGCCTCGATCTACATAATCACCTAATAACAGCAATTGATCTAGGTTTTTGTCATATTGCACAAGCTCTAAGAGTCGCTCGAATTTTTCTAAATCCCCATGAATATCACTTATAGCTAGGATTCTTTTCAAAACACACATCTCCTTTAACTGTTAAAATGGTTTGTTTTAATAGTAACAAATCTATTTTTACTTTTATACTAGTTTTGTAAAAATTCAATCAATAAGGTTCTAAAATGAAATAGCTTTATAATCCTGCTAATTTTTAACGAATAAAGTAGACGCCCAATATGATGGACGTCTACTTTATTCACTATTCTACTGGATTATTTAAATAAGCTGCAACGATTACTGCATTGAAAGGTATATGGCGCCATGTTGTTGGCTAGGGTTTTTGTGTGATAGCCATTGTTATTCAGATAGGTTAATAGTTTTGGCAAATGGCGGATGGTCTCTGGTTTATCATGCATCAGAACAATTGGGGCCTGGCCCAATTTGTCCCATGATTGGATATCGCGGATTGTTTTTTGGACATAGCGCTGGTCTTTCAATGACCAATCATCCGAATCCACAGTCCAGTCCCAAATTTTAAAGTGTTGTTCCCCTAATAAAAGTCGCATATCGATTGTTAGATATGGGATGCTTCCATATGGCAAACGGATGAGTTGAGAATGTACTGCCGCAACATTTTGTAGGATTTCTTGAGCTTTCAACATTTCGTTTAGCGGTGCACTGGCTGCTGCGCTGTATAGTTTATTGGCATCGTGTGACATACTGTGCAACCCGACCCCAAACCCTTCATTCACCATTCTTTTAATTACTTTAGGATGGGCCTTAATATTAGAGCCAATCATGAAGAAAGTTGCTTTAGCATGATAGCGGTCAAGTATATCAAGCAAATGGCCGGATTCAAGAGTAGGGCCGTCATCAAAAGTCAGATAAACGGTTTTCCTCCTGTGTTCTTTTTTTAGATGATTGATTGCTTTTTTATGTACAACTTCCTCATGTGCGGTTTCCTTTTTCCTTTCTTTTTGCGTTATTTTCCGGTTTTTATCCGAATTCTTCTTTCCGGCTTGTCCGGTTACATTTGAAGAGGCAGTCGGCGATTTCTGGCTTTTCTTTTCTTGTGGGGTTGCGGCCTGCTTTTTTTTAACCGCAGGATTATCATTATCTGCTGAGGATCCAATAGGGCCAATCAAATAAACGCCCAGCAGGATTGCTGCGAGTATAACTCCTAAGCCTATGCTGACTTTCCCTTTCGCTCTCTTTTTTCCTTGTCGTTTCATCTTTCGAGCAACCTCTCTTTCTTAGTGTGTTTTGTATGATGGATTGAACCTGATTTTTGCGCTATTATGCATTTACCTTTATTAATATGACTTACCAGCACTATGAAAAGTTTTGAGGAAAACAAAATGTTTGTATTTGGTGGTTTCTTTTAAAAAAGAGTTTAAGAAAAAATGGATTAAAGATAAAATAGAAAAGCTAGGTTATACTCTAGAAATAGAATGTGTTAAATTCATAAACAATGTAAATAGGATGTACAGGATATAGATGAAAGGATTTGTATGAATATGAAAGAAAACTTTTGGCGTGACTTGCCACGACCATTCTTTGTGCTGGCTCCCATGGAGGATGTGACTGATGTTGTATTTCGCCATGTCGTGAGCAAAGCAGGACGTCCGGATGTATTTTTCACCGAGTTTACAAACACGGATAGTTATTGCCACCCAGAAGGAAAGAACAGTGTGCGTGGACGTTTGACTTTTACGGAAGACGAACAGCCAATGGTGGCACATATCTGGGGAGACAAGCCCGAGTATTTCCGTGAAATGAGTATCGGAATGGCGGAGATGGGGTACAAAGGCATCGATATTAATATGGGCTGCCCTGTTCCAAACGTAGCGTCTAGAGGAAAGGGTAGCGGTCTTATTCTTCGACCAGATGCAGCTGCAGAAATCATCCAAGCAGCAAAAGCAGGAGGACTGCCTGTTAGTGTTAAAACAAGGCTAGGCTACTCAGATCTAAATGAGTGGGAGGACTGGCTAGCGCATATATTGAAGCAGGATATTGCCAACCTTTCGATTCATTTGCGAACAAGAAAAGAAATGAGTAAAGTAGATGCCCATTGGGAGATGATTCCGGCAATCAAGGAATTACGTGACCGTATTGCACCTGACACAATGCTTACCATCAATGGAGACATTCCTGACCGACAAAAAGGTCTTGAGCTTGCTGAACAATATGGAATAGACGGCATCATGATTGGTCGCGGTATCTTTAAAAATCCGTTTGCGTTTGAAAAAGAACCAAGAGAGCATAGCAGCCAGGAGCTTCTAGATCTTTTAAGATATCAGCTAGATTTGCACGATCAATATCAAGAACTAGTGCCACGTTCCATTTCGGGACTTCATCGTTTCTTCAAGATCTATGTCAAAGGATTTCCTGGTGCTGGCGAATTGCGAAATCAATTGATGCACACGAAATCTACGGATGAAGTGCGTGCGCTGATTGATGGTTTTGAAGTAAAGAATGTTGATTAGAAAGCAATAGCCAAACCTAAAAAAGGAAAAAGATTATCTCAGCCCGTGATTGAGATAATCTTTTTTAGTTATAACGGGTGTCTTGTGAGACTACAATATAATAAAATTTTTAACTAGAAAAGAGAAGGACTATGGAGAAGCTCGGATTATATAAGGAAGTTTACATATCGTAAGTAATAGAGTGGCGGTAGCATTCCTATATTTACAACCGTTCGGTGGTGAGATACAACTGTTCCTGGAAGATTTACCACCGCATCCACCCGATTTACAACCGCTCTTCACAAGTTTACTTCCGAAAGTTAGCAATTTAAGTCCTATCTGTCCTAAATGAAGTAAAATATGGTCGCCCGCAAAAAGGTTATAAAAAGAGATAAAGATTTTCAAATTGAAAATTACGTTGTGCTGTGATTAGGTGCCCAACAGCAATCAATCCTAAGGAAAGGGATGTTACTAAATTTCACCATATCTGTCCTTGACAATCCATTCAATAATGTTAAGATAATATCGAATGTTACTAAAACTTCATATGATTTACCACTAGGGGTGCCATTAGAATGGCTGAGATCAAAGTGTGACTTTGAGACTCTTGGAACCTGATTTGGTTTATACCAACGTAGGGAAGTGGCACGGCAGAAATTTTATTTTTTGATACATATAATTTCTAATACCCACTTTCTTTGCGTAAAGGAAAGTGGGGTTTTTTTATTCCATTTTCCTAACACTATTTTTGGAGGGATTATGATGAAATTTTCAGAGCAGTTACGACTAGAGGCAGATTCTATTTGGGAAGCAAGTTTTCAGCATCCTTTTGTGACAGGGATAGCTGATGGAAGCTTGCCATTAGAAAGCTTCCGCTATTACGTGTTGCAGGATTCTTATTATCTTTCTCATTTTGCCAGAGTGCAGGCATTGGCGGGAGCAAAGGCACCTGATTTGCACACAACGGCTCGCATGGCTATTCATGTACAGGGTACAGCTGAAGCAGAACTGAGTCTGCATGCTAATTTTTCAAAGCAATTAGGAATTACTGATGCTGAAATTGCTGAGTTTAAGCCTGCTCCCACTGCCTATGCGTACACATCTCATCTATATCGAGCGGCATTTACTGGTCATATTGGTGATATTATTGCAGCGCTTCTTCCATGCTATTGGCTTTATGATGAAATCGGTCAGCGTTTAAAGGGAAATACGCCAAATCAACCAATCTATCAAGAGTGGATTGCTGCATACGGTGGCGATTGGTTCCATGAAAAAGTGGTGGAGCAAATCGAGCGAATCGATGAGATTGCTGAGAGGGTTACAGAATCAGATCGCTTGCAAATGCTCGAGCATTTTATGATCAGCAGCCAATACGAATATTCATTTTGGGAGATGGCTTATCAGCATGAAGATTGGCCAATCGTGAATAAGGATTCGATGGTGAGAGGCTAATGAATCGAGAGCTGCATATTGTTTCGACAGGCAGACAGCCTATTCCTGAAATGATTCGGATCGCCAAAGATATTCATCCATTCATTGATGCTTTCCATATCCGTGAAAAGCAGAGAACTGCCAGAGAACTAATGGAAATCGTAAATCAACTGAAGGCAGAAGGTGTGCCTTTGGATAAAATCATCATCAACGATCGACTGGACGTCGGAGCGGTCACAAAGGTGAAGGGCGTTCAACTAGCTAATCATAGTTTGGATATCGCGGTTGTGAAGGATGTTTTTCCAGCATTACGGCTAGGATGTTCGGTTCACACAGTAGAAGAAGCGATATATGCGAGTGAATGTGGCGCAGATTATGTGATATATGGCCATATCTTCCCTTCACAATCCAAGCCGGACAAAGAACCACGAGGCCTAGAAAAATTAAAGGAATTAACTATGAACGTAAAAGTTCCAGTGATTGCGATTGGCGGAATTCAATTTGAGAATGTAGAACGAGTGTTGGAAGCAGGAGCAAGCGGGATTGCAGTCTTGTCAGGAGTGATGTTGGCAAACAATCCAGTACAGGCAGCGAAAAAGTATTCTGCAAAATTGAGGTTAACGGAAAGTCCTTTATCAAAATAAATTGATTAGCACACGTAAAAGGAAGTGAGCGGATGAGACTCCAAATAAATGGTGAATCTCTAGAAGTTCCCGAGCAAATAAGAGTTGTGTCAGATGTGATTCATCACTTTGGATTAGAATCTAAGGTTTTCATTATGGAATTAAATCATAACATTTTAGACAAAAGTCGCTATTTCGACACAGCTGTATCAGATGGCGACAAAATAGAGATTGTACACTTTGTTGGAGGTGGATGAAATGTTGAAAATTGGGCCATATGAATTTCAATCAAGACTTTTATTAGGAACAGGAAAGTACCCAAACTTTGATATTCAGAAAGAAGCCGTGGAAGTATCAGGAACGGATATCCTTACGTTTGCCGTTAGAAGAATGAATATTTTTGAGGCGAGCCAGCCGAATTTCCTGGAGAAAATAGATTTAGCGAAGTATAAACTATTACCCAATACAGCAGGGGCCACTACGGCTGCAGAAGCGGTTCGCATCGCCAAGCTGGCAAAGGCATCTGGCTTATGTGACATGATTAAAGTCGAAGTCATCGGTTGCCAAAAAACCCTGTTGCCTGACCCGTTCGAAACATATAAGGCATCTGAAGAATTATTGAAAGAAGGATTTATTGTCCTTCCTTATATCTCAGATGATGTATTGCTAGCTAAAAGATTGCAAGAATTAGGCGTCCATGCAATCATGCCTGGCGCTTCTCCAATAGGTTCTGGTCAAGGCATTATCAACCCGCTTAATTTAAGTTTTATTATTGAGCAAGCAACTGTCCCTGTTATTGTAGATGCAGGTATTGGTGCGCCATCTGATGCGGCTATTGCTATGGAAGCAGGAGCGGATGGAGTCCTCTTAAATACTGCTGTTTCGGGTGCTGGTGATCCCGTGAAAATGGCGGAAGCAATGAAGCTTGCCATCGAAGCAGGGCGCTTAGGCTATGAAGCAGGTAGAATAGCGAAAAAAAACTATGCAACGGCTAGCAGTCCAACCGAAGGAATGAGCATCGGGTGAGTGAGCGTTATTCAAGGCAAGAATTATTTGTGCCTATCGGTAAAGAAGGCCAAGAGAAAATTAGGCAAAAGCATGTACTTGTAATTGGTGCAGGGGCACTCGGAACGGGAAGTGCAGAAAGTCTCGTACGTATGGGGGTTGGTAAGCTGACTATAGTTGATCGAGATTACGTAGAGTGGAGTAATCTTCAAAGGCAACAATTATACGATGAGGAAGATGCCAAGCAACGCGTACCTAAAGCTATTGCAGCGCATAAACGATTATCACAGTTAAATAGTGAAGTAGAAATCCATGGTCTTGTTCAAGATGTTTCAGCGACTGAAGCAGAGCAACTTATAAGGGATGTGGATCTCATAATGGATGCCACAGATAATTTTGACACACGCATGATTCTAAATGATGTAGCACAAAAATATAACATTCCATGGATTTATGGTGCTTGTGCCGGAAGCTATGGATTAAGCTATTCCATTATCCCGGGGAAAACGCCTTGTTTAAATTGTTTGCTGGAGACAGTGCCAATTGGTGGATTAACGTGTGATACGGCAGGCATAATCAGTCCCGCTGTCCAAATGGTAGTGGCTTATCAAATCACTGAAGCGCTAAAGATTTTAGTTGAGGATGATTGTTCTTTAAGGAATCAGCTTATATCCTTTGATTTATGGAAGAATCAACATACTTCTATCAAGGTCGATCAGTTAAAGAAACAGAGTTGTCCATCCTGTGGCGATCATCCAACTTATCCTTACCTAGAACATCAAAGTCAATCAAAAGTAGCAGTATTGTGTGGACGCGAGACGGTTCAAATTCGACCGTCTCATAGAATCACAGTGGACTTAGAAAACGTAGCAAACCTACTATCTAAGCAAGCGGACTCAGTCGTACGAAATCCATATCTTGTTTCGTTTAAAATGGGCGATTTTCGTCTCGTCCTATTTAAAGACGGACGGGCATTGATACATGGCACGAAGAATATTGAGGAAGCTAAATCATTTTATTATCGTTATTTAGGATAGCTAAGGAGTATGCTTGTGGGGTATAGATGTCTAATCAACAGTTATACTAATCAAAACTGTAACAGGGAAATTCTTTAGAAAAGGGCGATAGAATGGTGGCAATATGTGAGCTATGTGGGCGAGATGGAGTGGAAGTGACCATCCATCATTTACTTCCGAAAGAGATGGGCGGTACTTTTGGTGATACTGCCAAACTCTGCATACCATGTCACAAACAAATACATGCCCTTTATACAAATAGCGAAATTGCAGCTCGATTATCCACATTATCAGAATTACGTGCAGATCCAGCGATAAGACGTTTCATCAAATGGATTCGAAAGCAGCCCTCTAGCAAGATGGTGAGGAATAAAAAGGTGAACCGGAGAAAATAGAGGAGCATGCTGTTTTGAGTAGAACAGCATGCTTTTGTTATGACTTGATGTGGTATTAAAGCTCCACATCTTCTGGATCAACCCATTCACCAGTAAGCAAATCAAGTGCATTTCCTGCATCATGGATTTCAAAATATGAAGGAATGCCAATTTCTTTACCGTTCGCTTGGTTGAAGCATTGATAAACCCAACGACCGATTTCTGTAATACAGGCTTCCTCCACACCCTCTTTTTCATAGAAATCTTCTAATGTATCTGACCACTCTTCCTCCAACCATTCATCTACTAAAAATTCATCAAGTAAATCGATAGAACCCGCGAAACCTTCATCTACCTCTTCTTCAAAAACCTCATCAAACATATCTTCTCGAGTAGATAAACTGAAGTAGAGAGTAGGTTCACCTATACTACTTTCGATAAATATTGCGTTTACCTCTTCCGCAAAATTCATCTCTATTAAACTGCCTATTTTCTCCACCAATTCATTTGTCTTTTTAGACAAATTGGAACGAATCATCTCTAAATAGTTTTCTACACTGTATTCCATATAATCACCCCTTAAACAAGTATAGGATTAGAATGACATTCCATTTATGGGGAAGACACATATGATTTATATTTGAATAATCATTTGATTCGTGGATAAACACTTGTTTCCATGACTTTTAAACTAAATACCTTTACATAACTCCTTTACTAAAATATGCTTAAATTAAAATTTCAAAATAAAGGTGATTTATATGAAAAAATTAGTACATGTTGTTGGAGCAATTATTGAAAATGAAAAGAATGAAATTTTCTGTGCGTTGAGGAGTCGAGAAATGACTTTAGCAAACTACTGGGAGTTCCCAGGAGGAAAAATTGAGCCAGGAGAAACACCTAAACAAGCATTGGAACGTGAAATTCAAGAAGAATTTGCATGTTCTATTCAAATTGGTAAAAAAGTAGAAGATACGACGTACGAGTATGAGAAAATAATTGTACGACTTGAAACATACAAAGCAAAATTGATTGATGGGCAACCTACTGCATTAGAACATGCTGCTACAAAATGGGTAGCACGTGATGAGATTAGGCAACTGAATTTCGCTCCTGCAGATATACCTGCTGTAGAAAAGATTGTACAAGAAGAAAAATGAAAATTCGATGAGAATGGTGTGAGTAAAAATGGAACAACAACTAATCAAGAAATTTGAAAGCTCACTTTACAAGGGGTTTATCGATCGAGATGAGGTAGTTGCTGGTCAATTCAAACCAAAACTGTTAACCAATAATAGGCAAGAAACAGTATTATCAAGATTACTTCAAGAATTGAAAACGTGTAAAACATTTATTTTTTCTGTGGCCTTTATTACAGAAGGAGGATTGGCAACATTAAAAACGATGTTGCATGACTTAAAACAAAAAGGAGTTAAAGGTCGCATTTTAACTTCAACATTCTTAAACTTTAATCAACCTAAAATGTTTAAAGAGCTACTGAAACTCGAAAATGTGGAAGTGCGCCTAACAGGGGAGAAGGGGTTTCATTCAAAAGGATATATTTTTGAACATCATAATTATTACTCTTTGATTGTTGGAAGCTCCAATTTAACAGATAGTGCCCTAAAATCAAATTACGAATGGAATGTTTTCTTGACCTCACTGGAAAATGGAGAAATCATTCATCACTTTAAGAAGCAGTTTGAAGATGCATGGGATAAGGCAATTAATTTAAGTGAGGATTGGATTGCTAATTATAAACAGTATTATGATCTGCAACCATTTGTTAAGAAGAACACTACCAATGTTTTGGAACTAAATACGCAATACTTAGCAAATACTCTTGCTGATAGCTTATCGGTTGAACCTAATAAAATGCAGATAGCTGCTCTTGAACAGCTCAAGGTACTAAGAGCAAAAGGAGAGCAAAAAGGATTAATTATTTCTGCGACAGGTACCGGTAAAACATATTTATCTGCTTTTGATGTTCGTGCTTTTTCTCCAGATAGGATGTTATTTATAGTACATCGTGAACAAATATTAAAAAAGGCAATGCAAGATTATAGAAAAGTCCTCGGTGGACATGAAAATGATTTTGGTATTCTCTCTGGAAATTCTAAGAATATGAACGCTAAATATATATTTGCCACAGTTCAAACTATTTCTAAAGATGAGTCTCTGAAACAATTTGCGAAAGACCAATTTGACTATATTTTAATTGATGAAGTACATAGAGCAGGAGCCGACTCATATTTAAGAATTATAAATTACTTTACGCCGAAATTCTTGCTGGGTATGACTGCTACTCCTGAACGAACAGATAACTTTAATATTTATGAGTTGTTTGATTACAATATCGCATACGAGATTCGCCTTCAAGCAGCCCTTGATGAGGATATGCTTTGTCCATTCCATTACTTTGGTGTTTTGGATTTTGAAAAAGATGGAATAGTAATAGACGATGCAACTGACCTACAAAACTTGATTTCCTCGGAACGGGTTACTCATTTAATCGAAAAGATTAGTTATTATGGTTATTCAGGTGATTGTGTTCGGGGATTAATGTTTTGTAGATCTAAAGATGAGGTGTATGAACTTTCGAAAGCATTAAATCAAAAAGGGTTCAAGACAATTGGATTAACAGGTGATCATTCACAACATGAGCGTGAGGAAGCTGTTCGGAAATTAAATAACGGTGAACTGGACTATATTTTAACAGTTGATATTTTCAATGAAGGAATAGACATACCAGCATTAAACCAAATTGTCATGCTGCGCCAAACTCAATCAAGCATTATATTCATTCAACAACTTGGACGTGGTCTCCGCAAACATAATTCTAAAGAGTATACAACGATTATTGATTTTATAGGCAATTATAAAAATAACTATTTGATTCCCATAGCACTTTCTGGCGATCAATCTATGAATAAAGATAATGTCCGTAGAAAAACTATTAATACTGATTATATTCAAGGTGTTTCAACGATAAACTTTGAAGAGATAGCAAAGAAAAAAATATTCGATGCTATTAATAACACAAACCTTTCTAATTTGAAGATGTTACGCGATACCTATACAGAAATAAAAAATCGAATTGGTCGAATCCCGCATCTTATTGATTTTATTGAGCAGCAATCAATTGATCCTGAATTAATAGTAGCTTATTCCGATACGTATTATAATTTTTTATTGAAAATGAAGGAATCAATCAAACCACTCTCTGAATATGAGTTGTCTGTTTTAAAAATGTTTTCAAAAGAATTCTTGAATGGCAAACGTATGCATGAAGTCATCTTAATAGAAGCTTTGTTAAAGGAGAAATCAATCTCTAAAACAGTGTACATTCAGATACTAAGAGACTTTGGTACGTATGTTGATAATGAGACGATTCGATCTGTTGAAAATATGTTTTCTTTAAAATTTCATACTCAAGGTGATGCCAAAAAGTATGGAATCAAGCCTATTATAGAATTCACTAATGAGAGCTATTATTTTAATGAGCAATTCCAAGATTGTTTAGATAACTCAGACGCTCTGAAAAATTATATTCAGGATATTATAAGATGTGCTTATGAAAAGAACAAAAAGTATGATAAAACACAACCATTGACCTTATTTGAAAAGTACTCTCGTAGAGATGCCTGTCGATTATTAAATTGGCATCATGATGATTCTTCGACTATTTATGGATATCGTACAAAACATAAAACTTGTCCAATCTTTGTTACTTATCATAAAAAAGATGAGATTGAGATAAGCCAAGCGTATGGAGATGAATTTTTAGCGCGCGATTTATTTAGATGGTTCACTCGGAATCGTTTGACTTTAAATTCAAATGAAGTGAAAAATATTTTATCTTATAAAGAAACTGAAATGAAAATTCATCTATTCATTAAGAAAGATGATGGGGAAGGATCAGATTTCTATTACCTTGGTGTAGTAGAGATTAATAAAGAGAGTGCTGAAAATAAAACAATGCCAGATGGAAAAGGAAATAATTTGTCAGTAGTTACAATGAATTTAGTATTAGAGCAACCGGTCCAATATGATGTTTATCATTACTTAGTAGAAGAATAATTTGCCATGCTATTTATTAGTAATAATCTCCAATTCAAACTGTTTTCTGAAATAAAAAGGCAGAGCGCATGCTAGTAATTTTCATGTATTAAATTCATGCTATTAAAGCATGGTAATCTAAATTTTAGGAAGCAAGAAATTCTTTCATGGGAAAACTCATTACAACGGATGTCGAATGTGATGCGGGATAAAGATATTCCGGAAGAAGCCACGGTTGCGATTGAGTTTAAAATTCCTAATACTTTCAAGCGTGTTGATTTTATTATTGCAGGGAATGATGGCTCAGAGGATCATGTGGTGATTGGTGAGCTTAAGCAATGGTCGGAAGTGCAAAAAGTTGAAAGGAAAGAGGCAAGTGTGAAAACAGCTTTAGGAGGTGGCCTCCGTGAAGTAGCGCATCCATCCTATCAAGTAGAAATGTTCAATTACAAAACATACATTTAAAACCATGTGCCTATTTACATAATTACCGCAAGATTGAGAACGATGAATTAACTGATTCAATTATTCAATTTATGACTCTTATTTAAAGAAGGTGCCATTTCCAGGATAATCCAATGCATGCGAAGCCATTTTATAAAGAACGGACTTATCGGATGTGGTCAAATTGTAGTAATGCTTGCGGATGTGTTGTTCCACTTACTCGTCCATTTCTTGTATAGTTGTAAAAGATGTATAAGGTGCTAAATATTCAAAACGTGCCATGTTTTCTCCTTCTTTCAGCTTTTATAAAGTAAATAGAAGAAAGTAGAGAAAAGGGGACAAAAAATAAAAAATATTTTTGTTTACAATATAAAGAAGAATGTACAACAATTTGTTGTACACTCCTCAATTTAATGTGTGAGATGCGAATTTATTTTACATAAGATGATAATCTGAATGGGATGAGATGGTATTTGAATGAATGGGTTGACATTGTTTATCCATTTTTTTAATGTTTTGTGCAAGAGCGTTATCACGACCACGTATTTTATTAGATACTGCTTTAATTCTTACAAAATCATTCACTACATATTGAATGCGATTAGATAATGCTTCTACAGTAGCAACTATTTTTGTTTTCGCTAGAGCATCTTGTTTGCCGTGCTGTTTACCGCTCTTTTGTTATTGTGTATCTCACACATTAGTATTCTATGAAGTAAACGGTTTTTGATCTGTACTCATGTCCGTGATTCTTAAAATACTTTGAATTGGTTTACCACTATTACAGAAAAAAACTCGCCGATTGCGGCGAGTTTTTCTTTTTTAATTCAAGCATGTTATTCAATAGTATGTTTCATGGCATTATACATATTGGCTACGTGCTCATCTGACTTATCTCGTGGCATGCGGAGTCGTTCAACGGAAGAGCCGTACCCTATTTCTTGTTTGCCTTCTTGTAAGCCTTTGAAAATGCCATCTGCAAATTCGTCTAATGGCTCTCCATTTGTATGCAGTCCGGCTCCGCCTAGGTCTGTGTTGACTGCTGGAGGGGCAACTTCAATCACTTCTACACCTGTTTCGGCAAGCTGGTGACGCAAGCTCATCGTAAAGGAGTGGAATGCTGCTTTTGTAGCTGAATAGATTGGCGCGATAACCATCGGGGTAAAAGCTAACCCAGATGTAATGTTAATAAAAGTGGCTTCTTCTTTTTTAGCGAAATAGGGTGCAAAAAGCATCGTTATATGGAATGGCGCTTCAATGTTGGTCGTAATTTCTTGATTGAAATAAGCCCAATCGTTCTTTGCATCTGCTTTTAATATGTTAAAACGTTGTTGCATTCCTGCGTTGTTCACTAACACATTCACTTCGGGATAGTTTTCTGTTACCCATTCGAATAGGGAAATGCGCTCAGATTCACTGCTTACATCGCTTTGATGAATGATCAGCTCTGGAAATTTTTCTTTTGCCTGCTGAAGAACATTTTCTCTCCGTCCTGTAACGATCACTTTGTTTCCTGCTTTTAAAAATCTTTCTGCAAAAGCTAAGCCAATTCCAGAACTTCCGCCTGTGATAAGGATTGTATTTCCTGAAAGTTTCAATGTTATTCCTCTTTTCTAATAGCATGTGGTTCTGATAAAAATACAGGATGCTGTACTGACAATTTTTCAGTAGCCCATGGTAGTATATCCTAATACTACCCACTAACTATAGGGATTAACATCGTTCAAATGCTTAGAAATAATAATAAACCTCCTTTTCTTATTAACTTAGTTAGGATTAATGGCATAATCTATTGACAATGGTTCATATTATGGGTAATATTCATTTTAAGTTGAAATTCCAAAAATCAAATAATTCGATCTATCCAGAGAGGTGGAGGGACATGGCCCTTTGAAACCTCAGCAACAGGTTCTGCTAATGTAGTAGAATACTGTGCTAATTCCATCAGGCATATAGCTTGGAAGATAGGAGAAGACAAACTTGTTTTGTTAGAAGTCTCTTTCCCTATCTCGGGAGGAGACTTTTTTATTTGTATATATAGCAGGAGGAAAAGGAGTGGAGAAATGAAGTACGGTTTTTGGTTGCCTATTTTTGGTGGTTGGTTGAGAAATGTAAAGGAAGAAAATATGCCACCCACGTATGAGTATGCGAAAACAATCATTCAATCAGCAGAAAAGTGGGGATATGATACAACATTAATCGCAGAACTATATTTAAATGATATTAAAGGCACTGACAAAGATTCGTTAGAGGCATGGTCTACGGCGGCAGCTTTGGCAGCAGTAACAGAAAAAATTGAGATCATGGCAGCCGTTCGCCCCGTATTTCATAATCCTGCTGTAACTGCGAAAATGGCGGCAACTATTGACCATATTAGCAAGGGGCGTTTCACATTAAATGTAGTTTCGGGTTGGTGGGCTGAAGAGGCGAAGCAATATGGCGGCGATTTTACTGAACATGACCAGCGCTATGATAGAACGGCAGAGTTTATTGAAATTTTGAAAGGCTTATGGACGGAAGATACATTTTCATATCAGGGGAAGTTTTATCAAATAGATCAGGCAAAGCTTTCGCCTAAACCAGTGCAACGTCCTCATCCGATTTTATATGCTGGCGGTGAAAGTGAAAAAGGCAAACAGATCATTTCATCATTGTGTGATGCTTATGTCATTCATGGTCATACAGTGGAGGAAGCGAAGGCTAAGATTTCTGATATGAAGACGCGTAGAGAAGAAGCTGGTCGTGAGCCCTTTAAAACCATTGGAATGGCAGCCTATGTGATTTGCCGTGATACGGAGGAAGAAGCGCAGGAAGAGTTAAAACGAATTACAACGGTGAGCAATCTAAGTGGATATGCAGGCTTTAAAGACTTTACATCTAAGTCAGAGCTTGAACATCAAATTCAGTTACAGGATTATTCAGTATCTAATCGCGGAATCCGACCGAATTTAGTTGGCACACCTGAGCACATTGCAAATCAAATTATAGCCTTTGAGGAAGCTGGAGTTGATTTACTATTATTACAATGTTCTCCACAGCTAGAGGAACTAGAACGCTTTTCGAAACAGGTTATGCCGAAAGTGGAAGAATTAAAGTCCATAATCATAGAAAACAAAAGCAGGGGGCAGGAATATCATGTCTAAAATATACGTAATTCATGAGAATAGTGAATGGACAGAACATCTATTTAAAAGATTAGAAGAGTTAGAACTTCCTTATGAAGATTGGAATCTTGTAAGAGGGACAGTTGATCTTACGTCTGTTCCACCTGAAGGGATTTTTTACAATCGCATGAGTGCTTCATCTCATACACGAGGCAACCGCTTTGCTCCAGAGTTAACAAGTGCTGTTCTCTCTTGGTTGGAGCACCATGGCAGAGTAGTGATCAATGGAAGCCGTGCCCTTCAGCTAGAGGTAAGTAAGGTCTTACAGTACTTAGAACTAGAGAAGTACGGCATCAAAACACCGAAAACAATTGCTGCAGTAGGAAGAGAAGAAATTCTGAAAGCAGCGGAGGAATTTGGCACAAAGAAATTTATAACAAAGCATAACCGAGCTGGAAAAGGGCTTGGGGTACAGCTTTTTACGTCTGTAGATGCTCTGCAAAACTATATTGATAGTGATAGCTTTGAGGAACCAGTCGATGGAATTACATTGCTGCAGGAATATATCGAGTCTCCTGAGGCTTTTATTACACGTAGTGAATTTATTGGTGGAAAGTATTTTTATGCTGTTCGGGTGGACACTTCTGAAGGCTTTGAATTATGTCCTGCCGATGCATGTGCAATTGATGATCTTTTCTGCCCTGTTGGAGAAGAAAGCGCCAAACCTGCAAAATTCCAGATTAGAGAAGGGTTTGAACATCCTATTTTTGAGAAATATGAACGTCTGCTAGCAGCCAATGATATTAAAATCGCGGGTATAGAGTTTATCCAAGATAAAGAGGGCCAAATTTACACATATGATATTAACACGAATACCAATTACAACAGTGAAGCGGAAGCCAACGGAGATATTTATGGAATGCTTGAAATTGCTAAGTATTTAGGTGGAGAGCTTAAAAAATTGGAAGTGACTGTTTAGGTAGCGAGTTAATCTTGGCTTGCGTATGGCCAAATCAATTGGACAATAAAAAACGGCTGAGGCCGTTTTTTTTTTGCTTTTTCAAAGCAAAACAATTGCAGTACAAGATTTAAACGGCACTAATTTAGTAGCTTTGCGAGGACAACGCTTTTTCTGTGGGATTGTCTGAAGTAAACATTTTTAGAAGAAGTTAAATCAATATAAAAGTGCAGGTTTCTTAAACTGATTTTGATTATATGATGTTTTAGTATATTTTCAATGGATTTATAAACTATTGTTTGAATATCTTGCGCATGTTATGAAAATAACCGGGTTTTTTCCATAGCTGACATTGTATAATGAACGTATTATTATTCCAGCTCACAGTATGACAGGGAGGAGTTGCTATGCGAAAGATAACCGAGCTACTCAAAAAACCGTGGTTTCTAGGGAGTATAGTTGTTCTGTTCGTGGGCGCGATCTTATGGAACATCCCTATTGAGAAAAGAAAGTATGGGATTTCCCAAAGCGGTTTAGTAACAGACTACACGGGCCTTCTTCCTGAACGTGTTGAAAAGGTCGTGACTGCGGAAAACCGAAATGATTTGCAAAGGATTGTAAAAGAGGCAAATAAGAACGGCCAGAAGATCTCAATTGCTGGGTTGCAGCATTCGCAAGGGGGTCATACATATTATAAAGATGGTGTTGTTCTCGACATGCGGACTTTCAACAGGATACTAGAAATTAACAAGCAGGAAAAAAAGATTCGAGTAGAAGCAGGAGCTACTTGGGAAAATGTCCAAGAGGCAATACTCCCATATGGTTTAGCCTTGAAAGTGACACAGTCTCAGTCCATTTTTACAATTGGCGGTTCCCTTTCAGTAAATGCACATGGGCGGGATATCCGCTTCGGTCCTTTAGCAGAAACAGTCAAAGAAATGACGTTATTAACCCCAAAAGGTGAAATAAAGAAAATTACTCGGGATGATCCAGGTGAATGGATGAAGTACGTATTTGGCGGATATGGATTATTCGGTGTAATTTTAGATGTAACATTAGAATTGACGGAAGATGATCTATATACCATCCATACACAAAAGTTGAAGACTAGCGAGTATGAATCCTATTTCAATCGATTAATGAATCAAAGTAATACAGCAATGCATTATGCCCGAGTGAGTGTGGCGCCAAGCTCCTTTTTAGACGAAATGTATGTCATCGATTATAACTACACTGGTAAACAGGCGCAGAAAACTTTACTCAAAAAAGAACAAGGTGTCCGTCTATCTAAACTCGCCCTTGATTTGGGACGAAGAGGCGGTACTTTAGAGGATTTATTTTGGAAATCACAAAAAATATATATCAGTTCACTTGATGGAAAAGAGATTACGCGGAATAACGCCATGCGCTCGGAATCTACATTCATGGAATATACGAAGCCTGGTCGGGTGGAAGTGCTTCAAGAATTCTTTGTACCAGTTCAAGCCTACGAAGACTATATAAATGAGTTAAAGCAGGTTATTCCAATGAACGACAAAAAAGAGGATTTCAAAGTTCATAACATTACGGTTCGATATGCGGCGAATGACAACTTAACGTCGTTGAATTACGCCAAAGAAGATATGTTTGGTCTTGTAGTACTAATACAGCATGGATTAAAGGAAAAAGAAATAGAAAACGCCACATCGCTCATCCAGAAGTGGACAAACTTAACGCTCAAATATGGAGGGACCTATTACCTGCCTTATTACAGGTATCAAACAAAGAAACAATTTAGGAAGTCTTATCCTAAGTGGCAAAATTTTGCTGACGAAAAGCAGAAGAGGGATCCAAATCACGTCTTTCAGAATTTGTTTTATGAACACTACGTAAAGTGAAGGAGTAGAACATGAATCATAAAAATGCAGGCGTAATCCCGCTTGTGGCAACAGTAGGACAGGCCATTATTTTTCCTTATTATATTGTTTGGCTGAAGGAAGTATCGTTGACATTCACTTTATTTGCCTGGTTCTTTGCTGCATTTTCGTTTGCGGCTGCTTGGGGGTACCAAATCTTTCAGTCGAAAAAGAATAAGGACCAGTCTTATATCATTTTGGTGTATGCAGGAATGGGCGTTGTGTACCTTCTAGTTGGCAGTATCAATCAGTGGTCTGAAAGCCTTCCTTACGCGGTAGCGCTGTTGCAAGTTTTTCTTGGTGTATTACAGGGTTACTTTCGTGCATGGCATTCTGAACAAGAAACATATCATTTACATGCTGTTCACCATTATTTAATCGTCGGGTTCATGATGATCGGTTTTACCTTTATTAAAATAATTTCTCCCGTTGTATATATTACAATTTTTGGTTTTTTGTTGTGTTTGTGCAGCTTGTGGGAGCTTATTTGTAAAAGAAAATTTCGCTTATCTAAAAAGGTTTAATCGGGTCAATCATAAGTTCCTTGGGGATTCGGTGGGGGTGCCAGCTCGTATTTGCTGGCTAGAATATGGCGATCGTCATCGCTTCGCTTTAAAAGTAAATGAAATGGTTCGAATGGGGAATTGAGCTCAGATCCTGGCCTGGGCGTTGTTCGCCACGCAGATGCGGGTTAGGATATCGCCATCCAAACGGCGAAAGAAAAAAATGTACACATCCCGATGCTGAATAAAAAGGGATAAAAAGATAGCTAGATAATAAAAGGCAATGCAGAAAAATCTGCACTGCCTTTTTTGATGAAATAAATTACCTAATGAATGAAATATATGTTTGACTATATGGTTACTATACACCTTAGGATATAAGTAAGGAGAATAATAAGTAAGTAACTAGGGAAATGGCTTGGCTATTTTAAAAGCAACAAACATTTTAGAAATTGAATGAAAAAGGAGATAGAAGAGGGAATTTTATGGTGAAATCAATGAAAGATCAAAAAATGGTTATTGTTATATTGTTAAGTAATATTTTTATCGCATTTCTTGGAGTTGGATTGATTATTCCAGTCATGCCATCATTCATGAATTACATGCATTTGTCAGGTGGTTCTATGGGAACCCTCGTAGCCGTGTTTGCGGTATCGCAATTGATTGTTTCGCCTTTTGCAGGTAGGTGGGTTGATAATCTGGGAAGAAAAATCATGATTGTTTCAGGTTTATTTATTTTCAGTTTATCAGAGCTTATTTTTGGATTAGGAACGAACATCTTCATTTTATATATATCAAGAGCATTGGGCGGCATTAGTGCGGCATTTATTATGCCTGCTGTTACAGCCTATATAGCGGATATTACAAGTCTTGAGGAAAGACCAAAAGCAATGGGCTATGTGTCAGCTGCGATTAGCACTGGATTTATTATTGGACCGGGTATTGGTGGGTTTATTGCTGATATGGGCATTCGTATGCCATTCTTCTTTGCTGCAGCGATCGCACTCCTCGCAGCCATTTCTTCAACCTTCATATTAAAGGAACCCATATCAAAAGAAGAACGCAAAATAAATTTATCAAAGGGTAAAGAGACTACATTCTTTAAAGATTTAAAGGAATCAGTCAAGCCGATTTACTTAGTTGCATTTATTATTGTCTTCGTTTTGGCGTTTGGCTTATCAGCCTATGAAACCATTTTTAGCTTGTTCTCAGATCATAAATTCGGTTTTACAGCTAAGGATATTGCAACGATTATTACGCTTAGCTCAATTGTCGCTGTCATCGTTCAAATCGTGCTATTTGGAAAATTGGTTGAGAAACTCGGAGAAAAAGGGCTGATCCAGCTTTGTTTAATCGTAGGTGCTATTTTAGCCTTCGTTTCTACTATGATTTCTGGATTTATAACCGTCCTAATTGTCACTTGTATCATATTCCTAGCCTTTGATTTACTGCGTCCAGCATTAACTACGTCTTTATCTAAAGCGGCGGGCAATCAACAAGGGTTTGTCGCTGGGATGAACTCGACGTATACTAGTCTAGGGAATATCTTTGGCCCCGCGCTAGGAGGCTTCTTATTCGACATCAACATTAACTTCCCATATATTATCGCAGGTATATTTATGCTGATAGGCTTAGCCTTTACGTTGATATGGAAAAGTAAGAGAGTGGAAGAAGTATCAAATGAGTCTGGATTGAAAGAAGCCAATTAAAAAGCTAAAATCAAATCTCGACTATACGTAGTGAGTGCCTTTGCCAATTACGAAGGTTAATAAATACCAAATTCAACACTTAAATAGATTTTTTAAGCCCCCTAACTGTAGGGGGCTTTTTTATTTAGCATAATGCTAAGATTTCAATCCTTTTTAAGCCTAGTAGACAAAATTTTAAAATAGTCTTTCACAAATTCTCTAAATTGCTGTGCAGTCTCTGACAGATAGTTGCTTTTAGACCAAGCTAGCCCGATTGTCCGTAGACAATGAGGCTCTGTAATGCGAAGGCTATGTGGGAATTGACCAAATTGATGAAGCAAAGTCATTTCTGGAATAAAGGCAATGCCTAATCCTTGTTTCACCAAGTCACCAATGACCGTAGGATCATCACCTTCAAAGGCGATATGAGGAGTGAACCCTGCTTCGTAGCAAAACTGGTCCGTTAAATTACGAAAACCATAGCCAGTATGCATTTGTATAAAGGATTCATTTTTTGCTTCCTCTAGTTTAATCGTATCTCGATTTGAAAAAGGATGCCCAGGTGGTACGATGAGATAGACTTCTTCCGTGATCAGCGGTTCCCATATGATATCTGGGGCGTCGATAGGAATGGAAGATAGGCAATAATCGATTTTCCCTTCCACTAATTGTCCCTTTACGAAAGAGGAGGGCTGTAGAAACTGCTGGAATTTTACATTCGGATACTGAGATAAAAAGCTCTTTAGAAGATCAGGTAGAACGCGTGGAATGGTAACAGCCAGTGTAATCTTGCTTTCCTGCTGATTGGAGAGCTCTAAAATTTCCTTCCTCCCTTCATTTAACTCCAAAAATACTCTATCAACCCGTTTTAAAAACAACTTACCAAACTCATTTAATTTGATCTGACGATGTTCTCTGTTAAATAGAGGTGCACCCAAATCTTCTTCCAATCTTGATATCGTTTTACTGAGGGAGGGCTGGGCAATCTGCAGCTTTTTGGCCGCTTTTGTCATATGCTCTAGCCTTGCAACAGTCTGGAAATAATGTAGCTGTAATAGTTCCAAAGATGGTAGTCCTTCCGTATATAGATTTAAAGCTATCATTTGATAATTAATAATGTATTATACAACATGCATAAAAGTAATTACTATAAGTAAGGTGAAAAAAATTGAGGATGTGATAATACTTGAAGGGCTTACAATTGATTAAGCGCGATTTTATGGCAATGTGGAAGCATTCTCATGGACGTATTGCATTAATTTTTCTTCTAATTGTACCTTTAATCTATGCCGGATTCTTCTTAGCAGGATATTGGAATCCCTATGGCAAATTAGATAACTTGCCCGTAGCGGTAGTAAACAAAGATACTGGTGCTATGATGGGCAAAGAACATATCAAAGCAGGTAAAGACTTTGTAAAAGAATTAAAAGAGAACAAGGAATTAGACTTCCACTTTATGTCGGAGGAGAAGGCCAATAAGGGGCTGAAAGATGGGGATTATTATATGGTGATTACCGTTCCCGAAGATTTTTCAAAACACATTAGTACCCTAATGGATAAACATCCAGTTCCTGCACAACTTCTGTCAAAGACAAATCCAGGCGGAAATTTTGTAGCTTCGCAGATCAGTACAACTGCAATAGAAAAAATAAATGAGAAGATTTCAAACAGTATTACCAAAACATATGCAAAAGGTGTGTTTGATAAATTCCAAACACTCGGCAAGGGTTTAAAGAAAGCCGGAGACGGAGCAGATGAACTTCACACAGGCATAACGAATGCTAAAGATGCCGTTGCAAAACTGAATAATGGATTTGGCCAGCTTGATCATGGCATGAATCAATTGTCAACAGGTAGCCATAAGCTTCTCAATGGTGAAGAGACACTTTCAGCTGGTGCAGCCAACTTGGAAAAGGGTTCACTTTCATTAGCGGATGGCACCAAAAAACTGTCGGCAGGCATGAATACGCTGAAGACTGGTGAGCAGCAGGTTGCTAACGGGGCAAAACAATGGTCCTCTAGCAATGAAAAACTGCTTCAAGGACAAACAAAAGCAAATGACACGGCAAAGCTTTTGCAGCAGCAAATGGATGCCTATACAAATTCGCATCCTGATGCGAAGAAGGATCCAGCATTTCTAAAGATGCAAGCAATGGCAACTGGACTTGCACAGGCAACTGGCCAGCTTGAGGTAGGACAAACTCAGCTTGCACAGGGGGCTGAAAAGATAACTGCTGGACAGGAAAATGTTCATGCAGGAATGCAAAGTTTATCTGCTAATTTGGACAAAGCAGCATCTGGAGCGAGTGAATTAGCAGCAGGCACAACTAAATTTAGCAATGGCTTCGAAGAATGGAGCAAAGGCTATACGACATTAAATAGTGCCATCGATAAAGCGGCCGAGGGAACAAAACCGTTTAAAGAAGGCACTGCAAAATTAATGGATGGAATGGACCAATTATCTGATGGCTCTAGTACCCTTTCCTCTAAATTGAAAGTCGCTGCTTCCAAAACAAGTGGCATCTCTAATAATGATGCGTTAACGGATATGTTTTCTGAGCCAGTAATATTGAAGGAAACAAGTCTTTCCAACGTGCCTAACTATGGATCGGGCATTGCGCCTTACTTCCTATCACTTGCTTTCTATGTGGGCGGTATTATGGCATCAAACATCCTACCGCTTGGTAGAAGAAAAGAACGAATTGTAAATGGTACGCATCATTTGATCAACAAATTGGGGCTTGTCTATACGATTGGTTTTATACAGGCAATGATTGTGGACGCCATTGTATTAGGCGTCATTAAGCTAGAGGTGGCAAGTGTTCCACTGTTTATACTTTCTAGTGTAATTGTCTCATTTACCTTTATGACATTTATTTTAATGCTGGTTACTGTATTTGGTTTAGTAGGGAAATTCCTAGCCGTGACTTTCCTTGTTTTCCAACTAGCAACCTGTGGTGGTACATTCCCAATGGAGCTTGGAACGCCAATATTAAGTAAAGTAGGGCAATGGATGCCTATGGCTCATTCGCTCAAGAGTATGCAGGAGGTCATTTCTCTAGGAAATTGGCATGAACTGCAATCTCAATTACTTTACTTAGTCATTTATCTTGCTGCAGCTATTTTGATTGCATGGGTGGCGAGCCATATTCAACATCGTGAAAAACCGGCTGAGGAAGTCGTAACTTCATAAGGAAAAGGGAGGGCATATGCCTTCTCTGTTTTGTTATATTGAAACAATCGTGAGATTATACGAGAGGAATAATGTATAGTAATTTATGATTTAAAGTTAAATCCTATCATAACGTCAGCAATAAACAATCGACTAACTTCTCAATAAACTGATTCATCTACTCTAAGAAATATTTAGTTTTGGATTATAAGTATTTATGTATATTATCTATAGAGTGAAAGCTTATAAATGAGGAAGTAATCGCCATTCTGCACTAATATTATGTTGAATTATAAAAATAAAAACGAAAAAAAGCTATAATAGAAGTGAGAAGTGATGTACCAATTTAACGGGGGGCAGGCAATGAACAAAGAAAAACAGCTCTTAATGAATTTCAATGATGTATACAACAAAATCGTGATGCTTAATAAGCCAAAGATGGAAGAGAGCCTGAAGGGACATAAGCCTTCTGAAGTGCATTGTATTGAATCAATTGGAAAAAGCGGCAGTGCAAATGTAACGCAGCTTGCAGAATCCCTTTATATGACGAGAGGTGCCATAAGCAAATTAACGAAGAAGCTTTTAGAAAAGGGGCTAATCGAAAGCTACCAAAAGCTTGATAATAAAAAAGAAATTTATTTTAGGCTTACTGAATCTGGGAAAGAAATTTTTACAATACATGAAGAGTTACACAATGAATTTCGAGAGCGAGATAAAGTTGTATTTGAACAACTAACCGAGACGCAATTTGATAGCATGCTCGGTTTTTTGGAAACCTATAGCAGGCATTTGGACGAAGAAATAAAGAAACAAGACGTACCTCATCACTAAATGCTTATTCATAAATCTTATTGTAACAGTCTGATCCATCGATCAAGACTGTTTTTTTAAATTATATTTTTGTTGACTAGGAAACAAAATAATGTTATTTTTGTTTCTGTGGAAACTAAAATAATTTAAAGGGGCTTAATATATGAACAAAAACATATCACAGAAAGCAGGAATACCTAGAGAAATTCTTACAGCTGCTTGGGCAATTGCGCTTGGTGCGATTGCTCCAATGCTTGACTCTACCATGGTAAACATTGCAATTGACAAACTAACAAATGATTTTCATACAACACTTGATACTATCCAGTGGGGGATTACAGGATATATACTGGCTCTTGCAATTGCCGTTCCCGTATCTGGCTGGCTTATGAATAAATTTAACGGAAAGAAAATCTTCATCGGGGCAGTTATTGCTTTTGGTCTTATTTCTGTTTGTGCAGGGCTGAGTTGGAATATTTCCAGCTTTATCATCTTTCGATTACTGCAAGGGTTCAGTGCAGGGATTATTACAACGCTTATGTCAACATTATTGGTCAAAACAGCCGGCTCAGAAAATTTAGGGAAAGTAATGGCCATCGTCAGTACACCAATGATTTTAGGTCCAATTTTAGGTCCTGTGATTGGCGGTTTTATAGTCCAAGGAGCATCATGGCATTGGATTTTCTTTATTAATGTGTTTATCATTTTGATTTCTGTTCCGTTTATGCTAAAAACAATTCCCGATTTCGAGCCATTCAATAAAGAGAGCAAACTGGATGCATGGGGAATTGTCAATTTGTCTGTCATGAGCGCGACATTGATTTACGGTGTAACAAAAGCAGCAGCCTATGCATCATTCTCCAATGAGAAAACTATCTTTTGGATTGGGATTGGTTTTGTTTTTGGTGGAATTTATCTCTTATATAATCGAATGAATAAAAATCAAACTGTGCTACCGCTGAATTTATTTACGCATAAGAGTTTCTTAGCCTCAAGCACTGGATTGTTTTTGGCGAATATTGCTATTATGGGACCCATGTTAATACTGCCGTTGTTTTTTCAACGAATATTGCATTTTACGGCAATGGAAGCAGCGCTTGCATTAATCCCACAAGGAGTGGGAATGCTTGTTGCGCGTCCAATAATCGGGAAAATGATTGATAGGATTGGAGCTAGAAACGTTGTTATCGTTAGTCTTGTTCTTTCTCTATTTGGAACCTTTCCGCTTCTCTCTATTACGGGTCAAACAAGCCTGGTTTGGATTTCTATTATATTATTTATTCGTGGAACTAGCGTTGGTGGAATAATGCTTCCATTAATGAGTGACGCTTATACGGGTCTCGACGATAAGGAACTTCCAGAAGCAGGCGTTGGCATCAATATGATTGAAAATATTGGTTCAAGCTTTGGTTCGGCATTAATTGCAACAGTTGTGGCAACGACCGTACAAGGTTTGCAACCAACACTCAATAATGAATTAAAAGGATATCATGCTGGTTTTTTGGTTTCCGCACTTGTCCTTATAGTCATTTTTATTCCAAGCATCTTCCTTACACATAAAAGGAAAGATTTAGAAAGAACTTAGGTGGGATGAGGACACTGAAATTCATGTGCATAGTGAACAAGGAAAAGGGATTGAAATTACCGTTATTCTGATGCAATAGTTTATGAAAAAAGCAACTGACTGATTCAGTTGCTTTCTATGTATATTCACTTAGAGAAAAGGATGATAAACCAACAGATAGCCGATTAAAGTCAAGGCGCTGATAGTTGCTATATACATGAGTTTATTGTTTGCTTTTTGATAAAACCAGCTGCCTATTAGGAGTAAACTAATAAAATCGAAAAACAGCTGAAATAAAAAAGTATGATGATTGTATAGATAGATACCCACAGCTAATGCTTCCGCAGCTAACCCACTTACAGGCAATGCATATAAAAAACTGCTGATCCTATTCTCTTTGTTCCAATAGTAGAGTACGTAACTAATAGCACTACATACTAAAGCAAAAAAGCTATACAGTATAAAAAGATTTCATTGAAATTCTTCTTCGTAGAACCTTGGAGTGAAAAAGCCGAGTAAATATTTTAAAAGGTAAAAGCTTACATTCATACCCATTAAGTATACGAATACATTAATAGCCGCATTTATATTTGAGACACTAAAGTAGATGACCAATGTTACTGTGACCATCCAGAAACCATATAATGTGGCGATTGAACTTAGACTCCAAAGATTATTATAAGGAAAGAAGTCTGTTAACCTAGTGATAATCCCGGTAGCTAGTCCTATACAGAAAAAAAGACTGTAGGATTTTAAAGTATGTTGGTTATTTGTAGAATGTATCGCTACTGCCATTTAATTGCTCCTTCTTGTGTAATAAGCTGTATTCATCTTTTTATGACATAGGCTGCTTTCCTTTTCCACTCAACTGAAAAGTCAGCAAAAACGCGAATGCTCCGATGAGGGTAGAGTTGGCCAAGAGATTAAAAGCCCAAACAGATTATCCATCACAAATTTGAATGACAATATTCATTAGCCTTTTATTTTCTTCAGAAGAAGATACGTTTTCGTCTAACATGGCTCCTGCAATTATTGGCAGCCATTGGAATATTTCGCTTTTGGATATGTTTATATTACAACAATATAAGTGTAAATATAGCTCAGCTAATTCAATGGAATGCTGAGATAATAATAAATAAGTACGACATACGTCTGCACGGATATCCCCAGCACTAGCATCTACCCAATCAATGATACTAACTACATCTTCGTTCATAATTAGATTAAATGGGTGCAGATCCCCATGGCATAATCTGGGTTCATACTTTAAAGAGTTTAACCTACTAAATAACGCCTTTTTTTGTCTTTGATTTAGGGATGGAGCTGATTCAATCTTACGGCTAACTTTTATATCCATACGTTCAATTTCCTCTGATTCTACCTTGACTTCATGTATTCTTTTTTGAATATTAACAAGGACATTAATAGATTGCTCAGCCTCAATTTGATTTTTTAATAGACGATGTCCTAAGGTTTCACCGTTGATGTATTCCATTATTATTGCCTGTATTCCGTTTATCTTTTTAACCTCTAATACTTTTGGAACATTCAGCCCACATGAATAGGCAAACTCTTGTTTCTTAGCTTCATATAATGATTCAGTAGGTGGTAGATTTTCTTTGAAAACCTTTACTATTTTATTATTCCATAGATATAGATTGGCAGTATTACCGGTGGCGATCAGATTTCCTTTAAAATTCATACCTTTCCTCCAATCAATCATTTATTAAATTTTGAACTCAGACTCTAAGGGTCCTTCTATGACACACTTCGTTTCACTTTTCCACTCAACTTAAAAGTCAGCAAATACGCGAATGCTCCGATGAGGGTAGAAAAAGCCAATAGATTAAAAGTCCATGTGTAGCCAATCCAAGCTGACAGCGGAATAGCAATAGGTGCAAGCGCTCGACCAATCGTGAAGCGAAGGCTGCCTGCTGCAAAGTATTGACCTCTCATATGCTCCGGTGAGATTTTGGCGATAAAGCTATCTTGAATGCCTACGACAATTAGTTCCGCAGTTGTGAAAACAAACATGCCTAAAATGATCACCCAAATACTGGCCGTATATCCGAAAATCAGCATAGCTAGGCCGTATAAGCAGGAAGACATGATAAATACATTGCGTTCTTTATATTTCGTCATCCATTTTGAAATAAATACCGTAAAGAGGGCAACGAGCAGTCCATTTTCGGCAACAACCCAACCGAATGCCTTCTCTCCTGATGCTTTAAGGGACCAATCACCAAAAGAAAACAGATTCTGTACGGGAACCATTTCTTTCATGTAAACGGCGAGTAATAGATCCATTTGCATAAAAGCTTGCGCTGCGAATATGCCGCCTATGATAAATAACAAAAAGACCTTATCCTTAATAATGACCTGATAATCCTTCAATTGCTCATTTATCACAGTGAGCCAATTACTAGCTTGCTCATTGGATGTGGATAACCCTTCTAGAGATGCCGGCGTGGTTTCTCTGATGAATGCATAAATTAAAAAAGCGACAAAAAAGCTGGCTGCGGCACTTGTGATTAAGAGTCCGAATCGATGATCGAAGAAAAAGATGCCGCCTAGTATGGGGCCGATTACCACGGAGATATTGATAGCTGTATAGAAGACAGCGAACACCTCGCTGCGATGCTTTTCAGGAACCACATCGGCCACCATCGCATGGCTGGCCGGCATATAAAAGGAACCGAAGAAACCAAGTATGGAGAAGCAAATAAAGCTGAGCATAGCCGATTGAAGCCATGGTGAATTGGCTAAAGCAAAGGCAATGAAAGCAAGCCCTTGGCCGAACATCGAGATGAACATCATTTTTTTTCGGCCAAATTTATCGGCGCAGTAGCCGCCAATCAAATTGGTGAAGACGCCTACAAGCTGAGAGACGATAAGTAAGATGCCTGCGAGCCCTTTTCCCAGTCGGTCTGAAAAATAAATGGCCATATACGGCAAGAACATCCAAAGTAACATGTTAGTTAGAAATTCACCGTAAAGCCGGACCTTCAAATTGCGGTCCCAATCCTTCCATTTCATATGTAATTCCCTCAATTCTATGATGTTTACAAATTGGGAATCCTTTCGTTATTTCTATTAATTAAAAATTTTCCCACTTTTAAAAGTTACCATTTCCTTTCCCTACATACAACCGTTTTTGAAGAGGACAGATTTCTCTACATGCTAAAGAAGGGGAAAACAAAACCCCTTCTTTCTCTTATTATCCTTGATACTGTTTTCAGAGCGAGTGCATAGGAGATTTCATATGAACTGGAACAACCTAAAGCAATTTGTAAGTCTTTCTTACTTACTATTCTTATTAAAGTTGCATGTTTATCATAAATACCAACGTTTAGTATTGCGAAAAATAAAGAGTAGGGTATAATGTGAGTACTTATTAAGTACGGACACCAAAAACTCAATTCATTATAATTACAAGACAACACTAATACTGTTAGCCATGAGAGTAGACGCGGAAACGTCTACTCTTTTTTTATCGCTGTTTTCGTAAATATTGTTGATTTAAAGGATATTTAACTTTACACTAAAAGGAAATTTAAGATTTATGTGTTATAAGTATTGAGGTGATGTTATTGTTTAACGTATTTTTAATAACTCATATAGTTACAGGGATGATTTGTTTAATAAGCGGGATATTTGCAATGTCTTCTAAAAAGAAGAGAGGGAAACATACTGTATCTGGCGAGATATACCACTGGTCTTATGTTCTTGTATTTATAACAGCTTTGGTTATGTCGATAATTCATTGGGAAAAAAGCCAATATTTATTCTACATCGCTCTGTTTTCTTATGGGCTTGCTTTATTTGGCTATTTAGCGGGCAAGAAGAAGTGGAAAAATTGGATAGGTGCTCATATTGGAGCAATGCTAGGTTCTTATATAGGTATTGTAACTGCAACTTTAGTAGTTAATATTCCGAGTATACCAGTTTTAAATGAACTGACTATTTTGTTATTCTGGATTCTACCTACAATAATAGGAACTCCGCTCATATTTAAAGTAGGTAAAAAATACGCTCCAAAAAAAGAAGTTAATTTTTAAGCGCTTCTTACATTTTATAGCCGTCTAAAACCCTGTATTGCCGGAGTTTCTTATTCAACAATCGGGCGCTTTTTTCCAATAAGGAAGGGTGTCTTTATTTATGGAAAGGACCTTTGAATAAATATGTTATATAATAAAAATCATTAGAAATTAGGGAGAAACGATTGAATACTAACCAAAAGGCAATAGAGCTATTTGAACAAAATGACTATGAAGAGGCCTTAGAGCTTTTTCAAAAAGCACTAAGAGAATCCAAAAATATCCAGTCGCTGAATAATCTTGCTTGGATATACAGCTACGAGGAAGAGAATGATCAAAAGGCTCTCGAATTAATAGAAGAAGCCATTGCTATGAATCCTAACTCGTATTTCCCTTATAACTTACTCGGGGAAATTTACTTGAGGCAAAAAAAGTGGAAACTTGCTTTAGATACATTATTGAAATCCATTTCGATTCAACCTTCCAATGAAGCTTATCATAATTTAGCTTTAGCAAAGTACCATCTTGGAGATTTCACGGAAGCCTCTAACTTTTTTCTACGAGTTGCAGGCGATTCTGATGATGTGATGTTAAGCCATGTTAAATGTTTAATTGATCTTGGAATGAAAAAAGAAGCAAAAGAGAAATTAGATGCATTTAATCCAGGTGCAGATGATTATGTAGGGGAAATTGAAGTTGCTGATTTGTATGTTGAAATGGAATGTTTTGAGAAAGCGATCTTTTGGTTTGAAAAAGGATGGAAAGAATACTTGAAAGAACCTTATTGGGTTACTAGGTATATCTATTCTCTTTCTAATACAAAAAATAGTAACCGTATCAATGAAGTAGTATATGAAGCTATTCAGCAAAAGGACGAAGAGATTAAAAATGCGCAGGAAGAAGAATGTGATGAGAATTGGACAGAAGATGATAAAGAAGAATATATTCAGCAATTACTTGCAGACAAAAATGATTATAAGGATATGGTCGAAATATCATCTGAACAAATCCCATCTATAGAATTTGAACCTTCAATAACTGGGGGCTGCTATTTGTTTGGTTGTAAACGTCATAACCATTGTGAATACGAAGAGGTAACAGAAGAGATTGACTTCTGAAGAAATAATTAAAACTTTTTCTTCTTAACTATGTCTTATTGTGAAGGAACACAGATAGAAAATGATCAAGCTTTTTTATAAAACCGATATTTAAATCTGCTTAAAAGGATGCATTTTGATCAACCTTTTTCAAAATGGATTCTTTTTATTTATTGATAAATACTGGTTAGTAGGGTATTCATAATTGGGAGCGATTGTGGACGAACAAGAATAGAAAATGAACAACCTTTTTCACAAAAAAGGATCCTTTAATGTAAGGTGAAATTCAGGTTTACAGGGTGTTTTCTAGATAACTCTATTTTAAAGCACAAAAAAGACAAAATTCACTTTCAGCTTCGAGTGAGTTTTGTCTTTTTATATAATCATATACTTGAAATGTCCGTTGTACCATTTTCCGGAAAGTTATTATTTTAAGGTTATTCCTGTATTATTTTTCATATCGATATGATGCAGAAAAGTCTCCTTTAATATCTTTTTTCTTAGATTTAAATTTTATAAGGTCATAGTGGTAATGTTTGTTATAATTAAGAATATACTGATTTTTGTGAATATAATAATGGGGAGTGTGTTTTATAATGATTTCTTTTCCAAAGCCTGATGTTTCTCAGTTTTTAAGAACGTTTTCGATTGAAGATTTTGCGGTCAGCCCTGATGAAAAGCAGATTGTTTTCAGTACCAATTTGAGTGGAAAGTATAATTTATGGGCGATGGACTTGCCTAATACATTTCCTTATCCTCTGACAACGATTGATCAAAGTTGCCAGGCACTCTTGTATGATAAACAAAGCCAATTCATTATTGCTGGATTTGATTATGACGGGAATGAAAATACTCAATTCTATATGATTCCTCTAAAAGGCGGGGTAATGAAAGAAATCGTTCATGAAGAAAATACGCGTAATTTCCAACCGTTTTTATCTGAAGATGGGAAAAAACTTTATTATACATCCTCTAAGGAAAACCCTTCTTACTTGAATTCCTATTGTCTACATTTAGAAACAGGGGAAGAAACGAAGGTTTTAGAAGGGAATGGAGGAGCGTCCTATCTGATTAGTCAAAGTCCAGATGAGTCTTCGTTTCTTTATTTGAAAATGTTTGCGAATACGTATATGTTGATGTATGCAAAACGTGGCGATGAGGATATCTTGCTCACGCCTCCAACGGATAAGCAACATACTGTAAGTGATGGCGTGTTTGTATCAGATTCAGTGATCTATTTGTTGACGGATTATGAAGCGGACTTCACATACCTGGCTTCTTATAATCTGGATACGCACGAATTTAAAAAAATAAAAGAAATAGAAAACGAAGGATTTAGCAGCTTGCAATATGATAAGGAACGAAAGCTTTTGTATATTGCTAGCGAAAAAGGTGTAGAAGATCATCTGTATGAATACAATTTGGAAAATGGCGAGTGGAATCAGCTAAAGACGCCTGCTAGTGTCATTGAAAAGCTGGTTGTGACGAAATCGGGCACTTTGTATTTATTAGGAAGAGGTGCCACAAATCCTCGCAATATTTATAAAAAAGTAGAGGACGAGTGGGTATCTTTAACAAACTACACTGTGCCGGGTGTAGAAAAGGATGATATGGTCGAGCCTGACGTGATTACATACCCGTCCTATGATGGGCTTGAAATCGAAGCATTATTTTTCAAGGCGAAAAAAGAAAATGATAATGGTGAAATTATTTTCTGGCCGCATGGCGGGCCGCAAGCATCAGAACGAAAATTTTTCAGAGCTTCTTTCCAATTCATGCTGAATCAAGGATTTAGTATATTTGCGCCAAACTTCCGCGGTTCTTCAGGTTACGGATTAGAATTCATGAAGATGGTGGAGGGAGATTGGGGTTACGGGCCACGCCTCGATAATGTCGCAGGTTTGGATTGGCTCATCGACAATGGGTATACAGAAAAAGGGAATATATTATTGATGGGCGGAAGCTACGGCGGTTATATGGCATTGCTTTTACATGGACGACATGCGGACTACTTTAAGGCAGTTGTCGACATTTTTGGTCCCTCCGATTTATTCTCGTTTATTCAATCAGTGCCGGAAGACTGGAAGCTAATTATGGATCAATGGGTAGGTAATCCAGAGAAAGATAGAGAAAAGCTGATTGAATACTCGCCAATCACCTATCTAGAAACGATGACCAAGCCGATGCTTGTCATCCAAGGTGCAAACGATCCTCGCGTCGTAAAAGAAGAATCCGATCAAATCGTCAAAGCCTTACAGGAAAAAGGGCGCGATGTGGAATATATGTTGCTAGAGGATGAAGGACACGGCTTCTCGAAAAAAGAAAATGAAATTGCCGTATACCAAAAGATTCTCTCGTTCTTTAATCAGTTTATTGGGGTGAAAGTTTAGTTTTAATGACTACTATGAAATTAGCTTTTATTTGATACTCTGAGAAGGTGCCCATATTGGATTACCTTTAAAATGGAGATTGAAAATTCTTATTATTTTAAATATAATATAATAAAATTGAAGGGATGATGGTTGGACGATGAGCAAATAATTCTATTTTACAGGTAAAATGTATACGCATTTACATGAAATAGGATTAGTCTGTCCAATTATTATACCTTGAAACGCGCTTGTTGGCGTATTTATGTATGTTTACTAATCCTTCTGAAAGTTTTCAGGAGGTTTTTTTATTGGCTATGCGTATGCAATCTTACTAAGTAATGGAATTATTAAATGCATAATCTAAAAACCTCTCCCATTGGAGGTAATAATGAATGCCGATTGAAATGAAAAATGTATGTTTTAATTTTGATTCTCTAAATCACCCCTTATTTGAAAATGTGAATATTACAGTTGATACAACTTGGCGCCTTGGACTAATTGGTAGAAATGGTCGGGGTAAAACAACGTTATTACGATTACTAATGGAGCAATATTCTTATACAGGTAAGATTACCAGTGATGTAGATTTTGTTTATTTTCCGTTGAAAATCAAGAGCAAGAAAAAATTGACCTTCTATGCTATTGATGAATTGGTTTCAGTGGAGTTGTGGAAGCTGGAACGCGAATGCCATCTACTGTCCTTAGACAGAGAATTATTATGGAAACCATTTGAACAATTATCTGGGGGTGAACAAACGAAAGTATTACTAGCTGCATTATTTTGTGAAGAATCGAAATATCCTCTTCTAGACGAACCGACGAATCATTTGGATCTTCATACTCGAAAAATTGTGGCAAATTATTTAAAAAAGAAGAAAGGATATATTATTGTCAGTCATGACCAAAATTTTGTAGATGATGTGGTGGATCATATTCTTGTTATAGAAAAGAGACAACTTGCTATTTTAAAAGGAAACTTTACAACGTACGAACAACAAAAAATGATTCAAGACCAATTTGAAATAGAGCAAAATAGAAACTTAAAATCAGAAATTGAACGCTTGAAAAAGACTGCTAGAGAAAAATCAGATTGGGCAAATAAAAAGGAAAAGTTATCTGGCAATGATTCATTTGGAAAAGCACAAGCAAAACGCATGATGAAGAGATCTCAAGCCATTGCGAAGCGTACGGAAGAGAAAATCGAAGAAAAGACCAAGCTGTTGCAAAACATCGAAACAGTGAGCGATTTAACTGCCAATTGTCTATTTAGCCATAGGACTCCAGTATTGCGGGTGCGTAATTTCACTTTGTTCTATGGTGATAGACCGCTTTTTAAACCTATTACGTTTGAATTATGTCAAGGAGAGCAATTGGCACTTATAGGGCCAAATGGCAGTGGCAAAACATCTATATTGAATTATATTATCAAACAACCATTTGCAGGCAGTGTGAGTGGTGAAACATTTATTCCGAAAGAGTTATCAAAAAGTATTATTCGACAAAATTATGATAACAACAGTGGTTCATTAAAGAATTTCGCTGGTCAAAATGCCATTGACTACTCTTTATTTCTCTTTAATTTGCGTTTATTAGGGATGGAGAGGGATATGTTTGATGTTCAGATTGAACAAATGAGTAGCGGACAAAAGAAAAAGGTTGAGCTTGCAAAGTCTTTAGGCATTCCTGCCGAATTTTATATTTGGGATGAGCCTTTAAATTATTTAGATGTGTTTAATCATGAGCAAATTGAAACCATGATATTGAAATATAAGCCGACATTGTTATTTATTGAGCACGATGAAAAATTTTTATCGAAAATTGCTTCAAAAGTTGTAGAAATTATTCCTTATTAAATCTAAAAATGTTTTGCTTCTAATATAGAACAAAATAAGTATTAGATATTTAGGGGGGTGAATCGCATCTTTTAGATGAACTATTGCTTTACATAATTTTATCTTGTGAAGGAGTTGATTCTATTGAATTTATTATCTAAAAAGTTATTAGGAAACTCTATGTTTGAATGGTTAATCTTTATTCTTGTTTTTCCTATCGGTTTATATTTTATATTTATCAAGATAGCCCTCTCGGATTTATCTTTTTCATAGCAGGAGTGGTCTTTATTGTTCTTTTTGAGGCTGCAGTGAAAAGAAAAAAAGCCAAAAGCAAGATTAATTAAGTAAAACCTAATACATGATCTCTTTAACTTCAGATGGCAAAGTACTTAGTGATCTATTTTTTGCAATACCTATTTACCAAAAGAAGCAGAAGGAGTAATTAGATATATACCAATAAACTTATGATGCAATTTCAAATGCAGGTTTTTTTTAGTAGGAGAAATCGAATCCTTTTATCTTTATTTCATATTTTTAATAACTTTATATTTTTTATTAAAAAAATGAGGTGTTTTGTTTAGGTCCTGTATAACCTATAATGCTCATTGACGCCTGTATGCCCCTTTTTTAAAATTAATTTATAAATTTTTTACAATTGAGGAATTAATCTTAAGTTGTTTTATAAGGTGGTGTAGCAGGTGAAGATTCTCTATGAAGAGTCAAAGTGGAAGAGTATAGCTTCGGCACTTGAAAAAGTGAATGAAGCACACAAATATGACAATAAGTATGAGCATGCAGATGACCTATTTAAGGATTCTAAGAGTGAAATAGCAGACAAAGATATCGATAGAGCCATTTCTTTTAGCCCTCAGACATACCAACCAGAAGCGAAATCCATACGCGAGAAGTACAAAAAATTATATGATTACGCCAAGAGAATTGGTAAAATTATAGATGAAAAAGTAGACGAACCGTTCTATAAAAGCATCGATGAATATATGCAACAGATGGCTGATATGAATGTTTCTGCGTATACAACAGCGAATACGATTAACGTTCAAACAGGGCCCTTTTTTTATAGGCATGATAAAAAGGAAATCAAGTTAACTGATTTATATGAAGCGGACACGGAGTATTCTGATAACCTGAAAGCTGAATATGAGGCGTGGAAGCTGCAAAACCCAGATGTCAAAGCTTCTCAAGAGGATTATGAAACAGCCGCTTTAAATAGTGGTGCCTTTGAATATGAAGGAATCCGTGCGGGACAGGAGAAGAAAGAATTTTGGTTTAATTTAATTGCTACAGGGGTTGTGGTAGGCCTAACGATTGTCTGTCCGCCCGCTGGGCTCGTGGCAGGTGCTGCCTATACGGCCATTGATGTCGGCGGAGCTATCACGGGGGAAGACCTCATATCCGGCAGAAAACTCTCTGATAATGAACGACTAGTAAGAGGGGCATTTGCGATTGTGCCGGGTGCCGGCGCAGCTGCGGGAAAAGCCTTATTAAAAAATATGCCAGCTCTTGCGAATGTAATGAAATCAGCTTATAAAACAGTT
Organism: Rummeliibacillus sp. GQ308; assembly: GCF_059759115.1. NCBI lineage: Bacteria > Bacillati > Bacillota > Bacilli > Caryophanales > Caryophanaceae > Rummeliibacillus > Rummeliibacillus sp. GQ308. Next base: position 134,940 of record NZ_JCAXDQ010000003.1, on the reverse strand, counting down.
GAGAATGCAGGGGGATCTGCCTTAAAGTCGACACTGGAACATGCGAGGAATCTAGGAAAAGCCCATGGTGATCAGCTGAAATTTACCTTAAAGCATCCCGTTCTCGCTGCAGTCACATCAAAGACAGGCCAACAAACAGTCCGCCAATCCGCCAAATTTATCGACAATGCCCTCCGTCCAATCGAAGTCCGTGCCGTACAAACAACCGCTGGGAATGTGGTCACCGGTGTAGAACGAGGTCTTCCATCAGGAAAACTTCCTGCGAAAGCGGATGAGTATTTAGCGATCAAGCAGGCGGAGAAGGATGGGATTTTGAGAGGTAAGGGTAAGGTTAAGAATAGTGAGATAACTGAAATAACTGGAGAAAATTTTGGGGAACATATCATTAAAGGGAAAAATGGAAGAAAAGAACTTGCACCTAACGTACGTTATATAACTGAGGAGAATTATAAATATACAACAGATGAACTTGGTAGAATAGTAGATGTAAATGCGAAAGATTTAATACTTAAAAAAGGAACGCGAAACTCAGGAATGCAAGTGGCAGCAGGTCGTGAAGATAGGTTGTTTGATGATGATGGTGGACACTTGATAGGAACTCAGTTTCATGGTTCAGGGGATATTGATAATTTGCTTGCTCAGAATAGGCAAATTAATCGCTCTGGTGGAGAGTGGTACAAGATGGAGACTGAGTGGGCAAACGCTCTTAAAGAGATTCCACCAAAAAAAGTATCTGTAAAAATTAAGCCAGTTTTCGCTGGGACTTCATTAAGACCACATTCATATAAAGTAATTTATGAAATTGAAGGTAAAGGAATATTTAAGAAAAACATTGAAAATAGAGCAGGAGGATGATTATGGAAAAAGAAATGAATAGATTATATAAAGAGATAGCTGAAACAGTTAATGAAATGATTCCAGAAGATTGGAATAAATTTTACTTTTATGCTCAAATATCAGAAAATGGGGGAGGAACTTACTTTTTTTATAATACACTTGAAAATAAGCAATATAAATATAGTTTAGAAATTCCTTTCAAATATCAAATTGATGAAGATGAATTTGAAAGAAAAGAAGATGTTTTATATAAATTGAGCAAGGAACTTAGAAAAGTTTTTAAGGATAATGGGCAGGAACTATGGTATTCCTTTACAATGTCTCTAGAGAGTACTGGGAAATTTAATTTACATTATGATTATACAAATTGGTTTGATACAGACTATAGCTTTAGTGACCAAATGATTATATGGAAAAATAAATATTTAGGTGAAGTACCAAATGATAAAAATTATAAAGCTTTAATAGATAAGTATTATATTGAATTTCCGAATAATCCTATTTAGCTGATTAAAAGTGAAATTTTATACGTCATGATAGTTGTACCATCATGGCGTACTGTTTGCACATAAACTCGAAAATTTAATGGTCTTAAAAATATATGAACTAGTGCGCTTGATTGTCTACGAAAGGCAACAAGTGCTTTTTAACGTAAAAATTAAAGATGCGATAATTTTATAAGTAAGCTAAGTGTTAATTTTAAGAGATTGTAATGGTTATGAACAACATATGACGATAGTAGATGGTAGAAACAAAAGTTGTATTACCTTATTAATAAACATGCCAGCTCTTACGAATGTGATGAAGACAGCCTATAAAACAGTTGAGAATGCAAGGGGATCTGCCTTAAAATATGCGAGGAATCTAGGGAAAGCCCATGGACTTCAAAAAGAGCCAGGTGATATGGTGGAAATATTTGCTACTACGCATGATGAGTATAATAAGATTTTGAATGGTTTGTACAAGACGGCGATAGTTTTAGAAATAGCGATATTCTAGATAAACAATACAACAATTTTAGAAAAAAATACTGGAAATGGCGTTTCAATAATTTAGATTGAGGAGATTAAAAATGAAAATGGAAATTTTAGAAATGATAAATAAATATATTGAAAAAGGAGAATTTTTTGGAGAAATATCAGATGAAAACATCGTTATGATTGAAAAAAAATTAGGTTGTACTTTTCCTCCACAGTATAGAGAATTTGTTAAAAAGTTTGGCTCGGGAGGAATTTGTGGTGTTGAGGTATTAGGAGTAGAAGGAATGGATTATGGATCAGTAGTAGATGATACTGAAAAATATAGGAAATTGGGATTGCCTGAAAAATATCTAGTTATTGAAAATGTAGATGAATTTGTTTATTGCATTAATACTAAAGATGATTACTATGTTATAAGATGGGATGATATTAGTAAAAAAGAAATAATTAGATATTCAACTTTTGATGAGTACTTAAAAGATAGCTTTCAAGAAGCAATTGATAACTGGGATTAATAATCAAAAATATAAAGCACCTAAACCCCAAGAAACGATTGTCCTTTTGAGAGTGTATTGAGAATTTAAAAGCCCTTAGTGTCTATAGATGGCAATATGGGCTTTTTGTTTTTTTGTAAAGAATATATAGTATATAAACTAGGTTAAGAAGCTGAATATGAGGCGTGGAAGCTGCAAAACCCAGATGTCAAAGCTTCTCAAGAGGATTATGAAACAGCCGCTTTAAATAGTGGTGCCTTTGAATATGAAGGAATCCGTGCGGGACAGGAGAAGAGGGAATTTTGGTTTAATTTAATTGCTACAGGGGTTGTGGTAGGCCTAACGATTGTCTGTCCGTCCACTGGGCTCGTGGCAGGTGCTGCCTATACGGCCATTGATGTCGGCGGAGCTATCACGGGGGAAGACCTCATATCCGGCAGAAAACTCTCTGATAATGAACGACTAGTAAGAGGGGCATTTGCGATTGTGCCTGGTGCCGGCGCTGCTACGGGTAAAGACTTATTAAAAAATATACCAGCTCTTGCGAATGTGATGAAATCCGCCTATAAAACAGTTGAGAATGCAGGGGGATCTGCCTTAAAGTCGACACTGGAACATGCGAGGAATCTAGGGAAAGCCCATGGCGATCAGCTGAAATTCACCCTAAAGCATCCCGTTCTCGCTGCAGTCACATCAAAGACAGGTCAACAAACAGTCCGCCAATCCGCCAAATTTATAGACAATGCCCTTCGCCCAATTGAAGTCCGTGCGGTTCAAACAAACGCTGGGAATGTAGTCACTGGTGTAGAGCGAGGACTTCCATCAGGTAAACTCCCTGCGAAGGCGGATGAGTATTTAGCGATCAAGCAGGCGGAGAAGGATGGGGTATTGGCTGGTAAGGGTACGGTTAACGGAAATATAGTCAAAGAAGTTAAAGAAATTGATTTTGGAAAGCACATAGTAAAAGGGGATAATGGAAAGAAACAACTACTCCCAAATACTAAGTACGTAACCAATGATAATTACAAATATACTACCGATGAACTTGGACGTATTGTAAGTGTAGATGCTCCCGAACTTGTATTAAAAAAGGCTAATAGAAATAAATATGCTCAGTCAAATGTAGGTGGTAAAGACAGATTACCAGATGATGATGGCGGACACTTAATCGGAGCGCAATTTAATGGACCTCCTGATATTGATAATCTTGTACCACAAAATAGTCAAATTAATAGGAGGGGTGGAGTTTGGTACGAAATGGAGACTGAATGGGCAAACGCATTAAAAGAGGTACCGTCCAAAAAAGTCTCTGTTAGTATTGAACCAATCTATTCTAATAATTCAATGCGACCAGATTCCTTTATAGTCGAATATGAAATTGAAGGGCAATTTCCAGTAATTCGAGAGATTGCAAATAAATCAGGAGGCTGATATTAATGAGTTTTGAAATAAAATTAAACACGTTATATAAAGAAATTGCACAACAGGTTAATGATATGATTCCAACTGAATGGGATAATTTCTATTTTAATGGGGAAGTTAAAGAGGGAGAAGGTGGAGTTTTTTTCTTCTTCACTCCCAAAGGTGAGGAACGACACATCTTTTCACATTATATTCCAAAATTGTATAGTGTAGATAAGAGGGCTTATAATAAAGAACTACATGAATTATTCCAACTTACTGTTGAGCTCCAAAAAGTTTTTAAAGATAATGACCAAGATCCTTGGTTTTCAGTGACATTAATATTAAATGATACAGGAAAATTAAGCGTACATTTTGATTATACAAATTGGTATGAAAGTGAATTTGGCCCAACAGATAGAATTAAATATTTTGAATATAAATATTTAAGTCAAAACAAAGAACAGCTAGATTTAATAGAGAGAATGAAGGAATTTGAAGAAAAGTAAACAATAAAGCACTTGGTTGCCTTTTAGGCAACAAGTGCTTTATTCGTTTTGGTTTTTCCAGCTAAGAAAAGATGAACAAATAATTTAATTGCTACAGGAATTGTGGTAGGCTTAACGATTGTCTGTCCACCTGCTGGACTAGTGGCAGGTGCTGCCTATACGGCCATTGATGTCGGTGGTGCCATCACGGGGGAAGACCTCATATCTGGCAGAAAACTCTCTGATAACGAACGATTAGTAAGAGGGGCATTTGCGATTGTGCCGGGTGCCGGCGCAGCTGCGGGAAAAGCCTTATTAAAAAATATGCCAGCTCTTGCGAATGTGATGAAATCCGCCTATAAAACAGTTGAGAATGCAGGGGATCTGCCTTAAAGTCGACACTGGAACATGCGAGGAATCTAGGGAAAGCCCATGGCGATCAGCTGAAATTCACCTTAAAGCATCCCGTTCTCGCTGCAGTCACATCAAAGACAGGCCAACAAACAGTCCGCCAATCCGCCAAATTTATCGACAATGCCCTCCGTCCAATCGAAGTCCGTGCCGTACAAACAACCGCTGGAAATGTAGTCACTGGTGTAGAACGAGGTCTTCCATCTGGTAAACTCCCTGCGAAGGCGGATGAGTATTTAGCGATCAAGCAGGCGGAGAAAGATGGGGGATTGGCTGGTAAGGGTACGGGTAGGGATATAAGTAAAATAGAAATCGGGAGGGCCGATTTAGATGTTTTACGTAAAAAATTAAATGTACCTGAGACACATACAATAGCTGTGGGAAAAACTGATATATCAGAATTAAAAGGCAAGCTTTTTGAGGGGAGTTCAATTAAGGTTCGAAGAGAAGCTGGATTACCCGATGTATCTGGAAAGGAAAGTTTTATTCTTAAGAATGGAAAATTAATTAATTAAATGAGGGATTTTATGTTAGAAATATTTGTAAAGTTAGAAGCGGATAAGCAAGTTGCATTTTTATTAGGATTAAGTGAAACAATTGTTGATTTGTTAAATACTTCACCAGCGTATAAGGATATAAGTAAAGCTTTGGAAGTTTGTTGGGGATGGCTTGAAAATAAGGAGTACTCTGGAGATGATATATATTTTTTATTAGACGATGGTACAGAATTTACAGGGTTATTTATGCAAATGCAAGATGAAGATAATGCTTTAAAAGGATTAGTTTGGGGTTGTATTGTAGATGCAATATCTTTTACAAATTGGAGAGCTTATCAGTTTGATAATGAAGAATATTTACCTGCATCCATAGAAAATGTAGACGAAAGTATATTACAACAGTTTCTAGATGGTTTTTATGAGATAAAAACTATAAATATAAGAGTTGTTCAAGAATTCATTAATTATTTAAAGGATAGTAATACGTCGCTAAAAAAAGATGATATTCTAAAATTTTTCGAAAAGCATATCTAAGATAATCATGTGCTTTTTGCTTTTATTTCTAAGAATTCTTTCTTGTCAGAATCTCATATCTAAAATAAGAGGAATGAAAAAGTTTTTACAATTGGTATTAAAGGATATTTAGTTATTTATTACCTAATTATAAAATATATTTAAGCAAATTATCATTGGAATAGAGTGAAAGAATATAATCCCTATTATTCATTTTATCTCACTTAACACCTCTCTCTTCTTGCTCTTTAAATAATCGAAGAAACCATTACCATAACTTAATTAGGATTATTATATTATGGTGAGATAGTGAAGAAGTAAATATTTGCGGTAAAAATAATTGTGATGGCTAGTTTAGAAACTTAAATTACGGCTTGTTGTATAAGGGATTACAGTATAAAAATTGTCTATTCTCGAAAGAATGAGTCATTATTTGTCTAATCATAGAAAGAAAAAGTATAAGTCTAAAGAATTAAAGCCTTCAGGAGTACTCATCCGTCATCATCCTTATCCCATTAATGCTAAAATTTAGCTTTTTATTTGTTATAATGGAAATATATTAGGAGGTAGACTGATGAAAAAAGTATTTAGCATGATTGGTTTATTGTTATTAATCAGTATTTTAATGGTAGGATGTGGAGCGGCACAACCAAAAGATACGGTAAAGGATTTTTTCACTGCTTTTAAAGATGGAGATTTAAAGAAAGCTAGTACATATGTGAAGGGCGATATAGATCTTACTAGAAACGGAGATGCGGCTGAGAATAAGAAAGTGTTAGAAGCGATCTCCAAAAGATTTTCTTTTGAAGAGCCGAAAGAGGCTTCGAACGAAAAAGATAAAGCTGTTGTATCTGTCAAAGTAAAATCAGTTGATGTAAGTGAAGTCTTTAAAAAAGTGATAGAAGAAATGAAACCTCAACTTAGCAGCGGCAAAATTACAGATCAAGAAGAAATGAATAAAATGGTGAGTGAACTATTAATTAAGCATATGCAAGATAAGGACATAGATTTAGTATCGAGAACAGAGAAACTGAATCTTAAAAAGAACAAAGACGGAGAATATAAAATCTTGAGTGATGATAATTTCCGTAACGCATTTTTTGCTAATCAAGATAAGGTACAAGGTATATTGCAAGGCATGGAGTAAAAATTTTATGCTCCATTAAAAAAACGGCTATAAACGCCGTTTTTTTTTAATGGAAAATTGTAGTTTACTTCGATCTATTTGGATACATAGGGATTCCCAGTTATCCAAAAACGCCATGGATAATCCTTGGCTTCGCCAGAATTCCCGATGCCGATACGTGGGCCAGAGGAGATATCCTCTGGTAATATTCCTGCTGCAATATAGAGAGGTGGTTCAGTAAAGAGGCCGCCATAGTCATTCATAGTTATGCCAAGAGCTTTTGTTAATTTGCCTGGACCGCTCGTCAATTTTCTTAAATCTGTCATTCCTCTCCGTTCTTTCATTAATTCAATTCCCGTATGAGGTTCTACTGCCCGAATGAGGATGGCTTCGGGCTTATCCGTGCCGGAGCTTACGACGTTTACCAGTGTATGGGTATGCATTTGGTACGTATAAATATGGCCGGCTTCTGAATACATGATTTCAGTTCGTTTGGTGCGTCTACCACCAAAGCTATGGGCTGCACGATCACCGGGTCCCATATAGGCTTCGGTCTCAACAATATAGCCGGCAGTGGTTCCTTCATTTGTTTCCTTTACAAGTAAGCAGCCAAGCAAATCTCGGGCGAGCTCCAGAGTGTTTTTTTGGTAAAATTCAATAGGTAGGATCAACTTGTCCGCCTCCTTTCTTTATATTTTTTCCCTTTGCACCATAAAAATAACAGGTTACGTACATACCAATTTAATAATAAATAAGGAGAAAATCCAAATGATTAAAAACAAAAAATCTTTCATCGCTTCCTGTATTCTTTTAGTAATTTGTATGAGTTTATTTTTTCCATTTCCAAATAACAAAAAGCTTGGAGCTCGTTCGGTCTTTATGTCTTTTCCTATTCAGAATGAAAATGGTTATGTTTTGATGGGCATTGTAGGGATAATTTTATTCGTTATAGCTATGATTTTGTTCGCCCGGTCTCTGAGAAAATATCATATACGAACAATTCTAGTAGTTGTTATTTTATATTCTCTTTTGCCGTTGCCTTTGATTGCAGTCTATCAGAAGACAATCGCAAGCGGAATTGCTGCAGTTTCATACGATGGAAAGGGTACCTGTAATTTTGAATCCCCGATTAATGAGCTATTGAAAGGGAAGTGTGATCTCTCACTGTATAATCACAGCAGTAAAAGAGTCATCATTGAATTAGAGTTTTTAGATGAAAGTACAGAACCGATGGAATCATCAGTAATGAATATAAACGGGCCTTTTAGGATTGTACTAGAACCCAACCATAAAAAAAGAGTTCATCTTAAAGAGTTGCTTGATGTTTCCGACTTGTCCGAGTACATAGAAAGTGGGACTTCAAATGAAGTTCACTTTAAGATAAGTGACAAACATAAAACACGTATTTTTTAGTTAAAGGATAACTGTAAACTAGTATTTTTATGAAAATAGTCTCTATGTATATTAATTCAAATAGTAATAAAGTTATTTGTTTACATTTAAAATTAGGTCATTGTATAATTATATATACTTATAAAAAATAGAGGATTTTAAATATCATGGTAAATTCTTCGTTCTACTTTTTTAATGTTTATAGTGTATTATTGACCATTTGCCTTTCTTTTTTAGGCTGCTACCTTGCCGTTGAATTTAGCAGAAAACTAAGAATCGCTATACATAAATTTAAAAAAATGATTCTTTACTCATTTATTTTAGGCTTTACTTTTTGGTCTGCGAACCTGTTGATAGTCTTTTCGGTTGGTGCTCCGGTAGCTAATCAATACGGCTACTTTTTGCTGAATTTCTTGTTTAGCTGTATCGGTGCCTTTGTGTCTTTATATGGGGCTCAAAGGGAAATGGAGACAGAGATACAATACATTGCTACAAGTCTGTCGTTAGGATTGTTTATTATAGTTGCAGACTATGGTGCATTTACTGTTTTATATCATCAATACATAGAAATGAAGCCTGTTTTTGTAGCAATGGCCTGCTTGCTGATTTTCGGTATGTCCTTTTCTTTAGTACGTTTTTTAATTCAGATTACGAGAGAAGAGATATATAGTCTATACACAAAATGGAAGTATATCGGTTGTTTAATGGCTGGTATATCCTTAGGGATTATTCCGTATCTCACACTGATATCATTTTTTGATTTTTCAAGTGTACATGCAGGACAGCAGGAGCATCAGTTCATTCTTTTGCCTTTTATCTTATTAATTGGAGCTAACATCTTTTTAACTCTTATTCCAGATTTATTTGGTGAAGTAATTCTCAAAAAAAATGTGGAGTCATATAAATCGCTGTTCAATCATAATCCGGATGCTGTTTTTTCGGTTGATTTAGCAGGCAATATTCAAGATGTGAATGAAGAGGCATCTCGGTTGTCTGGATACAGTATTGAGGAATTATCAGGTATGTCCATTCAAGCACTCATCAATGAACCTGAAAAAAATATGTCCAAATTATTTAAAGAAGTGATTAATGGCAAAGTGACGCTGACAGAATCAAAGCTCTTACGTAAGGATGGCAGCTATGCAGATGTCTCCATAACGGCGGTCAGAATGATTATTGATCATATGACCATTGGCGCCTATGGCATTGTCCAGGATATTACAGAGCAGAAAAGGGCACAGGAGAAGCTTACATATATTGCTTATCATGATGATCTAACAGATCTTCCGAATAAACGAAGCATGGAAAAAAGAGTAGGTCAGACAATTGAAGAAAATGCGCATTTTGGTTTAATCTATATTGATTTTGATCGATTTAAACGAATTAATGATAATTATGGACATAAGTACGGAGATATGGCATTAAAAAAAATGTCTGCTCGTTTAAACGAGTTAATGCCTCCAGATAGCCTACTTGCAAGAATAGGGGGAGATGAGTTTTTAGCTTTTATTCCCCAAAAGCAAGATATAGAAGAGCTTGCAAAAGACATTCTATCGGCTTTTTCTTCGCCTATTAAGGTACATGACAATGAATTCCAGATTACCTGTAGCATTGGCATTTCCTGCTACCCAGAAGATGCAACTACGCTAAAGGATTTATTCATTTTCGCAGATTTAGCCATGTATCAGGCGAAAGAAAATGGTGCTAACAACTATATTCGTTACAGCAAAGAAATGACTGGGCATGTGTTAAATAGGCTCGAGCTTGAGAATGATTTGAGAGATGCGTTAACAAATCATTCGATTATGGTCTATTATCAACCGAAATACAATAGCCAAAGCAATCGTATGATTGGAGCAGAAGCCCTAGCAAGATGGCAGCATCCGAAATACGGCTATATCCCACCGAATATATTTATAAGAATAGCGGAGGAATCGCAGCTCATCATTGAATTGGAAAGAGAAATTATCAAGATAGTCTTCGGACAAATTCGTAGATGGCTTGATGAAGGAAACCAAGTGCCGAGAACGTCAATTAACTTATCATCAGTGCAATTTTACCGTGATGATTTAATTCCTTTTTTGCAGCAAGCATTGGAAACATATCAAATAAGCAGTGAGTATATTGAGTTTGAATTAACAGAATCGATTATTCTAAGAGATAGGGTTAATGTAAATGAACGTTTTGATGAACTCATTGACATGGGCTTTGAACTATCGATTGATGATTTTGGCACAGGCTACAGTTCACTCAGCTACTTGCATAAATTGGCGATCAACCGTTTAAAAATTGATAAAAGCTTTATCGATGATTACCAAGAAAATGCGGAGGTTATTGCGACGATTATCTCCCTGGCAAAACAACTGAAGCTGAATGTGATTGCAGAAGGAGTCGAAACGAGGGAACAAATTGATTTCTTAAGCGACCTATCCTGCTATGACATCCAAGGGTATTACTTCTCACCACCGCTTCCAGTCTGTGAATATGAAGGGAAGCTGCAATCTCTCAGATTATACAACCTATAAACAAATAAAATATTTGAAAAATGAAACACCTTATTGTTTGGCTTTTGAAGCAAAACAATAAGGTGTTTTTAAAACTCAGCTCATGGCAACTTGAGTATTCTTTTTTGTAAAAGCTTTTAATACAAAAAAGAAATATAGAGTTGCGATGAAATAAATAAAGGATGTAATACTGAAAACAGCTGCATAGCCCCAGTAAGAGCCATAAGTGACAACCAGTGTTGTGGAAACAGGGCCCATAAAAGCCCATCCTAGGTTGAAGGCCATCTGGTTTGCAGAATTAGCAACGCCTTTAGAACGATCGTTCACTAACGACATCATCAAAGACATTTGAATGGGATTACCTGCATTCATAAGGGCTTGCCGAAATAGAAAAGCAATCGATGCTACAAATAGGTTTCCGGTGAAAGCTGTGATGAGTAAAAAAGGTAGAGATAGCATTTGCAAAAGCACAACTGCTTTCACCTCGCCGAACCTCTTGACCACTGCAGGTCCTAGAAACATAGCGATGGCAGTTCCTGCTTGGCCAACGGATAAAATTAGGCCAATCGCTGAGTTGGATGCATGGAAACGGTCCGCAAAATATAGATTCAAATAGGGAATGACAAGACCAGAGCCTGTTCCAATCAATAGTTGGGAAAGGAAAAAAATTAAGATTATCTTGCGACTTACCGATCCTATTGGCTCCCTTAATAAAGGCGGCTGTTCAGCATCCTTTAAAGGCTCTGCTAATTTTGCGAAAGGAATCATGGCGCTTGCAAAAATGATGGAGCCAATCAACAATGCCAAGCGAATAGCGCTAATATCTTCAACAAGTAGTTTGAATACATCTGTTAAAAAACCGCCTAACAAGTTGCCGATAACATTCGCCGCTGTGGTAATGGCGAAGTGAAAGCTGAATAGATGTACCCGCTGATCTGCTGTTGAATTCTCTGCAAGCATGGGAATCACCATAACCTGAAAAAATGCCGTAGCTCCACCTAATAAAAAGGCGATGCTTAATAAAAGGCTCGCTGATTCTAACACGGATCGTAGCAGCATAAATATACCTGCTGCGGCAAGGCCAAAGAGAAGTATCTTTTTCCTGCCTTTACGATCGCCCATTATGCCGGCTGGCAAAAGAAATAAAGCCGTGGCAAGTGATGTGAGAGAGATAACCTGCCCGTTCATCGTATCTTCATAGCCTAGTGACCGAATATAGAAATTATAAATAATCGCTGTAATGCCTAAACCAATTTGGATAAAAATATTTCCTAACAATAGTAATTTAATATTTCGGTTATACGCCTTGAAAAAAGTAATGGATTCACGAAACATAATATAATTCGCCTTTCTAATTATTCGTTAATCTAAATATAATGCGGCTGATAAAAAATGTAAATACAAAAATTTTAAAATAGACTGAAAAATCAATAGACGTTAGACTTAATGTGTATATCAAAATTAGTAAAGTGGTAAGGGGAGCGGATGGGAATGGAATTATTGGTCATAAGGCATGGACAATCAGAGGCAGATATTCTGGAGGTGCACGAAGGAAGAGCTGATTATCACTTGACCGAACTGGGAGAAAATCAGGCTCGAAAAATGGCTAGTCATGTACAGGAACATTTTCCACCGGACATTATCTTGGCAAGCACGTTGAAAAGAGCCAGTCGTACAGCTGAAATTTTACAAGAAGCGATTGGTTGTGAGATTAGTTATTTTGATGAATTAAGAGAGTTTGATAATGGCGTTTTAGCAGGACTTTTAAGGAAGGAAGCAGCCGTAAAATATCCATTGCCATCAGGGGGAAGGCCAGCCCATATTCCAATACAAGATGGGGAATCAGCAATCGAGTTACGTTATCGGGCTGAGAAGATATTTCAACAAATCATATACGATTTTAAGGAGAAGGAAAGGATTGCCATTGTATCCCATGGGGGGCTGATTTCAAATTTCCTAGAGGCTTTTCTTAATCTGCCAGTTCAGGCGAAATTTCAATTTCATACAGGAGATACAGGAATTCATTTGCTCGAGTTAAAGGATGATATACGTGCAGTAAAGTTTATGAATAGTCTGCAGCATCTAAAAAAGGGGAAATTACATTGTTGAAGACAGGGGACATAATCCATTTTGAACGGACTTTTACGAAGAGAGATGTAGAGATGTTCACAGCATTATCCATGGATGAGGGTGACCATCATACACAGCCTGACGGACTTGGAAGAGTGGTTGTTCAAGGTTTGCTGACTGCTACTATGCCCACAAAAATAGGTGGAGAATATAATGTACTGGCACGCACGATGAACTTTGAGTTTTTCAGGCCTGTCTTTACTGAGGATACGATTCATTGCCAGGTAAAGATTGAGAAAGCAGAACCGGATCATGCAAATAGAATCGCTATATTGGCGAGTTTTCTTTGTACCAATCAGTTGGAGAAACAAGTTTTGAGTGGCAGCTTTTCTGGCGTCATCTTAACAGAATAATGAGATAACCCAGTGTCCCAGACGTGCTGATTACGCAGGGACACTTTTCTTTATTCATTCGTTTGATAGAGTCCTCCTGTGTAGACAGCCGTGATAGTTTTTGCAATCTCTTCCACTGTACCTTGCTGTTCATTACGGACAATTTCCCACAGGTACATTTCATTTGTATAGAACCAGCCGCGGGCTACAAGCTTGTGGTTGAGTTCTGTTTTGGCTAGTCCGTATTTTTGAGCGTATGCAATATCCTCTGAAATTCGTTGGATGAACTTTTCACGGATAGCATTCCACTTTGTTGAAATGGAGGACGAAATGCCAATGGCTTGCTCGAACAATTGCAGCATGTTACGTTCCGTTTCGGCCATTTTCAAAAAATCCATTGCCTGTGAAAGGATAATATCGCGTGCTTCTTCCTTTGAAGAGGGTGAAAATGAAACTTCCGCTATTTGATAGAACTTTTCCATTACATGGTCCATTAAGACGATGAGGATTTCTTCTTTCCCGCTGAAATGGACATAGGCAGTGCCATAACCAACCTCTGCCTTTTTAATAATTTGGGAGATGGTTGCTTTTTGAAAGCCTTCCGTCAGAAATATTTCGCGAGCAGCTTGGAGGAGCTTTTGTTTTGTTTTGATAGAACGTAAATGGCGTTTGTCTTGAACCTCTTCTTTGTTAGTCATCAGTTATGCCTCCTCATATTCTTTCACATTAGCATATAAAGAAATACTTTAAAAGGAAAGATGTATAATAGTATAAATTTTCAGAATATATTATTGACGTGATGTCATATTTATTGGTATAGTCTTTTAAAAAGATGACAAGAGGGAGGATTTACAATGACAAAGTCAACTTTAGAATACGCGAAACAACTAGATGAAAGAGATACATTAAGAAGATTCCGAGAAGAATTCTATCTTCAACCAGGTACTATTTATATGGATGGGAACTCTTTGGGTTTACTTTCAAAAAGGGCGGAGCGTACGCTTTTCGAGTCAGTGGAGGATTGGAAAAAATACGGTATCGACGGATGGACACAAGGCCAACATCCGTGGTTTGAACTATCTGAGAGATTAGCAGAAATGCTGGCGCCGCTAGTAGGGGCGAGAGCAGATGAAGTGATTGTCACCGGTTCAACAACGGTCAATCTGCATCAATTAGTAGCAACTTTTTATCAGCCTGAGGGGAAACGTACAAAAATTGTTGCGGATGAACTGAATTTCCCAACAGACATATATGCCCTGAAAAGCCAGCTTCGCATTCATGGCTTTGATCCTGAACATCATTTAATCGAAGTGAAAAGCAGGGATGGCCGTACAATTGAAGAGGAAGATATTATTGCTGCAATGAGCGATGAAGTGGCATTGGTGATTCTTCCAACTGTGCAGTATCGCAGCGGTCAACTTTTGGATATGAAACGATTGACAGATGAAGCGCATAAACGAGGAATTTTAATTGGCTTTGACGGCTGTCATTCAGTTGGCTCGATTCCGCATGCTTTTAGTGACTGGGATGTGGATTTTGCCTACTGGTGTAACTATAAATACTTGAATGGTGGTCCTGGGGGTGTGGGCGGTTTGTATGTAAACCGGAAGCATTTTGGTGCAGAGCCTGGCTTGGCTGGATGGTTTGGTTCAAGAAAAGATGTTCAATTTGACCTTTTGCATACCTTTACTCCTGCAGACACTGCCGGCGCCTATCAAATCGGGACACCACATGTATTGAGCATGGCACCGCTTTTAGGCTCACTCGAAATGTTTGCAGAAGCGGGAATGGAACAGATTCGAAAGAAATCACTCGAAATTAATGAATACTTCATGGAGTTAATTGATGCAGAACTAGCTGATTTTGGTTTTGAAATCGGAAATCTCCGTGATGATGTCCGTCGTAGCGGCCATGTTTGTCTCGAGCATCCAGAAGCTGCCCGTATTTGCAAATCTCTAAAGGAACATGGGGTTATTCCAGATTTTCGTGCTCCAAATGTGATTCGCCTTGCACCGATTGCCCTTTATACATCATACGAGGATGTTTGGAATGTAGTGCAGATTTTAAAAGAGATTATGGATGAAAAGCAATATGAGAAGTTTACCAATGAGCGAGAAACAGTTGCATAGATTGTTAGATTTATATATCTTGGAATGAATAAGGAATACCACAGTGTTATGACTAACCTGTAAAGGAAAGGCGGATTCATATGGAAAAAGGTTTAAAGAGGGAGCTGAAAACCAGGCAACTGACAATGATTGCGATGGGATGTGCAATTGGGACGGGGCTATTCCTTGGGAGTGGGCTCGCCATTAGTACGGCAGGTCCCGGCGTCCTTCTCAGTTATGCTTTGGGCGCGTTTATCATTTTGTTGCTTATGGGGTGCTTAGCTGAAATGACTGTCGCCCATCCTTCATCAGGTTCGTTTGGGCTGATTGCGGAAAAATACATTCATCCTTTCGCAGGCTATCTTGTCCGGTATTCCTACTGGATCGCAAATGTGCTGGCTGTTGGAGTAGAAGTGAGTGCCATTGCTGTTTATATGAAGTACTGGTTTCCCCACGTGCCGGGCATGGTCTGGATTCTGCTTTTTGGTGTCGTACTGATTTATGTAAATGCAACGAGCGTAAATACATTCGCAACGTTTGAATACTGGTTTTCAATGATTAAAATTAGCGCAATCATCGGTTTTATTTTATTGGGGGCGTACATCTTGCTCGGACCATCTGGCGGCTCTTCGACAATAGGACCGCAAAACCTTGTGGATAGCGGAGGATTCCTACCATTTGGTTTAAAGGGCGTCTGGATTGCCGTATTTATTTCCTTGTTTAGCTTTTTAGGAACAGAAATGATAGCGGTCACTGCAGGAGAAGCAGAGGATCCGGATGTGGCTGTACCTAAGGCATTGAAAGCGACAGTATTCCGCCTTTCCACTTTTTATGTCATCACCTTAGCGATTATGCTGATGATTGTTCCTTGGAAAAGTGCGGGCATTGATAAAAGTCCATTTGTGAAAGTAATGGAGATTTTGAATATCCCGGGTGCATCTGGCATTATGAACTTTATTATTTTGACAGCTGCTTTATCTGCGATGAACAGCCAATTATACGCATCAACAAGGATGGTATTTTCTTTGTCTCGGGCAAAATCAGCGCCAGCAGTTTTTGGTAAATTAAACAAAAAGGGCGTACCATTATATGCTCTTGGGATCTCAGCGATGGGTATCATCATGGCGGCCGTTGTAAGTGGATTATTCCCAGGGACATCTTATGCATTCATGATGGGAATTTCCATGTTTGGCGCCATTTTTACTTGGTTCATGGTTTTCGTATCGCACTTATTCTTCCGAAAAAAATGGGAGAGAGCTGGCGGTCGTCAATTGCCCGTGAAGATGATCGGCTTTCCATATTTGACAGCATTAGGAGCCATTCTCTTGGTCAGCTTAATGATTACTACCTGGTTTACGTCATTTAAAATACTGCTTCAATTTGGTATTCCATGGCTCGCCTTTTTAAGCGTTATCTATTTTCTTTTCCAGCGTAAAAAAGAAAATACGCCATTACAGCAAGAGAACACGAAAGACGACGAGGAGGATTTAGAATGGAAAACTCAGTGAGTAACAATTTAGAAAAGGGCATCCAATTGGATTTTGAAAAGGAGATGTCATACGGCGATTACCTACGCCTTGATCAAATTTTGACAGGTCAGCATCGGCTTTCAGACCACCATGATGAAATGTTGTTTATTATTATTCACCAAACGAGTGAGCTTTGGATGAAGCTCATTCTGCATGAACTACATGCGGCGATTGAGTGTATTCAAAAGAACGAGTTAGAACCATCCTTCAAGATGCTGTCGCGTGTTTCTAGAATTCAGCAGCAGCTTATTCAATCATGGAGTGTTCTTTCCACGTTGACGCCTGCCGAATATATGGAATTTCGTGATAAGTTGGGGCATTCTTCAGGGTTTCAATCCTATCAAAATCGCTTGATTGAGTTCGCGCTTGGAAATAAAAATGCCCGCACGCTTGCGGTTTATGAACATCAACCGGAGGTTTATCCATTGCTGACGAAGTCTTTAAAGGAACCGAGCATTTATGATGCAGCCATTTCAGCGCTTGCCAAGCATGGTTTAAAAGTGGATGAAAAAGCGTTAAATCGTGATTGGACACAAAACTATGAACCGAATGAAAGCGTAGAAGAAGCATGGCTGACAGTATACCGCAATACTGATCAGTACTGGGATTTATATGAATTGGCAGAGAAGCTGGTCGATATCGGCAATCAGCAGCAGCTTTGGCGTTTCAACCATATGACAACTGTCGAACGAATCATTGGCCATAAGATGGGCACAGGCGGGTCATCCGGCGTCAATTATTTAAAAAAGGTTTTGGATCACCAATTCTTCCCTGAATTGCTGAGTTTGCGTACAAAGCTGTAAGGTGTTTCAATGAGCTTTTAATGCAAAAACCTTTTGCAAGAGAGGGTAGAATGAGGAGGAGAAATGATGATGGATTCGTGGATTGATATTTCATTGCCACTAAATCAACAGACGGCAGTTTGGCCAGGTGATACGCCATTTACGTATGAGGTGAATTGGAGCAAAGAAGAAAGCGGGTCAGTCAATGTTGGCCGTATTACAATGAGCATTCATACAGGTACACATATTGATGCACCATTCCATTTTGATAATGATGGAAAGAAAGTCTCAGAGCTTGATGTGAATGTGTACATTGGGAAAGCCCGTATCATTCATTTGCCGGTACCCTCTTCAATTGGGGTAGAAGCACTCGCTGGTGTAGATATAGAGGGAGTCAGTCGTTTATTGATTCGCACGGATGTATGGCCGGATCGAAGCGTGTTTCCTACAGCGATTCCAGAGATTGAGCCGGAGCTTGCTTCTTATTTAGGGGATAAAGGTGTTCGTTTGCTAGGCCTAGATTTGCCGTCCGTAGATCCGATTGATAGCAAAGAGCTGTTATCTCACCATGAATTAACAAAACATGGCATTCACATACTAGAGGGCTTGGTGTTAGACCAAATTGAACCAGGGGATTATGAGCTGTCTGCATTACCGCTTTCCCTAGCAGAAGCAGATGGTAGTCCAGTCCGCGCAGTAGTGAAGCGTCTGTAGTGAGTATTTAAAATAAGAAGGATCTATTTGCATGTCTATAGCAAAGGGTCCTTCTTTTATATGTTAAACACAAAAAAATACAGACAGAGAAAACACAGTTAGTTTTCTCTGTCTGTATGGGTGACCTTTATTATATAGACTATATCGCAGTTACTTGCGAGTTTTTCTTTTGCCTTGTTGTGTTTTTTGATTAGCTTTGCGCTCAAGATATGCCAATTCTTTTTGGAGTTTTAAATAGTTCGCATACCGCTGTTTCTCTAAAACACCCTCATCGAGTGCTTTTTGAATGGCACATCCCGGCTCGGAATGGTGATTGCAGTTACGGAATTGACACTGGTTGGCAAGCGACTCAATATCTTTAAAACCAGAGTCTACACTATCGTTTTCATTCCAAAGCTGAAATTCTCGCATTCCAGGTGTATCAATCAAGATACCGCCAGCGGGCATTTTAATCAATTCGCGATGTGTAGTCGTATGGCGTCCTTTCGCATCATCTTCGCGGATGTCTTGAACCGCCATCCGGTCCTCTCCGCAAAGAGCATTGATAAGCGATGATTTTCCAACGCCAGAAGATCCCAGAAGAGCTGCTGTTTTACCGTTTTGTAGCATATCAGAAAGTGTATCAATACCTTCGCCCGTTTTTGAGCTAACAGCGACGACATCCGCGCCAATAGCCACTTGTTTTGCTTGATCTATATAATCCTCAGGATGGACACAAACATCCTTCTTAGTTAAAACGACAACCGGCAATGCACCAGAATCGTAGGCAGCCACTAAATAGCGCTCTAACCGTCGCGCATTGAAATCATCATTCATAGACGTAACGAGAAACACGATATCTACGTTGACGGCAATAATCTGTTCGGTGATGGCCATTCCTGCAACTTTACGAGAGAAGAGGGAAGTCCTTGACAAAAGGGAATGGATGATGCCTTTTTCCTCGCCTGGCATCTGTTCCACAGCAACCCAGTCACCGACTGCTGGGAAATCCCGCCGTTCAGCCGCAGCATGTGTAAAGCTGCCTGAACAGGTAGATAGCCATTCTCCTTCTGCTGTGACCACTCTATACATCCGTTTATGTTCTAATGTTACACGGCCTGGAAGATAATTTCGTTCCGCCGTTTCAAAATTGTTTTTCCATTCATCTTGTCGTATATTATTCCAACCGTATTCGTTTAATTGATTCAAAGCATATTCCTCCTGTTATTTGCAAAATAAAAAGCATGGTCCGAGAACGGAAACCATGCTTCACCGCGCATAACAGAATAAACATGCCTAATTTATATTGGCATGGCAGGTGAATATATGGTCCCGTTCATTTGTACAATAGCCTTATTCATCGTTACCATATAAATCACCTTCCTTCTGTAAGTTATCTCAAAGATAACAGAAAAAACGAACAACGTCAATAAAAAAATAAATAATTTAAAATGTTTAGAAAAATATTTGTGTTACTTATTCATTAATTTAATAATATGTTCCTTTGGATCCCAGCAATCAAATTTATATGCTGGTTTGGTTTCATAACCAAGCCTTGAGCAATAATATTTCATTCCTTCTGCTACTCTCTCCGCCTTGAAATGCTGACATGTTGCACAGCAATGGAAATCCTTCATCATAGGAACCTCCGTCTCTACTAATTTGGTATTAACTTTATCACACAGCCATTGGCGACGAAAGATAGGGAAAACAAATGATTTCTATATTCTATGTATTCATTGTTAATAGCATTAGGAGTAATATTATATCCGCTTCGCTTTTAAAGAAGGAAAAAGCAAGGGTAAGTGGTTTTCAAGCGTACACCGAGGGGTAATTAAAATCTGTTAGTAGTAAAGATTAATAATATTGCAAAAATATATTGCGTATGCGACATAATTCGATTATATTTTTAGTAGCCAAAATGAGTGGCTATTCATCAAGGGGAGACAGGGGGAAGAAGTTTGAATGAGTTAAAGGGGAGCAACACAAATCAAGGATTACAAAGAACGATGAAAGCACGGCATTTGTTTATGATATCACTGGGGGGAGTTATCGGATCAGGTTTATTCTTAGGCTCCGGTTATACAATTAGCCAGGCAGGCCCGGCTGGTGCTATTCTTTCGTATTTAGTTGGCGGATTTATCATGTTCTTAACGATGTTATGTTTAGGTGAGTTATCTGTCGCTATGCCGGTTTCTGGTTCGTTCCAAACATATACAACAAAATTTATTGGTCCTGGCACTGGTTTTGCACTGGGCTGGCTTTATTGGTTAGGCTGGTCTGTTACAGTTGCGCTTGAGTTGCTATCATCTGGTCAGCTGATGCAACGATGGTTCCCAGATTCGCCAGTATGGATATGGTGCGTTATATTCGCCATTGTATTATTCTCATTGAATGCGCTTTCAGCACGAGCTTTTGCTGAAACTGAATTCTGGTTCGCGAGTATTAAGATATTCGCTATAATTGCGTTTATCGTTTTAGGAGGAGCAGCGATTTTTGGTTTAGTCCCAATGCAAGGTGGACAAGCTGCACCGTTTTTGAGTAACTTTACAGCAAACGGCTTTTTGCCACATGGTATAGGTGCACTGCTTATTACAATGATAGCTGTTAACTTCTCATTCCAAGGAACAGAGTTAATCGGGATCGCTGCGGGTGAAAGTGAAGAGCCAGAGAAGACGATTCCAAAATCAATCAAGCAAACGGTTTGGCGTACGCTGTTTTTCTTTGTATTAGCTATCTTTGTTGTAGCGAGCTTGATTCCAATGAAGCAAGCAGGTGTGGTAGAGAGTCCATTCGTTGTTGTATTTGATAGTATAGGTATACCATATGCTGCAGATATAATGAACTTTGTCATTCTAACAGCATTATTATCAGTCGCAAACTCAGGAATTTATGCTGCAACACGTATGTTGTATGCTATGTCTACTGAGAAAATGGCAAGCCCTGCACTGACAAAGTTAAATAAACGTGGCGTTCCAATTAATGCACTTTTATTAACAATTGGCATTGCGTTATTATCCTTACTTTCAGGATTCTTTGCAGAAGAAACGGTATTCGTTTGGCTATTGTCGGTCGCTGGATTAGGTGCTCAGGTTGGGTGGATTTCTATTTCCGCTTCACAAATTGCATTCCGCAGAAAATTTATTCGCGAGGGTGGTAAGGTGGAGGATCTTAAATTTAAAACACCACTGTTCCCACTTGTTCCGATTGTTTCGTTAACATTAAATTGTATTGTGTTGCTCAGCCTTGCCTTTGATTCTGAACAACGGCTGGCACTGTATCTAGGCACACCATTTGTTATCGCATGCTATCTGATTTATCATTTCAAAATTAAAAAGAAACGTGAAAACTTAGGTGTAGGCGAACAACAACTGCAATTGAAAGAAAATAAAACAATGACTGTCTAACTGACATGTAAAATCTTCAATCTCTTCGGAGGTTGGAGATTTTTTTATTTTGAATGGATGGTGAGTTTGAGTTAAAAATAATCGGTTATAAAAAGAGTTGGGGAGAGATATGAGCGAGCAGAGAAAAACTAAGGAGAGAATAGAAATTAAAAAAGTACTACATGCTTCATTGATTATTTTAAAAACATCTATACTGAAAGATAAATTTCTTAAAAAAGGGCAATATAAAAACATATATAGCGCTTGCTTAATTAAATGCTTTTATAAAAGATTATTTACCGAAGAGGAGTTGTTTATGTGGATCAAGACAATTTAACAATAGAGCCCGGCGATATTAATGTTGTAAATTCGAAAAAAACACGAAAAGCAGTAGTAGCGACGGGCATTGGAAATGCGATGGAATGGTTTGACTTTGGTCTGTATGCTTATTTGGCTGTTACGCTAAGTGAACTCTTTTTTACAGGTGTAGGTAACAGTGGTCTGCAATTGATCTTTACGTTTGGTACTTTTGCTGTTGCCTTCCTCGTGCGGCCAATTGGGGGAATTATCTTTGGGCGGATAGGTGATCTTCATGGGAGAAAAATTGTATTAAGCGTCACCATTATTATGATGGCCTTTTCAACTTTGATTATCGGTCTATTACCTACGTATGAAAAAATTGGTGTCTGGGCACCCATTTTATTGTTGCTTGCCCGTATGATTCAAGGTTTCTCCACAGGCGGCGAGTACTCTGGCGCCATGGTATATATTGCAGAATCTTCCCCTGATAAGAAGCGAGGAAGGTGGGGAAGTGGTCTTGAGATTGGTACACTCGTCGGCTATATTGCAGCCTCAGGCATTGTGACTTTACTGACAGTATTCTTATCTGATGACCAAATGAATTCCTGGGGATGGCGATTGCCGTTTCTGATTGCTGCACCGATCGGGCTGATTGGTTTGTATCTTCGTCGCCATCTAGAAGAATCTCCAGTTTTTGAGGAGATGGAACAAGCGCAGGAGGATGCATCACAGCCAACCTTTAAGGATATTGTGAAGCATTACAAGAAGGATTTGCTGTTAAGCATAGTGATAGTTGCCTTTTATAATATTACCAACTATATGATTTTATCTTATATCCCATCTTATTTGACTGAGACGCTGAAGATTAATCAAACGGCTGGCTTAATTATTTTGCTTATTGTAATGGTGCTAATGATTCCGCTTGCGTTATATTTCGGACGGCTTAGCGACCGTATAGGTAACAAGAAAGTTGTGCAAATCGGCTTAATTGGCTTATTGATCTTTGCCATCCCAGCTTTTTGGATGATGGGTACAGGCAGAATAGGCTTCGTCTTTGTTTCCATTTTGCTGCTAGGCCTGTTTTTAAGCTGTTACGAAGGTACAGTGCCTTCTTTGTTGCCATCATTATTTTTCACAGATGTTCGTTACCGTGCATTAGCAGTATCGTTCAATATTTCCGTCTCCATCTTTGGTGGAACAACCCCGCTTTTAGCTTCATATCTTGTTCATGCGACCAATAATACTCTCTCACCTGCTATTTATTTAGTCGTCGTCAGCTTGATTGGCTTGATTGTATTTACATGGTTATTCACTAGCACTTCTGGGATTGCCCTAAAAGGTTCATACCCAACGGTCGATACAAAAAAGGATTTCAAGGATGTTCTGAGACAAGACCCGGAAGAGGCTTTATGGTGGAAGGATGAAACCATTGAAGCGAAAGAGAACAATAAAACAGAAGGTACCTAAATAAAAAAGGCAATGCAGAATCGTCTGCTTGCCTTTTTTTGTTTATTAAATGTCGACCAAATTGTTATTGTATTTTCATCTAGGATACGTTAGCATTAGCGTTATTAACTGAATTAACAAAAAATTAGTAGTGTATGATTAAAAGAGTAATTGGAGAGTCGGAATTATGAAGGGAATGAATAGAAAGAAAGGTCTTACACTTGTCATTATCGGAGCAGTGCTTTGGGGGATTAGCGGCACGGTTTCGCAAAAATTATTTCAGCAATATCATGTCAATGTGAATGGACTTGTGACGATACGGCTGCTAGTAGCAGGTGTTCTACTTTTGGGGATGCAATCTTTTAGAAGTACACGTTCCCACGTTTTTGACGTATGGCGAAACAAATGGAGTGCCCTTCGGCTACTGATCTTCGGGCTTCTCGGCATGCTTGCGGTTCAATATACATACATGGCATCCATCAAACACGGTAATGCAGCGGTGGCGACATTGTTGCAGTATTTAGCGCCAGTAATGATTATTCTTTACTTATTGCTCCGTAGACAAACAGTTTTTTCACGACATGATGCAGTAACTGTTTTGCTTGCATTGATGGGCTGTTTTTTACTACTGACGAATGGATCAGTATCCAATCTATCAGTGTCACCTGTTGCCGTTGTCTGGGGCCTATTATCTGGGCTTGCATTGGCCTTTTATACTTTATATTCAGTGCCTTTACTTGCTCAGTTTGATTCTCAGGTGATCGTTGGCTGGGCCATGATTATTGGCGGAGTCGCACTTAGTTTGATTCATCCGCCATGGCAAATAGACTTTTCAAGTTTTTCACCAGTTGCATATATGTACTTGCTATTCGTTATTGTATTCGGAACGATGCTTGCATTTTGGTTTTATATCGAAAGCCTTCAAAGTCTCTCCCCAAAAGAAACCAGCCTTTTTAGCAGTTTAGAACCCCTGGCTGCAGTACTTACAACTGTATTTTGGTTAAAAGAACCCTTTGGTATCTTTCAGTGGGTTGGAACGCTCTGCATTTTTGGAATGATTTTGTTATTGGCATTTCAAAAGAAGCCTTCTTCTAAAGCAGAGAAAGTTGCGGAAACAAATTACGATGAAAAGAGTGATGTGGGATAATGATTACGTTCAAAGATATCGATCGGCATAATTTTATGAATGTCATTAATTTAAAAGTGGCAGATGAACAAAAAAACTTCGTGGCATCGAATTTATTTTCACTTGCCCAGGCAAAAGCTTATCCAGAATGTATTTGCTTAGCTATCTATGCTGAGGAAGTTCTAGTCGGTTTTACTATGTATTGTATTGATGCGGATGACGGAGAGTATTGGATTTACCGTTTAATGATTGATGCGCAATACCAGGGGAAAGGGTACGGGAAGGCTGCTATGAAAAAACTGATGAGCTTGATCAAAGAAGATACAGCTCATCATGTGATTTATCTAAGCTTTGAGCCAGAGAATGAAGGCGCAAAAGCACTGTATGAAAAATTGGGCTTTAACGGCGATGGTAGAGTAATCGAAGGGGAAATTGTGTATAAGTATAGCTATTAATAGTTGTATGGTCAAAATTTGATTTATACAGTGTAAAAAAGGGAATCTACCTAATAGATTCCCTTTTTTTTATTCTATAGAGAAGTTGTTTTTACCGTCTTGTTTGATGCGATACATAGCATTATCGGCCTTTGTAATGAGAGAAAGAAAATCTTTACCGTCATCGGGATAAACACTAATTCCAATACTGCCTGTCACACTGATTGTATGACCTTCAATTTCAAAAGGCTGTTTAAAGGCCTCTAAGATACGTTGTGTTTTTTCTTTTATGCTTTCTATATCCCAAATATCTTCTAAGATGAGAATAAATTCATCTCCACCATAGCGGCAAATAAAATCGTTCTTCTCTACATAGCTTTCTAAGTGTGCAGCTGTCATGACAAGCAATTGATCGCCGATTTCATGGCCAAGCGAATCATTAATGCTTTTGAAATTATCCAAATCCATGAATAAGAAAGCAACTCGTTTCTTGTCAGTCGTATCTTCAATGATAGTTGCCATTTTTTTATGCAAAAAGCGTCTATTAGGTAAATTTGTAAGCTGGTCATAATGAGCTTGGTTGTAGATAACCTTTTCTAGCTCTTTTCTTTCGGTTATATCGTGTGCAATAGTTGACAGGAATTCCACCGTACCATTTTCAGTTTTATGAGCGACTAGCATGTGAGAAACCGGTATTTCAATACCCTCACCATTTATAACGGTTGTTTCACCTTTCCAATAGCCTTTTTCTATTGCTGTAGGAATGCCTTCGTTTTTAATAAAATCAGTCATCCATCTACTCGTTACAGATGGAATATTTTCCTCCGTAATGCCAAGGATGTTGCGTGCGGCTGGATTGTAATAGAAGCTATTTCCGTTGATATCTAAAGTTGCTATAAAGCTAGGCGAAGCATCTAAAATTTCTATTAGCTGTTTCTGTTTTTGTTCTATTAGTTTTCTTTCAGTGATATCCCGGTCTACCCCTATATAGCCAATACATTCACCTTCGTCATTTAAAATAGGAGAGCCGCTCGTTTCTAAAATAACTTCATGCCCGTCACGATGCAAGTTAATATTTTCTAAGCTGTTAATTGGCAGCTTGTTCGCAACGTGATACTGAAAAATGGGTCCTATCCGCTCTCCCTCATCTGGTTCCATCAAATCGAATGGAGTTCGGCCTATTATTTCATCTGGTGTATAGCCTAAAATCTGTTCAATTTGCGGACTTGCGTAGGTATAAACTCCATTAGCATCCACTTCCCATATCCAATCACTTACTTGCTCCACAAGCTTGCGATATCTTTCATCATCTGCTTGAAGAGTAACTTTACTTAATATATGTTTTTCCATAAATACCATCCTAAAATTTCTAATTGTAAGAAAGATTATAGCAAAAAATGGTGAAAACACTACTACTTTTTTTCTAAGAAATGTTAAAATTTTTTATTTTGAAAAAGTAAAGTCTTAAAATCTCTTAGTTACTGTCTAGTTTATTAAATCGCATGAAATAGAGGCATTCGAGCTGTTTGGGGAAGAATCGTATACTCATAATCTAAAACTATGTCAGCTGCTTTTTTATATTTATAAAAGATTTAGAGGTTATTTTCAGCAATTGAGGGGTAAGTAACAATATAACTTGCTTTGGAGAGAGGAGAGATGAAGCATGAAAAAAACATACATATTTACCTTGTTAGGCTTGTTATTGATCGGTTTGCTTTCTGGATGTGCAGAAAAGGAAAAGCTTAGCGATGGCACAGAGCTAGTTGAGAAAGGTAAGTTTATATATGCTGCTTCCGGAGAGTTTAAGCCATTTAGTTATATGAAGAAAGACCTTACTATGACAGGTTTTGATATTGCAGTAGGAGAGGCTGTTGGTAAGGAATTGGGTCTTGAACCGGTACAAAAAAGGATGAAATTTAAAGGGTTAATAGAAGGAATTAAAACAGGTAGAGCGGATGTTGCTGTTGCCAGTCATACGATAAATGATGCTCGTGCAAAGCATGTCGCATTCTCTACACCTTATTATTACTCTGGCCCACAAATCTTTACAAGGCCAAACAGCAAAATTAAAACAACTAAAGATCTAAAGGGCAAAGAAGTGGCGGTTGCCAAAGGTTCTACGTATGCAGACATTGCTGGTAGATATACGAAAAATGTCAAAACATACGATAGTGACATTACAGCGTTAAAAGCGCTTAGCATGGGGCGCCACGATGCAGTAGTGACGGACTTTGTTACAGGTAAAAGTGCGAAGAAGGAAGGCTTTAAGATTAAGGGCCAACAATTAATTGAACGAAGTGAACAAGCAATTGTATTGCCGAAAGATAATCCGAAGCTTCTTAAACGTGTTAATGAAGCGCTAGACCATCTGCGTGACGATGGCACACTAGCTAAAATCAGCAAAAAATACTTTGGCCAAGATATCACCAAAAAGCCAGAATAATTACTAGATATTAATAAGGAAGGAAGTGGGTAACATGCCTAGCTTTTCACATTTTTTTGACACACTTATAAGCAGCAAAGGTTTATTTATAGATGCGATGATGGTCACCCTCGAATTGACGGTTGTATCTATTTTAATCGGTATTATTTTTGGGTTATTCTTTGCCCTACTAAAAATTTCACGTATTAAAGTTCTTGGTTATATTTCAAATTTATATGTATTCCTTGTGCGCGGGACTCCGCTAATTGTACAAATCTTTATTCTATATTTTGGTTTTAGTGGTATCTTTTTAATCTCAGATTTCTGGGCAGCAGCATTAGCGCTTGCTTTCCATAATGGGGCTTATATCGCTGAAATTTTCCGCGGGACTATTCAATCTGTGGACAAGGGACAAATGGAAGCAGGTCGTTCTCTTGGGATGACTAGAAGTACGACTATCCGTCGAATTATTCTTCCACAAGCATTCCGAAGAGCATTGCCACCACTTGGCAACCAATTCATCATCGGTCTGAAGGATTCATCATTAGCTGCCTTCATTTCCATGAATGAGCTGTTCAACGTAGCGACGACACTTGGTTCCAATAACTTTGATGAGATGACGTACTTATTGATTGTAGCAGTGTATTACTTAGTACTTGTTGCACTATTAACATTAGCTGTTAGCTTGTTTGAAAAGAAATTAGCAGTGAGCGACCGATAGGAGGTTACTAGAGTGAGTGAAAGAGAAATGATACGAATTGAACACTTAAACAAGTCTTTTGGTGATTTGCATGTTTTAAAAGATATAAATCTTTCTGTACATGAAAGTGATGTGGTTTGTCTTGTCGGGGCATCTGGTTCGGGGAAGAGTACATTATTAAGATGCTTGAACTTTCTAGAAAGAAAGGATAATGGGAATATCTTTATCCAAGGCGACAACATTATGCCAAAAACGCATGATATGAATGAGGTAAGACAAAGAGTTGGCATGGTTTTTCAGCATTTTAACTTGTTCCCTCATAAAACAGTCATTGAAAATATTATTGAAGCACCAACCGTTGTAAGGAAAGTATCAAAAGAAGAGGCAATTGCTGAAGCAAAAGAATTACTTAAGAAAGTGGGACTTGAGGACAAAGCAGATGTCTATCCAAGTAAACTATCTGGCGGTCAAAAACAAAGGGTAGCGATTGCTAGAGCACTTGCAATGAAACCGGACATTATGCTTTTCGATGAGCCAACATCCGCGCTAGACCCTGAACTTGTTGGTGAGGTATTGGCGACGATGAAAGAATTGGCCGATGAAGGGATGACAATGGTTGTCGTAACGCATGAGATGGGCTTCGCACGTGAAGTAGCGGATTGGATTGTCTATATGAACGAAGGTCAAATTATCGAATTAGACCGTCCTGAAGAATTCTTTGAAAATCCAAAAGAAGAACGGACGAAGGAATTCCTTAAAACCACCGCGCTTAAATAAAAGAAATATAATTAAAAGGATAGAAGAGCTTTAAGTAACTTGCTCTATCTATCCTTTTTTATTTTTTGTGCCTTTTGAACAATACAGCACCAATTTATTTTTCTTTAACAGTTATATTATTTCCTTTGAAAAATATTCGGCGTGGTTTATAATTTTTGTTAACCAAATTAATTATTAGGTTAACAAACGTTAATTTCTACTAAAGGGGGAAATGTACATGATTAAAGAAAAAGAGCTAGAACAATTGGCAGATCAAGTGATTAAAGGGAAGGCATTAAATAAAGTTGAAGCACTTTCACTGTTGCAAATAGGCGATAAAGATGTTTTAGCATTAATGAATGCGGCTTATAAAATTCGATCCCATTACTTTGGTAATAAAGTGAAATTAAATATGATTATTAATGCGAAGTCAGGCCTTTGCCCAGAAGACTGCGGGTATTGTTCCCAATCAATTATTGCAGAAACGCCAATAGAGAAATATGCGTGGCTTACAAAAGAGACGATTATCCAAGGTGCCAATGAGGCCATCTCTCGCAAGGCGGGTACATACTGTATTGTTGCATCTGGTAGACGCCCTACTGATAGGGAAGTAGCCCATGTAATTGAGGCTGTAAAGGAAATTCGCGATACAACAGATTTAAAGATTTGTTGCTGTTTAGGATTTTTAAAACCAAGCCATGCTGAAGCATTAGCAGATGCGGGCGTGCATCGCTACAACCACAATATAAATACGCATCGTGATCAATACGAGGAAATTTGTTCAACACATACGTACGACCAAAGAATTGATACAGTACAAGAGGCAAAAAAGGCAGGGATTTCTCCGTGTTCTGGTGCTATTTTTGGAATGGGGGAAAGTGAAGAGCAACAGGTAGAAATGGCCTTTGAATTGCATGATTTAGATGCCGATTCAATCCCATGTAATTTCCTTGTGGCCATAGAAGGAACACCATTGGGTGGAAAAAAAGAATTAACGCCTGTGGAATGTTTAAAAATTCTTGCTATGATGCGTTTTATAAACCCAACGAAAGAAATTCGTATTTCTGGGGGGCGAGAAAAAAACCTTGGAACCCTTCAACCTTTAGGGCTATTTGCGGCTAATTCCATCTTTGTGGGGGACTATTTAACGACCAAAGGACAACAACCGTTAGATGACTGGAAAATGATTGATGATTTAGGATTTGAAATTGAGGAATGTGCTTTGTAAAAAGCGGTTATTTAATTCAATGAGGACTAAAGTTTTGGCATCGGATGTTTAATGAGTAATTGGCAAGAAGTTAAATACTCACTGTATTGTATTTCAAATAAAAAAAGGTACATCACTAAATACATGTGATGTACCTTTTAACTTTTGCTAATTATAACACTACATTCATTTAACTAAAATTTTGCAGGTATATTCCTGCATTTTTGGTGTAAGCAACGTTAAACCGTCTTTCTAGCCTAAAAATAATGGTAGCCCCGTTGCCAAGAAAATAATTGCCGCGAGTATTATCCAAGAAAGTGGGTGAGCCCAGTTATTTGTCCAGCCTACGCCAAATCGTTTTTCCAAAAAGATGGCTGGGTCATTGCGGTTGAAATAAAAGACTCCTAGCTTCCAATGCTGGTCATCATCTCGATCAATCAAATCGCCATTTACTGTAGAGACCACACTTCGAACACGGCTTCCGCCTTGCCCTGTTGTGATCGATAATACAATGGCTCCAATGCAAATGACTAAAGTAAACATCAGTGGGACATATAGTTGCACTTGGCTATTAATCTGATAAAAAAGTGATAGCTGTGGCACCGTTAAAATTAGAATCAGTGCAAGGCCCGTTAAAATAGTAAACAATGACCATCTGCGACGAAAGACAATGTTTTTTTGCAAAGATTCCTCAGGATTAGCAGAAGACACCTGTTGTTTTGCTTTTGCAATCACGACATTAATGAAGAGCATCAGTAATGTTAGATAGATTTGTAAAATCGGCATTAGCATAACAGAACGATAAGATTTGGTCGACCAGCTTGTAACTTCTCCATTAAAGTCATACTGCGAAGGAAAACGAGCAGGAATGTCGTCATAATGCAATAATGTGAAAATCATTGTGGCAAAAGATACGACTAAATGAATAACAAACCAGTAGTTAGAGTAAGTAAGCTTTTGGTGGCGGAACTGTGTATTGACTGTAATCTTTTGCGGCTTCCTCATCCAATCAGGATTTTGTTCTTTTAACTTTTTCATCTTTCCATGGAAGAAAAGATAAAGGGCAAAGGATGCAGCAAGAAAAATGAATATCATGGCGGTATACAAGCCGGCGATTTTGTTCTCGCTCATCCCAGAACCTAACCATGCAAGGATGGCCGTTAAGATTATGGCAAGGACACTGGCTGACCAAGCGTATGTTTTACGCATTTGTTTAATGTTAGATTGTACATAAACCTCTTCAGGAATGGAAACACCAAAGCTTTCTGTCTTCCGTGTCCAATACGGAATAAAGATAGTTGGAATAAATAATGGAACCAACATAAGAATTAAAAAGATGAACATCAACTATCACTCCTTTTCTCGAAATCTTTATAAATTTGTAAACAAAGCTTTTGAAACTCATCAAGGGATACATCCCTGCAAATACTTTCGGCTATTAAGGGACGGAGCTTGGCAGATAGCGTAGTGTAGTAGGATTCATCTGCTTTTTGAACACCATCCGGGTGGATAACCACGCCTTTTTGTCGATGAATCTGGATAAAGCCTTCTTGCTTTAACTGTTGGTATGCTTTATTGACGGTATGAAGATTGATACCTAGATCTGCGGCTAGGGATCTGACAGACGGCAATCCTTCACCTGGCTTTAACTCTTTTTTAGCGATTCCTTCAATAATCTGTTGTTTTAATTGTGTGTAAATGGGTTCTTCAGTTTCAAGATCAAGAGAGATAAACAAACTTTTCACACTCCTTTTTTGTGTTAACTGTTATATATAATGTATAACAGACAAACGAAGGTGTCAACATATTATCTGAAAAATATAAATCTGTTCTATTTTTTAGTAAAAAAGGGGAATAAGTGATATATGCCAATCGTAGTTAGTAAATGAAGTGTGTTTTTAGAGTTGTTCATGATAGATAGTGAATCAGGCTAGACGATGTTTGAACCTGGAGGGTGACAATTAACGAGTGAGCAGCGAAGAAATTTAGGATGAACTATAGTCAAATGTATACTTTTTTCAGATTCCCTAATACTAATTCAGATTATCTAGTTAGCAGGAAGGGAAGAGAGAAATTTGGCAAAGCACTCAGATACAAGCTGGAAACAAGACCATCCCAGCACATTATTCGGTAATTCTGTACAAAAGGCAGACCGCATGTTAAAAATTGCGAAGTCACATCCAGAGGAAATCGCGGTTGAGCATGCATTTGATCAAATTGCGCACAGTGAAAATGCGAAGAAAAATGCAGAGGAATATGGAGAGCATCTTGATATGGTAGAGCTAAATGCAAAACAATTAGAGCTCATCAAGAAAGATTTGGAGCAAGTACAAAAGATGATTAAAGAATAATAATGTAAAATCCCCACCGGAAAAAAATGGTAGGGGATTTTTAAATGGCGATGTTAGTTTTAATGGTCTTTTGAAGAACTTCGAACGTTCTCTGCAACCAATTGAAAGTCCTCCAGAAATTTTGACCATAGATTTGACGTCGTCTTACCGCGAAAGGATGATAGGCGACAGTAGTTAGAAAACCGCGCACATCGTAAAATTTCCCTCGTAATGTTTTCACATCTGCAGCTTCATCATGAAAAAAAGACTGGACTGCCACATTCCCAAGACAAAAGACGAGCTTTGGATTTGTAATAACCAATTGTTGTTGGAGATGTTGGAGACAGATTTCGCGTGTTCTTTCTTTATCATATGCTCGCTTTGGCTTTCTTTTAAGCACATAGGTGACATAGAAATCATCTGCTGACAATCCCGATTCATGTACGGCTCTTTGCAGCGTTTGACGTGTAGTACAAACGTAAGGGCGTTTTTCTCGATCTTCTCGTTCTCCAGGGTTATCCAATAGGATAAGAATGGGGGCATTAGGGTTTCCTTCTCCCCAAATCATACGAGATCCCTGCTGGAAGAGGCCACAGTCCTTGCAGTTTTGCTGGCTTTCCGGTGTTGGATCTTCTGGCCATAAGCAAAAATTCATCGAATCTCCCTCCCTTATGTGTATTTTTGTATTTAAGTTATATTGTGCTCATTTGTTTTAAAAAAATAGCCTTACTTATAGAATTATCCTTGACCCTTACGCAACGGAAAGGCTTATGATTTTTATTAAAGAGAAGGGAGGGTGTGGAATGGAATATAGCGTGAAAGAATTGGCGGAGCTGTCAGGAGTGAGCAGTCGAACACTTCGTTATTATGATGAAATCGGTCTTTTAAAACCGGCGTACTGGAGTGAAGCAGGCTACCGAGTTTATGAAGAAAAGCAAGTGGATTTGCTGCAGCAAATTTTATTTTATCGCGAACTGGGGATTGAACTGAAGGAGATTAAGAGAATCGTATGCGATCCTTCTTACGACCAACTGGAAGCATTAAAGGGCCACTATCGAGAATTAGAGCAAAAGCGCAATCATCTCGATCAATTGCTTAGTACGGTAAGACAAACAATTAGTAGCAGGGAGAGGGGAATAAGAATGAGTGATTCAGATAAATTTGCGGGTTTCAAAGAACAATTAATAGAAGAAAACGAAAAAAACTACGGCAAGGAAGCACGTGAAAAATATGGTGAGGACACCATTGATGAGAGCAATGCAAGATTGAGGGATATGTCGGAAGAGAAATTCGAAAAGATGAAGGCTATTGAAGAGGATATTTTTCAGTTGCTGAAAGAAGCTTACGCGACGGGGAATCCAGCATCAAAGAAAGCACAAGAGCTAGCTGATAAACATAGACAGTGGCTGCTATACTCATGGAAGAGTTATTCAAAAGAAGCGCATGCAGGGCTAGCGGAAATGTATGTTGCAGATGAACGGTTCAAGGCATATTACGAGAAAGCGGTTCAAGGTGGAGCGCAGTTCCTAAAAGAGGCTATTTTAAACTATGTTGCATCAGAATAAGTTTATGTGGGGCGCATTCCTAATGGGAATGCGCTATTTTTCATTCTTTTGTATAAAACTATTTAAATTTAACCATTCCTTTACTTACTAAAGTTATCATTGATATAATTTAAAAGTTATATAAGCATAAGATTCTATCTGAATACGTAAAATCGCTTCATCAGAATGATTTCTTTTTTAATAAAGCGAATAGCACCTGAAGTCTAGCGGGGACGATTCGGACGTACATGCTAAATTCAGTTAATATAGGAGGGGAAACATGGACAACTTAACTAATATCGTAAATAGGACGAATGAGTATCTCTATTCATATGTATTGATTATTTTATTAATCGGGGCAGGTCTCTTTTTTTCGATTCGAATGAAATTTATTCAATTTCGTATGATTCCTGAGATGTTTAGGCTGCTAACAGAAAAAACGCCAACAGACTCATCGGGGAAAAAGGGGATTTCATCCTTCCAGGCCTTCACCATCTCAGCGGCATCCCGGATTGGGACGGGCAATATAGCCGGGGTTGCTACAGCCATTGCCATTGGTGGTCCTGGAGCAGTTTTTTGGATGTGGATGATCGCCCTTATTGGCGGTGCATCAGCTTTAATTGAGAGCACATTAGCACAAGTGTATAAAGTGAAAGACAAAGAAACGGGATTATATCGCGGTGGTCCAGCCTATTATATGGAGAAGGGGCTTAATAAGAGATGGATGGGTGTTCTCTTTGCCATCGTAATTACATTAACATACGGCTTTGTTTTCAATGCGGTACAAGCCAATACGATTACGATTGCGTTTAAGGAAAGCTTTGGAGCAAACCGTTTAGTAGTGGGCATAATCTTGGCTGTGTTAACAGGTATTATCGTCTTTGGCGGTTTGAAACGAATTGTTAGTGTAACACAAGTTATCGTACCTGTTATGGCTATTGCCTATATTGCAGTTGCATTTCTTGTTATTCTGCTAAATATTACTGAACTACCGCATGTATTGCTGTTGATTATCAAATCTGCTTTTGGCTGGGAAGAAGCCTTTGCAGGGATGGTAGGCGCAGCGGTGATGCAGGGAATCAAGCGTGGTTTGTTCTCGAATGAAGCTGGGATGGGTTCTGCGCCTAATGCAGCAGCCACTGCTTCTGTTACGCATCCTGTAAAACAAGGATTAATTCAAACATTGGGCGTATTCATCGATACGATCCTTGTATGTACTTCGACAGCTGCCATCGTTTTACTGAGTGATGCCTATATGCAGAATGATGCAAAGTCTGTAAACCTAACACAACTTTCTTTAGTATCAAACCTAGGCGATTGGGCAGGCATATTCCTGGCTATAGCAGTATTTTTATTTGCTTTTAGTACGGTTATTGGCAACTATTACTATGGTGAAACAAATATTGGGTTTATTAAAGATTCTAAAACAGCTATGTTTATTTTCCGTATTTTAGCGGTTGGCTTTGTGTTATTTGGTTCTTTAGCTAAAGTCGATTTAGTTTGGAATTTGGCGGATCTCTTTATGGCGATGATGGCGATTATCAATTTAATTGCTATTATATTGCTATGGAAGGTTGCAAAACCAGTCATTCGCAACTACCTTGATCAACGGAAACAAGGGAAAAACCCAGTGTTCTATAAAAAAGATGTCCCAGAAGTGGGCGATATTGAATGTTGGGGAGAAGACGAAGAAAATCGTTAAACATTAGAACACATTCCATTAAGGAATGTGTTCTTTTATTTTGTTGAGAAATAAATGATATTATTTTACGATATTTTATAAAAGCGAATTGTTATTTATTGTTAAATTAGTCATTTAGGTATTTATCTTTAAGTAAATAATTGGCGTATAATGTTTACAGACAATATATAAAGGGTAAATGTTAGGTCATATGGCTTAATAATATATATTGAAAGCAGATTATACATATAACTTTTGAATTGATTTTTTAGTAGAGTTTTTGATATCAAGGTCTAAAAAATAGGGGAGGTAATCTTTTGTGATAGGGTGGTTTTCTTTTTTTTCAGGCTTGCTAGGTGGGGGGATTATTAGCTTAATAGTATTGGGAAATAAGATGTTGAAATGGAAAGGTACTTATAATGAAAAGAAAAAAATTAGCCAATTGGTAGAAACGTCAAAAGATATTATTTATTGTTATCAAGTGAAACCGGAGAAGAAATTCCAATATCTTAGCCCTTCGATTAAAACAATTTTGGGAACAAATCCTATGCAAGAAGCTTATAGCAATCCAAACTGGTTGTTTGATATTATTCATCCAGATGATTACAATCTACTCCAAAATAAGATAAATGGAAAAATGGACTACAGCAAACCGATCATTCAACGCTGGAAAAATAGTAAAGGAAAGTATATCTGGCTTGAAGAAAATGCAACACCTATCCATGAAAATGGAGAATTTATTGGAGTTCAAGGTATTGTGCGGAACATTGATGAAAAAATCAAATTGCAGCAGGAGTTGGAATACCAGATTGCCCATGACCCCCTAACCAAAATTTATAATCGGGCCTATTTCCAGAAACAAATGAAAAAGTATAATGAACAAAAAAATGTTCCAGTGGCTATTTTGTTATGTGATCTAGATGGTTTAAAGTATATGAACGACCATTTTGGCCATGAGCAAGGCGATTCTTTTATCATTGCATCAGCAAAACTTCTAAATTACTATTCCACTAGTGAAATCATTGTAGCCCGCATTGGCGGCGACGAATTTTCAATTATTATGGTAAACGCAACAAAGGAGAGTGCGCAAAAGCTTTATAGTGACCTGCATAGAGACATTGAACAGTACAATGAAAATAATGTTAGTGTAAAAATCAGTATGTCTATCGGCCTTTCCTTTGCCGAGAATTCGTATGGACAAATGGAACATCTTTTAGGACTGGCGGATCAGCACATGTACAAGAATAAAAAGCAAAAAAAAAGAAAACGCCTATTGGTGGAGTGTTGAGTTGCATCAATCTAACCGTGTTAGCAGTATAAAGACAACAGTTTTTCTAGCGGAGGAGACAATTGTTTTTGCTGTATTAACACGATATTTTCAATCTTTTTGTACAATATTGCTACTTATTGTTTATAGATAGCTTACCGATATGATATTTAGTTTTGGAGGCATTTTCATGAATAACTTATTATGATACACTAAGGATAGAAAAAACTGATACAGAAAAGGTGTTTGATCAGGTTGCGCCTTGGTTTTATTGTGGTTTCTAAGAGGGAGCGCCTACATCCTTTCTGCAAATCTTAGGGTATAAGGAAGGTAAAAATGAGTAACAGACAAACTACTACAGATGTTATCTTAATTGGTGCCGGAATCATGAGTGCAACTTTAGGAACATTCCTAAAAGAGTTAGCGCCAGACTGGAAAATTAAAGTATATGAAAAGCTTGATAAATCAGGGGAAGAAAGTTCAAACGAATGGAACAATGCAGGTACAGGACACTCTGCTCTTTGTGAACTGAATTACACGCCTGAAAAAGCGGATGGTTCAATCGATATTACGAAAGCAATCCATGTAAATGAACAGTTCCAATTATCAAGACAATTTTGGTCATTCCTTGTAAACAATAATCTTATCAGCAATCCTCAAGAATTTATTATGCCACTGCCACATATGAGTTTAGTGCAAGGCGAAAAAAATGTTGAATTTCTAAAGAAACGTTTTAAAGCGCTTTCTGAACATCCATTATTCCAAGGTATGGAGTTTTCAGATGATGCAGAGAAG
Organism: Rummeliibacillus sp. GQ308; assembly: GCF_059759115.1. Classification (NCBI taxonomy): domain Bacteria; kingdom Bacillati; phylum Bacillota; class Bacilli; order Caryophanales; family Caryophanaceae; genus Rummeliibacillus; species Rummeliibacillus sp. GQ308. The sequence continues at coordinate 97,329 of NZ_JCAXDQ010000003.1, read as the reverse complement.
CTAAAAGAGTGGATTCCAGTCATCATGAATGAGCGCGCATCTAGCGAACCGATTGCGGCTACAAAAATTGACTCTGGAACAGATGTAAACTTCGGTGCTTTAACTCGTATCCTTATTGAACAATTACAAGGACAAGGTGTAGAAGTAAACTATAAACATACGGTTGATACCATTAAACGTACAAGCGATGGTTTATGGGAAGTTAAAGTGCATAGCGAAGATGGCAAAATCGAATATCAAACAGCGAAATTCATCTTCATCGGTGCAGGCGGCGGCAGCTTGCCATTACTACAAAAAACCGGTATTCCTGAAAGCAAGCATGTAGGCGGATTCCCTGTTAGCGGATTATTCTTGGTATGTAATAACCCTGACATCGTGGAACAACACCATGCGAAAGTGTATGGTAAGGCAGCAGTAGGTGCTCCTCCTATGTCAGTTCCACATTTAGATACACGCTATATCGACAACAAAAAGTCTTTATTATTCGGACCGTTTGCAGGATTCTCTCCAAAATTCCTAAAAACAGGTTCAAATATGGACTTAATTGGTTCTGTCAAACCAAATAATGTATTCACTATGTTAGCAGCAGGGGCAAAAAACCTTTCACTAACAAAATATCTTGTTGAACAATTAATGCTTTCTAAAGAACAACGCATTGAAGAATTGCGAGACTTTGTTCCAAATGCGAAAAGCGAAGACTGGGATATTGTCGTAGCTGGTCAACGTGTTCAAGTCATCAAAGATACTGAAAAAGGCGGCAAAGGTACATTACAATTCGGTACTGAAGTTATCACGGCTGAAGACGGTTCTGTTGCAGCATTATTAGGTGCATCTCCAGGTGCTTCTACTGCTGTTCACGTAATGTTAGAAATCATTGATAAATGTTTCCCAGAACAAAAGAAAGAATGGGAACCAAAAATCAAAGAAATGATTCCTTCTTACGGTATCAAACTAGGGGAAAACCCAGAGTTGTTCAACAAAATCTTTGCTGACACAACAAAAGCTCTTCGTTTAGATGCAGAGAACAACTAGGTTTTATCATTTAGAATAATAGATTTATAGAAAAGCTTCTCACTTAGGTGAGGAGCTTTTTTTATTTATCACATTCTTTTGCTTACACCATCGATAGTTTAACTTGTTTTTTAATAACTCGTATTTTTGGTGTTAGGTCTTAATGACCGAAATGAGAATTTACGTTGACAATTGAGAATGAGAATTGTTATCATTTTAAATGAAATTGAAAATCATTATCATTTAAAATACAATCTAGCGGAGGGAAAGCAGTTTGAGAAAAGTAATCATACCTATGATGGCGGCTGTCACACTATTAACAGCAGCATGCCAGGCAGATTCAACGAATGAGAAGACAAAAGAAAGTAGTGAGCAAAAAGTAGAAGTAAAGAAAACGGCTGTCAAAGCAAAAGAAAGTATTCAACCACAAGATGGTGTAAATGAGAAAGTGCTGAAGGAAACTTTGAGTAAATTGCCGGCTGAAGTTCCTGAAAAAGTAATTACAACTTCCGTTCCTATTGCAGAAATGCTACATCTGCTAGGTATTACACCAGTTGGAGTACCGCAATCAACAAATCCACTTCCAAAAGATTTTGAAAGTATTAAAAAGATAGGTTCGCCTATGCAGCCTGATCTAGAAGTCATCTCTAGTTTGAAGCCAGATTTAATTCTTGGCTCGGATTCGTTACAAAGTACGCTAGATAAAAGTTTGAATGGAATGGATTTAAAGGCTGCATATTTACCAATTGAATCATTAGATGACTTAAAAGTAAGCTTTAAAACATTGGGGACTTATTTTGATAAAAAAGATGAAATGAATAAAGTGTTGAATAATATTTCAGCAAAAGAAAGTGAATTATCTAATGTAGCAAAAGGAAAGGATAAGCCGAGCGTTATGCTCATGATTGGCACTTCTGATTCCTTTATGGTAATGAGTGAAGAATCATATCTAGGAAGTCTGGTGAAGAAAACTGGTGCAGATAATATTGCCTCATCCGTCTTTCATGTGAAAGATACCTATTCGCCCATCAACATGGAAAAAGTAGCAGCAGCAGACCCTGATGTCATTTTAGTTTTAGCATCTGGGGATCATGGGGCTCCGAAAGATATGTTTAAAAAGGAAGCAGCAAATAATAAAGTTTGGAAAAATTTAAGTGCCTTTAAAAATGACAAGGTTCATATGCTGGATTACAGCACATTCGGGGTTACATCCATTGACCATGTTGGGAAGGCCTTAACAGATGTCTAAAAATACTTATATCGATAAGAAAGAGGATTAGTAGTGAAAAGAAATACAAAAAGCTGGAATATCATTCTTTTTACATATGTACTTGTTGCTGTCGCAGCCATTCTTTCCATTGGAATAGGGAGTGTATATGTACCTGTGCCAGCTATTTTAAAAACAATATTCGGCTCCCATCCAGAAGCAGTAAACGAAACTATCATTATGGATATCAGATTGCCTCGTGTATTGCTGGCATTGATAATCGGTGCAAATATAGCCATCTCAGGTGCGTTGCTGCAAGCGGTTATGGGAAACCCTCTTGCTGATCCGGGGTTAACTGGCGTTACGAGTGGTGCATCTGCAGCAGTCTTGGTCATTATGTTGATTTTGCCGCAATATACAAACCTAATACCAGTAGCTGCTTTCGCTGGCGGAATATTCGCTGCCTCCATTGTTTACGCATTAGCATGGAAAAAATCCGGAATATCTCCTATTACCATTATCTTATCGGGTGTAGCTGTGAACGCACTATGTGGAGGGATAGTAGGATTTATGTCTATTTTGTATAGTGATAGATTACCGTCAGCCATTCAATGGTTGAACGGTAGTTTGGCAGCAAAAGGGAGCAATGCTTTATTCATGATACTTCCTTACGCGCTGGTTGGCTGGATTCTATCTATCTTTGCTGTCAGAAAGGCTAACATCATTCGGCTTGGCGATCAGGTGGCGGCTAATCTCGGGGATAATGTACATCGCACTCGAATATGGCTTTCCTTGCTAGCAGTTTTCTTGGCCGCAATTTCTGTAGCTGCTGTTGGCATGATTGGTTTCGTAGGGCTTATTGTTCCGCATATGGCGAGATTGATAGTAGGGTCTGATTATAAAGTTTTGTTGCCGATGAGTACAGCGCTTGGTGCACTGGTATTGCTTGTAGCAGATACGGGAGGGAGAACGTTATTCGCACCGCTTGATATACCAGCAGGCATCCTAATGGCTGTCATCGGCGGACCCTATTTCCTATATTTAATGAGAAAGCGGGCGTTTTAACAATGCTAACACTTGATTCCATATCGATTCGATATGAAAGGAAAGAGGTTGTTCACAATGTCTCTTTCTTTGTAAAACAAGGGGAGGTTGTCTCCATTATTGGCCCGAATGGCTCAGGGAAATCGACCATATTAAAAGCCATCACAGGTTTCATTTCTTCCCATACTGGCACTATCACTTTTGAACAGAAGGAAATTCAACAATATACAACTAAGCAAATCGCTCAAAATATTTGTATGCTTAGCCAAAAGAATCAAGCTCCAAATGACATGTTAGTGAAGGATTTGGTGGCTTATGGAAGATATCCTCACAAAAAGTGGTTTGAACGATTGAATCATGAAGATCAGGATATTGTTCATTGGTCGCTTGAAAAAACACATTTAGCAGACTATAAGGATCAAATGCTAGCATCCTTATCTGGAGGAGAAGCACAAAGGGCATGGATAGCAATGGCTCTTGCGCAGCGCCCGAAACTTTTGCTGCTAGACGAACCCACTACATACTTAGATATAGCACATCAGCATGAAGTTCTAGAATTAGTAAGAGAACTGAATGAAGACATGGGCATTACAGTCATGATGGTCTTACATGATCTAAATCAGGCATCACGTTATAGTAATCACCTTATCGTCGTACAGAATGGGCGCAAGATAATGGAAGGAACGCCGAATCAAGTGATGACATCAGATATGCTACGTGATGTCTATAATATGGAAGCGGAAGTAGTCTCTATGTCAAAAGAAGATGCGCCACGCATTCATTTATTGAATACAATCAGGCAAAAATGAAAGGATGAATAAAGTGACAAAAACAATTGATTTAGAGAAACATAAAAATAATTATCTTCAGTTTATGAAATCACGCAAAAATGTAATGCTCTGTATGATGGATGAGGTCGGGAAGCCATTTAGTAGCTATGCTCCTTTTGTTATGGTTGACGGCAAATTCTATATTTATATTAGTAAAATTGCAGAACATTATCGCTTGCTTGAACGTAATTCTGTGATTGATGCCATGTTTATTGCAGATGAGGCAATGACGCCCAATAAATTTGCTACAGAAAGAGCTCGTTTTGAATGTAATCCTAAGAATATGGGGAACGAACAGCATGAGGATATATTTGCTCTTTTTAACGAAGACCATGGACAAAATTTAATGGATGTACTTCGAGGGTTAGACTTTTCTCTATTTGAGCTAACACCTCAAAAGGGCAGGTATGTAGTAGGCTTTGGAATGGCCTTTGACTTAGATATTAATGGAGAATCATTTGTACATGTAGTAGTAGATAAAAAGCAATAGCCTTGCCGTTTCAAGCATATTGTTGTAAACGGCAGTAACCCTATAAGTTGCCAAAAAGCTCAAGCCACCCCCTCGGTTTGAGTTTTTTTATATGGTTAAATATATTTGTCGATTTATGTTTGAATTTATAAAGCTTTAGCCCTTTTCTACCGATATAATAGTAGTTGACTCTTTGGGAAAGGATTATGGTGCTAAATTTGAACAGATTATTTCAGTTAAATAGTATTAGAAAGAAAATTGTATTTGGCTTTTCAATTGTGATAGCCCTTGTTGTAATATTGGGTGTATTTAATATTCTTGCCATCCAAGCACTCAATAAAAATACGAATGATATGGTTAAGAAGGAAATTCCCTTGTTAAAACTTGATGAGCAAATGGCTTTAAATATGTCTGAAAGAACTTCATTAATCCGAGGGTATATTTTGTATGGAGATGCAAGCTTAAAGGATGAGTTCAAGAACCAAATAGATGAAAGTATCGCACTTGAGAATAAATTGCTGAAGTTAAGCAACTCTACACAAGTCAAATCCTTAATTGATAAAAAGGTGACGTGGGGAGAACAAATAAATCGTGTGATTGAAGAGTATGATAACGGCAATAAAGAAGAAGCAAAGAGAATCATGGCGACAGAAGTAAAGCCGCTTGAAAAAGAAATAATGGATGGCTTTAAACAATTATCAAAGGATAGAGAAGAGAAGATAGCCAAAAATGGAGAAGAATTCGCTTCATACGGAACATCCTCACTTATATTTATATTAATCCTTACGGCTGTTGCGGCTATTGCTGCAGTGTTAATTGAAATTAAAACCGTACACGTTATTTCCCGTCCTATCATTGGTTTAGTAGCTAGAGTGAAAGAAATGGCTAAGGGTGATTTAAGCCAAGAAAAAATAGAACCTACATCGAATGATGAAATTGGAGAACTAATCCTGGCGACGAATGAGATGAACGAAAATACAAGACTAGTCTTGGAAAAAATCAACTCATTATCTAATGTTGTGGCAAGTAGAAGCGAAGAATTAACACAGTCTTCGATGGAAGTCAGAACGGGTACTGAACAGATTGCCACAACTATGCAAGAGCTTGCTTCTGGTGCTGAAACGCAAGCAGATAGTGCGAGCAACTTAGCTATGATTATGGGATCTTTCGCTGAAAAGGTAGAAGAAACAAATGAAAATGGTAGTCTCATTCAACAAAACTCTGAAAAAGTACTTTCATTAACAGAGCAAGGGACTTCACTAATGACCTCAACTACTGAGCAAATGGCTAAGATTGACCAACTGGTAAAAGATGCGGTAATGAAAGTCCAAAGCTTAGATCATCGTTCACAGGAAATTACTACTTTAATATCTGTTATTAAAGATGTAGCAGACCAAACGAACCTACTTGCCCTAAACGCGGCGATTGAAGCGGCAAGGGCAGGGGAACATGGTAAAGGTTTCGCTGTTGTTGCAGAAGAAGTAAGAAAACTGGCAGAACAAGTAGCACTTTCAGTAAATGATATAACAGGCATAATTACAGCAATCCAAAGTGAATCAGGCAGTGCGGTATCATCCTTGCAAGCAGGATATACAGAAGTAGAACAAGGAACAATTCAAATAGAAAATACAGGTATGACATTCAATGAAATCAATGGTGCAGTCACTGAAATGGGACAAAACATCCGTACGGTGTCAGGGAACTTGTCAGAAATTAAACGCCACACACTTTCAATGAATGCATCTATTGATGAGGTCGCTTCTGTTGCTGAGGAAGCAGCCGCAGGAGTAGAACAAACAGCAGCTTCCGCACAGCAAGCTAGTAGTTCAATGGAAGAAGTAGCCGACAGTTCAAAACATCTTGCAACATTAGTAGATGAACTGAATGAATTGGTTAGCCGCTTCAAGATTTAATAAAGAAGAAAAGGAAGGCGCTGTTATAAGCTCCTTCCTTTTTGATTTGATTTTTATTATCGCTATCTCTTACTTATTTTACTTCCACTAGACCTTTTCCTTCATGAATGTATTGAACCCCTTCTTCACACACGCCAAGAGAACGCCAAGAACAGGTTGCACAGACGGTTCCAATATCGAGCGGAACTACATTCTTTTTAACACGTGCTTCAATGTCGGACCACGAAATAGATTGTCCATATTGAAGGCCGAGTTTATCTAAAATAGCTTGATCCATTTTATAAATATCTTGGTCTTGGCAATGATATTCCCCGGATTCTGGAAATTTATCACACAGATGGTCAGGGCCTTTGACAACTTGAATTAAAGTGCTTGGCTCTTTTCTTAATGTTTGATGGAGCTTAGTCATATTTTCCACGTATTCCTCTGAATACCCCATTCCTCTATAGCCAAGAAGGCAAAAGAGGTGATGGCCGCGTAGCTTGTACATCGTCGTTTCCTCCTAAAGTGTTCGTTAACCTATTATAACAAATGGTTAACAATTAGCCATTTAATTTCCGTTGAAATAGAAATTTGAGACGCCAGTTTAAGAGAGCTGAAGGAATGAAGGGTAAGACTGCATTTCGTCCATTAGCCAGCAGTGGATTTGACCACTGGGAGGCCCAGCCGATTTGGCGGGAAACTTGAATGACTTTTTTTGTATGATCTACACGTTCCTCTTCATATTCTTGGAGAGCATCTTCCAAATCGAAGTGACGTAACGCATTCGCGAGTGTTACGGCATCTTCAATTGCTTGTCCTGCTCCTTGGCCCATATTAGGAGTTGTCGCATGTGCTGCATCACCTAACAAGACTACTCGGTCAAATACAAATCTCGAGATAGGTTTAAGATCATAAATATCATGATGAAGGAAATGCGCATCTTTTGTTTGTTGAATCATTTCAGCAACGTTTGGCGGGAACCTTCTGAAATGATAGGAGACTTCACGCTGAGTCAAAGTGGCAAAAAAGTGACTTTTTTCTGCTGCTTTCATGCATGCAAACCAGTATAGCTGGTTGCCATTCATCGGGGCGAATCCGACTCTGCCTTCAGAACCCCAAATCTCATAGGATGTTTGCTCATCAATTAATCCATTGTTCTCTGTAATGCCGCGCCAACATGTATAACCAGCATAGCGAGGAACACTATTAGGAATGTAGCTTTTTCGGATGAGGGAATGAATACCATCTGCTGCAATAAGAAGATCTGCCTCAACTTTTTCGCCATCATCAAATGTGGCGGTGACTTGATGGTCATCTTGTTCTACCTGCACTAACCGTTTGTTGAATGAAATCCATTCCTTAGGGATATGGTGATAAAGGATTTCATGTAGCTTTCCTCTATGAATCGTAATATTTTCTTGCCCATATTTATTTTTAATTTTTTTAAAATCAATCGAGTTCAATATTTTACCGTCTTTATTAAGAAATAGCTGGGTAGTGAGCGGTGTACCATATGCGAGTACATCTTCACCAATACCAAGCCCCATCAATGCTTCTAGTGCATTGGAGCCAATACCAATACCTGTACCTAACGGCTTGAAATCGGCCGCTTTCTCATAAAGATGTACCTCTGCCAGCTTTGAAAGAGCGAGGGCTGCTGTAAAGCCACCAATACCACCACCGATAATAATAATCTTCATGTAGCTCCCTCCCTTGTTTTTGTATGTTAATATATGACATATTATAGCACGAGATAGAAGTACTGCATGACTTGGTTGTTTCAAATGGTAATATGCCTTAAGATAAAAGAATGATAAGAAGTGAGGAGTTTTTAAATGGAAAATAACGATATCCTGATTAGGCTTCGATATGCCTTGGATCTTAAAAATCAAGAAATGAAAGAGATTTTTAAATTGGGAGGCAAAGAATTTACACAAGAGGAGATTCTTAAGATTCTTACAAAGACTTCCGAAGAGGAAACAGATGATAGCCAATTGAAAGTAAATGATAAAATGATGGCATTCTTTCTAAATGGCCTTGTGACATTCAAAAGAGGCAAACAAGATTTAAAACCGGGACAAGCGCCAGAAGCTCCCCAAGTAAAAGAACATGTCAATAATATGCTATTGAAAAAAGTAAAGGTTGCTTTACAGCTGACGACTGAAGATATGCTCGACATTTTAGATGAAGGCGGAATTGCTGTGTCAAAAGGCGAACTTGGGGCCATACTACGGAAAGCAGGACATCGTAATTATAAAGAGTGCGGCGACAATTTCGCGCGGAAGTTCTTAAAGGGCTTAACGATTAGATTAAGAGGGTAACAAGCAAAAAGCGTCTAATGACGCTTTTTGTTTTGCACAGATATTTACATTCAAATTATGGAAGACGGAAAAAACGTCTCGTATTTTCTGTGGCTTGCTGAGCAAGTTTTTCAACAGATACGCCCCTATATTTAGCAACTTCCGATACAATATGCGGAAGGAAGGCTGGTTCATTTCTGCCGTTTTTAGGTTTTGGCGTCAGTGTCCGAGGTGTCAGATATGGTGCGTCTGTTTCCACCATTAAGCGATGTAGTGGAATGAATTTTACTGCCTCCTGCAACTCTTTCCCACGCCTCTCATCGCAAATCCAACCTGTTATACCAATATGGAAGCCCAACTCTACATATTGCTGCACTTCTTCAGCGCTCCCTGTAAAACAATGAACAACAGAACGGTTAATCAAGTCTTGGTGGTTGTCCATTATTTCTAAAAACCGCTGATGAGCATCCCTTACATGAAGAAAGAGAGGCAAGTCCATTTCCCGTGCAAGGTTTAATTGGGCAATAAAGCAGTCCTCCTGTATATCTTGAGGTGAGTACATACGATTGAAATCAAGACCGCATTCACCGATAGCCACCACTTCTTGATGGTTAGCCAATCCACGTAACTGTTCTATTGACTGTCCATTAAATTCAGAAGCATCGTGTGGATGGATGCCCGCTGTGGAAAAAAGAGTGTTAGGGAATTCTTTTGCCAATCGAAGGCTTTTTTGGCTTCCTTTTATGCTTGAACCAGTCAGAATCATATGAGTGACTCCACTTGAGACCGCACGTTCTACGACTTCTTGTGTATCCTTTGAAAAACGCTTGTCCGCAAGATTAAGCCCAATATCTATTAATGAGTCCATGTTATCCCTCCTAAAAGCTTAACTCTATTTTACCCTAGATGATAAGGGATGTTTAATCGTTTACTCTGCTTTGTTTCGATTACACTAACCTGTTTCCATGGCGAAAGACTTGTATAAATCACATACAAACTAACAGTACAAACTTGCCATACATAGGGTAAAAGATTTTAATTAAACAAAAACATATAGTTAAATGGAATTGTTTTATGTAAAAACAATATCAAAAAATCCTGTATATTGCTAAAATGGTATAATAAAAGGAAGATATTGGAGGAGGGTTCATTTTATGAAAAAGATAGCATTAGCAGCAGTCACAACATTAATGTTACTATCAACGGTCGGAACAACTGAGACCACAACCGTATCAGCCGCCGCTACTGGACAATCAAAAGATGGCATACTCGTACAAGCTTCTACTACTGCGACGTACAAACCACTAGCTGCAGGGGAAGTCGCAAAGGGAACATTTGATGACAAAGGCTTTGCATATTACGCTATCAAAGTCGATCAAATAGAAGGAAACTATTACTTTGTTGGAAATCATGAAGTGTCAACTCTAGCTTTTTGGATGAGTGACACAAAAGGAACAATCAATGATGGCGATGAAGAAGTCGCAAGAAAGTTACGCTATCTTGAAAAAGGTGTTTATTATGTGGCAGTAAAAGGGAAACCAAATGCACCATACCGCTTCAAACTATACCAACGAACATATAACTATACGACAATGAAAGTACTTCCTCCTGGCCCAAATGCTTTAAGTACGCCTAGGGTGAAATTACCGTATTACCAATATTCAACCCCGTCCGTTGACATCAACCTAACAACTGATGAACATATTATGTTATATGGGGTATCAAACGAAGATTCATTTAAAAGAACGATTGAAAATATAGTGTTGACGAATAAAAAAACAGGTAAAACATATCCTGTCGTTCATATTTCGACAACACACTTCTCATCAAATGCGCCAAACGGCAAGTATTCATTGTCGATTATACCTACGCAAAAAGGTGTTCCAGGACATGCAGGGATTCGCTACGAAACGACACCTCATCTAAAAATTAATAAACCGAATCAAGAAAGTCGCTTTTATACACTGAACGTCAAAAAAGATACAAAGTTTAAATTTGAGTTAACGGGTTTTGGAAAAATGCTATTATACGATCACAACCATCACCTAGTGAAAAAAGCAACTATCGCAGAAGGAACTGATAAACGGGAGTTTGTCTATACCGTGAAAAAAGGCCGTTATAGCCTCAAAGCTCCTTTGACTATTAAAGTTACACCAAAATAAAAGGTATTCGCTAATTAAATCAGTAGAAAAGGAGAATCTTGTATAAAGATTCTCCTTTTTTATGTTTAACTTTAAAAGAAGAAGAATGGACTGTGCTGCGTGGGTGCTGTACAAGTACACAGATTGAATACACTCTGAATTGGCTTGTTGTCTGAATTGGTTAGTATAATATTTAATCGTTTAACGTGATTTAACCACTTCTGATTTGTTCATTTAACAAAAAATATAGCAAAATAAACAAAAGATATTTTATTTTGGTAAAATGGTATAATAACAGGAATATATTGGAGGGGATTCTGTTTATGAAAAAGATAACTTTAGTAGCAGTAACAACAGCTATGTTACTGTCATCTGTCGGAACAATTGAGACCACAACTGTTTCAGCCGCAGCTACTGTACAACTAAAAGATGGCGTACTCTTAAGTAAGGCAACGGGTAAGCCAATGAAAGGTTACAAAGTATATAAAGGTTGCTTATATAAAGATGGCTCACTAGCACCTGGCCGCGTTAAATATGGTAGCGGAAAAAATTTAAAGCTATATCGTAATGGGCAACTTGAAAAAGGTTTATATATAACACGTGATTATAAATATGCGTTTAAAGATGGAAAATTGATTCAAGGTAAAAGCTTTTTTGTAGGTGAGTTGAATGACCTTTATTACCAAGATGGTGTTTTAACAAAACGGATTTTTGTCAATTCAAACGAGAAATTGTATGAAAATAAATCAATAAAAAAAGGTGATTATGTTATTGGATACTTTTACGACAACGATCATGATTATTATAACTTTAATCGTTTGAGACTTTATACAAATGGTATTTTATCGAAAGGTTATCATTTTGCCGGCTATAAAAAGAAAACTTATTTATTTAAAGATGGACGTATTTCTCAAGCAATGCTTTATAAGGGCAAATTATACGAAAAGGGGCTGCCTGCACCTAAGAATAAAGTGATTTCAGATGGTAGAAGCACATATTATTACAATAATATGCTTGCAGATGGTTCTATTGATGGGTACATTTATGAAAACGGAAAGAGAATACGCAGTGTAAGTACACAAAACTACTTAGAACAATTAGATAAAGTCAAAAAGCTAAGTACAGCGTCAAAAATAGATTCAGCAGTGTTAAATACAAAAATTGCAGAGTTACTGAAAAACTATACAGAGCATTTCGATGCAATTTTTGGAGACTATGTAGAATGGATTACTGAAGATGAATCAGATTCTCATGATGCCTATCTAACACTAACAGTGCAAATGAACGATTTAAAAAAGATTATAGGAAAGCTAGAGCATACAGATGCAACTATAGCGAATGATAAAGCCATCAGAGAAAAATTAGATTTTTTATATGGTAGACAAGAGATTGAACATGCGAATGGCGAGATTTTAGATGGGGAATATAAAGGGAATATTTACAGAAAGGGTGAATTAGTTGGTTCGCGTGAAGATGTTGCGTTAGAGAATGCAACTAAAGCATTTGAAAAAGTGTCTACTGATAAATCAGCGACAATACAACAAAAAATCGATGCTTTAACTGCACAAGTATTGGCGGCAAATGTTGTGTTTACGGCCGCAAAAGCACCCGAATATCCTAATGTGAAATTTGATACGAAGGGAGCCGAGAGAGTACTGCGAGATAGCAAAGTTTCACGACGTGCACTTGTAAAAGAAGCAGCACAGCAACAAGAAACAATCAACACGGATGCTTTAGAAAAAGAACTTATCGCAGGCTTCGCTGAACTTAATGAAAAAATATCGTTTGATCAACCTTCTGCCACAGCAACATATGAACCACTAGCTGTGAATGAAGAAGCAACAGGGACTTTTGATGACAAGGGCTTTGCATACTATGCTATCAATGTTGATCAAGTAGAAGGAAACTATTACTTTACTGGAAATGCAGATGTGCCAAATCAGGTTTTTTGGATGAGTGACGCAAAAGAAAAAATCAACGATGTGGATGAAGAAGTACCGGAAAAATTACGTTATCTCGAAAAAGGTATGCGCTATGTGGCAGTGCAAGGGGAACCGAATGCACCGTACCATTTCAAACTGTATCAAAAAATATATAACTATACGACTATGGCTGAACTTCTTCCTGGTAGAGATGGAGCAGTGGAATTGCCGTACTATCAACATTCTACACCATCCGTTGATCTTAACCTAACAACTGATAAACATATCATGCTGTATGCACTAGAAAACGAAAATTCATTTGAATCGCCGATTGAAAATCTGATACTGACGAATAAAGAAACAGGTGAAACATATCCAGTCGTTAAAATTTCGAGAACATTTTTCTCAACCAATGCGCCAAATGGCAAGTATTCATTATCGATGACATCTACAAAAAAAGGTGTTCCAGGGCATGTGGGCATTTACTATGAAACGTCACCACAATTAAAAATGAATGAACCGAATCAAAACAATCGTTTTTATACGCTGAACGTTGAAAAAGATACGAAATTTAAATTTGTATTAACGTCAAATCATACTCAATATGGTAATAATAAAATGCGTTTTTATGATCAAAATCATAAACTAATTAAACATGTACCATTCGATACTGGGGACAAGCCGCGTGAATTTGTCTATACGGTAAAGAAAGGACGTTATAGCATATCCATGGACGATCCTTCTATTACCATTACAGCTACATTGAAATAAGCGACTTCTATAATAGTAGAAAAGGAGAATCTTGATTAAAAAGATTCTCCTTTCTTTTGTTCAAATTTAAAAGAAGGAGAGTTGACGGTACAAACATCCTTTATCTAAAAAAAAGCAACCGTCCTTAAGGAGGAGGCTGCTTTTTTTAATGATTATTTATTGAGGTTCCTCCGCTTCGGCGATTGCTTTGGTTTGATGGACCGTGCCACGTGGATGGTTAGGAGGGGCATAGATCGAATACAGCTTAATTGGTTTGTTGCCTGTATTGGTCAGATTATGCCATGTACCAGCTGGAACAAAAAAGACATAATCATCCCGCACTGGTTGCTGGAAGTCTAAGAACTGTTTATTTTTGCCCATTTGTACAAGGCCTTCGCCTTCTTCAATGCGAATAAATTGATCCGTATTCGGATGAATCTCCAAACCAATATCTCCTCCGACTGGAATGCTCATCAGCGTAAGCTGTAAATGCTCACCGGTCCACAGCGCTGTGCGGTAGTTCGTATTTTGTTTTGTTGCTGTGTCTATATTGACAGCAAAAGGTGTTGGACCATAATCTCTTAAATAAACACTATTCGGACTTTGGTAGGTTTGCTGGTATTGATTTTGAAACTGGTAAGGGGAGGGGCTATTCGGATAATAGCCGTGGGATGTTCCGCAAGATGGACAATGATAGTGATACAAAACATCATTCCTTTTTTTACTATACTGTACGCTTCTTACGGAACTTTGGTGCCTATTTTAAGTTAGCTTCTTAAAGCTGTGTCTTCTTTACATACAGACTGCAATAGATGCTGTAACTCAGTAGTTTCTTCTTCATTAAGGGGTATTAAAGGCAAACGTACACCGCCTACTGCTATTCCTCTCAAATTCAGAGCAGCTTTTACAGGGCAAGGGTTAGGTGCGCTAAATAATCCTTTGAATACAGGGAGGAGCCTACGATGATCTGCCGCAGCTTCCATCACATCCCCGTTTTTAAACTTTTCCATCATCGCTTGCATTTCATTTCCAATAATATGGGAGGATACGGAAATAACGCCAGTAGCACCAATCGATAGAGATGGCAGCGTTAAATGGTCTTCTCCTGTATAGACACTGAAATCATTGGGTGTTTGCGTAATGAGTTCAGCCATTGCATCCAAGTTTCCGCTCGCATCTTTAATGGACACGATGTTATTAATCGCGGCAAGGCGAGTGACTGTTTCAACGGATAGATTGACAACACTTCTTCCAGGGATATTGTAGAGAATGATTGGTAGCTGTGTTGATTCCGCAATTGCTTTGAAGTGCTGATAAAGGCCCTCTTGTGATGGTTTATTATAGTAAGGTGCAACAAGCATAATTCCATCCACACCTATGTCTTCAGCAGACTTAGTCAGTTCAATGGATGCCCTTGTATTATTAGATCCTGTGCCTGCAATAACAGGAACCCTATGGTTTACTTCATCTACGACAAATTGAAATAAACTGATTTTTTCTGCCGTTGTGAGTGTAGGGGATTCACCTGTAGTGCCAGCTACCACAATGCCATCTGAGCCGTTTTCGATAAGATAATTAATCAGCTCACGAGTAGCTCTAAAGTCAATATTTCCTTGTTGGTCAAATGGGGTCACCATCGCCGTTATAATTCTTCCAAAATTCATTGCTTCTCCACTTCCTTTTCATTTTTTGGAGAAGGGCAGTATAGAAAATAACGCAAAAAAAGCAGCAACGTGATGTGACTACGTTGCTGCGAGAATTCATAAAGTCATCTCCATGCGTACGATAGCCCTCCATATAGTTTCCTACATGACAGTCCTGTGTTTATTCAACAGCAGGCCCAGCAATAGAGAAATATGAGTTTCTCTAAGCTTCGGCAAATTCCCCTTTCCACTGCAGTAGTCGGATCTCATCATCCTCTTGCAGCTTACTCATGGTTTTTGCGCCTCTATCCTTATTTCAAAAGATATTGAAATAAGTGAATATTCAATTACAGAAAGTATAGCAGTCTAGCTATGCTTTTACAAGATAGAAAGCCAAATATTATTATATTTCTCTGTTTTTAATATTGGCATTCATATTGCCAGCTGTAAGCGTATCATCAAGATTGTCTTTTTGAAGGTCATTATCGTGCTTATTAGCAGGATCGTATAGTTCTTGCTCGGTAATAGCACCACGATTTGCATCATCTACATCGCTATCTGTGACAGAAGCATCACCAGTCGTTTCAATGCGTGCTTCCTCGCGTTTTAGATTATCAGTGACTTGTTCTGTTTCGGTCACTTGTTTTTTACCAATGACTACTTCTTCATTTACCACTGGTTTTTTCGTCACTTCAATTTGTTCTTCGACGATTGGAATACGGATGGTGTCATCTTCACCCATTGGAGCATAAGCATCTGTAGTGGCAGCTGCTTCATCAGTAACTTTTCGTCTTTCTACATACACTTCATCGTGTGTGACAGGTACATTGACTGTTTGTGGTTCTTCCACAACATCTTTGTGAACTTCAACCTCACCAGTTTGTACTTGGTCTTTTTCAACATCAAGTTGTTCTTTGCGCAATTTTAATGTTTGCTCATCTGCCACTGTATTATTAACATCCACTGTATCATTAGTAGCTACTGTGGTATCAAGACCTACATTTGCCTCTTGGTTGTCTACTGGTGTTAGTGGGTCAGCAGTGCCTAAAAGGGCATCATCTTCTTTGTTTGCTAAAAGTAGAATACGGCCATCGTTAATATCGCGTTCGTAGCGACGAGCAGATTCTTCATCAAAGCCAAGTGTTAAGAAATATTCGTAATAAGATGCATGGTCCACATCTGTGTGGAAATCACCTTTAAATACTGCTGCTAGGCGATCGAAGAAACCTTCATCTTCTTCCATATTGCGACCGCCGACATCTTCTGTTAGTACACCTGTTTCATTTTTTACGACTGATGGAGCAGAAGGGAAGTTTGTTGTATTAAGGGCAATTGAGAAATCGTCAGTTGCATATCCTTTTTGGCGATATTCATCAATAGCTTTAATCACTTCCGCGCTTGAGTTATAAATTCCTAATACTTTTTTATCCATGTGTATTACCTCCATTATTTGTTTCATTTTTTTGATATGCGATTACAACATAAATATACCCGAATCTCTTTCATCGAAACGCTTAAGCATAAAAGAATGTTTGTTTTAGAATTAGTAAAATGTGACAATGATGAAGAAGATAAACGCTAAAGAAAGGTGCTTATATATATGAAAAAAGCCGTATTTTTAGATCGTGATGGGGTCATTAATGAGGTACTAACCAAGAGGGTAAAGTTTGTGAACAAACCGAAAGATTTATATTTCTTGCCAGGTGTTCCTGAAGCAATAAAAAAATTGAATGCCTATTTTGATTTTGTGTTTGTGGTCACCAATCAGGGCGGTGTAGGTCTTGGATATATGAAAGAATCGGAATTGAAAAAAATCCACTTGCATATGATTGAGGAGTTAAAGAAACAGGGAGCCCGTGTGGATGAGGCAGTCTATTGTCCACATAAACCAAAAGCTGGTTGTGCTTGCCGAAAGCCTAACAGCAAGTTAATTGAAGACCTAGCAAAAAAATATGAAGTTGACTTATCAAAATCCTTTATGGTTGGTGATACCGATACAGATATAATGGCGGGGGAGAAAGCAGGGGCGAAAACAGTTTATTTAGGTGAACGCGATCCACTAGCCGATGCAGTATGTAATGACTTGAGCGAAGCGGCAGAATGGATTATAACACATCAGTAATTCCATGTTAGGAGACTAAGAGGGCGGGAGAAATTGAATTGCAGTTGTTTTTCAGCGAAATAGCTGAAGTTGGATTAGCGAAGACAACTCAGGGCTTACCACTACTCTTAGCAAAACGCAGCTATTCCCACTTCATCTCCACATCAAATTAGTATCTTTAAAATATACAACTCAGGGTTTTTCAGTAATCACAAAACTATTGGAGAACGTGAACTAGTAAGAGGGGCCTTCCCAGAAAGTTTCAATTCTTTGACACATGATTACTTGCAGAATACGATAAATTAGTGAAGAAATGAAAAATAGGAGGTCAATATGTATGGCAGATTTATTTGAAGAATATACCTTGAAAAACGGAGTAGTATTGCGCAACAGAGTCGTGATGGCACCAATGACGAACTACTCTGGCAATGCCGATGGAACCGTTACTGATGCGGAGGTTGCTTATTATGCACGCCGTTCAGAAGGCGTCGGTATGATTGTGACAGCCTGCACGCATGTATTAGAAAACGGTAAAGGCTTTCCAGGACAGTTTGCCGGATATGATGACAAGTTTATCCCTAGCCTAAAACGCGTGGCTGATGCGATTCATACAGGAGGAGCAAAAGCAGTGCTTCAAATTTTCCACGGAGGAAGACGTTCTATTCCAGAAGAGGTACCAAATGGCGAAATCGTAAGTGCAAGTGATGTCGCTTATCCAGACAATGCAACACCAAGACCCATGACAACTGATGAAGTAAAAGAGGCAGTCAAAGCGTATGGCGAAACAACGCGTCGTGCGATCGAAGCAGGCTATGATGGCGTTGAGATTCATGGAGCTAACACATACTTATTGCAACAATTTTTCTCTGCCCACACGAACAAAAGGACCGATGAATATGGTGGAGTAATTGAAAATCGTATGCGCTTTCCTTTAGAGGTTTTACGTGAGGTAAAACAAGTGGCTGCAACGCATGCTAAGGAAGCCTTTATCATTGGCTATCGCTTCTCACCTGAAGAACCTGAAGAAAACGGGATTACAATGGATGATACTATCCAACTTGTAGATGCTTTGGCCGCAGAAGGGCTGGATTATCTGCATGTATCGCATATGGAATTCTTCGCGAAGCCGCATCGTTTTACTGGCGACCAAGAAAAAACACGTGTCCAACTGTTAATAGAAACGATCAATGGCCGGACTGCTTTGATTGGAGTAGGGTCAATTTATAGTTTCGATGATGCAGTGAAAGCATTGGAGACAGGTGTTGATCTTGTGGCATTAGGCCGCGAATTATTAATTGAACCGGATTGGGTACAAAAAGCGCAAGAAAATCCGTCATCCATTAGAACAGAAATGGATATGTCTATGCAGAAAGAATTAGCGATCCCTGACCCGATGTGGGGAGCTCTAAAAAGACCGAATTGGATTCCTGGAATGAAGGCTTGACTTGACAGAATTTTTGACAAATAGTATGCTACTAATAATGAATTAGTTATAGAACATTTTAGCAAAGAGCTATAGCGATATGGTTTTTTGAAAAAATGAAACTATAATACGGTATTCTTCTAAAAGGAAGAATGAATATTAAAGGTAGACGATTAATCCCCATTCAAGATGGGTTCGTTAAAAGTAAACCGATAATTTCTTTGTTTAATAGTGCCTTGCGCCTTTTAAATGATGAAATTGTCGGTTTTTTTATGTAAAAAAAGGAGGGATTTTGGATGTCGTGGCCACTATTGTTTCTCATTTTTCTTGGACTTTCTCTAGGGAGCGGATTGTGTATCCTGCATCCGCAAGTCCCGCTTCGATTCATTCGCATTCATATCGGCATGCTGGCATTAGCACCAATTGCCGCTTTATTAGGTCTTATTTTTTCTAAAGGAGATTATTTCCTAGGAGTATTGCATTTCGATTCATTATCATGGCTCTGGTCTCTGTTTGTTTTGACAATTGGATTAATCGTTCAGCGATATTGTGTCCATTATTTGCTAGGCGATAAGTCATACCGCAAGTACTTTGCACTTTTAACTATTACTACTTCAGCTGATGCCCTTGCATGGTTATCTGATGATGTTCGCCTTTTATTTATTGGATGGGGGCTAACACTATTTTGTTTAACTGTCTTAATCGGATTAAGGAAGGAATGGAAGGTAGCGCAGCATGCTGCAAAAGTATCCCGCGGCTATCTATTAGCTAGTTTGCTGGCACTGGGCCTTGCGTTATTCTGGTTAGCGTACAGTACAGGCGAATGGCGTTTATCAACTATACTCACCCCTGATACATTAGGTTTGTTATCTGGTTATGAAAAGACAGGAATTAATTTATTGCTTCTTGTGTCAGCGCTCATTCCTGCTGCTCAATGGCCAACACATCGTTGGCTACTTGATTCTGTTGTTACACCAACACCTATTTCAGCTGTTATGCATGCTGGGATTGTTAATGCGGGAAGTATTATGCTTGCTCGTTTTTCTCCATTGTTTAATGGGGACTTGGCGCAGATAATTTTACTTGTTATTGCAGGCCTTTCTGTCTTAATCGGCACAGGCATTATGCTTGTGCAAGTGGATTATAAACGGCAGTTGGTGGGATCAACAATAGCACAAATGGGTTTTATGCTGGTGCAATGTGCACTAGGCGCCTATCTTGCAGCTATTACACATGCAGTATTGCATGGTTTGTTTAAATCTACTCTTTTCTTGCAAGCAGGTTCAGCTGCCAAGGCAAAAGCGCCTGTTACTTCTAAGGACCAAGCAGCTTCTGTTATATGGACAGTTGCAGGTGGTGCGCTTGGAACACTTATAGGATTAGGGCTTTGGCTGACAGCTAAAGGAGAAGGCTATCAGCTGATTAGTGCTCTTCTACTCGGCTGGTCGATTGCCCTTGCATGGGCACAGCTGGTAGCGGCACACCCTACTGCTACTGGAAAAATCGCAGGTTTCTTCTTATTAGTTGCAGGTGGACTTGTTTTTAAAGTCGTTCATACACTGTTTTACAACATTTTGCAGGGGACCATCGACAGCGATTTCCATCAGCCGTTTATACTATCGATTATTGTTTTAGTTGTTTTACTAGCTGCGATTGTATGTGGAACTTGGCTGATTCGAAGGAATAATAAAGTATCCTTTGCGCTTTATCTATGGCTAGTTCGGCTTGGAGAACCTAAAAAACGTCTCGCGGAAAGCCATCCAAACTATCTTGCACAATTATTAACGAAGGAGGGGAATTATCAATGAGTACGGCGTCAACACTTCACTATGATGAGGGATTTAAACCGAACGATCGCTCGCTTCAAGAGATTGTAAAAAAAGCGAGCGAGGTCATTGTGCCCCTCGGCGATATTAATAACTTTGCAGCAAGAAGCCCTTGGGCGGGACTCGAGCACCAGACTTTTGACCAAGTGGCAAAAAGGCTGAAGGAGACGGGTGACATTGACATGTATCCTAATCATGCCATCGTCTCCTCTGCTGCTCGTAAGGGAGAAATTGATTTGGCCATCTTAGAAGATGGGTTGAATGCATGGCTTGATGAGCAGTTGATATGCTTGCCTAGAGAACTCGCGAAAGAATATTGCCGTAATGTATTACAACAAGAATCAAATTCCTTCACTACAAGAGAATTGCCTGGCGCAAAGACTGCTGCACTTTGGTATAGTAAATACTTTTCACCCACTAAAAATAAACATTCCATCTTAACAATGAGTCAACGTGTGCAACAACCAGGAAACGAATCTCTTGTAGAAAATGTAAATCTACATGTGATTAAATGGTGTAAATTATATTTGGATGAATCACTTGCGGTGTGGTCCATGCCCAATAAAGAGGCTGGATTTTATGCAGCATGGCGCCAAATGGCTAAATATGATCGCACGCTTACTCATGAAACGCGCAGGCAACTTGATCAACTAAATCAAAATGCAGAGCAAGCATTGATGGAAGTGCTTCACAGTATGGATATTCCTAACACAGAATGGCAAGAATATTTGGAGGCTCACCTCCTTGCACTACCAGGATGGGCAGGTATGATACGCAGCCGTGAAGAAGAATCAGCGGCACTGCTTTTAGAATATCTGGCTATGCGGCTATCTCTTGAATATATATTCGTAAAAGAATATCTTCCGTTGCCAGAGCCAGTGCAAGATGATGTTCAACTCATTGAAAAACTTGTTATTAGCTGGGTTGAATTTGGCAGAGAGAGACTCGAGGATTGGGCAGCATTAGAACCAGAGGAAATAAAAGCACGCCTTATGCTCGCAAATCGCTTCGATTCCTTTGTCCAAGGCCGCCTTTGGCTAGAAGCTTGGGAGAAAACGTATGAAAAAAATCTTCAAGAATGCTTGCCGACTAAACCTACAACAATAGAAGAAGCAAAAACAATCGCAGCACAATTTGCTTTTTGTATTGATGTACGTTCTGAAACGTTCAGAAGGCATTTAGAAAGAAGCGGGCCATTTGAGACTTTTGGGACAGCTGGATTTTTTGGCTTGCCTATTGAAACAAACGAACTTGCAAGCTCCAATAGCCATAATTCATTGCCGATTATGTTTAAGCCTTCTCACAAAGTGCTTGAATCTACGGACAGGGACCAGCTAGAACAATACATTGAGCGGGCACATACTGCCCATTCCGTTGGGAAAACATTTAAAACAATGAAACAAAATATGCTGACGAGCCTGCTATTGCCTGAAATCAGCGGACCATGGCTTAGTATTCAAACATTAGCACGAAGCTTTATCCCGCAAAAAGCTGGTGAAGTCATGCGACAAATGAGCGAAAAATGGCTTAAAAAGCCAATGACAAAATTGACGCTTCATTCTCCAGATGAAGGAGCAGGTGAATTGCCTGTAGGTTTTACGGAAGAAGAACAAGTATTTTATGTACGGCAAGCCCTTCAAACAATGAGTTTGACAGAGAACTTTGCCCCATTGGTTGTTATTTGCGGTCATGGAAGCCAAAGTCGAAACAACCCATATGCATCAGCTCTTGATTGCGGGGCATGTGGAGGAGCATCAAGCCAATTTAATGCACGTGTGTTGGCGACATTATGTAATCTATCTAATGTTCGTGAGACTCTTGCCAAAGAAGGCATTCACATACCAGAAGATACTGTTTTTGCAGCGGCTGAGCATATTACTTCGTTGGATGAGTTGAAATTTACGTATCTGCCGGAATTACCGGTAGCTGCAAAAAATTCATTCCAGCTTATTCAAGGGGCTCTTCCAACTGTGCGTAAGAGTGTAAACGCTGAAAGACTTGCTCAGCTTCCGACACTCCATCCTGATTGCCTAAATCCGGAAGAGGAGGTACGCCGTTTCGCTGACGATTGGAGCGAGGTGCGTCCTGAATGGGGGTTAGCGCGGAATGCTGGATTTATAATCGGCGAACGGACCTTAACGGAAGATTGTGACCTAGAGGGAAGAGTATTTCTTCAAAATTATCAGTGGCAGCTAGATCCAACAGGCGATATACTGGCTAGTATCATTGCAGGCCCTGCTCTAGTAGCACAATGGATTAACTTACAATATTATGCGTCTACAGTAGCTCCGCATTATTATGGCAGCGGCAATAAAGCCACACAGACGATTACTGCGGGAGTTGGCGTCATGCAGGGTAATGCAAGCGATCTTCTTTTTGGACTTCCATGGCAATCTGTTATGATGTCTGATGAAGAGGCGTACCATGCACCTATACGTTTATTAGTGGTCGTGCAAGCTCCTAAGTATAGGGTTCAGCAAATCTTAGAACAGAATGCGGAGTTCCGCCAGAAGCTACAGAACGGCTGGATTCGCCTTTCGTGCATCGATCCAGATGGCATATGGCACAGTTTTTCATAAGTTATTGCTTTACGTGATTACCTTCGCATTATTAAAATAGAAGCAGAATGACTAAAATGCCAACAGGTTAGCGGGAGATTGAAAAATGGATAAAACTAGAGGAACGGTAGAATCGGAAATCAGCAAAGCTTTGACGCACTGGGAGAAGAATTATTTAGGGCGCGGATCGGTTTCAGTGAAATCGGATATTTTGCGAGACATGATTATTGTCGTGCTACAAGGTATCCTAACGCCTGCAGAATATTCTGTCTGTGAAAAGAAAGAAGGATTGCTAAGGGTAAAAGATCATCGCAATAGTCTTGTAGAATCAGGAATAGATGAATTAAAGGCAATTATCAGATCGATCACAAACCAAGAGGTTTTAAGCTTCCACACAGATATAAGCACACAAACAGGAGAGCGAATAATGCTCTTTAAGCTGTATAAAGATTTACAAAGTGAATTAAGTTAATTATTTACCCATTCTATCTGTGAAAAAAGTGAAATCTTTCTAACGATTTCACTTTTTTCTTATAATGTTTGAAAAAAATATGATATACATAGAGGTATCTCATCATGCTATTTATTACTAAAAAATCGCTTGAAAGTCTTGCTGAATCTCATAGAGAGCCAGATATGCTTCTTTGTTACGCGACGCCTCAAGGCTTTTCAGCTATCACCAATCGAGCTATACTACTGATAAATGATAATCATATGATTGTTCTTTTTCTAAATCTATTCTCCACCAAAATAGTACATAAACTTATTTTTGAATTAGCTGAAATCCAAGATCAAAAGTATGCTACTAAAGATCCGCTTACAGTCCTATGGTCTTTCAATTTAAAGAGGCAGGCATGGAAGTTTAGAATTCCCACCAAAATATTGACTCTTGGCTCGATGCAAAGAGAATTTTTAATGTTTGTAAAACAAAATATCCTGTAAATGATAAAAGATAATAATGAATTGCCTATGAAAAAACCGAACAATGTGAAAAAATCTCACATTTGTTCGGTATTTTTTGTTCTTCTATAGAATTCATTCAGTAGGAAGAACTTTTGGTGATCCGTTCCAGAGAGCATTTTCTACGAGGCTTGCCTTCAATTTCCTTCTATCCAATCCTGCGGAGCTTTAAAGCTCATCCGCAGAGTCGCCGTCTACTACACACCACTTTTAAATAAGATTCATCGTTTTTTGAAGTGGATTCTATGAAGCCCAAATTTTTAGCTTCGTAAAATCTCCTTTTGTTCTGTTTATCCAAACTTTGGTTTCGTTAGTTCTTTTTAAGTTGGGCTTTCGCCGTCCTTTCCCATTGTAGAAGGGAAGGGTAAGGGTCATAAGCCCATTCATAACGGCCGTTAAATTTATAAATACCATAGTGGAGATGCGGTGGAAACTTACCTGAGGTTCCTTCACTTCCATAACCTGAGCTACCTACATAACCAATTATCGTTCCAGGTTTGACGATATCACCGACTTCTATTTCTTTGGCATAGGAGGAAAGATGAGCATAGTAATGATAGGAATTATGGTGATCCCGAATGCCGATTCGCCATCCACCAAATTTGTTCCATCCTTTTGTGACGACAACTCCATATGAAGCAGATAATACCGGCGTCCCATAGTCAGCAAAGATATCTGTTCCTTCATGAATACGCCTTCCGCCCCAACCACGGTTGGCTCCCCAGGTTCCCTTGAAGGTATAATTATATCCGAGCGCTACGGGGAAAGTGTACTGGTCTAAATTGATATCTTGATATTTTTTATATAATGATGCAATGGCCAAGACTTGATTGACGATCGTCTCATTGGTGTAATAATCCCATAAAGCTTTTTTGAAATCGGCTTCTGATGGTCCGTAATGACTTAAGTAACTGGCCATCGTATAGATTATGTCAATATCATTTTCAGCATCAGCCACACCATCTTTATCTCCATCAAGCCCCATGCCACCAAAATAATCAATCGTAGTTGGTGAATTATCCTGTATTAAAGGATTAAAAGGGCCTGCCCAATATTCATCAGAAAAGCGGATGGCAACTACGCCTTCCCGTGATGGAATATCTTTTCGTACTGCCTGAATATTACGTTCATATTGATCAATAGCAGCTAAGAAATACCAAGGCACCAACATATCTTCAAATTGAACATAAAGAGACATTCGCTGCTTTAGCAGGTCTTCTTTAGATGTTTCCGTTTCAGCTAATACATTTAGAGGAAGAACCATTTGAATAGATGAGAGTGCTAGTAAGAATGCGATAATCAAGCGATTCATCAAAATCCTCCTTTCCTTCTTCGATAGAATATCCAAAAATGTTGATTTCATAAGCCAGTGTCTAAAAATCATAGTAGTTCCATAAATCCCTAAATTAATTAGTTATCATTCGAAAGTTCCTAACATATCATGGTTAAAACAGGCCTGAATGGAGGGATAACAATCGATATTTTAAATAAGTTTAAACGTTACCGTGAAGAAGAAAACAGGCTGAAGTGGGAAGGTACTTTTGCAGACTATTTAGAGATAGTCAAAGAAAGGCCTGAAGTGGCTCAAACTGCTCATTCGCGCGTTTATAATATGATTAAAAGCTCTGGTCTCAATGAAAGAGACGGCAAGAAAATGTATCACTTCTTTGGTGAAGAAATTTTTGGACTTGAAGAAGCCATTGAGAGGCTGGTAGAAGAATACTTCCACCCTGCAGCCAAACGATTAGATGTAAGAAAACGTATCTTGTTATTAATGGGGCCAGTCAGCGGTGGTAAATCCACGATTGTGACTATGCTTAAACGGGGATTAGAACAGTATTCACGTACAGATGAGGGAGCAGTTTATGCGATTAAAGGCTGCCCAATGCATGAAGATCCGCTTCATCTCATTCCACCCCATCTGCGTAACGACTTTTATGAGGAATACGGCATTCGTATAGAAGGAAATCTTTCGCCTCTAAACACAATGCGCCTTGACCAAGAATATAGGGGAGAGATTGAAAATGTGCAGGTAGAACGCATCTTCTTCTCTGAAGATAAACGCGTAGGTATCGGCACATTCACACCATCCGATCCGAAATCACAAGACATCGCTGATTTAACCGGAAGCATCGACTTTTCAACGATTGCAGAATACGGATCAGAATCTGATCCAAGAGCCTATCGTTTTGATGGTGAGTTAAATAAAGCGAATCGCGGAATGATGGAATTCCAGGAAATGTTGAAGCTAGACGAAAAATTCTTATGGAATCTCCTCTCCTTAACGCAAGAAGGAAACTTTAAAGCAGGTAGGTTCGCATTGATTAGTGCGGATGAATTGATTGTGGCACACACAAATGAAACGGAATACCGTACGTTTATATCCAATAAAAAGAATGAAGCCCTACATTCACGTATTATTGTCATGCCTATTCCTTATAACCTGAAGGTGAGAGAGGAAGAACGGATTTATGAGAAAATGATTCGCGACAGTGATATGAATCATATTCATATAGCACCGCATGCATTAAAAGCAGCTGCGATTTTCTCTGTTTTATCCAGGTTGGAAGTACCTAAAAAACAAGGAATCGATCTTGTAAAGAAAATGAGACTGTACGACGGCGAGAGTGTTGAAGGCTATAATTCTGTAGATGTGGAAGATTTGAAGAAAGAATATCCGAACGAGGGCATGCATGGTATCGATCCACGCTATATTATCAATCGAATTTCTTCAGCGATTATTCGCAAGAAGTCACCATCAATTAATGCGCTGGATGTCCTTTTAGCTTTAAAAGATGGGCTTGATCAGCATGCTTCCATTAGTCAGGAAGATAAAGACAAATACATGAATTTTATTGCCATTGCTAGAAGAGAGTATGATGAGATTGCGAAAAATGAAGTCCAAAAGGCATTTGTCTATTCATATGAAGAATCTGCTAAGACGCTGATGAATAATTATTTAGATAATGTAGAAGCCTTTTGCAATAAAAATAAGCTGCGTGACCCGCTGACAGGGGAAGAACTAAACCCAGACGAAAAGCTAATGCGTTCAATCGAAGAACAGATTGGTATTTCAGAAAATGCGAAAAAAGGCTTCCGCGAAGAAATCTTGATTCGGATCTCTGCTTATGCGCGTAAAGGAAAACGATTTGAATATAACTCGCATGAACGGTTAAGAGAGGCTATTCAGAAGAAGTTGTTCGCCGATTTAAAAGATGTCGTGAAAATCACGACTTCCTCCAAAACACCGGATGAATCGCAGTTGAAAAAAATGAATGAAGTAATCGCAACTTTGGTGGATGAACATGGATATACAACTACTTCTGCCAATGAATTGCTTCAATATGTTGGTAGTTTATTGAATCGCTAAGTGTTAAGGAGTGTCCACATTTTTTAAGGACACTCCATTTTTTTATATCAAAAAGTTAAATAATTCAATCTCTATGCATAGTATAAGTAAAGCATTAAGAATTATCCCAATGCAAACGCCAAGTGCAGAGTTTCAAAATTAAGAGATGGGTGAGGATATAATGGCTGAAAATCCGAATAAGCATTTTGTCATTTCACAGGAAAATTGGTCTCTCCATCGCAAAGGGCATCAAGACCAGCAACGCCATATGGAAAAAGTAAAAGAAGCTATCAAAAGCAATTTGCCTGACTTAGTCAGTGAAGAAAACATCGTGATGTCGAATGGGAAAGATGTCATCAAGATTCCCATTCGTTCATTAGATGAATACAAAATTCGTTATAACTATGACAAATCGAAGCATGTAGGCCAAGGAAAAGGAGACAGCAAAGTTGGGGATGTGATCGCCCGTGATGGCAGCGGCCAACAAAATGGGCCAGGCAGAGGGAAGAAGGCCGGAGACCAAGCTGGGGAAGATTATTATGAGGCAGAGGTAAGCATAGAAGAAGTGCAAAGTGTATTGTTTAAGGAGCTTGAACTGCCGAACTTACAGGAAAAAGATAAAGCAGAAATCCAATCGGAAAAAATTGAATTTAATGATATACGTAAAAAAGGGTTAATGGGCAATATTGATAAAAAACGGACTATACTGAATGCCATCAAACGAAATGCGATGAAGGGGAAAGCCGAGATTGCCCCTATTTATAATGATGATCTTCGTTTTAAGACGTGGGATGAGGAGATTAAACACGAATCAAAAGCTGTGGTACTTGCAATGATGGATACAAGTGGCTCTATGGGAAGCTTTGAAAAATATTGTGCGAGAAGCTTCTTCTTTTGGATGACACGTTTCCTGCGCACCAAATATGAAAGCGTCGAAATTGAATTTATCGCACACCATACGAAAGCGAAAGTAGTGACGGAAGAGGAGTTTTTCACAAAAGGGGAAAGCGGAGGAACGATTTGTTCATCTGCCTATGTGAAGGCTCTTGAACTCATTAACGAAAAATATCCACCTTCTAAATACAATATATATCCTGTCCATTTTTCAGATGGAGAAAATATGTCTACTGATAATGATGCTTGTTTAAAACTTGTACAGCAACTAATGGGCGTGTCCAGCATGTTTGGATATGGAGAGGTCAACCAACATAATCGTTTTTCAACGATGATGTACAACTATAAAAAGATTGTAGACCCTAAGTTTCGCCACTATGTCCTTAAAAGTAAACATGATGTATATGAAGCGTTGAAATGCTTCTTCCAAAAAGAAGTCGAAGAACAAAAGTTATAAGATTCAACACAGCTAGAGATAGAATGTTAGGTTAATAAGCGCGGAGGAGGATTAAAAAATGGAAAGAGAACTTCAAATAGCAATCGAAGAAATTACGGAGATTGCTAGTGGTTTTGGGTTAGACTTTTATCCAATGCGCTATGAAATTTGCCCCGCGGAAGTAATCTACACAATTGGCGCTTATGGAATGCCAACACGTTTTACCCATTGGAGTTTTGGAAAACAGTTTCATAAGATGAAGCTGCAATATGATTTAGGCCTAAGTCAAATTTATGAACTTGTGATTAATTCAGATCCTTGCTATGCTTTCTTGCTTGATACGAATTCATTAACTCAAAATAAATTAATCATCGCACACGTTTTAGCTCACTGTGACTTCTTTAAAAATAATATTCGTTTTTCCAATACACGAAGAGACATGGTGGAAAGTATGACTGCTACTGCAGAGCGTATTGCCCACTATGAAAGGCTGTATGGAAAAGATGAGGTAGAAGAGTTTCTAGATGCTATTTTAGCGATTCAAGAGCATATTGATCCTTCATTAATGCGGCCACAGCTCGGCGAAAAATCAGAAGAAGTGGACATAGGAGCTCCACGGAAAAGAAAATCGCCTTATGACGAGCTTTGGAATTTAGAACAACAAGAAGAAGAGCCTCTATCCACTCGCTTCAAGAAAAAGAAATTCCCCGAGGAACCAGAAAAGGATCTCCTCTTATTTATTGAAACACACAGCCGCGAGCTGGAGGACTGGCAGCGAGATATTTTGACGATGATGAGAGAGGAGATGCTCTATTTCTGGCCGCAATTAGAAACAAAGATTATGAATGAGGGCTGGGCATCTTATTGGCATCAACGCATTATGCGAGAGTTAGATTTATCGACGGAGGAAACAATTGATTATGCTAAGCTGAATGCAGGTGTTCTCCAACCATCCAAAACCTCTATTAATCCTTATTATTTAGGAATTAAAATTTTTGAAGATATTGAAGAGAGATACAACAATCCAACAGAGGAAATGAAAAGGCTTGGCGTAGCACCCAATTCGGGTCGCCAAAAAATGTTCGAAGTGCGAGAAGTTGAATCGGATATGTCCTTTATTCGTAACTATTTAACGAAAGATCTAGCGAAACGGGAAGATCTCTATTTATTTGGAAAACAAGGATCTGATTATCGAATTACAGATAAAGACTATGTAGCAGTGAGGGACCAACTCGTTCAGATGCGCGTCAATGGTGGCTTCCCTTACATTGTCGTCGAAAATGGTGATTATCTAAGAAATGGAGAGCTCTTTTTAGTACATGGCTATGAAGGAATGGAGCTGGATCCTCGTTATTTAGAACAGGTCCTGCCTTATGTTTATCAGCTGTGGGGGCGGCCCGTGCATCTTCGAACAGTAGTAGAAGATAAATTTGTCCTTTATTCTTATGATGGAAAGAAAAACTCAAGAAAGTATCTTTAATACTGATTAACCCATGGAAAACTCTATGGGTTTATTTTTTTTCTAATAATAAACTAAAAACTAGGTATTATAGCTTATTATATAGGTAAATGTATTTAACTAATAGTTCTATTTGCATGTATTGATATAAGTCAATAGTTGAGAATATGAAAATTGTTAAAAAACCCTGTTGAAGAATAGAGTAAATGAGCTATGATGGATTAGGATGTTTTTCCAAAAAAAGTTTAATAGGAGGTTTTTAAGTGAAGCAAAATAACACTCGCAAAATTGCTGTTTGGCTATTAGCATTTGCTATCATTCTAGGATTGACGCTTCCGCCGCAACAAAGCTTTGCAGCAGAAACGACTACTGCAACAGCAATTGATGATGCGACAGCTATAACAAATGGCGCGACCGTTAAAGGTTCATTTGACCAACCAGGTGTATATTGGTACAAAGTTACACCAACGAAAGAAGAAGTTTCAAAGTACTCACATATAAAATTCGATATAAACAGTGACCAAGTTGTAAATGTATCTGTTTATCCTAATAAAGCAAAAGCAATCGCGGATGATGCTTTTGAGCAATACGTAACAGGGACAGTTTCTGATCAAGCTGCTACTATTTCATTCCCTTACGCATGGGAAGGACCTTATTATGTGAAGGTGGAATACAGTGGCTTTGCAGATGATCTTCCGATGGAAAGTCTTAGTGAGGATGAAGGTAGTAGCACAGACTCAGTCAACTATAGTATCACAGCAAAATCTGTTAAGCTTTCACCTGCTAAAGAAGAAGCAACAGGCTCTGTATGTCCTGTTGAATACAGTGTCGCAAAACAAAAAAGTGCTACACAAATCTTAAAAGATATCCGTCTATTCCGTGATGGTACTCTAGCAAAATCAACACAAGGCAAGCAGCTATCATCTTTATACTACAAAGCAGCACCATTCCTTGTGGCAAAAATGATTTTTAACAAAGATACAAAACAAGATGTGTACAAGCATTTGGTTGAAATTCAACCGCTTATCACTGATTTAAACCAAAATGGCGGAAACAGCACACGTGTTATCAGCAAATCAGAAGCGAATGCGATTAAGCAGCTTTTCGACATTGCATATGCTGCAGTACCAGCTAAATTACAACAAAGCATGGATGCTATCGCGAAAAAAGTACAGATTGATAGCCTAGCGGGTGAAGATTTAGTAGCTATCGTGAAAAATGTTGGTATTAAATTAAATGGAAACTCAGCTTCCGGTAAATATATTGTTAAATTAAAAGATGGCAAGACATTGAAATCTGTACAATCTAAAATCTCTGGTAACAAAACGTTCTCTACATTATCAAATGTTGAACACTCAGATGAGTTGCTTGACAATACGTATGTAGTAGAAATGGATGCAAAAACAGCAAGCATGAGTGCAAAAGCTCAAACGAAAGCACTTCAAGCAACTGTTTCCCAAGTAGAAAAGTTAAATGAAGTAGAATATGTAGAGCCTGTCCAAACCTACCATGCGCTATCTAGCGATGTTTTATCAAGTTATCAATGGTCATTAAAGAATCTTGGTAAAAATGAAGGAACAAAAGGCGCGGATGTTCAAAACGATAAACTTCAATCACTATTAAGCACTAAAAAAGTTAAAGATACAGTCATTGCAGTTGTAGATACTGGTGTTGACTATACTCTTGCTGATTTAAAAGGACATGTTGATCCGTCTATCGGCAAAAACTTTGTTGACGAAACAACAGGTCCATTAGATGATAATGGTCACGGTACGCATGTAGCGGGCATTATAGCAGCAGAGGCAAATAATGGCTATTCAATTCAAGGGCTTGACCAGCACGCAAAAATTATGCCTGTCAAGGTGTTAACAGCTGATGGAGCAGGCGATACAGAAACGATCGCTAGAGGTATTAAATATGCTGCAAGCCATGGCGCAAAAGTAATAAACCTAAGCCTTGGTGGTTCATATAGCCGTACACTTGAGGCAGCAATGCAATATGCATCTTCAAAAGGTGTAGCAGTTATTGCAGCATCAGGAAATGATGGACAAATGGGCATTTCTTATCCTGGACGTTCTCGCTATGCTATTTCTGTAGGTGCTACAAACGATTGGGACATTGTATCGGATTACTCCAACTTCGGTGAGAAATTAGACCTTGTTGCACCTGGTACGAATATTCCTAGCCTTGTGCCAAACGGTAATGTGACATATATGAGCGGTACTTCAATGGCAGCGCCTCACGTAGCAGCTGTTGCTGGATTATTACGTTCTGTTGATTCTACATTAAGCGTTTCTGATATCAAAACAATTCTTCACCAAACTTCAAAAAATGTAACCTTTGAAGGGAAAGATAACACTGGTGAGGACGGCAGCATCTTTGATATGTTGTTAGGCGGCGACATGGATCCGGAAGATTTCGATCTTCGTGTCGGTACTGATCTTGTATCAGGCTATGGCCGCTTGAATGCATTTAACGCAGTAAGTACTGCAGATTTACGAGTAAAAGTACATCCAATTCTAGAAAGAGCAACTTCAGTAACAGGTAGAGCAAAAACTGGTTCTAAAGTTATCGTGAAAAAAGGCTCTAAAGTGATTGGTAAAGCCACTTCTGTACATGGAAAATTCAAAGTGAAAATTCCTGCACAAAAAGTGAATCAACACTTAACAATGACAGTGACGAATCCATCATATAAAGCTGCTTCAACATTAGCCTTGTATGTAGCAAAGGACAATCGTCCGGCAGCACCAGAAGTAAAAACTATCACAACTAAAACAACTGTTGTGTCAGGTTTTGCAAAACCTAAATTACAAGTAGTTATGAAAAATTCAGCTAAAAAAGTAATTGGCAAAACAACAGCTTCAAAAAATGCTCAATTCAAAATCAAGCTGAAAAAACAAAAAGCCGGCACAAAATTATATTTCAATACGGTTGACTCTAAAAAACGCACAAGCAAAACAGTCACAGTTACTGTGAAAAAGGCGAAAAAATAAAAGATAAAAGCCCCTACTATAGGGGCTTTTTCTTTTGGCCTTTTATATCTCAAAAATTATAGGCAAAATCATCGGTCTTCTTCTTGTTTGTTCAAATAAATATTGGCCAACCGATTTTTTTACTTTGCGCTTTACGATATTCCATTGCTGTGCGTCTCTACCCTCTAAATCTTCTATTGTAGATGTTACGAGGCGGTTGACATTTCCAAGCAATACTTCATTATCTTTCGCATAGACAAAGCCACGGGAGATGGTGTCGGGAGGGGCAGTCATGCTGCCGTCTTCTTTACTTATGGTGAGTACAATGACGAGCATCCCATCTTCAGCAAGCTGTTTTCGGTCGCGTAAAACAATTTCTCCCACTTCGCCTATGTCAATGCTGTCGACATAGGTATCACCAGCAGGAATTTTACGCGTTTGCCTTGCTTCTCCTTTTTCAATATCCAGCACGTCTCCGTTTTGCATAATAAAGGTGTTGCCTTCCTCTACGCCGACAGACTCAGCCAACTCACGGTGAAGATACAGCATTCGATATTCGCCGTGAATCGGAACAAAGTATTTCGGTTTCATAAGTGTCAGCATCCATTTCAAATCTTCTTGGTAGCCATGTCCGGAAACATGCATGCCTGTAATGCTGGATGAGCCATAGATAACTTTTGCTCCAAGCTGGAAAAGATTATTGACAATACGTGATACATCTTTTTCATTGCCTGGAATAGGAGAGGCTGAAAAAATAACAGTGTCTCCAGCATGGATTTGAACATCACGATTATCTGATGTCGACATTCTGGAAAGCGCAGCTAAAGGCTCCCCTTGACTGCCCGTACAAAGTACCACGACTTCTTCAGGGGGCAGACTCATAACAGTTCGTGCATCTACTAATAATCGCGGAGGTACCTGCAGATAGCCTCTTTCAATCGCAATTGGAACGACAGTGAGCATGCTTCGTCCTAACAAAGCCACTTTGCGGTTTGTCTTTACTGCTGCATCGATAATCTGCTGAACACGATTGATATTGGAAGCAAAGGTAGAGATTATGATTTTCTTCTCTGCCGCGAAGAAAGCTTCATCAATATGTTTTCCCACTTCTTGTTCAGAAGGAGCGGACCCTGGGCGTTCAGCATTGGTACTCTCTGATAAAAGAGCCAATACGCCCTTGTTGCCGATTTCGGCCATTTTATGAACATCTGAATATTGAGCATTCACAGGTGTTAAATCAAACTTAAAGTCACCTGTATGTACAATGATTCCTTCTTCAGTAGAAAAGACAATTCCCAGGCAATCTGGAATACTGTGACTCGTCTTAAAGAAGCTCACTTCTATGCGATCAAATGCAATCACTGTATTGGAATTTATTTCATGAAGCTTTGTTTTACGTAATAGCTTATGCTCTTTTAATTTGACTTCAATAAGGCCAAGGGTAAAACGAGATGCATAAATAGGAACATTTATCTTCTTTAGGAAATAAGGGATGCCACCAATATGATCTTCATGGCCATGCGTGACAATCAGACCGCGAATCTTTTCTTTATTTTCCATGAGATAGGTGATATCAGGGATAATCAGGTCGATCCCCAATAGACTTTCATCGGGGAACTTACCGCCACAGTCAATAATCAAAATTTCATCTTCATCTTGGATAGCATACATATTTTTGCCGATTTCATTTAATCCGCCCAATGCAAAGATGGATAAAGCGCTCGTATTCTTTTTAGCCAACTGTATAACACTCCTCTTGCCAGATTTCTTATCTTCATCCCTAGTATGGCGTAATAGAAAAGCAGTTATGCAAATGGAATAAAATGAAATGTTTTAAAAAATACACAAATACTAAAAAACGTCTGAGCTGTTCTATCTCTGATTTGAAATAACTTGAAAAAGGGTATAAATTGAAAAAGAAAAGGGGGAAAATGAAATGATTGGAAATTACAAAAACATACTTATAGGTATTGATGGCTCTAAAGAAGCTGAGTATGCCTTAAAAAAGGGCGTTGAAATCGCTAAACGTAACCAAGCTAAGCTACACTTGGTGAATATCATCGATTCAAGAGCGTACGCTGTATTAGACTCTTATAACCTAACAGATGAACAAAGAAATGCAGAACAATTTGCTAAAAGTCTATTAGAAGGCTACAAAGAGGCAGAAACGGCTGGCGTTTCAGATGTTAATTTAATGGTTGAATACGGCTCACCTAAAACAGCTATCACAGGGGATATTGCTAAACAAGTGGAAGCTGACTTAATTATTTGCGGTGCAACAGGACTAAATGCGGTAGAGCGCTTCTTAGTCGGTAGTGTTACCAATGCGATTGTCCGCACTGCAAACTGCGATGTGCTCGTTGTCCATCCACCATACTTAGAAGATTAATAAAAAAAGTTGGCCACAACTATTTGTTGGCCAACTTTTTAAATGGATTATTTTAAATTCCGGTGCAAAAATGCTTTTGTCCGTTCAAATTGTGGGTTGTCAAAGACTTCTTCGGGTGTGCCTGCCTCCAGGATTTCACCTTGATCCATAAAGAGGACACGATTTGCGACTTCACGTGCAAATCCCATTTCATGCGTTACCACAATCATCGTCATTTGCTCTTTAGCCAATTCTTTCATAACGCTTAACACTTCTCCTGTAAGCTCAGGGTCTAGTGCGGACGTTGGTTCGTCAAACAACAGAATGTCCGGCTGCATCATGAGGGCTCTTGCGATCGCCACACGCTGTTTTTGGCCGCCTGATAGGTTAGAGGGATAGGTAGATGCTTTATCTGCCATGCCTACTTTTTCTAACAATTCCATACTGCGACGACTAAGCTCTTGAGCAGATTCTTTCTTTACAAGCTTAGGTGCCATTTCTAAATTTTCCTTTACCGTTAAATGAGGAAAGAGATTGAAATGTTGAAACACCATGCCCATTTTGGTAGATGCTTTCTTTAAATCTGAAGGTGAGGCATAAGCACCTTTATTTACGAGATATTCACCATCAATATTGATAGTGCCATCATCTATTTTTTCAAGGTGCACCAAGCTTCTGAGCATAGTACTTTTTCCTGAACCAGAGGGACCGATAACGGCTACCACTTCGTTTTTTTGTACATCAAAGGTGATACTTTTTAATACTTCTAGATCGCCAAATGTTTTCTTTAGATTGGTCACTTCCATTATTGCCATATCAATTGCTCCTCTCTATTCAAATGTAAACCGTCGCTCGATCCACTTGAAAAGCAGTGTTAAGATTAGTGTCATAATTAAATAAATAATGCCGGCTATAAAGAATGGCACAATAGTGAAGTCCCGATTTACAGCTGTTTCCGCAAAATGTAATAATTCTGGTACAGCGACTGCATATAAAAGAGCTGTATCTTTAATTAATGTCACAGATTCATTTGCAAGCGATGGGATGGCAATCCGAAACATTTGTGGCAGAATAACACGCACTGTAGTTTGGAACTTGTTTAAGCCCAGTACTTGAGCTGCTTCATATTGGCCTTTATCGATAGCCAATAAACCACCTCGGAATATCTCTGCAAAGTATGCCGCGTAATTTAGGATGAATCCGATACACGCTGCAGTAAAACGGTCTAATACTAAATATTGTCCGATTCCCGGTATCATCGGTAAACCAAAACAAATAATTAATAATTGTAGCAAAAGCGGAGTGCCCCGCATGATATAAATATAAGCTTGGGCTAATAAGGAAAGCAGTTTGATGCTGCTGTTGACAGCTAATGTTAATAAAAACCCAAGCGGAATGGATAGCACAATGGCTATGATAAATAATAATAGCGTCATTTGAGATCCTTGAAGCATTGGCTTTAGAATCGTCAGGATATAATCTAAACTCATGTCATTTCCTCCTATAAGGCTCGCGCGCCTATTGTCCGCACAGCGAAAGCAATTCTTCCTATACGAATAGCATGTTTAAGGAATGGGCACCCAAGCCTCAAAATAAAGGGAGAATCATTTCTTTATTGTTGTTACTTTAACACCTTGTCCTCGCCGAACCATTTGTTTGAAATTTTCTTCGCAGTACCGTCTTCGTTCATACTGTCTAAAGCCTTTTGAAGTTTATTTAACAGTTTTTCATTGCCTTTTTTCACACCGACACCATATTCTTCAGGTGATAGCGATTCATCTAATACTTTAAATGTGTCAGGATCTTTGGCCATATAATAATCAATTACCACTTCATCAATAATCACGGCATCTGTTCGACCGCTTTTCAGATCATTTAATGCCATTACATTATTTGCATACTCACTAGTACTTTTGAGAGTAGCTTTAACAGGGCTCGCATCTAAAGCGTCCGCAGCAGAAGATTGAGCTTGCAGACCGACGATTTTGCCCTTTAAATCTTTTAATGAAGAAAGGTCTGTTTTAGCTAGCGTTGCAACGACTTGCGCATTTTTTAGATAAGGTTTAGAAAAGTCTACTTTTTTCTTTCTTTCGTCCGTAATGGTATAACCATTCCAGATTAAGTCAATACGTCCGCTATTTAATTCGGATTCTTTCGCTTTCCATTCAATAGGCTGAATATCTACTTTATAGCCCATTTTCTTCGCAGCAGCTTTTGCATAGTCGATATCAAAGCCTACTAAGTTATTATCTTTATCTCGAAAGCCCATTGGCGCAAATGAGTCATCTACACCGATGGTCAATGTTTTTGAATCAGAACTTGATTTGCTGGAACATCCAGCAAGTATGCCTAGCAGCATAATGGATGTAAGGAAAAGCATGGATAAACGTTTCATATTTCAGACCCCTTGCTTAATAGATTTTTATTTACACTTTAGTACACTAGTATGCTAACACGATAAAATTATAACATCCTTTTGTTTTTGAGTAAAATATTTTTTTAGATTGTTTTTAAGAGCTTAGTAAAAAAATTGTATAAATTTATACATAGTACAATCCTTCATCACAATAGACTGAGGGTAGAGTGATTTTGAAGGAGTGATAGAGGTCGCTGATTATTTAAAAAGTGCAGTGTATGAACATGACTTTTGGCTAG
The DNA here is from genome assembly GCF_059759115.1 of Rummeliibacillus sp. GQ308. Taxonomy (NCBI): domain Bacteria; kingdom Bacillati; phylum Bacillota; class Bacilli; order Caryophanales; family Caryophanaceae; genus Rummeliibacillus; species Rummeliibacillus sp. GQ308. The sequence continues at coordinate 59,116 of NZ_JCAXDQ010000003.1, read as the reverse complement.
AAATCCTAATGAATCATGGTCAATTTATTCGTGACTCGTTATATGAATCTGAAAAAGAAGCCATTGAGAAGGCAAAAGGTTTTATCAAGCGTTTTAAGGAGCTGCATGGAAAAGTAAAGTCATTAGATATTGCAAGTGCGCCAAGCTTTGCAAGTGAGGCCAATGAAGCAGCAGAGCAATTAAAGCGATTCAAATTCGATATAATTAGACGTCAGTTAGAAGGCAAGATCGGAATTCATTTAACCCCTTCGTTTATTGGACATATGGTGCTGGAGCTAGAAGAGTACCAGAATGTTTTGGGTTATTTAGAAAAAGGAGAAGTTCCGCCCATTTTTCATGAGTTGCACCATCACTTATTATGGTTGAGAGATGCTTATGGGCATGCGGGAACAATAAACGATAATATGGATGGAGTGGAAAAGAGGCTAAAAGAAAAAAGCCATTTGTTCACTCAGCATTTTGAACAGTTTTATTTAAAGGCAGTGGAGTTAACTACTTTTTTACAAGCTAATATAGATTCTTTCCCAGCGTTGAAACGATTTAATAATGAAGTAGACGTTGAAATGAATTTGTTTAAAATATTTTTGCTAGAGTTAGAGGAACACGAGCTAAGTGCAGAAGTATTAAGCAGCTTTACAGCACCCATGGCAGAACATATGGCAAAGGAGGAGCAATACTATTTATTGAAGTTAGCAGAATCGAGAAGTGCATAGGAAGGCAAGAAATAAAGAGATTGAAAAACCCAAGAATACTTGATTCTTGGGTTTTTGATTATTAGTCTTCAAATAAATCGGATGATAAATAACGCTCGCCTGTGTCTGGTGCAATGCAAAGCACTTTAGCAGTAGGTGGCAGCTTTTTAGCTACTTGAACTGCCATAAAGGCTGAAGCAGCACCTGAAGCGCCAACAAAAATACCTTCTTCCGCTGCAAGGCGGCGTGCCATGACTGTAGCATCTTCATCTTCAATATGAAGAATTTCATCATAGATATCTCGGTTTAAAATAGAAGGGACAAACCCAGGGCCTGTGCCAGGAATTTTATGCGGTCCAGGTTGGCCGCCAGAAAGAACTGGTGAACCCGCTGGCTCTACTACATAGATTTTTAAATCAGGCAACTGTTTTTTTAGCTCTTCACCTGTGCCAGTTACTGTGCCACCTGTACCTGCTGTTAAGACAAAGGCATCCAATGAACCATCAAATGTATCTAGGATTTCCACAGCAGTTGTTTTACGATGGGCATCCGCATTAGCTTGGTTATCAAATTGCATAGGAATGAAGCTATCTGGAATGTCTTTTGAGAGACGTATAGCCTCATCGATAGAACCTTGCATCCGAAATTCGGATGGCGTCAAATGAACCTCCGCACCATACGCTTTCATAATTTTAATGCGTTCCTTTGTTGCATTATCAGGCATCGTAATGATGCAGGGGTAACCTTTTACTGCACACACCATAGCAAGACCAATTCCTGTATTGCCTGAAGTCGGTTCAATGATTGTGCTCTTACCAGGAATGAGTTTTCCTTCTTTTTCAGCTCTTGTAATCATATTGAGAGCTGCACGGTCTTTTACGCTCCCTCCAGGATTAAAAGACTCTAATTTAATAAAGACTTCTGCTCCAGTTGCTTCGGGAATTTTATTCAACTTAACGATTGGAGTTTTTCCGACTAAGTCAAGAATAGAATGATAGTAGTTCATTCTAAAGCCACCTTTCAATACCATTTTCAATTCTTCTAAATCCATTTTAAAAACCTTTACAATAGTGTATTAACGAAATGTGATATTTTTAATCATTCATAATGTCAATTCATCTCACAGGACAAAAGGCCATCCATTTATTGAAATTGATTCTGTATCTACACCTGCATTTTAATTATTCTTATAAGATTACTATGATATATAGTAATACAGAGAATTTTCATTTTCAATGATATTAAATTATTGAAGTATTCTTTAAACAAAAAGAAAAGGCTTGTTTTGTCAAACAAACCTTTAATATATTCAATTGGATTATGATTGTTGAAGATCTTTTTCAAATAAAACCCCTTAGTATAGGAATGATAAATTAGGTATACAGGTTAATAAATTATCTGTATATACCGGTATTCTCACACTTTCATTTGGAAAATTATTCGTATGTATTGTATAAACATATTACTAGTTAATTAGAAATAATTTAGTTTAAAAAAGGCTTAACTTTTCTTTTATTTCTTGAATGATTACAATGATACTAGCCTTTTCTGTATCTATATACTCTCCAAAATCATATTGATTGTAGGCCTCTAAACATTTATCGGTTTGTTGAAAACACCAGTTGCCTTCTTCCTCTCCACGTAATCTTAACCTTTCGTAAATTGTCTCTTTACTTGCACTCAAACAAAAATGATAGGTTTGATCATCAATACTTTTAAATCCGTTGTAAATGAAACGAAAGTATTCTATTTTCCTAATCGTCATTGGCACGATAAGATTAATCTTATATTTTGTAATTAACCTTTTTGCCACATCAACAGTTAACTCTTTCCATAATTCTAAATCTTGAAAGTCTCCTGTAATGGATTCTGTTCTCTTTATATCAATAGGAATAACATTTCTTAACATATAACCTATCTCTTCAGGGTCATATATCATACTATGTTCAATTTCGTTTTGAAGCGTATTTGCAATAGTGGTCTTACCCACACCAAATGCTCCATTTATCATTATAATCATTACATCATCTCCTCACTTTCTATTTGTTAATCAAATTATAATTATTTATAAAAATGAATACTAATCTTATTTAAGGCAGGTCTGCTTTTTTGCTTTTTAATTGCTGTTTCTGGGTACTTATTCTATAAATAAGTCCTTGGAAAAATAAATTTGTCCAATTTGTGAATGAATTGTTGACATTTTGTGTCCGACTAGCGTATTATATAGACATAAAGTTGTCACAATTGAACGTTTAAATTAAAGGGGGATGCCAAAATGAATTTTAATGATCTTATCCTAATAGCCGTATATTGCATGAGCATTCCGTTGGTTTGCGCAGTATTCTTCGATGCGTTTTACGCAGAGAAAAAGAGACGTAGCTTTTCATTGAAAAGAGTCTCTGGCTGGTATGCTTTATTCTTTGTTTTATCATTTGTTCCAACAGTTATGTTTTTTGCATCATAAATATGATTTTAAGTAGGGAGCCATTAAAAATGGCTCCTTTTTTAATGATTGTTACCTAAAACACTATGTAAATAGTGTAAAAAAACTAGATATAAAGTTGTATTAAAGTGGTGGGAACTCCATTATAATAAGGGGAATACGTTCCCTATAGACATAATTTCTTGTTGCTTTTGAATAAATATATAGGGTGTGTTGCTGAAAACCGAAGGAGGATCATCTTATGTTTCCAAAGTTAAAAAAACACTATCAATATTTCTCTTCCACACCTGGTACCGATCTTGTCGCCAATGAAAGATTTCAGCGCAAACTTGATTTTTTGGGACTTTCCTCTATTAGGAGGGAAGCGGTAAAAGATTTATGCGACCTGTATATTGAACATCACGAAAAAATCTTGACGAGCTTCTACGAACATTTAATGGCTATTCCAGAGTTTAAAGAAATAATCGATACGTATTCACATGTTGATCGTCTAAAAATAACCTTTGACCGGCACTTCCGTAGCCTTTTCCAGGACGACTTGGATTTACAATATATTTTTGATCGCCGTAAAATCGCGCATACACATGCGAAAATTGGTGTATTGCCAGATTGGATGATTTCAGCATATACCTATATCAATCAAATGATTATTCCACTGATTATTAAAAAGTATAGCCGAGACATTGAAAAGGCAATGGATGTCCTTTTAGCTTATGAAACGTTAGTAAGTATAGACCAGCAAATCATTGTTGAGACCTATATAGAAATACAAGCAAACTCTATTGTAGATGGATTAGGCGAGATTATTTCCTATAATACTAGGCTTGATCAGATTAAGGATTTGAGGGATTTTCAAGAAATTCAAATGCAAGACGTCATGGTTGTAAATGAAGCGATGGAACAATTAGAAGCGGGTATAGAAGAAGCATCTTCATCTATCCAACACATCACCTATGACACGCAAACAGCATTGAAGGAATTGAATAAAGGTATTAGCTCGTTACAATCAGTACAAGAGTTGCTAGCAGTAACAGATGAAGGTCAAGGAAGCGTTAATGAACATGTCTCAGATTTGGTTAGTACAGTCAATAATGTCTCTCAGCTGGTAAAATTTATTCAAGACCTAGCGGAACAGACAAACCTACTTGCATTAAATGCATCGATTGAAGCCGCAAGAGCAGGAGAGGCTGGTAAAGGTTTTGCCATTGTAGCAGAGGAAGTAAGAAAACTGGCAGATCATACAAAGACCTCTGTTAAGTCTGTGCATGAAGACATTCAAAAGCTCTTAATTACTACAAAAAAGATTAATGAATTAACAACTAAATCAGCAGAAGATTTACATATTGGCTCCCTTGAAGCAACAGGCATTACAAAGACATTAGCTGCTTTGAATGAAAACCTACAAGATCAAGGTGAAAATATCGAAGATGTCGCTTCAGCCTCTAAGCAGCAAGCTACCGCTGCTAATGAAATCGCGGACAGGATACGCAATATTGCTGAGCATGCTGTGAAAAGCAAAGAATTATCCCACACAACGGGAGAAATCATTTATACACTTAGCAAAATGATTATTGATTATCGTACAAATACCATTTCAAAGAACTTTATTATCAGCCAAGAAGATGTGATATCACTAGCTATTACCGATCATCTGCTCTGGCGTTGGCGTATCTACAATCTACTTAGCGGTTTTGAACAATTGAGCGTCGAGGATATTGGAACGCACAAAGAATCACGGCTTGGTGAATGGTATGATGGAATGGGCAGAGAATTGCTTGGAGATGAACCTGCATTTAAGGAATTAAAAGTACCACATGAACAAGTACATGAAATCGCAAAATTGGCCATAAATGCTTATAACGCTAACAAGAATCAACTTGCAGAAAAATATTTAGCTGAATTGGAAGCTTGTTCGCAAACTGTGATTGAAAAATTAGAATCACTTAAAGAGGTAATTCTTTCAAGAAAAGCCCCATACCTAACAAAATAAAATAGTAGGAAGTTAGTGCTGTAACGTAGGGAAGTAGTTCTATCTTTCTTAAAAATCCAATTTTATTAGAGATATTTATGGTGAGCACGCAACCTAATGTTATATAATTTGTCCTGTTAGATAGAGAGAAATGAGTGAAGAAGTTGTCTTATATACTTCAATACACACTTGATATGCTAATTGTTATGATGATTGCTGTACCCTTTGTTATTTTCATTCGTTTACGGATGAAAAGAAAACAAAAGGCCTCTCAACGTAATCCGCTTCGTGAAGCAGGAATAATTATTTTTGGGATTTATTTAGTGGGCTTGTTTTATGAAACCATAATCCCTAAAAATGGCGTTAGCTTTAGCTATGCGGAAAAGCGAATCACGGATACCGATTCTTTAGGAATCAATCTCCATTTGTTTCGTGTATTCACAGATGTATATAACGCCATCCATTATTTAGGTTTATGGCAACCGTTTTTTATTAACTTTCTCGGGAATATCGCTATTTTTATGCCCATTGGATTTCTTCTTCCGATGTTATGGCGGAAAATGGAAAAATTCTTCTATTTATTGATCGTCGGATTTTGTTTATCCCTTTTTATTGAAACGATGCAACTTCCCCAGTACCGAAGCACAGATGTTGATGATTTATGGCTTAATACGTTAGGCGCTCTATTGGGTTTTCTGGTTTATCACCAACTAGTTAAAAGAATGCCTTGGCTGAAAGAAAAATTCAAAAGAAGAGTTTAAATAAACTTCAAGATGGGGAAAGTTTAAATGGCATTAATGTTAAGAGGAGATACAGCATGAATAAGCAATCAACAATCGAAGAAGAACAAAAAAAAGATGATCTAATAGATAACCTAATGAAGCTTGGTGTATTCAAGCTGCAAGATCTGCAACTTTACCAAGTTTCATTGGAAGTTTTGAAGAAAGAATATAAAAAACGGACAAATTAACGGATTGCTACTCAGTGGCAATCTTTTTCGGTATGTAAGGGTACATATAAATGGAAAAATAGAGTATAATCAAGAGATGTCGAAAGTTGTCAATGACATTTGCTAAAACATGAATTAAAGTGAATTGATATAGATAGGAGATATTAAATATGTGTGGATTTACAGGATTTATCGGTGAGGTTTCAAACCCTGGCCTTGTACTAGAAAATATGATGAACCAAATTATACACCGCGGCCCGGATTCAGCGGGAGACTTTACAGATGGACTAGCAGCTCTTGGATTCCGTCGTCTTAGTATTATTGATGTAGAGCACGGCAGCCAACCGCTTTATAATGAAGACCAATCATTAGTATTAATTTTTAATGGTGAAATCTATAACTTCCAGGAAATTAGAGAAGATCTTCTTGCTTGTGGTCATACGTTTAAAACGGATACAGATAGTGAAGTATTGATCCATGGGTATGAAGAATACGGCCCTAAGCTTGTCCAAAAGCTACGTGGTATGTTTGCTTTTGTGATCTGGGATCGCAATAAAAAGCGCTTATTCGCTGCACGTGATATGTTCGGTATTAAACCTTTCTATTATGCACATATGAATGGAACGCTATTATTTGGCTCTGAAATTAAGAGTTTCTTGCCTCATCCGCATTTTGAGAAAACATTGAATGAAAAAGCATTAAAACCTTATTTAACATTCCAATTCCCTGTATTGAATGAAACTTTCTTTAAAGGTGTATTCAAATTGCCAGCAGCTCATTATTTGACTTTTGAAGATGGCAAGTTAGAAGTGACACGTTATTGGGAACCAAAATTCCATCCGGAAGAACGTCCTCTTGATGAGATTGTCGATGAGATCGATGACACTGTCCGCGACTCTATTAAAGCACATGAATTTTCAGATCCAAATGTTCAAGTGGGTTCATTCTTATCATCTGGTGTTGACTCAAGCTATGTAGCTTCTGTTTTAAAACCAGATAAAACATTCTCAGTTGGTTTCAGTGCACAAAACTTCTCTGAAATTGATAATGCAAAAGAATTATCAACTGAATTAGGCATCGAAAATATTAATGAAGTACTTGATCCTGAAGTTTGCTTCAATAAATTAGATGAAATTCAATATATGATGGATGAACCACATTCTAATCCATCTATCGTTCCACTTTATTTCTTAGCAGAATTAGCACGTAAACACGTGACAGTTGTATTGTCTGGGGAAGGTGCAGATGAATTATTCGGTGGTTATGCAGAGTATGATGAAACACCTTCTATGCGTAAATATAAAAAAATACCTCAATTAATTCGTCGTCCAATTGCAGAAGTAGCTAAAGTTTTGCCTGAACTTAGAGGCAAACACTTCTTAATGCGCGGAGGTCTACCAGTAGAGCAAACATTTATTGGACAAGCGCATATCTTTGAAGAAAAAGAAGCGACTGAGATATTGGCAGATCGTTACAATCATGCGCCTACTGTAGAAGACTTAGTAATGCCTGTTTATAAAAAAGCTGCGGGTGAAGATGATTTAACGAAAAAACAATTGCTAGATTTGAATTTATGGTTAGTAGACGACATTTTATTGAAAGCAGATAAAATGAGTATGGCGCATTCTATTGAATTGCGTGTACCATTCCTTGACCGTGAAGTTATGAAAGTAGCATCTAAAGTGCCATCACGCTACCGTGTCAATGAACAAGATACAAAATTTGCTTTCCGTAAAGCTTCAGAACGTGCATTACCATCAGAATGGGCAAACCGCAAAAAAATCGGGTTCCCTGTGCCTATCAGACTTTGGCTGCAAGAAGACAAATACTTCAACAAAATTAAAGAGGCTTTTGAATCGCCAGTTGCAGCACAATTCTTTGATCAACAAGCAATCGTTCAATTATTAACAGACCATTACGAAGGAAAAGCGAAAAACCAACGTAAAGTATGGACAATCTATATGTTCTTAGTATGGTACAACAAATATTTTGGCTAATATTCCCTTTCCCTATAAATTGCAATCTAATCAGTGTACCTGATTGAGTGTTCCAGTTGGGCATACAGGCAACAATTCACCGACCCTTATCATTAGCTTAAATGGTAGGGGTCGGTCCCTGATGCCTGTTATCCGGGATATAAAAGGATGTTATGCATGTTAAAGAGAAGTATAATGCCTCGGCATGTGCTCCTCTTTTGCTTTATATTGCTTTTTTCCGTTTATCTAAGCGGTTGCAGCAGTGTATTTCCAGCAAAAGAGGGAGAGCAGGATGAGGGCATAAAAGTGTTGACCGTCGCCTTTGGGAGCAGAGAACCCATACCCAATACAAAGGTAATCGTCCGTGACTTAGAAACAGACAAATTAATTACCACTGCAATTGGGAACAGTGAAGGCGAATTGACGTTACATTTGGAGAGGAATCGCAGGTATTTGTTCATCCCCTCACATGAGGATTTTAAGAACGAAGAAACAGCGAATGTCTCCAAAGTGATTAAGATTAAAGATGATACAACTTATGTGGTTCTGGAAACCTACAATCAAGAAGATAAAGCAATGGACGTGCCTGTTGTTCTGCAAAAACCTGAGCTTCCTCACGGATGTGAAATAACTGCAATGACCGCAGCATTCAATTATTATGGTCTAAACTTGTCTAAAGTAAAGATGGCTCGCAATTACTTGCCTACACAGCCATTAATTAATCGTGACGGCAAACGAATAGGCCCTGACCCGGCAAAAGCATATGCTGGTGATCCAGCTAATGTGAATACAGGTACCTATGTGTTTGCTAAAGTAATTGAAAAAGCAGCGAAGAAAGTATCAAAGGATTATCATGCAGATATTCAGGTACAAAACCTCACAGGCGCAAGCAAGCAGAAGATTATTGGTACTGTCAAACAGGGCATCCCTGTCATGATGTGGGTAACACTCGATTTAACTAAGCCACAAACAAAGGAAGGCTGGTATATCGAGGGAACCATGAAAAAAATGTCCATGTACCGTAATCTGCATGTTGTGGTGCTTACAGGTTACGATGATGGAAAGGTCATTGTAATGGATCCATTGCACGGTTATGTATCACATTCCGCGTCCAAGTTTTTTGCGAGTTATAAAGACTTAGGCAAGCAAGCAATAGCTCTTAAGAAACACTAAAGCAAATCTATTCGTATATTCGTGATATAAATGAAAATATGGTACACTAATGGCATTAAAATAAGAAATTAAGTGAGATGATCAGCGTTGGCAAAACAACCATTTTTACCTATATTAATCGGCTCAGATATGAACGCCTATGGCATGGCTCGCTCATTCTATGAAGCATACGGCATTAAGCCCATTGTGGTCGGCCGAGCACATTTAACAGCAACACAAAATAGCCGTATACTCCATTTCAGACAAGTTCCCAATCTAAAAGAGAACTTCCTAGAAGAGATGAAGAAAATTGCAAAAGAATATAGAGACCAAAAATTGCTTCTTATGGGATGCGGCGATGACTATGTCAAACTTATTATTAAAAATAAACCTGCCCTAGAGGAGCATTTTACCGTTCCATATATTGATGAAGCGTTGATGGACCGTATTTTGTTAAAAGAAAACTTTTATAAAATATGCGATCAATATCAATTTAGTTATCCGAAAACAGACACATGCACATATGAAACGCATGAAAACTTTGAAGTGAAATTCAACTACCCCATTATTATCAAGGCATCAAACTCAGTCGCATATTGGGCTTGCGAATTCCCGGGCAAAAAGAAAGTATTCTTAGCACAGGATGAAGCGGAAAAAGATGCGATTTTAAAAGCGATATACAGTTCGTCGTATAAAGATCATTTAATCATCCAAGAATACATTCCAGGTGATGATTCCTATATGCGTGTTTTAAATGCTTATGTTGCAACAGACGGCAAAGTAAAATTAATGTGTTTAGGAAATCCAATTTTAGAAGAGCATACACCAGAAGGAATTGGAAGCTATGCAGCAATCATTTCGACATATGATAAAGAGCTTCTTGACCAAGTGCGTTATTTCTTAGAGGATATCGGCTTTACTGGTATCGCCAACTTTGATATGAAGTATGATGAACGTGACGGCAAGTATAAATTATTTGAAATCAATTTACGTAACGGACGAAGCAGCTACTATGTGACTGCTGCTGGCTACAACTTAATGCAATATGTAGCAGATGACCGAATGCTGCATCTTGAACAAGAGTGCACATATGCGCAAAATGAGCATCTTTGGACCATTATTCCAAATGGCGTACTGTTCAAATATGCAGAAAATAAAGAGCTTAAAGCAAAAGCGCGTAAGCTAATCCAAGAGGGCAAATCAACCAACTCGCTGTTCTACAAAGAGGACATGAACTGGAAACGCTGGATCAAACTAACGTTGAACAGTCTGAATTATTATCGCAAGTACAAAAAATACTTTAACAAAAAAGGTTTGTCATAAGAAATGGACAAGTTAGTACTGGGGATTATTGGCGGGGTTGGGCCGCTTGCAACGATGCTACTCGGAGAAACCATTGTAAGAAGAACAAAGGCGTTTAGCGACCAAGAGCATATGCACTTTATTATCGATAATGATACGCGCATTCCAGACCGGACAGCATTTATCCTTGATCAGACACAGGCTAGTCCGCTTCCTTTTATGGCGGAAGATGCAAAAAAACTAGTGAATGCTGGAGCGGAACGAATTGTTATTCCTTGCAACACAGCACACTACTTTTACGATGAATTGCAAAAGGAAACAAAGGTACCGATTTTGCATATGATTCGGGAGACAGCTAAAAAGGCAAAGCAGCTTCAAGCAAAACGTGTGGGGATACTTGCTACAACAGGAACACTTTCGTCGAACTTATATCAAGAAGCTTTAGTCCAAGAAGGTCTTGAGCCGGTTGTTCCAGATGAAAAATTGCAAAAGCGCTTGATGTCTATTATCTACGATCATGTGAAAGCGGGCAAAATGATATCAAAATCAGTTTGGCAGCCAATCGAGGATGAGATGAAGAAAGCAGCTTGTGATTATATCATTCTAGGATGTACGGAGCTGTCGGTTGTAAACCGTTCTTTAGCGCTTGATAATCGATATATCGATGCGCTTGTCGTGCTTGCAGAGCGTGCAATCGAAAGCTGCGGTTATGAGTTAGCGGATTAGTATAAAACTTTTCTCAGGAATAAAGGGCCCGTCTACATAAGAGGCGGGCGTTACATACATTAGAAAAAGAAAGAAGGTGCAGGCATTATGGCATTTTTAGATTTATTAAATGAAGATTTACAGCAAAAATGGAAGTTTCCATCTACAATGCCCATTCAAGAGCAGATGGTAGAAGCATTTTTGGAGGGGAAAGATGTAGTAGCTGAGTCTCCTACAGGAACAGGTAAAACGTTAGCGTATCTGTTGCCGATTTTACAAAAGGTAGATGGTGCTAAAAAGGCAACTCAAGCCCTTATTGTAGCTCCATCGCAAGAGTTGTGCATGCAAATCGTAGAGGTGATCCGTACATGGATTGCTGGCACAAATATTACTGTAGTCCCTTTGATTGGCGGTGCAAATCCACAACGCCAAATTGAAAAGCTAAAGAAAAAGCCAACGATAGTTGTAGGAACGCCAGGACGTTTAAATGAACTTATTACAAGTAAAAAACTAAAACTGCATGAAATTAACATGATTGTTTTAGATGAAGGGGACCAACTATTAAGTCGGGATTATCGTGTTATCGTAAAAGGCTTTATAGATGGAGCAGCTCATGGCAGACAAGTAGCTGTGGTGTCTGCAACGGTAACAGAAGAAATTGAGCTTGTGGCGAATAGAATGCTTCATGATCCGGTACGCATTAAAATAGCAGCAACAGAGGTTCCAGCAAGCGGTAAGGTCGAACATTCCTTCATAAAAATAGAGGAACGAGATAAGACAGAACTATTGCGAAAACTGTCAAACCTTTCAGGGCTGCGTGGACTAGCTTTTATCAATAACTTAGACCAAGTGATGATGAAAGAATCAAAGCTAGGTTTTCGCAATGCGCCGATTGTAGCCTTGCATTCTGAGATGAAAAAAGAGGAAAGAAAATCAGCGATTGAACGTTTCCGCAAAGGTGACGCGCGCGTCCTTCTCGCTACAGATATTGCCGCAAGGGGCTTAGATATAGAGGGGCTAACACATGTTATTCATGTCAACGTGCCATTCACAAAAGAGCAGTATATCCACCGTTCAGGCAGAACAGGAAGAGCTGGCAATAGCGGGGAAGTACTTACATTACTTGCACATCATGAAGAACAGGCATATCTAAAACGCATGAGAGAATTAGAAATTGAGCCAGTTGAGAAAAATTGGGCAAATGGCCAATTAAAAGAGGGTAAGGCAGAAGCCAAACCTAACAAAGGGAATAAACGCTATTCAACGAATGGTACAAATGCAAACAGAAAAAACAAGGGCGATGGGAAGAAACCTTATCACGCAAAGAAAAGAGGGAAATAATATGACGTTTGAAGAGAAGCTAGAACAATTTGCTGAGCTTGCAGTAAGAGTGGGTGCAAATATCCAAAAAGGTCAAACCATGTTAATCAATACAACTACAGAGACAGTTGAATTTACAAGATTAGTGGCAAAAAAAGCGTATGAAGCAGGGGCTGCACGCGTAACGGTTAATTTTTCAGATGATGTGATTGACCGCGCTTTTTACGACAATGCACCAGCTGATGAATTTGCTAAATTTCCACGCTGGATCAGTGAACAACGAGATGAGTTGATTGAGCGCGGGGGTGCTCTTTTGTGGATTGATGCACAAGATCCGGATAACCTTACGGGAGTGCCAGTTGAAAAACTATCCGCACAGCAAAAAGCATCAGGCAAAGCGCTTGAAAACTATCGCGATGCAGTGATGAACGACAAGATTGCGTGGTCTATTATTGCTGTACCATCGAAGAAATGGGCTGCAAAAGTATTTTCTGATTTAAAAGAAGAAGAGCAGCTCCCAGCATTATGGGAAGCGATCTTCAAAACGGTTCATATTGGTGAAGGAAATGCTGTAGACAACTGGGAACAACATTTGAAAAACCTAGATGCGCGAGCAGATCTTTTAAACGCAAAACGTTATCAAAAGCTGCATTATAAAGCGCCTGGCACTGATTTAACAATTGAATTGCCAGATAAGCATATTTGGTGCACAGGTGCGAGCCATACACCTGCTGGTTCTTCGTTTGTAGCAAATATGCCAACAGAAGAAGTGTACACAATGCCATCAAAATACGGGGTGAACGGCTTTGTATCGAATACAAAACCGCTTGTTTTCCAAGGTAATGTTATCGATCAATTTAAGCTGACATTCGAAGGTGGAAAGATTGTAAAAGCTGAAGCAGAGGTTGGTCATGATTTGCTGCAAGAATTAGTCAAAGCGGATGAAGGTTCTAAGTACCTTGGCGAAGTTGCTCTTGTACCACATGAGTCGCCTATCTCTGCATCAAATATTCTTTACTACAATACGCTTTTCGATGAAAATGCCTCTAACCACCTGGCGATTGGCGAAGCTTATCCGACATGCTATGAAGGTGGAAGCAGCCTGACAAAAGAGGAGCTCGAAGAAAAAGGTATTAATACATCAATTACTCATGAAGACTTCATGATTGGTAGCGGAGAAATGGATATCGACGGCGTTCTAGCAGACGGTACAGTTGAGCCTATTTTCCGCAATGGCAGCTGGGCATTTTAAGTAGTCATGCTTATGTGTTGCTATACCTTTTAATCTCAACTTAAAGTTCATATAAAAAAACGCCGTATTCCACAGAGAATACGGCGTTTTTAGTGATTATTTTTTCATTGCTTTTTTATCATGTCTTGCATCAATCACTTTTAAGATGATTGGATAAACAACTGGTGCGATTTTGATTACAGTTTTTATTACTTTTCGTAATTGCATATAGTAGCACTCCATTCATTGATGAGCTTGTGTATATTTAACTAATAGCCATATTAACAGTATTTTAAACTTTGAGTACTTTAATTCCTTGTACAATATTCCAAATGAACACGCCTAGCGAAAGGATAGCTTCTACAACAATAAAGATAAGCCATGCTCCCATAATCCACATACCATCATTGGACGATGCATCTGGGCTCCCTGTTTCAAATGAATAACTGTAAAAACCGGCTCCAGCCACCACGGCCATAAATATAATGACGCCAATAATGGTAGGGACCAGAAGAAGAAGGTGAGAGAGTAAGGCGCGCTTAGCATGCCTTTTCACTTCTTGTTCCTTTACAGCAAAATACACGATGACGGGCAAGATAAATCCAGCAAAAAATATACTAAAATAACACAAAGAAGAGATTACACGGTTATTATTGTTTTCCAATTCCAATTTTGACACCTCCATATATCTATACATACGCACAGGGCTCACTGAAAGATTCAGAAAGATGAAAATTACCATGGCAATTTAAAATCAAATCAAGTACAATAAATGTGTTCAATTAAATACTGATGTATCGACCACGAGGGGAGCCGCAAATGGGCGGCTGAGAGTGAATCCGAAATTCTAACCCTTTGAACCTGTAAGTTAATGCTTGCGTAGGAATGTGGATAGAGACCGACTTATTTCGATGTTAGGGCTATCCTAATGTCGTTTTTTATTTGGGTGGAAATCTTCTGGAATACTTGTTTACGGGAATACGCTTTAGGCAAGAGTGGGCTGCATCGAAATACGGGAGGAAGTATATTGAATAAGAAACGTTTATTAATGATGATTGAAATCGCCATATTTGCAGCGATCGGATTTGTACTGGATAAGCTGTCCTTTAGTCTATGGCCACAGGGCGGTTCTATTAGCCTTGTAATGGTTCCGATTGTACTGATGGCATTTCGTTGGGGGACAATGGCTGGACTCGTTACAGGGCTATTAATTGGCGGATTGCAAGTGTTAATAGGGGGCGCCTATGTGTTAACGCCTTTGCAAGGCTTCATCGATTATTTCTTTGCATTTACAGCTGTAGGCTTAGCTGGTGTGATGCGAGGCATGATGATTGCTGCCAACCGACGTGGCCAAACTGGCAAAATGATCGTTGCTATAACAATTGGAACATTTATTGGCGGATTATTAAAATATGCAGCACATACATTGGCGGGAATCGTGTTCTTTGCTGAATATGCAGGAAAGCAAAATGTATATTGGTACTCTATTGTGTACAACGGCTCTTATATGATTCCTGCTATTATTTTAACGATTATTGTCGTTGCGCTGCTCTTTAAGTCTGCGCCACGAATAGCTAACCCGAAAAATTAATGAGGGAAGACTGCTAATTACATTAAGAATTCGTCTTGGTATTAGCAATACAATGAACAAACGCTCAGATACATTCTGAGCGTTTTTATTTATTAGGTTATTTTCCTAAAGAGAAGCCTTCAAATAATCTTCCACCAAATGGTTGAAGGACTTGATCAGTCAGGCATACAATCTTACAAATATCATTTGATTTATAATATGCGTCGAATGCTTCAACAAATTCGTTTGCAAGTTTCTTGTCATGATGAACTAATGAACGATAAACCCATTTTGATGTACCAATCCATTTGCCATTACTTCGAAGGATGAATTCACTAACTAATTCGCTGAGTGTGCTCGCAATAAAAATGCCTTCAGCTCTATTTTGACAACCAATTAAATCATCTAACACATCCGTAACAAAATATCGCTTTATGTCCATTGTTTCTTTTGTCCAATCTTCTGGCCCTTGTTCTATTAAGTCTTTGGCTTCCTTTCTAATAGCCGATAATACTCCTGTATCTTTTAAAATTTTGCCCTCACTTACCATTCTTGGCATTGTAGGCCTTCCTTCTTTACAATCACTTACAAAAAAGAAACGATAAGACTTCAAATTATGAACAAACAGTTCAATATTCCATCCAAATACAATAAGGGATTCACGATAAGAAAAAGGAAAACTTTTGTCAAATATGATGATATCTAAATCAGAAGTTTCAGTTGCTTGTCCTCGAACAACACTCCCAGCTAAGATAGCTCCCTGACAATTATGAAAATGTTTTTCAACAAACTGTAAGGCTGCTTCTAGTGGATCAAGTCTATTCTTCATATAATTTCCACCCTTCTTGTTTTAAGGTATCTTCTTCGGCAGAAGCTAAAAGTTTATAAGATTTGATTACCTAAAAATTCTATAACAATTTTATCGTATTTATTCCGATCTTCTTTAATATAGTTTGCTAATACTAGCGAATCGTAACGGAACTCAATTCGTTTTTTTAGTTTCATGACTGGGTATGGATTGTAATAAATCTACATACTAATAATTGATTGCGGGGTGAATCTGTTGGAGATGCTTTTACTAATTATTATTATCAATATTGTTTATATGACACTGGTAACATTGCGTATGATTCTTGTGATAAAAGGATATCGAATTGTAGCATCACTGATGTCTGTAGCTGAGGTCTTTATCTATTTGATGGGGTTGAAGATTGTGCTGGATAATTTAGACCGTCCGCTCAATATATTAGCTTATTGCGTAGGATGGGGATTAGGCGTTTATTCTGGTGGTCTCATTGAAAGCAAACTAGCGCTAGGTTATATGATCTTTGATGTGATTGTTGACAGAGAACAGCAGGGGTTGGTTAGCAAATTGAGGGATGAAGGCTTTGGCGTCACAGCATGGATTGGTAATGGTAAAGATGGGGAACGTCTCTGTTTGAAAGTGATTGCCAAGAGAAAAGAGGAAAGGTATTTCCGAGATTGCATTACAAAAATAGCCCCATCTGCTTTTGTTGTTTCCTATGAGCCGAACATTTTGAACGGCGGTTTTTTCTTAAAGCGCAAGCACTTATTTTTATAGAAACGC
This sequence comes from Rummeliibacillus sp. GQ308, assembly GCF_059759115.1. Lineage (NCBI taxonomy): Bacteria > Bacillati > Bacillota > Bacilli > Caryophanales > Caryophanaceae > Rummeliibacillus > Rummeliibacillus sp. GQ308. The sequence continues at coordinate 42,219 of NZ_JCAXDQ010000003.1, read as the reverse complement.
ATATGTTAATTTAGAAAAGTACACTTAATTTACCTCGCATTTTCAAATTCTAAGTAGCTGTTTGGTTAGCAGGTTATGAGGGGGAATAGAGAAACCTCCACTGAGCCGGTTTTCACTTCATCACAGAATTTTGTGGTATAGTTAAATAGCGAGATTAATCAGAAGGGATCGTTTTACATGATTGCAAAAACGCAAGAAGAAATAGATGCTTTGATGAAAGCTGGCCGTGCTATGGCCGAAATTCGTGAGGCTTTAAAAGAAGCGGCTAAGCCAGGCGTAACGACTAAAGAATTGGATGATTTGGCTGGAAAGCTATTTGACGAGAAAGGTGCGGTTTCTGGACCTAAAGCAGAATATGATTTTCCAGGATACACATGCTTAAGCGTCAATGAACAAGTAGCACACGGCATCCCGAACAATTATAAATTAAAAGCAGGCGATTTGATTAACATTGATGTGTCTGGACATGTGGATGGTTATTATGCAGATACCGGCATTTCGTTTATCGTAGGAGATGTGGATAATGCAGATATCCAAAAAATCTGTGATGTAGCATCAAGTGCATTCGAACGTGCTATGACGAAAGTTAAAGCAGGTTCTAAACTAAACCAAATCGGCAAAGCAGTAGAGCGTGAGGCGCGTGATCACGGCTTAAACGTCATCATGAATCTGACAGGACATGGTATTGGACGCTCTCTTCATGAAGAACCACAACACGTTCTTAACTATTTTGATGCTTGGGAACGTACTATGTTGAAAGAAGGTATGGTTTTAGCTGTAGAACCATTTATCTCACAAAAAGCGGAGCATATTGTTGAAGCAGGTGATGGCTGGACATTTGTAACGCCAGACAAATCTCTTGTTGCTCAGCTTGAACATACTATTATTGTCACTAATGGCGTGCCTATTATTACAACAAAGTTAGATTAAAAAACAAAGCCCATCTGATTATTCAGAGGGCTTTGTTTTTTTAATTAGTAAAATTCCAACGAGCAGGACGCCACTTAAAAATAAAGCAGCAGTCGAAACGAGCAATTCATCAAAGCCGTTCTTAAATGCTATACCGATAAATGTCCAAATATATACGATAGGAAAAACATAGTCGTCATGGTGATATCGCAAATGGAGTGCTGCTGCTGTGCCAACAGTAAGTGCGATAACTGTCCATAAAGGATCGCTTAAACTTAAGAAATTCCAGTGATTATGTGTAAATAGAAATGCAATATTCATAAATGCAATGATACTTTCCCAAGCTAGGAATAAAGAAATAGGAATTCTCCCACTCCAAGTATTTTGCCAATTAGGATATGTAAAATATAGCCCAATTAACGACAAAACCATCAACAATATGGCAATAATAGACCATGTGAAATATTCATAATGCCACAAGTAAAGCCATAAAATATTAAATAGAGCACTGAAAGAAAATAAGGCTGTTTGCACTCCCGTTATGTTCTGCTGTGCCTGCCGTTTTTTCCATTGCAGGTAAACCCACAAACCTAAAATAATATAAATAAAGATTTTAATTACAGAAACATATCCAGCAGGGCTAAAAAGGACGGTATAGCGGTTGGAGATTTCACTTGTTGTATAACCGTTCAATGGCATCAAATTTGCCATAATGCTAAAAACGGTCATTGCGATAAAGCTAAGCGAAATGATGAGTAGCCTGCCCATTAAAATCTCCCCCTTTAACATAAACTGTAGAATAACAATATGCCCAAAACTAATATTTTTACAAATGATAGAAGTGAGCTGTAATAATAACAAAAAACCACTATCTTTAAGTATACATTCGTTTTGCTTTAACAACAAATATCATTTTCGTGAAATTTCCAGTAAAATAAAAAAGAGAGCATTCGGAAATTTTAGGAAAGGATACATATTTAGTGAAAATGCACAGTATTTCTTATTATGGGGTACATAACTCTTATAAGTTGCGAAAAAGATTCTAACACAATAGAGATTTTTAAAAGAGGGTGAGAAGTAACATGATTGTTATAGAGGGGCAACGATGTTTTCTACGGGTATTAATGGAGTCAGATGTCACGCCATTTACGAATATGGTTGCGCGCAATATGCGTTATTGGTCAGTACATGAACCACTGCATCCGCCCGAATATTATACTGAAAAGGTTCAATTAAAAAAAATACAAGAATCAATTCAGCAAATGCGTCTAAACCGTGAGTATAGCTTTGGCATATTTGATATACAAACCAAGGAAATGGTAGGGCATATCTCTTTGTATTCGATAAAGCGTATGCCATTTTCAAGCGCATTTGTGGGTTATTCAATGGATGAATCCCATACTGGCAGAGGAATTGTGACGGAAGCTCTTTCACTTGTTGTCAAATTTGCTTTTAATGATTTATGCCTGCATCGTTTAGAAGCTTATGTTTCTCCTAAAAATATAGCTTCAGTCCGTGTACTTGAAAAAGCAAAATTTAACCGAGAAGGATTACTCCGAAGTCTTCTATATATTAATGGGAAATGGGAAGATCATTATTTATATTCTTATTTAGAGGAAGATTATTGAAAGGGTAAGGCCCGGTGGAGGAAATGGTCGAATAACGCCCGCAAATTACTGAGGGGATTGTAGGAAAATGTCGTGCTATTTCCCGGGGAATAAGTCGAATAATAAAAGAAAACACATGGCAGCTTCGATAAAAAGCGCGCCATGTGTTTTTGTGTAAATTATTTCTTAAGGAAATGAATGGTATCAATCGATCTACCTGTGCCGACAGCAACAGATTCAAGAGGTTCTGGCGCAAGATGAACAGGTACATCCAATTCATTTGAAAGCCATTCTGTCATACCTTTTAACAGTGATACACCGCCAGTCAATATCACACCTTGATCTACAATATCACCCGATAGTTCTGGAGGGCAGCATTCAAGGGTCCTACTAATTAATTCTAATATCGCTAAAAGGTTCTCTTTTAAACAATTTTGTATATCATACGAATTCACAGAGATAATCTTAGGTAAACCAGTAACGATATCGCGTCCTCTGATTTCCATTGTTTCGACAGGATGGTCAATCAGCGCGTAACCAATTTCCTGTTTTACTTTTTCAGCAGTAGGCTCACCAATCAGGACGTTGAATTCCTTGCGTGCATATTGAATAATTTCTTCATTCATATGGTCGCCGCCAAGTTTCAATGTGTTAGAGGTTACAATTCCGCCGAATGATATAATACCGACTTCTGTTGTACCGCCACCAATGTCTACAATAACGCTCGCAATAGGATCGCTTACAGGAAGATCAGCACCTATAGCAGCTGCCACAGATTCTTCAATTAAAAATACTTCCTTAGCGCCGCATTGTCTTACCGCATCTTGAATCGCCAGTCTTTCAACGGATGTTGCTCCTGCGGGAGTACAAACCACAACGTTTGGTTTGCGTAGAGAAGAGCCCATTACTTTTGCAGCCTTTTCCATCATTGACTTGATTAAAGCAGTAGTCATATCAAAGTCAGCGATCACACCGTCTTTTAGAGGACGAACTGCCTGAATAGCTATCGGCGTTTTGCCGACCATTTCCTTTGCTTCAGTACCTGTCGCTATCACTTGGTTTGTATTCACATTATAAGCTACGACAGAAGGTTCATTTATGATAATTCCTTTATTTTTTGTATATATTAATGTATTGGCAGTGCCCAAATCGATTCCAATAGTTGTTGGCGAAAACATGCGTACAATTCCTCCTCGAATAACCTTAGGTTCTATAAGTATATGATATTTTTAGAGGGATCAGCATGTTATATTATGGTATGTAACAATCATTACAGAGGTAGATAGATAGAAGGTTGATATATAAACCCAATAAATGGTAGTTTAAAGGAGTTAAAGATACAAATAAAAGTGAAATTGTGATGAAAATGTTAATAGATTGTGAAATAAAAAGAGCAGCCTGCTAGATTACAGGCTGCTCCTTTTTATTAGAACTTAGTTTCTGGTTTTGGATCGATAATATGAGAAGTTGAAGAATTAAGCCCATCACGCAAAAAGTGAACAAGAATAGCGCCAGTGCCCATAATTGCGAAGAATACGCCTAATACAGTAACCATAAAAGTTGCCATTATCATAGCCCTCCATGTATTAAATAATTTTATTCCGCATTAGCGGATGGTAAACCCCAAAACGAAAGTAAGTGCAAACGGGAAGTTTAGACTGGGGTTTATTGCCCGTAACCGCCCGATTGGTAAAACTAACAATTAGTAGGGAATAACCTACTAATTGTAGTTTCACTTTATATAAATAGTATACATGATTTTTTCTTGAATTATAAGGTTAAAACAGGTTTCTATAAGATTAATAGAACACTATTATTATACCACTTTTACGTGAAAATAAATTGGTTATTTATGGGGAGCTTAGAATGCCCAGTTTCCATTGCGGAAGACAGCTTCTGAACGTCCATCTTCTGTAATGCCTTCAATGTCCATATCTTTGGAGCCAACCATAAAATCAACATGCATAATGCTTTGGTTTATACCGTGTTTTTCGAGTTCTGCAGCAGTCATTGTTGTGCCATTTTCAATACAGAATGCATATGCGCTACCGATTGCTAGATGGTTAGAAGCATTTTCATCGAATAGCGTATTATAGAATAGTAAACCGGAGTTGGAGATTGGCGAATCATGCGGAACAAGAGCTACTTCACCTAGATAATGTGAACCCTCATCTGTTTCAACTAGATTTTTTAAGACATCTTCGCCTTCTTCTGCTTTTACATCCACAATTCTTCCATTTTCAAATGTTAAGGTAAAGTGATCGATAATTGTGCCTGCGTAGCTAAGTGGCTTTGTGCATGTGATGTAGCCATTAACACCATCTTTATGAGGCGCAGTGAACACTTCCTCTGTCGGAATATTGGCCATGAAAGGTTTGCCATTTTGATTTTTGCTTCCGCCACCACTCCACACATGTCCCTTCGGCAATTCGATCGTTAAATCTGTACCTGGGGCAGTGTAGTGAAGTTTTTGATATTTTTTACCGTTTAGATGTTTTACTTTTTCATGTAATACTTCATCATGAGCTTCCCAAGCTTCAAGCGGATTGTCTAAGTCAGCGCGGACTGTTTTAAAGATAGCCTCCCATAGGGCTGGTACTTGTTTATCTTCCTCTAGCTCAGGAAAAACCTTTGCAGCCCATTCTTTAGAAGGCGTACCTATAATGTTCCAACTGATTTTATTAGATTGGGAAGCTTGGCGGAAGTGCTGCAATGCCTGACCTGCCGCCTTTTGTTGAAGTGCGATTTTTTTAGGGTCAACACCTTTTAAAAGATCAGGGCTTTGTGATTTGATGGTCATAAATGCTGCACCATGGTCAGCTAACCAGTTTTTCTCTTCTGCGTGCCAAGGGGCAAAGAAACCAAAGGCATCCTCTGGTGCCATGTCATAATGCATGCGTGTCAGCAAATCATCTGAATAGTGGACAAAGACTTCTTTTGCTTCTGCTTCGTAAGCCTTCTTCACGACTAATCGAACAAACTCAGCTTGGTCAATTGATGCTTGGATAAACAGATATTGGCTCGGTTGAAGGTTCACCCCCACCTTTACTGCCAATTCGGCATAACTATCTAACTTCTCTTGAAACGTTTTCATAAAAGATCTCCTCCAAAATTGCTCATTTACAAATCAGTGGAATAGAAAGCATCCCTAGATACTTCTATGCCAACATAGTTTGAAGATGAACTTTAAATTCTATGATAATTTTATCAATTTAAAATAGTTTTGCAAATACTCGCATCATAATTGTAGCGAACAATATTTGTCTACAAATATTTTATAATTCACGAAGTTTTTGGATTTTAGTCAAATATTCTAGTTTGTTCACGGTAGAATATTAACATTAGAGAGAAGTAACCGAAATAATAACAAGAATGACACTTTGGAGGTACAGAAATGGATTTATCATCAATTGTTGGTCTTATTATGGGGGTCGTTGCCTTAATCGTTGGGATGTACTTTAAAGGTGTAACACCCGATGCCTTAATGAATCCAGCAGCTATATTCATAATTATTTTAGGGACAATGGCAACCGTAACAATTGCCTTCCCAATGAGTGAATTAAAAAGATTGCCAAAACTTTTTAAAATATTGTTTACTGAACAAAAGTTAGGTAAAGACACGGACATTATTAAATTATTTTCAGAATGGGCAGACCTGGCAAGAAGAGAAGGCTTGCTTGCACTGGAAGGAAAAGTAGCAGAAATCGATGATCCTTTCCTTAAGAACGGCCTGTCACTCGCAATTGACGGACAAAATGCTGATTATATCCGCGATGTCTTATCAGAAGAAGTAGAGGCTATGGAAGAACGCCACAGTGCTGGCGCTGGGATGTTCACACAAGCAGGTACATACGCTCCTACTTTAGGGGTTTTAGGGGCGGTTGTCGGTCTGGTTGCCGCACTAAAAGATATGAATGATATTGAAAAGCTCGGCCATGCGATTTCGGCTGCGTTCATTGCAACATTACTCGGGATTTTTACAGGGTATGTTCTTTGGCATCCGTTTGCCAACAAGCTTAAACGAAAATCGAGCAATGAAGTACGTCAAAAAATGCTAATGATTGAAGGGATTCTTTCCGTATTAGAGGGAGAGGCGCCGCGTGTCATTGAACAAAAGCTTGCTTCTTACTTAACAAAAGAAGACCGTAAAAAAATATTGGGCGAAAGCGGGGCGAGCGGCCTTGGCGAAGAGAGCTAAAAAGCATAAAAAGGAGCATGAGGAAATTCCAGAAGCATGGCTGCTTCCTTATTCAGATTTATTAACTTTATTACTGGCATTGTTTATCGTACTTTTTGCCTCGAGTACAGTCGATAATCAAAAGCTGCATGAGCTTTCATCGGTATTTAATGCAGTATTTGACGGGGGAAAAGGCGTTATGGACTATCCGTCTGATACAATGCCGAACGATCCGAAGAGCGATGAGACGAGCAAAAATTCAGCTTATCTGGAAGACCAAAAATCTTTATCCAAGATTAAAGGTAATGTTGATGATTTTATAGCGGTCAATGAACTAGAAAAACAATTTGAAACCAAGTTAACTGACGAAGGGCTTCTGGTGACGATACGAGACAGCGTATTATTTGATCCAGGGAAAGCGGTAGTTAAAAGCGAGTATGAGAAAACAGCGAGGGAATTATCGAAGCTTCTTGTATTTGATCCAAAACGTAGTGTTGTCATTACGGGATATACGGATAATGTGCCGATGCATACCGCCGAGTTTTCATCGAACTGGGAACTAAGTGTAATGCGTGCTGTAAACTTTTTGAAGCTAATCGTGGATCAAAACCCTAAATTAGATTCTTCTTTCTTTAGTGCAAAAGGATATGGAGAAAATAATCCAATCGCGTCTAATAATTCTGATGAGGGGCGTTCCAAAAACCGGCGGGTTGAAGTTCTTATCCAACCTTTAGTGAAAAAAGATGGCTCTTCAACAAATCCTACAATCAATAAAGATGCCTCCGTTAATGAATCGAAAACTGGAGAATAGAAAAATAGCTTTAGCTGATTCAAAAGTAAAATAATAAAAAGAAACCGAACCAATGTGAAATTAAATTAAATTTCACATATAGTTCGGTTTTTTCATTAGCCTATTTTTAGTCACGCAATGAGCCAAGTTCTGCTACAATTGCTTGCATTTCGCTTGGACTAAAAGCATCGCGCTTCATCACCATATCATATAAGTAAACCAAATCTTCATAATGATTGGTGCTGAAATGTTCGGGCTTCATCGCATCTGCATTGACCATGCGAAGCTTTTCTTTTATGGCCTCAATCATGAAAGTTACATTTTCTGTTGTCGGTTCTGTAAGATTCAAAGGGATTCCTCCTGCTTTTGATAGATGTATACTATAGTATCATTCCACTTATAGCCTATGATTGTCAATTCCTTTTACGATTGGGCCAGCATTTTATACTAGTATCAGCTCGCTTTTTTAGAATCAGGCATATCCATCTGTTTTGCTAGAGCTTTTTCTTCTTTTAGTTTATTTTGAATCCGCTTCGTTTCATAAACTACAATGCCAGAAAGACCTAATAAGCCGATCAGGTTAGGAATAGCCATTAATCCGTTTGCGATATCTGAGAATGTCCAAATAAGATCCAATGCAACGGTAGAACCGACGAATACGAAAGCAACAAATATCACGCGGTAAATATATATAGCTGTTTGACCCTTGAAGAGATATTGTAAACATTTTTCTCCATAATAAGCCCAACCTAAAATTGTAGATGAGGCAAAGAAAATAAGACCAATCGCTACAACATAAGGACCCCAACCACCCAAGAAGTGACTGAATGCTGCTGTTGTCAGTTCATTTGCTTGCAAACCTTTATTTGTATAAACACCAGACATGACAATTGTGATTCCTGTAATTGAACAAATAAGGAATGTATCTAAAAACACTTGCGTCATTGAAACCAAAGCTTGTCGTCCCGGCAGATCCGTTTTAGCAGCTGCTGCTGCGATTGGTGCAGAACCAAGACCTGCTTCATTCGAGAATACCCCACGTGCAACACCATAACGTATAGCTGCACCAACGGCTCCGCCAAGAGCAGCTTCGCCTGTAAAGGCCATTTTAATAATTGTAAGGAAAGCAGCTGGTATTTCGGTAATATTCATAATCATAATTATAAGTCCTGCTGCAAGATAAAAGACCGCCATAATAGGTACAAAAATAGCTGTTACATTTCCGATAGATTTAATGCCGCCCAAAATGACAAGCGCGACAAAGGCAGTTAGAATGAGGCCAGTGACCCAAGTAGGTACACTAAATGTAGCATTAACAACGCCTGCAACTGAATTAGATTGTGTTCCATTCCCAATGCCAAAAGAAGCTAGTACGCCAAAACAGGCAAACAAAACAGCCAGCCATTTTTGTTTTAGGCCGTGTTCCAAATAATACATCGGACCGCCAGCCATTTGCCCTTTCGCATCTTTTACACGATAGCGAACAGCTAGTATAGCCTCACTATACTTAGTCGCCATGCCGAAGAAAGCCGACACCCACATCCAAAAGACAGCTCCTGGTCCACCTAAAATAACGGCTGTTGCTACACCAACAATGTTTCCGGTTCCAACTGTAGCAGCAAGAGCTGTTGTAAGTGCTTGAAACTGGGAGATATCACCATCTGCCGTTTTGTCGTGTTTTTTCGAGAATACTAATCTCAAAGCTTGTGGAAGAAGTCTGATTTGCAAAAAGCTGATTCGAAGTGTGAGAAAAATGCCTGTGCCAACAATTAAGACAATAAGCGGTATTCCCCAAAGCATTGATGAAAAATCTCCTAAGACCTCGTTCAGCTTTGCTAAAAAATTGGTCATTCCATTACCCCCTTTTTGAATTTAAATTTCTATAGTTAAGAAATTCCATAAAACAACAATTAAAAATCCTTTTAAATAGGTAAGGAGTTTTTTAACGGGCAAACTGTTTTACATATAAATCAGTAGGGTATAATAGGCATATAACATTGTAAAAGTATGGAGGAGGATTATTATGTCAAATAAATTAGTTACAGGATTAGCATTAGGAGCAGTAGCAGGTGCAGCACTTAGTATGGCAGACCGCAATACACGTCAAACAACAAAAAAAGTACTGAAGCGCTATTGGGTAGACATGCAATATTTTGCAAATAACCGAGATGAATTAATGAATAGTATCCAAGCAAGAACAGGGAAAGTTAAATCTCTATACAATACATTTATGAAAGACAAAGACTTCTATATGAAAAAAGTAGAAGAAATCCAAGAACTTACACCGAAAGTTAAAAACATTGTGATGGAAACGAAAGATACATTTTCATCTAATATCAAAGATGTAAAACAACAATTACCTTCAACCAATACCGAATCAAATGAATCTGTTATTCATCTATAAGTTGAAGAAGATAAAGGGGCGGGATTATGGAGAAGGGACACGAATTTGGTCTTTCAGCAGATTCCGAGACAACCAAAACACGGAAAGGCGATGCTGCTGAATACATCGATAAAGATACATTTGTGCAATTAGAAAACGAAGAAAACCTGGATAAAAAAGAAAAGAAGAAGAAAAAGAAAGAGCGTCACTTTGATATTACAACAAATAAGGGTTTTATCATGGGGCTTATCGAGAAAGTGAAGAAAGAAGACATCGGGGGATTTGGAGCGCAATTAGCTTATTTCTTTTTACTCTCCTTATTCCCGATGCTGCTTTTTATCGTGACATTGCTGCCGTATCTTCATTTATCCGTTAGCCAAGTATATACACTTTTAGAAGAAGTTATGCCTGACCAAATCTATTCTCTTACGTCTGATACACTTTCTGAAGTTTTAAAGAATCGTCATGGCGGCTTATTGTCGATCGGTATTCTTGGTACGTTATGGTCAGCATCTAATGGTGTAAATGCGCTAAATAAATCATTGAATCGCTCTTATGACCAAGAAGAGACGCGGCCATTTCTTAAAGTAAGGCTTTACTCTTTAATATTCACGATTCTATTAATCGGCTTAGTTGTAGTGGCACTTGTATTGCCTGTATTCGGTGAGCAAATTGGTAAACTATTATTCTCTGCATTTGGATTAGAGAATGGTTTCCTCGCCGTTTGGAACAAGTTCCGTTATATTTTGCCTCCCGTTGTTATATTTATTGTCCTCACGCTTATGTATTGGTTGATGCCAAACATGAAGTTGGATTTAAAAAGCGTATGGGTAGGCGCCTTGTTCTCTACATTGGCTTGGTTAATCGTTTCATATGGTTTTTCTTTCTATATCAACAACTTCTCAAATTATTCCGCTACTTACGGAAGTATCGGTGGTATTATCATTCTAATGCTTTGGCTATACATCACTGGTATTATCCTGATGGTTGGCGGACAAGTGAATGCGCTTGTCCAAAAGAGAAGAGAAATACAGGAATCAAAAAGTCATAGAACAGCTTAATGAAAAAGCGGCAGGTCATTCTATATTGAATGACCTGCCGCTTTTTAAATGTTTTATTTTAATATGCTTCTACGGGCAGCTAAATGTGGGATAACTGCCCGTAGAAGTCCGATTGGAACACTCACCATCAGCAGGGAAGAGAAAAATCCCCTACTGAGTCAAGCTTACTTTATTTTCTTTAGTAGGCGTAAGCCGTTTAAGATAACCAGGATAGTGCTACCCTCATGTCCGACAACTCCAAGAGGCAAATCGACTGCCTGCATGAAATTCGAGATAATTAATAGGGCAATAACAGCGATGGAGAAGAACATATTTTGTTTTACAATTCTTTGCATTTTTCGTGAAAGCTTCACTGCATAAGCAATCTTGGTCAAGTCATTCTTCATAAGGACCACATCGGCTGTTTCTAGGGCCACATCTGTACCTTCGCCCATAGCGATACCAGATGTAGCAGTTGCTAGGGCGGGGGCATCATTAATGCCATCTCCCACCATGGCAACATGGTGATAGGAGCCCATCAATTCTTTAATATGATTTACTTTTGTCTCAGGCAAGCATTCGGCAATATATGAATCTACTGCCGCTTCCTTTGCAATAGCTTTTGCCGTTACTTCATTATCACCTGTTAGCATGACAGTCTGGATTCCCATACTTTTTAAAAGAGAGATAGCATGCTTTGCTTCCGGGCGAACGGTATCCTTCATGGCAGCAAGTGCTAGGATTCTAGTATCATCTGAAAGAAAGATTACAGTTTTACCTTGTTCGGCTAGCTCTAGTGCAATATTATTTTCAAATTCCCGAGCCAATTGTTCTCCAACAAAATCTGCTTTTCCGACTTTATAGGCTTTTCCTGCAACAATTCCTTTCAAGCCAAAGCCAGGCAAATCTTCAATTTGTGCTTGTGGATAGTTTGTAAGCTCATTGGCTACAGCGTATTTTGTAATAGCTTGCGCAAGCGGGTGGTTAGACTTCGCTTCAATTCCGGCAAGAAGCGAAAGTAAAGCCTTCCCATTTTCGCCTTTGGCTGCAACGAAGTCAGTTACAATAGGTTTACCTTGCGTAAGTGTGCCAGTTTTATCAAAGGCAATTGCTTTTAATACACTTAAATGTTCAATATGGAGTCCGCCTTTAAATAGAATCCCATTTTTTGCACCGTTTGAAATGGCGGATAGAGTAGCGGGCATAATGGACGCTACGAGCGCACATGGTGAAGCTACTACAAGTAGAACCATTGCACGGTAGAAGGTAGTTTGGAAACTCCAATCAAGTAAAAAGTGTGGAATAAACATCATCAAAGCTACTGCTAGGAGCACACATTTCACATAGGTACCTTCAAAACGTTCAATGAATTGCTGAGAAGGTGATTTTTCGCTCTGTGCTGATTGAACGAGGTCAATTATTTTTTGAAATAATGACTCCATATTCGATTTTGTCATCTTCATTGTAATAGCACCTGAGAGGTTTACAGTACCAGCAAATACATCTGTTTTAATGCCTTTAGAGACTGGAATGGATTCGCCAGTAATGGCTGCTTCATCGAGAGTCGTCATCCCATCGATGATTACACCATCTGCAGGGACACGTTCACCTGGTTTAACAAGTAAATGGTCGCCGACTTGTAGAGTGGAAATCCCAACTCTTTCAATCTCGCCATTATCTTTTACAAGCCATGCTTCCTCCGGCTGCAAATCCATCAATGCGGAGATTTCTTTATGGCTTTTGTTCATGGCATAAGTTTCTAATGCACCGCTCACTGCAAATATAAAGATGAGGATCGCGCCTTCTGTCCAATAGCCAATGATTGCTGATCCAATAGCTGCTAATATCATTAGAAATTCTACATTTAACTCTTTGTTTGCAATCGTTTCTTCTACGCCTTCTTTTGCTTTCGCAAAGCCGCCTACAATAAATGCGATCACATAGAAAACGATAGAAGCTGCCGTATGCCCATCTTTTCCTAGTAACCAAGCAATTAATATGAACAATCCTGAGAAAATAGCTGCTATCAGTTCACCATGTTCTTTTGTTTTCTCAATTAGATGAGTATTATTCTCTTTTGTAATTTCCAACATTCATCCCTCCTGATAATGAAAATCAATATCAAAACCTTTATTAAAGGTGATTATTCAACCTTTAGTAATTAATTAATAGTAATTACTTATTTATAATTATTATAACATAAGGGTACAAAGAGAGGAAGAGTATTAATTCAAAAATAAAATGATTAACTAGTTATTTTTTGTATGGCGTTTTACTGAGGTTGGTACAGAACTAAAGTAGCTTCTTTCAAAGGTAAAAAAGGTGAATCTCATTTAGTATGGTGTGTATAGAGGACGGCGACTCCTGCGGGAATAGCTTGAGCTGAAAGCCCCGCAGGAACGTAGGGACGAGGAGATTGAAGCCAAGCTTGCGGGTGCGCCGTCTGGAACGGAACACAAGAAAGTCTTTATTATAAGAATGAATTTGAAAGAGAATTAATAAATAGAACTAATTTGAAATAACATTTTGTCCGAGTCTCTTACCCGGCTACTACTTTCACAGTGTATGCAAGGGAAGAAGAAGCGGGAAACAAAAAGGGTATTAAGCAATTGTTGCTTAATACCCTTTTTTATACTATTTTATTCTATTTAAAGACGGGCTCTGCATGTGCCGCCAGTTTTTCTAATGAAGATTTTTGGACATCAGCATGCAATGAGTTGCCGTGCGAATCCATTGTCACAACAGCTGTGAAATCTTCTACACTTAAATGCCACATGGCTTCTGGAATACCGAATTCCATTAGATCAACACCATCGACAGACTTGATACAGTCTGCATAATACTGTGCAGCTCCGCCAATTGCATTTAAATAAACACCACCGTGTTCTTTAAGCGCCTGTAATGTTTTTGGACCCATGCCGCCTTTACCCATAACAGCACGAATGCCGAATTTTTTCATAATGTCGCCTTGGTATGGTTCTTCGCGAATAGATGTAGTAGGGCCAGCTGCTTTCACTACCCAGCGATCGTCTTCATCCTTTGCCATAACAGGGCCACAGTGGTAAATGATTTGACCATTTAAATCAACCGGTGCATCATGTGATGTCAAATGATGGTGGATGGCGTCACGGCCTGTGTACATGCGTCCTGTAATTTTAACTACGTCTCCAACTTTAAGTGAACGGATTTGTTCCTCTGTAATTGGTGCGCGCAGCTCAATCACTTCTTTAGATGGTTGATCGTCTTGTGTTGCTGCTGTTTCGTCAAAGGCAATTTTTTCGCCATCTTGATAATGCCAATTTTTGATTTCGCCAGAATTAGCATCAAGATCGATAGCCATACGACGGTATGCCCAACAGTTATATGCAACAGATACAAAGAAGGAAGCAGGGATACGGTGCATCACACCGATTTTACAGCCTAGTAGTGTCGCTTCACCGCCAAATCCCATAGTTCCAATGCCCAATGTATTTGCTTTTTCTAGTATGTAATCTTCCAATTTTGCTAGTTCAGGATTTGGATTTACGTCGTCTACATGGCGGAATAACTGTTCTTTGGCAAGATCATATCCGGAAGAGCGATCGCCTCCAATACCTACTCCGATGAATCCGGCTGCACAGCCTTGTCCTTGTGCTTGATACACTGAGTGTAAAATGCATTTTCGAATGCCTTCTAGGTCGCGGCCAGCACGGCCAAGTCCTTCTAATTCGCATGGAAGGCTATATTGAATATTTTTGTTCTCACAGCCGCCACCTTTTAGAATTAACTTCATCTCAATATAATCTTTTTCCCATTGCTCAAATTTAATAACAGGCACGCCTTCGCCTAAATTATCGCCGCTGTTTTTACCTGTTAGGGAGTCAACTGCATTTGGGCGTAGCTTCGCATCTTTTGTAGCGCGGATAATCGCATTTTTGATGCATTCTTTAATTTCAAGCTGATTAACGCCAACCGGTGTTTTAATTTTAAATGTAGGTAGACCGGTATCCTGGCAGATAGGTGATACTTGATCATCCGCCATAAAAATGTTGTTGGCAATTGTATCTAAGCTCATAGCAGCGCGAGTTCCTGCATTTTCTGCATCTTTCGCTTTTTTAATTGCACGTCTGACATCCTTCGGCAAATTTGTCGATGTTTCAGTTACTAAATCATAGATGCTTTGTTCGAGCACTTCGAGATTCATAGCTTTCAGCTCCCTATAAAATGTTGTCAAGCATGCTTATTATAACCTGCTTAAAATATGAAAAAAAGAGCACAATTATGCGCTCTTTGATTTTTATCCATTCGGGAGTAATTTATTTGTTAAATTTCAGGACGGTCTTTAAATTGTTCCATCTTATCTTCTAAATCGTCCATCATTCCAATAAGGCGATCGATATCCTGTAAATCGGCAGTTTCTGGATCAATAGCATCCAATACTTCCATAAAGATTTGAAGGCGCTCTTTTAAGTAAGTTACTTGTTGCTCTTTGTCTGTGATTGACTTGCTCATTGTACCACCTCATTTCGTCCTATCAATCGTATACGAAATGAGATAATAATTCAAATCAAAAACAGAATTAGGAATAAAGTATGATTTAAGTATTTTGTCGATTATGAAAATTTACAAAATTAAAGTTATATGTTATTCTATTTTTAATTTAAAAGAAAGGAGGCCCGATGAGGAATCAGTTTTCCTTCTCAATACTTCTGGAGGGAACATTGGAAGAAGAGCTGGTTGAAATCATCGAGAGATTGGAGGGATTAATGAAAGAAACATATAGCGTTCTTACTAAAAATCCTAATTTTGTGAAGGGAGGGCAGTTCCGTTAGCCAAAGCGCCTGATTGTTGGTGTAAATGTAAATCACAATGAGCCTACTTATAACTAAATGCCTTAGGATAAATCTAAAGAAAGGATGTATACTTTTTAGACAGCAGTGAAAGGCAACGAAGATTATTGAACAAGCGATTCTTCAAGTTTAGCGTGTAGGAAATGTTGTTTACGAGTTTGCGAGATCAAGCTTTATCAATAAAATGAATTAGCTTAAAAAAAGACATGTGAAAAGATGTTGTCATGCAAATGTTGGCTACGGAGTTAAACAGTTCTCAGAATAAGGCTGAAAATTGTTTAAAACCAAGAAAAATATGATATTAACAGATTGAAGGGCCCAGTACACGTATCGTTAAAGTGGACTGGGTCTTTTTGTGTTGTTTTTTAAAAGGAAAAAATAATAGTAAACTAGATTCCCTACTTTCTGTTTAAATGTTACTATTATTTTTAAGCGATGCTAGAGGATTTCAAAGGCACAAAGTACTTATAAGAAAAGTAAGTTGAAAATTCTGTTTCAGGGCATGCTTAATGGATGTAGAAGGTCTCCCGCACGAACCTATCAAGAATGTAAAATCCCAATCAGACTTAACGGAAACAGTAAGTTGAGAAGGTGTTTTATTAATCAAAAGCCGGTTGGGGATAGGGAAATACATAGAATATTATTAACTAGCAAAGGAGTTTAGATTTGTGGAATTAAATGAACGAATGGCCCAAAAGAGATTCTGGATCCTTGTGATCATTGTGTCGATTTCTGGGTTCTCACAAGGCATGCTGATGCCGCTCATCTCTGTTATTTTTGAACAGGACGGTGTATCATCGTCCATAAATGGATTAAATGCAACGGGTCTTTATATCGGAACACTACTTATTGCACCATTTGTCGAGCAGCCGCTTAGAAAATTTGGCTACAAGCCAATTATTATTATAGGCGGTGCACTAGTTTTTAGTAGTTTGTTATTATTTCCTTTTTGGAAGAATGTATGGTTTTGGTTTATCCTACGATTGCTAATCGGCATTGGAGATCATTCTCTCCATTATTCAACCCAAACATGGATTACAAGCTCTGCACCTGCTAATCGCTTAGGTAAAAATATTGCCATATATGGCTTGTCATTTGGGATTGGTTTTGCAGTTGGTCCTTTCTTTGTACCGCTTACGAAGATTTCTGAAGCATTTCCATTCATCTTATCCTCGATTCTTTGTTTAATTGCATGGTCATTTATTTTCTTTGTGAAAAACGAAAAACCAGAGCCTATTCAAACAAAAGAAAACGGGAAGATGCTCAAACGATATGCCGTTACTTTAAAGTATGCTTGGGTCGCATTTTTGCCACCGCTTTGCTATGGCTTTTTAGAATCTACATTGAATTCCTTATTTCCTGTCTATGCATTAAGAAAGGAAATAGACGTATCAATGGTTTCTGTTATATTGGCGGCCTTCTCCATCGGAGGCATCCTCACACAATTCCCGCTAGGCACGCTTGGAGACAAAATCGGCCGGCGGAAGGTAGTGTTAATGGCCTTTTTAGGAGGCAGCTTATTCTTTGGGGTAGGTAGTTTCTTGGAATCCAATAGTATACTTGTAGCAGTTTGTTTCTTTTTAGCGGGTACGTTTGTAGGGTCCATCTTCTCTCTTGGTATTTCCTACATGAGTGATTTGACACCGCGAGAGCTGTTACCAACTGGGAACTTACTCTGCAGTATTTTCTTTAGCTTCGGTAGTTTGTCCGGTCCACTCTTCGGAGGAATCTATCTACAATATGTGCATTTCAGCTTCCTACTGCTCATATCTATAATATTGCTGCTCATTTTTACAGTTAGTGCTGTATTTGGAAAAGAGCAAAAGAAAGAGGAACTGGCATAGGAGAGTTCTTTTATCCGGTGAACAAGGTGGAGTAGTGTAAATGGTTCGTATGAAGTCTGTTTGTTTATACGCCACCATTCGTTGCGTTTTCAATATAGATGGATGATAAGCATGGATCGATGCTGGGTTATCTACTGATGACTGTTGCTATGTTGTTCAATCTAGCATAATAAAAGGCTCCAACCATCGAGATTCGATGTTGGAGCCTTTTTTCATTTCTGCTTTCGATTTGTACAAACAAATTAGATGAACTAATTAGTATGCAATCCAGCCGCCGTCAGCAGCGATAATTTGTCCATTTATAAAGCTTGATTCATCAGAACCTAAGAAAACAGCTAGTTGTGCAATTTCCTCTGGTTTACCTGTCCGTGGCATTGTATCTGAGCCAGTCATTTGACGCCCCATACCAAATTGAGACACATTTGTCATAGATGAACCGATGTTTGTTTCCACGCCACCCGGAGCGATTCCGTTGCAGCGGATGCCTGAAAGAGCATACATATAGGCAGTATTTTTTGTAAGCCCCGTAACAGCATGTTTAGAAGCCGTATAGGCTGCACCTGCACGTGCACCTTGTAATCCGCCTGCTGAAATATTGTTCACAATGACGCCGTGTCCTTGTTCTAAGAAGATGTTTGTTGCGATGCGCATTGCACGCATAACGCCTGTCGTATTAACAGCAAATACGCGATCCCATTTTTCATCTGAGATTTCACCAACTGGTTCCATGCCGTCCATGATGCCTGCGTTGTTAACTAAGATATCTAACTTGCCATATTCTTTTTTAGTTTCTGCGAATAACTGTTCTAAATCTGCTAATTCAGCAACATTCGTTCTGTTGGCGATGGCTGTACCGCCAGTTGCATTAATTGCTTCAGCCACAGCTTGAGCACCTTCAAAATTGTAGTCAGAAACAACTACTTTAGCACCTTCTTTTGCGTAATGCTCTGCAATTGCCTTCCCCATACCTGAAGCCGCACCTGTGACGATCGCTACTTTATCCATTAATCTCATTCTAAACATCCTCCCCTTAATCTTATTTTACAACTGTTCAATAAAATAATAATATTGAATCATAGCAGCTTCAATAAACAAAAAAATTCAAAACGTACAATATTGAACAGAAAACGTAAAAGTGTTTGATAAAGGGGAAATGCTAGATGAATAAAAATGATTTGCGTGTATTAAAAACAAAGCAAAGTATACATTTAGCTTTAATTAAACTGCTTAAAAAGAAACCTTTAACACATATCAAGGTCACTGAGCTTTGCAGAGAAGCAAATATAAATCGAGGGACATTCTATTTTCATTACCAAGAGGTAGGGGATGTGTTTAAAGAATTTTATGAAGAGATTATGGTAGATTTAAAAGAATCCTACCAAGCACCTTATCTCCATACGAATTTTCTTGACGTAGCAAATTTGGATCCTAAAACAGTTCGGATTTTTCATCATATAAAAAAATATGAGGATTTTTATAAGATAGTATTTTCTCAAGATGTCTCCACACATTATTATTTCATGTTATTTGATGAAATACGTTCTATTTGTATAGAAGATCAGAATACGCTTCAACAATATGGAGAATTGAACGATTATTTATATTCTTACTCGGCGAATGCAATTATGGGCTTGATCATAGAGTGGCACCGCCATGACTTTAAAGATTCTGCTGATGACATGAATGTACATCTAATCAATATCCTTAAATTAAGAGAAGCCTGAATGAAAAAACGGCAAAAAAGAAAAGGCGTAACATAGGTTAGGCCTTTTTCATTTTGCCGTCTAATCTAATCATAGCAGCTATTTCAATGTCAGTAGTGTGATGGATTCAACGTGTGCTATCATTTAAAGGTTTCTACGTTTCGAAGAGTATCTTGATTTTTACAACACCATTTATTTATTGACTTGATCAACTCGGTCCTTAAAAATAATGGTCGATTTCATACCTTTAGAAATGTAATGTTACACATGAACTCTTTTAATAAATAGACTAACAATTAAACCAATAATCGCCACGATAATCGCAAAGATAAAGGCATCTTGAACTCCTGAAGTGAAAGCAAGTAATTTATTTAGTGGGTTTGTTGCATCTGTTACGTTTTTTAGATACTTTTCAGTTCCAGAAGATAAAATAGAAATCGCTACCGCCGTACCAATTGCACCGGCGACTTGTTGAAGTGTGTTCATGATTGCCGTTCCATCAGGATAAAGCTCACGTGGTAATTCGTTTAAACCGTTTGTTTGAGCTGGCATCATGATCATCGAAACACCAATCATCATGCAGATATGCATAGCAATCAAGAATCCAGAAGATGTATCTAAATCAATCGTTGAAAAGCCAATTAAGGAACCTGTGACTATAATAATGCCAAGGATAACTAACCATTTTGGTCCGAATTTATCAAATAAGCTACCCATAACAGGTGACAATAACCCGTTTACAATTCCACCTGGTAATAGCAGAAGTCCTGCAGCAAACGTACCTAAAGCTAGCGAATTTTGCAAATACAGTGGCAATACAATCATTGAAGAAAGAATAACCATCATACATATTAGTACGAGTATTAACCCAACAACAAACATAGGGTATTTGAATACACGAAGTTTTAACATTGGTTGTTCCATTTTTGTTTGGCGAATGCAAAAGAGCAGTAACCCAATTACACCAAAAATAATAGCAGTAATTACAGTTGAATCTCCCCAACCACCATCACCTGCAATACTAAAACCATAAACCACCCCACCAAATCCAATTGTTGATAAAATAATGGATAAGATATCAATTTTAGGCTTCGTTGGTATTGAAACATTTTGCATATACACTATTCCAAAAACAAGGGCGATCACTAGAACCGGTAAGGAAAACCAGAAAATATAATGCCATGTAAGTGTTTTTAAAATCAACCCAGAAAGTGTTGGGCCAACAGCGGGAGAAAAGGAAATAACAAGACCCATTAATCCCATGATTTTACCCCTTTTATAGGGTGGAACAATTAATAAAATGGTATTAAACATGAGAGGTAACATTAATGCCGTACCCATTGCTTGAACTACACGCGCCAACATTAAGAAAGCGAATGTTGGGGCAATAGCAGCTATAAATGTTCCGATAATAGATAATGTAATGGAAACAATAAACAATTGCCTTGTTGTAAACCATTGTAAAATTAAACCAGAAACAGGAACAAGAATCCCTAAAGTTAATAAATAGCCAGTTGTAAGCCATTGAACGGTAGTCTCATGAATATTAAAGTCTACAATTAAAGTACCTAATGCCATATTTAAAGCTGTTTCGCTAAATAAACCAATAAATCCAGCAATCAAAAAAGAGACGATAATGGGAACTACTTTATATTGCTCCGATTCCTCGTCCTTTGTTTGATTCATTTGAGCATCGATATTCATTTTTTGCCTCCTTTTAGTTTGTGAATGTATTATTAGAATACTATATAAATCTAACTATATGGCAAGTATGATTGAAAGAAATTATGTTAGTTATTCTTCTTTCCAATCCCCAGTTTATTAAGCAAGCACTATAATTGCCACAATATAAAATTCCTAAGCTGCTTATTTCATCGATGTATTCAAAAGAGGCCTACAGAAAAGATTCTGCAGGTCATATTTTTTATTTGGAAGCTTCGAAAAAGGGTTCTTCAAATAAATCGCGAAACATTCTTCGTAATTCCTCTTCACGTAATTGCCAGAATATATTTTATTGATGGTTCAGCTCATCATCCCGTATATTTTAATCCCATGTAAAAAATACGCTCCTAGGCAAAAAAAACCCCCGAACCATTAGTCCGAGGGAGCATACAAAACACTAATATTGGAGACAAGCTATTTCAATGTCAGCAAAGTCACGGACTCAACATGCGCCGTTTGTGGGAACATATCCAATGGTTGAATATATTCTACGTTGTAGACTTTCATTAATTCCTGCAGATCTTTTGCTAACGTAGAAGGGTTGCAGGATGTGTAAACAATTCGCTTTGGCTTTACTTGTAGCAATGTGTTGATTAGGCTTGGCGCTAATCCTGTACGCGGTGGATCGACTGTTAAAACATCTGGTATGAAGCCTTCTTTTTGCCAGATGTCCAGCCATTTTTCTGCTGTGCCTGCCACATATTTTGTATGCGTGAAACCATGCTTCTTCGCATTTTTTTTCGCATCCTCAATGCTTTCAGGGATGATATCCATGCCGCGCACTTCTTTGGCCTGATCTGCAAGCCAAAGACCAATAGTACCAACGCCGCAATAAGCATCTACAATCTTTTCCTTGCCTGTAAGCCCTGCTGCTTGTTTGATTTCATTATACAGATGTACTGTTTGGCTTGGGTTTAGTTGGAAGAATGCGCGTGCTGATAAGTCAAAAGCCAGCTCACCCAGTTCTTCGTGAATTGTATCTTGCCCATAAAGAGTAATCGTTTGATCACCGAATATAAGGGAAGTTTGGTCGTTGTTGATATTTTGAACAATCGACACAATCGATGCGTCTATTCCTTTTAATTTTTCAAGAAGTACTTCTTTATTTGGGAAATTTTTGCGTGCCGTGATAAGGACAAGTTGAATTTCTCCCGTTTGAAGACCTACCCGCACAACAATTGTTCTGACAATGCCTTTATGTGTTTTGCTATTGTACACAGGAATATCGAGTTCTTCAATAATCTTCTTTGCTTTATTCGTAATAGCAGTAGTTCTAGTATCTTGGACAAGGCAATCGTCAATATCGAGTAGCTTATGACTGTTTTCCGTATAAAGTCCAGCAGCTACATGGCTACCGATTTTACGAACTTGAAATTGGCTTTTATTCCGGTAATGCCATGGATCACTCATACCGATTGTTTTTCTGATGTCTATCTGCTTTGCGGTATTTTTCACATACTTATGCAGAGCTTGTACAATGACATCTCGCTTTGCCTTCAGCTGGTCTCCATATTTCATGTGCTGTAATTGGCATCCACCGCATAAATCATACACTGGGCATGGCGGTGTTTGTCTTGCTTTTGACTGTTTATGAATTTTGATGATCTTAGCTTCGGCAAAATTGCGGTTGATTTTAGTTAGTTCGGCATAAATGTCTTCGCCGGGCAAAGCACCTTTAACAAAAACAACATTGCGTTTATAGTAGCCGATACCTTCACCATTAATGCCTAATCGTTTTATCGAAAGCGGGATTCGTTGTCCCAGCTTCATTATCGTCGCTTGTTGATTCAAGAATTACACGTCCTTTTTTCGCTTCATTTCTCATTATAACGAAAATAGACGCAGCAGCAAAGAATCAAGAAGCATCCTTTTTCTTGTCTTTTGAAGAGGAGCCAGTACCAGAGTTCATCAAATTGTTGATGGATTCAAAACGGTAGCCTTTTTTCTTAGCGTCTTTAATAAATCGTGGCAGTGCTTCAGCGTTATCAGGTGAAACGGTATGCATTAATATAATTGCGCCTGGATGCATTTGAGACATCAAGTTATCGTATGAATATTTCCAGCCTTGTGGTTGATCCTTAAGCCAGTCTTTAAATGCGACAGACCAGAAAATATGACGATATCCTGCCTCATTTCCGACCCGCAATAACTCTTCACTAAATACTCCTTCAGGCGGTCTTGCATATACCGTACGCTCTACATCTGTAATTTCAGCGAGCTTTTTATCAAAATTAGCCCATTCGTCTTTCATTTGTTGTTCAGTTAGACGAGCCATATTCGGGTGCTTATCTGAATGGTTGCCGATTTCATGACCTTCTTTTACCATACGTTTAACTAGCGGTGTTGCGCTCGATAAGTAATGGCCTGTTAAGAAGAATGTGCCTTGTATATTTTCTTTTTTCAATGTATCTAAAATGGATGCTGTATAGCCATTTTCATAACCACAGTCAAATGTCAGATACATAATTTTTTCTTCTGGGCTGCCTTTATAGACAGCATCATATTTTTTGAGTAGTGCATCATACTCTGCACCAGCTTCTGTAGGAACTTCATTTGTTGTTTTTTTAAAACCCCAACCATATTCTTTTGCGAATGCATCAAACGGATTTGTTGTGATGCCTGTTGCTAAAATAGTGGCTGCAATGGCAATGCCGGCGAGATGTTGTTTAAACATTTTTCACGCATCCTTTCTTTTTGTGTTAGCTTGTGTGGAATACCGCGAATTATGCAGTTAGGGATAATTGTTTTTAAACGAAGTCTTGTTATACTTATATAATGGAGGTGGACCGAATGTCTCGTGTAATTACAAAAATAAGCGCCCAAAAAAGGAACCAAGAGCGTTATAATATATTTCTTAATGAAGAATATGCATTTAGCGTGGACGAGGGTATTCTTATTCAATATGGTCTGACAAAAGGAAAGGTACTCGATTCATTAACGGTTGAGGAAATTGCATTCGACGATGAAATTCAACGAGCTTTCAATCGATCACTTTCCTATTTGAGTTATCAAATGCGCAGCGAACATGAAGTCCGCCAAAAATTGAAGGGTTTAGAATTTGGAGATGCGGTGATCCAAGAAGCACTGCAAAAGCTAAAAAAGCTTGGCTTCTTAAATGATGAAAGCTACTCCAGGGCTTTAGTCGAAACAAAAAAGAAAACAGCCAAAAAAGGGCCAAGAGCGATTAAGATGGACCTGAAAAAAAGGGGCATCGAAGAAAATCTGCAGCAGAGAGTACTCGATGAATTTTCTGAAGATGAGCAAGCCAAGATTGCTAAACAGCTGGCGGAAAAGGTTGTGCGAAGTGAGCATCGCAAGACACCCGTCCAAATTAAGCAAAAAATACAGGATTTGCTACTGCGCAAAGGCTACTCCTATTCAATTTGCGAAAGAGTAATCGAGCAACTGGATTTATCCAAAGAAGATGAAGAATGGCAAGATATGATAGAACTGCAAGGTGAAAAGGCGTGGAAGAAATACGCCTCAAAATATACAGGATATGAATTGCATATGCGGGTGAAACAAGCTCTATATCAAAAAGGTTTCCCTGCAGATGTGATTGATGATTTTATTGAACAAAAGGAGCAGGACAATGGAGAAGAAATTTAGCGAAATGAACCCTACTGAATTACGGGAAACAATTGCCACACTAAAAGAAAAAGCAAGAAAAGCGGAGCAGCTCGGTATTCTAAATGAGTTTGCTGTGTATGAACGGAAAGCATTAGTGGCACAGTCGTATTTGTTAAACCCAGAAGATTTTAAATCAGGTGAGATGTATCGGATTGCAAACGACCCAGGGATGTTCTTTAAGGTCGATTATTTAAAAGGTGTGTATGCATGGGGCTATCGCTTAGGCGGCAATCATTATGAAGAAGCCCTTCCGATTGCTATGCTAACACTTGTAAAGGAGAGCTAAAAGATGGAACGAATTATCAATGAATTAGTTGCAAAACTGCAAGAGAAAAATCCGAAAATATCAGAGGAGAAAGCGCGTGTTTGGGTGGAACTTCTTTGGTCTGATTTTGAAGCCACCTATGCTAAAGCAGGCTACGACTATCAAGGAGCTGAAATGTCGGAGAAAATCATCTCACAATGGATAGACAGCTACGGCAGCCAGTTAAATGAATTTGTAGCTCGTAATCCAAAATATGCGCACCTTTTAAATGAAGAATAGATTTTTGGCTAAAATGGACATGTTAAACTATTGCTTAGGTTGTCCGTTTATACAAAAAGAATGACCGTTTCTTTTATAGAAACGGTCATTTTGATGGCCTTTTAACGGATGCCTTCTGATTTTACTACTAATTTTTTCTGTAGTTTGTCTTCGCTGAAAATCCAACCTGTAAAGGATTTGACGATGGTTAGATCTTTTGTCAGATGTGCGATTGCAACAAATGGATAATAATTATTGCTGCGATACCTCAGATCTATGAGACGTACTTCTGTTTTCCCATCACCCAATTGGTTGACCTCCCACCTATAGAGTGGAGAGAAAGAAACAAACGTTTTAAAATTCGGGTCTTCCAATACTTTATGGAAAAGTGGCGTATCCGGCAATGGTTCAATTTTAAATTTGTCGTAAATGGTAATTGAACGCCCATAAGCACGTCCCACATAGTGATGTGTAGCAGAATTGGCTGCTACTCTATATTGGAAGAAACGTGACGTAGGCGATAAAATAATTCTCTTAGCATCAGGTATTGTATTATGGACCGCTTTCTTGACTGATAGTTGAAGAAAGAAACGTACCACATAATAGATAAATACCACACTATACAACGAAAACATGGTAGGTACTGGGTTCGCTCCGAACGCCCAAAACATTAAGGCGATCACATGCAAGGCGAAAATAATAGGATCAAACGTATTAATCCAGCCAAGTGCTACCCATCGCTTAGAGAAGGGGCGTAGTGCCTGTGTACCATACGCATTGAAAATATCTACAAACACATGTAAAAAGACTGCAAGGAATGTCCAAAGCCAGAGATGCAAAAAATTAGTATGCGGGAATACTAAAAAAAAGACAGACGAAATTAAAATTGGCCATAATAGAACCGCTGGAATGGAGTGTGTAATTCCTCGGTGATGGCGTATATATATAGCATTGCTACGCAATTTCAAAACAGTATCAATATCAGGTGCTTGGGAACCAATAATTACGCTTGTAATGACGGCCATAGAAGTGGACGAGCTGCCGGCAACAACTGGATCTACCATAGCCAAGCCACCTAGCGCAATCCCCATTACTAGATGTGTTCCAGAATCCAAAATGATCAACTCCTTATAACATGGGAGTATTGCTTATACTTACTGTTTACCCTTTTAGGCAACAGTTTACACTATAATGCCCACTTTGTATGTGAATTAAAAATGAATTAAAAAGGTGGAAAATATGAATTTTCATTATCAATATAAAAAACAATTCCAAGAAGAATTAGTTCAATGGTTTATTCGAGAAAAAAGAGATTTGCCTTGGAGACACACGCATGATCCGTACAAAATATGGGTTTCAGAAGTTATGCTACAGCAAACAAGAGTAGATACTGTCATCCCTTATTACAATCGTTTTATCGAAGAATTTCCTACTCCGGAGGATTTAGCGCAAGCACCTGAAGAAAAACTATTAAAGCAATGGGAAGGTCTTGGTTATTATTCGAGAGCTAGAAATCTGCAAGCAGGCGTCAGAGAGGTTGTAGAAAAGTATAGTAGTACAGTGCCTGACAATCGCCCGGAAATTATCAAATTAAAAGGTGTTGGCCCTTATACCGCGGGTGCTATTCTAAGTATTGCCTATAATAAAGCCGAACATGCAGTCGATGGCAATGTAATGCGCGTGCTCAGCAGAGTTCTTTTGATTAAAGAAGATATCGCTTTACCTAAAACGAAAAAAATATTTGAACAAGCCGTTATGGAATTAATTGATCCAGCGTATCCTTCTGAATTCAACCAAGGGTTAATGGAATTAGGAGCGCTGATTTGTACGCCAACTTCACCCAAATGCCTCCTTTGCCCGGTACGCGAATTTTGCACTGCTTTCCAGGAAGGCCGTCCAGAAGAATTGCCGATTAAAACAAAAAAAACGAAAATGAAAGACCTTTTTTATGATGTGTTTGTTGTGCAAAATGAAAAGAAACAGTTCTTATTAGAAAAAAGACCTGGTAAAGGTCTGCTTGCAAACATGTGGCAATTCCCAATGATAGAAAAGTCAACAACTCCAAAAACAAGTGAAGGATCCCTAGCAGACACCTACAATGTTGAACTTGTAAACCGCGAAAATTTATTGTCCTTCAAGCATATTTTTTCACATCTAACATGGAATATGGAGAGTTACTATTTGAATGTAGAACAGAACGGACAACCGACAAAATCCAGCGTTTGGTTTACAGAGGAAGAAATAAAAGCACTGCCACTGCCTGTACCTATGCAAAAGATTTGGGCTGCATGGAAAGAAACCGAAGCAAAACATTAAAATGCTTAAATTTTACCTTGTACACAGTTTATTCTCCTAGTGAATATTAGTGTGGGTCCCTTGCGGAATTTAATAACCATTGTATAAAAAACATCATACTGCACAACTTATAGTCGTGGAGGTGATTACATTGAGAAAAAAATTCAACGGCGAAACAGATGTTCAAGGTGTGAAAAAATTAAACCAACAAGCTGAAGCTAAAAAGCAACAAGCTTCTGGGCGTCTTGCGGGGCAAAACACTGAGGAGTTTGGTGCTGAGACAGATGTTCAAGCTGTCAAAAAGCAAAACCAACAAGCTGAACGCGCTAAGCAGCAAGCTTCTGGTCTTTATGGACAAAACAATCCAAATCAAAATCAATAGCTTTTAACAAACAAATTGGTGGAGGTTTATCCTTCACCAGTTTTTTTGCTACACGTTTTTGGCGAGGATTGTTATAATGTTACAAAAGAACGCTCATAAGGGGTGTTTGAAAGGTGGTCTTTCAATGGCAATTCCGTCAGAAGGGGAAATCATACAAATACATAGTTATAAACACAACGGCAAGATCCACCGAGTTTGGCAGGAAACGATGGTATTAAAGGCTACTAAAAATATCGTAATCGGTGCGAATGATAAAACATTAGTCATTGAGTCAGATGGGCGTACATGGGTCACCCGGGAACCGTCCATATGTTATTTCCATGCAGAGCATTGGTTTAATATTATTTGTATGTTAAGGGAAGATGGAGTATATTACTATTGTAATATGAGCTCACCATTTGTATTTGACCATAATGCTGTAAAGTATATTGATTATGATTTGGATATCAAAGTATTCTCGGACATGTCGTATACACTACTTGATGAGGATGAGTATGAGCAGCATAAAAAGGCAATGGGCTATCCACTAGTGATAGACCATATCCTTAAATCCAATGTTGACAAATTAATCAGCTGGATAGATAAACGTAAAGGGCCATTTGCGCCAGACTTTATTGAAGCGTGGACAAGCCGCTATAAGTTCCAAAAAGAACTGCATAATCCTAAGTAGCTTTCGCTTGTCTTAAACGCAATGCAAAAATTGAAAAGGAGTTGCCCGGCGGATCAGGGCAGCTTTTTTTCGTTTGAAAGGAACGTGATGTGAATGGGCAGTATGAAACGCTATTTGCGCTTCGTTAAACCATATAGAGTGAATATATTTGTCACTTTTATACTCGGAGTTATTAAATTTGCTATACCACTTTTTACTCCAGTGCTTATTAAAATTGTCATAGACGATATTATAGGCGCGAAAGACCTCTCGACTGAAATGAAAACAAAGGAACTGTTTTATTGGCTTGGCGGTACCGCAATTCTTTTCTTCATAATTCGTCCGCCAATTGAGTACTATCGTCAATATTTAGCTCAAAAATTAAGTAATAATATTCTGTACGATATTCGCCAAAAATTATATGTTCACCTGCAAAAGTTGGGTTTAAAATTCTATTCCAATAATCGGGTAGGAGACGTCATTTCTCGAACAATCAATGATGTCGAGCAAACAAAAGAATTTGTCATGACTGGGTTAATGAATGTGTGGATTGACTTATCTACCATTATTATTGCCATCGTTGTCATGATGAAATTGGATGTAAAGTTAACGCTTGTATCTTTAATCGCCTTTCCATTCTACGCGATTAGTGTACGATATTTCTTTAGCCGTCTGCGTTCACTAACAAGGGAAAGATCAAAGGCATTGGCAGGTGTTCAAAGTTACCTGCATGAGCGTGTTCAAGGCATGAATATTATTAAAAGCTTTACATTAGAAAAACATGAACAAAAGATATTCAGCGGTACAAACGGAGAATTCTTAAACAAAGCATTAGACCAAACAAGATGGAATGCGAAGACCTTTGCAGTAGTTAATACGATTACAGGAATTGCTCCATTAATTGTTATCGGCTTTGCAGGCTATGAAGTAATTAATGGACATCTTTCTGTCGGTACGATGGCTGCTTTTGTTGCTTATATAGATAGCTTGTACAATCCATTGCGTCGATTAGTTAATTCATCCACAACATTAACACAAGCCGTTGCATCAATGGACCGCATGTTTGAGCTTTTTGACCAAACCTATGAAGTAGAAGATGCGAAGGATGCTAAACCATTACCACAGGTAAAGGGTAAAATTGAATTCGACCATGTGTCTTTCCGCTATAATGATGACGGGCAAGATGTACTGAAAAATGTTAACTTTGACATTGTTCCGGGCCAAACGGTAGCGCTTGTCGGTATGAGTGGCGGTGGTAAGTCGACGATCATCAGCTTGATTCCTCGTTTTTATGATGTCCAAAAGGGCGCTGTAAAAATCGATGGGGTAGATATTCGGAAAACGACACTCCTATCATTGCGTTCCCAAATCGGTATTGTTATGCAGGATAATATATTGTTTAGCGATTCTGTGAAAGCGAATATCTTAATGGGTAATCCAGATGCGTCAGACGAGGAAGTCATTGAAGCGGCCAAAGCTGCCAATGCCCATGAATTTATATTGTCTCTTCCTGAGGGTTATGATACAAAAGTAGGTGAAAGAGGCGTAAAACTATCCGGCGGACAAAAACAACGGATTGCCATCGCGAGAGTGTTCTTAAAGAACCCGCCTATCCTTATTTTGGATGAAGCTACTTCTGCCCTTGACCTAGAAAGTGAAGCATTGATTCAAGAATCTCTTGACAGGCTAGCGCATAATCGTACAACGGTTATTGTGGCGCACCGTCTATCTACGATTACACATGCAGATCAGATTTTAGTCATTGATCATGGGGAGTTGAAAGAACAAGGCACCCATCAAGAACTTCTAGAAAAACAGGATGGAATTTATCATAACTTGTTCCACATCCAAACATTAGAATAACGTTCAATCGGCCTCCATTTTTGATAAGGCCTAAGACTGTAGACAAACTCATGGGTTTAGAGTTTGCCTGCAGTCTTTTTTTTTATAGAATCACCACTAAAACTGTTGATTTCCGTTACGAGCGGACGCTTTCCGGGAGGCACGACTTCAGCCGCTTCCTTCGCTTCGCTCCGTCCAGGCTCTTCAGCTCGTGCTGATCTCCCAGGAGTCGCCGCTCTCCTCTCCAATCAACAAGTGTCTTCTACTACTCGATGAGGTGATAGATATGATGAGAAAAATCAAGTCAACGAACATGAACAGATAGAGATTTTGACCATTGAGCAGACGCAAAGTAAAAACAAACAAAAGATGATCAGCAGAATATTTGGCAGGACTACCTGGACGTTGCAGAAGACTTGAGATACTACTATGAGATCCAAGCTATCTATGAGAAACGGAAAGAAAAGGTTGAATGTATCGTTTCAGGTGTGAAAGAGAATTGGAATGCAATGTATAACCCTGAGGGGCCTTAAAGACTTGCCATACCTTCAAAGAAGACACCTAGTTGATTGGAGTGCATGGCGGCGACTCCAGGGGGATCAGCGCAGCGCGAAGACCCCGCAGGAGCAACGCGACGAGGAGGCTAAGGGCAAGCCCCCGGAAAGCGTCCGCCAGGAACGGAAATCAACGTTGATTTCTCCTCTGCTGATTTAGAAGCAGAAAACACAGAAGGGGTTAGAGTCATTTCGATTTCCAACCATTCTCTTCACAGTCTGCGGCCTCCATTTTGTGGAGGCCTTTTTGTATACAGTCGAAAATGAGTGTCTAATCTCATATGTATAGGAATCTAGCAGAAGCTCAAAAGTAAAAATACTATTGACAAAATATTATGATTAATAGATAATTCAGAAATATATTGCAATTAATTATGCAATACGACCTAAAACAGTTTAGGGTACCTTTAATCACTCTATTAAGTTTTAGAGCGAGGAAGGAACGAGCTTTTAAGCGCATATATATAAAATAGAAGATAAGACTCTTGAGGGAGTGATGGGATGGAACGGAAGGAGCTATTACAGGTTAAGGGTTTAGAAACAACATTCTTTACAGAGGATGGAGCAATTCCTGCAGTTGATAACATTGATTTTTCGCTAAGGGAAGGTGAAATTCTTGGCATAGTAGGAGAATCAGGCTGCGGCAAAAGCGTAACGTCCCTTTCTATTATGGGGCTTGTACCATCACCGCCAGGAAAGGTCACAAACGGTGAAATTCTCTTAGAAGGCACGGATTTAGCAAAGTTTTCGGATAAAGAAATGCGAAAAATTAGAGGGAAAGAAGTAGCGATGATTTTCCAAGAGCCTATGACATCGTTGAATCCCCTTTTTACAATAGGTAATCAATTAACGGAAGCCATTTTGATTCACAATAAAAAATGGTCCAAGAAAAAAGCAGAAGAACGTGCCATTGAAATGATGAAGTTAGTGGGGCTTCCCCGTTCGGAAGAGCTGTTGAAAGAATATCCCCACCAATTATCAGGAGGAATGCGGCAAAGGGTCATGATTGCAATGGCTTTAGTTTGCGATCCAAAAATCTTGATAGCAGATGAACCTACAACTGCACTGGATGTCACGATACAAGCCCAAATCCTCCAGCTTATGAGGGATTTAAATAAACGGCTTAATACAGCTGTTATGCTAATCACGCATGATTTAGGCGTAGTGGCTGAAACGTGTGAAAGAGTTGTGGTTATGTATAGCGGGCAAATTGTGGAGGAAGGGCCTGTTGATTTGATCTTTAAGGATCCACAGCATCCCTATACAAAAGGATTAATCCAATCTGTACCTGATATGAGGTTTAAGAAAGATCGCTTATATTCCATTCGAGGAAATGTTCCAAAACCCGGAAGCATTAAGCAGGGTTGCCGTTTTGCTGCACGCTGCGAATGGGCGCATGAACGCTGCTTACAGGAGAACCCTCCTCTCTATCAGACAGGTGAGCACCATAAGACAAGATGCTTTTTAGTAAGCGGCAAGGAGGCACACATTGATGACAGAGCCATTGTTGAAAGTAAATAACTTAAAAAAGTATTTTCCTATTCGCAAAGGAATCCTAGGCAAAGAACAAGGAAACGTCAAAGCCGTAGATGATGTGTCGTTTTATGTATATGAGGGAGAAACCTTAGGCATAGTAGGAGAATCCGGCTGCGGGAAATCCACTACAGGGCGAATGATTATGAAACTGCTTGATCCGACAGAGGGCTCCATTGAGTTTGAAGGAAAAGATTTAACAAAACTATCGAATGCTGAGATGAGAAAGGCGCGCCGTGAAATTCAAATGGTCTTCCAGGATCCTTTTGCATCACTTAATCCGCGGCACACTATTGGCAAAATACTAGAAGAGCCTTTGATCGTCCATGGATTAGGCAATGCCAAGGAACGAAAGAAAAAGGTGCTCGAACTCTTAGAAATCGTAGGGTTATCAAGTTATCACGCCAATCGTTATCCGCATCAGTTTAGTGGTGGGCAAAGGCAACGAATCGGCATCGCTCGAGCACTTATGACCAATCCGAAGCTCATTATTGCAGATGAGCCTGTTTCAGCACTAGACGTATCGATTCAAGCACAAGTATTAAATCTTATGCAAGATTTGCAAAAAGATTTAAAGCTTACTTATATATTTATCGCGCATGATTTGGGGGTTGTACGGCATATCAGTGATCGAGTGGGTGTGATGTATTTAGGAAAGATGGTTGAACTCGCTGTAAGCGAAAAGCTTTATGCCAATCCGCTTCACCCATATGCAAAGGGCCTGCTTTCTGCAGTACCTGTACCTGATCCAGATTTCAAGCGAGAGCATGTATTGTTATCGGGCGATATTCCAAGCCCCTCTAATCCACCGAAAGGGTGTACTTTCCATACAAGATGTCCTTTCAAGATGGAGCAATGTACCTCAATTGTTCCAACATTAGTAGAAGTTGAAGAAGGTCATTCTGTAGCCTGCCATCTATATGACGAAGGCTATGTTAATGATAAATAAAAAGGGAAATTGGGGGTTATTCAATGAGAAAAAGGAAATTATTATCTTTCGGCGTATTGTTGATCGTGTTCCTTTCGACCATCCTTGCAGCTTGCGGGTCAAACAGCAAAGAAGGTGGAAGCGGGGATACGGGCAAAAGCGGCAATGAAAAAGAGAAAACATTGATTTTTGGGCGCGGGGGAGATTCCGTATCGCTTGACCCGATTGCAGTAACAGATGGCGAATCCTATAAAGTAACGAAAAATATTTTTGAAACACTGATTGAATTCGGGGAGCAAGATACTACACTACATCCCGGTCTTGCGACAAAATGGGAAGCCTCTAAAGATGGCTTGACTTATACATTGGATTTACAAGAAGGCGTTAAATTCCATGATGGCACTGATTTCAATGCAGAGGCAGTTGTGAAAAACTTTGAACGCTGGATGAACGGGAATGCAGATAAATTCCCTTACTTCATTTCTATGTTTGGCGGCTTTAAAGGCGACAAGGATGCTGTCATCAAAGAAGTAAAAGCTGATGGAGATTATAATGTAGTATTTACGCTAAACAAACCTCAGGCACCATTCTTGAAAAACCTTGCGATGAGCTCATTTGGTATTGCGAGCCCAACAGCATTTGAAAAAGATGGAGATAAGTTTGGCGATAACCCTGTAGGTACAGGGCCTTTCAAATTTGTTTCTTGGAAACGCAATGATTCTATTACAATCGAAAAAAATAAAGAGTATTGGAAAGATGGCGAACCTAAATTAGATAAAGTTGTCTTCCGTACGTACCCTGATAACTCAGCTCGTTTGAATGCATTAAATACAGGTGAGATTGATTTGGCAGATGGCATTAATCCATCTGATGCTGCTTCCATCAAGGGCAACAATCAATTGCAAATTTTTGAACGTCCATCTATGAACGTTGGATACCTTGGATTAACAGTTACTAGACCTCCTTTTGACAATGTGAAAGTGCGTCAAGCTGTTAACTATGCAATCGATAAGAAAGCAATCATCGATGCATTTTTCGAAGGTCAAGCTGAAGTGGCGAAAAACCCAATGCCACCGTCAATTGAAGGCTACAACGATGATGTGAAGGAATATACGTATGATCCTAAAAAAGCGAAAGAATTGTTAAAAGAAGCTGGCTATGATGGCAAACAAATCGAATTATGGGCAATGCCAGTACCACGTCCTTACATGCCGGATGGCCAAAAAGTGGCTGAAGCAATCCAAAAGAACCTGGAAGATGTAGGCATGAAAGCAAAAATTGTAACGTATGAATGGGCTACTTACTTAGATAAAGCATCTAAAGGAGAAGCAGATGCATTCTTGCTAGGTTGGACCGGCGACAATGGAGACCCGGATAACTTCCTATACACATTACTAGATGAAAGCAATATCGGAAGCAACAACTATACGTACTTTAAAAATAGCGAAACGCATAAAATAATGCTTGAAGCACAAAAAGAAACAGATCAGGAAAAACGTAATGAATTGTACAAAAAGGCGCAAGACATTATTGCAGAACAAGCGCCATGGGTACCGCTTGCTCACTCAACACCATTATTAGCGGGCAAAGCTGATCTTGAAGGCTTCAAGCCGCACCCAACGGGATCTGATCTATTATCTCAAGTTGATTTTAAATAATACAAAATGGCATTTTGAAAGAGTAGACTCACCTTCCCTTCTGTTAATGGAAGGTGAGTTTTTATAAATCAGCCATGACAACATGATAAAGAGGTGAGGATATGCTTCGGTATATAGGCAGAAGGCTGCTACAATTAATCCCTGTTTTGCTCGGAATGACATTTATCGTATTTTTAATAATCCGCGCAATTCCTGGTGATCCTGCCCAAGTGATATTAGGCCAACAAGCAACAAAAGAAGCCGTTGCGGCATTGCGAGCAAGCCTAGGATTGGACAACCCATGGTATATACAGTATTTCCACTACTTAGGTGATTTGATAACGGGCGATTTAGGTGAGTCAATGCGTACCAAAACACCAGTAGCCGACGAATTATGGCCATACTTAGCTGCAACGCTGGAATTATCCCTATGCGCTATGATTTTAGCCGTAATCATAGGCGTCAATGCAGGTATTATTTCTGCTTGGTTCCAAAATTCTTGGTTCGATTACGCAGCAATGATCATTGCATTGATTGGTGTGTCTATGCCAATTTTCTGGCTAGGATTAATGGGACAATGGATTTTCGGCATTCAATTAGACTTTTTACCAACTTCAGGACGTGAAGACCCTCGTAACCCGGTCAATCCGATTACATCCTTGTATATTATTGATACCTTGATTCAGGGTCGTTTTGATCAGTTTATAGTGGTCATACAGCATTTAATTCTGCCAGCTTTTGCTTTAGCGACCATTCCAATGGCGATTATTGCACGGATGACACGCTCAAGCATGCTTGAAGTAATGCGTTCTGATTATGTACGTACAGCTCGTTCAAAAGGACAAAAAATGTTTTTTGTTGTCTACAAACATGCGTTAAAAAATGCCATTATTCCTGTATTGACAGTAATTGGTCTACAAACAGGTCTCTTGCTTGGGGGCGCGATTTTAACGGAGACTATCTTCAGCTGGCCAGGAATCGGAAGGTATATCTATGACGCCATCGGATTCCGTGATTATCCAGTGATACAGTCAGGTATTCTTATTGTAGCGTTTATATTTATAATGATTAATTTAGTTGTGGACATTCTGTATAGCATTATTGATCCGCGAATCAAATACAACTAAGAAGGAGGCGTATTTTATGACTCAAATAGCGCCTAATGCAGCGCCAAATACCAACGAACCAGTCGACCAAACAGTAGGCCCATGGAAAGAAGCATGGCGAAGCTTTAGAAAAAACAAAATAGCAGTCGTTGGTGCCATCATTGTCGTGTTCTTTATTTTACTTGCCTTTATTGGTCCACTGATCGTATCGCAGGGAATAAACGAACAACAATTGAGCCAGCGCCTGCAAGCTCCATCTGCAGATCATTGGTTTGGCACAGATGACTTCGGACGAGATATCTTTTCACGTGTGGTGCATGGTGCAAGGCTTTCACTTATGGTTGGTTTCTTATCAGTTATTGGCTCCGTCATTGTCGGCAGTCTATTAGGCATCATTGCCGGCTATTATGGACGTTTTGTTGATACTGTTATTTCCCGCCTTTTTGATATTATTCTAGCATTTCCTAGTATTCTATTAGCCATTGCAATCGTTTCTATTTTAGGACCATCTTTAAAAAATGCCCTAATCGCTATTGGCATTATCAATATACCGAACTTCGGCCGATTAATTCGCTCAAAGGTATTGAGCGTGAAGCAAGAGGAATATATAACAGCGGCAAAAGCAATTGGGATGAGTGATAAACGACTTCTATTCTCCCATGTATTGCCGAATTCAATGACACCTGTTATTGTTCAGGGTACGCTTGCTATTGCTTCTGCAATTATCGAAGCAGCAGCCCTCGGTTTCCTTGGACTTGGCGCACAAGCCCCTCAGCCGGAATGGGGGAAAATGCTTGCAGATGCAAGGATTTACCTCATCAATGCTCCATGGACTATGATTTTCCCAGGTCTTGCAATTATGCTGACAGTTCTAGGCTTCAATTTAATGGGGGATGGCTTACGCGATGCGCTAGACCCAAAAATGAAAAACTAAAAAAGAAGTGGTTCAGCAGATTATGCTAACCACTTCTTTTTTAGTTGTTTATTCTATACGGTTATCAAGCTCCACTTTCAAAAGCTCATCTGCATGGTGATTTTGATAGGCCATAATAATCGTATCCAACTGCTCAAGGTTTTCTTCGTAATCTAATATGCGAGACAAAATGTGAAGCAGGTGGTAGCTTGAAAATTCTTCATCACCCTCATCGGCATGAGCAAAGACAATGTGCTTCGCAAAGATATCCATTACTTCATTGCGCTGTAAATACTCTTCTTGTCCCACCCATGTTGTCGGTTCAGACTTTAATTTACCTGAATATTTCAAGAAGAGCTGTTCATGATACGTTAATAAGTAATCCAATCTTTCTTGAATGATAATACGAAATCTCTCAGGGAGATTGGCGATTTCATTTTCATGAAGATGCAATCGATTTAGCACTTCTATACTTTTTAATGTGGTCGCAATCATCTGGCGATAGACCACAAGCTTTCTAGCTTTAATATATTTGCTTTTGCCTATATGTGCACGCTCTTCTTTAAATAAATAGTATAAAGAATTAATGCGCTCATAGCGTTGTTTCAGCCCACGCAATGATTGTTTCGTAGAAGAGTGCTCAGATGCTTGGCGCACTGCTAACCGAATCCAACGAATGATATCATCTTGTACGATATTAATGGCAGAAAAGAGCCGTGTTTCGTATCGCGGAGGAAGAAAAATTAAATTGACAATAAAAGCGGCAAATACGCCAACCATTACGGTAGCAAATCGAATGAGTGCAAAGGTGATAAAATTTGCGCCTTGGGCCTCCATGATGACAATCATCGTGACCAAGGCAAGGGAAATGCTGCTTTCCAACTTAAGTCTGATCATTAATGCTAAGGTGACGATTGCTGCCAACCCGACGGCTACATACTCATGGCCAAAGATGAAAACAAAAAGGACAGCTATGACTGCACCAATAATATTCCCTTGTATTTGTTCAATAATTGTACGATAAGACCGGTAAAGTGATGGCTGCATCGCAAAGATAGCCGCAATACCTGCAAATATGGGAGTTGGGCAATGCAAGGCTTTGGCCACATACAGTGCAGTGATTATTGCCAATCCAGTTTTTAAAATACGGGCACCTAATTTCATTTGAAGTTAGTTCCCTCTCTTTCTTTACGTTATTAAATAAATAATCCATTCTTGATGTTCAAGTTTTCTTCTTCCTCTAACTCATACCCGCCAAAAGATATTGAAAATCAAAACGTGTCCTTATTAAAGGTTATGCAGATATGAACAGAACCAATCGGGCTTTCGAAATAAGCAGTTGAAAGCAAATTCATACTGCTCCTTAAAGCAGACAATTTATATCATCTTATTGTAGTCAAACTTTCTACAAAATACCATAGAAATTGTTACAATGAGAATAGAAAATATTATTAAAATCGGAGGGAATACAATGAACAATCTAGAAGGCAAGATCGCACCAGTTTTTACCTTGAAAGATGAAAGCGGAAATATGGTCTCACTGGAAGCGTTTAAAGGAGAAAAATCAGTGGTACTTTATTTTTATCCGAAAGACATGACACCGGGATGTACCACAGAGGCATGTGATTTCCGAGACGCACATCAAGATTTCTCGGATTTAGATGTAGTTATACTTGGTGTCAGTCCAGATAACGAAGGAAAACATTCGAAGTTTATTGAAAAACACGGCCTTCCATTTTCCTTGCTTGTAGATGAGAATCACACAGTTGCAGAAAAGTATGGCGTGTGGAAGTTAAAGAAAATGTATGGCAAAGAGTATATGGGCATCGAGCGTTCTACCTTCTTTATTAACAAAGAGGGGATCATTGAGAAAGAATGGCGCAAAGTCCGTGTTAAAAACCATATCGAAGACGTGTTAAAAACCATATCGAAGACGTGTTAAAAACTATAAGCGGCAAAGGGGAATAGATTATGAACATTTATTTTACATTCGATCCACGGCCTGATTTAAAGGAAGACTTAGTAAAGAGCTTTCCAGACCAAGAATTTGTCTTTCAAAACCGAATTGACGATGGCCTGAAAAACGCAGATATAGTAGTAACTTATGGTGAAGACCTGACGGTAAAAAATGTTGATGAAGCAGAACACTTACAATGGATTATGGTGTGCTCAGCAGGTTTGGAAAAAATGCCTCTTAAAGAAATTGCAGAGAAGGGGATTGTTGTTTCCAATGTACGCGGCATACATAAAACGCCAATGGCAGAATCGGTACTTGCTCATCTTTTAAGCTATCATCGTTCACTACCTTGGATATACGATAAACAAAAACAGCGGGAATGGAGCCGAAAGCATAAATCTACGGAAATTCAAGGCACTACAGCACTCATACTTGGTCCAGGTGCGATAGGCGGGGAAATTGGCAGGTTATTACAAGCCTTTGGAGTCAAGACAATCGGGTGTAACCGTTCTGGTCGTACAGCAGCCTATATGGATGAAATGGTTGAGTTTGAGAACCTAGAATCAGTGCTGCCAAAAGTGGATACGGTCATTTCTGTTCTGCCAAGCACGGAAGAAACGCATTATCTGCTTAAAGACAACCATTTTAAAGCAATGAAAGATACCGCTTTATTTATGAATTTTGGACGTGGTGATTTGGTTGAAACTGATGTGTTGAAAAGAGCCTTGGAGCAAAAAGAAATAGCTTATGCAGTCTGTGATGTGTTTGAAGATGAACCATTGCCGGAAGAACATCCTTTCTGGACGATGGATAATATAACTGTTTCGCCCCATATCTCAAGCCAATCATCCCGCTATCTGGAGAGAAGCATGGAGATCTTCAAGCCAAATCTAGAAAAGTGGCTAAAAGGAGAGCAAGACGTAACAAATAAGATTGATCCATTGAAAGGATATTAACGTTTTGAACGCGCTTTGAGAATAGCCGAAATAGGATTCGACAGTTAGAAATATTGACAATTGCATCTCACTTTAAGTAAACTATTTATAACGATTATAAATAAATAATACTTATGAAGTGAGGTGCATGGCGATGTCCGACACACAACTTAAGAGCGCGCTAGACACGTTAAAGACTACCGGCGTAAGGATTACTCCTCAACGTCATGCGATTTTAGAATATTTGATAGAGACGATGTCGCATCCTACTGCCGATGACATTTATAAAGCATTAGAGCATAAATTCCCTAATATGAGTGTAGCAACTGTATATAATAATTTACGTGTATTTCGTGAATCAGGACTTGTTAGAGAATTGACTTATGGTGATAATGCAAGCCGTTTTGATTTTGTGACGACAAAGCATTATCACATTATTTGTGAGTCATGCGGCAAGATTGTGGATTTTCATTATCCTGGCCTTGATGAAGTGGAGCATTTAGCTGCACACGTGACAGGATTCAAAGTGAATTCCCATCGTTTAGAAGTCTACGGCACATGCCCAGACTGCGAAGAAAAAGCAACAAAATTACAATAGAACGATAAGTGGAATGCTGCACCCCAATCGCGTGCGGCTTTTTTTTATTCCTGTAATGGAAAATCTCGAGTGTCGTTTCACTTTAAAGAGTGCAATATGGTAGACTATTAAAATAAATAGAAGAAAACCCCTGTTCCATTGGAAACAAGGGTTGTCTAATTAAAGCTCAGGTTTATGGCCATGTTTTGACTTGTTGTTATAATCTTGGTCGAACTCTTTACCCTCTAATGACTTGTCTATTGTTAAAGGTTCACTACAGAACATGCACATATCGACGCGGCCCAACATCTTTGTATGTTTATGGCAACTAGGGCATTCAACCATCACGGCTTGGGTAGATAAAAAACCAATCCATGCATAGACGACTGTGCTTCCTATAATACACAGTATACCGAGTGTCATAAAAATGATAACGAGCCAAAGATGTTCTTTAAATATAATGGCGCCATACATAATTATAAAACCGGCAAAGATTAGCATAAGAGCGAACGAACGAATTTTATTGATTTTACTTTTATAAGGTTTTTTATTGGATGTCATTTTACAAGCCTCCTAACGTCAAGGATACTAAAATCCTACATGTAAGGCAATATGAATTGGTAATCCAAGGAGGAATATGAATGAATGATGTCGAATTAAACTATAACTTTTCTGAGGAGGATTTTTTATGGAGCAGTTACTTCGTCCAATCTACCAGGAACGCGCAAGTAGGCCAA
Organism: Rummeliibacillus sp. GQ308; assembly: GCF_059759115.1. Taxonomy (NCBI): domain Bacteria; kingdom Bacillati; phylum Bacillota; class Bacilli; order Caryophanales; family Caryophanaceae; genus Rummeliibacillus; species Rummeliibacillus sp. GQ308. The sequence continues at coordinate 1,017 of NZ_JCAXDQ010000003.1, read as the reverse complement.
ACACACTCGGTGTTATTATAGTAGGAAAGAAAGAAGACGTAAGCCCGAAGACAGATACATTTGATACGATATTATTGATTATTACAAAAGAAAATAAGGTGCCTGTTTTCACCAAGCATTATACATTTGATGGCAAAAAAGCGGCAATGCATATTATTACAGAAAAGCAGCTGCATAAATGGCTACTAGTCGGTACAAACAAGAAGTTAATAGATTGGATTCTTTTCGGCAAAATTTTGTTTGACCGCAATGAGTATCTAACCAATCTAAAGCAAACGGTAAAGGATTTCCCGTTCTATGGAAGAAATATTAAGATGGGCATTGAGTTTGCTAAACTTGTTCGCCAGTATTTAGAAGGAAAAGTATGTTTTGAAAAAAACAATCATTTAGATGCTTATGATCATATGATAGAGTCATTGCATCATTTTGCTCGGTTAGCTATTTTGGATAAAGGATTATATCCAGAAATAACTGTGTGGTCTCAAGTTAAATTGATTGATGCAGAAATTTATAAACTATATAAAGAGTTGATTGGCAGTGATGAATCAATTGAAAAAAGGCTAGAGCTTTTGTTTTTAGCAAGTGAATTTCTAATTCACTCCCGCACGGCAGATGGAGCACGTCATATTTTAAATGTCATGGCTCAGCAAGATTTTTGGACAATTCAAGAGTTGCATGAACACGAAGAGCTGAAGAATTACTCAGTGGATCTTGAGGTATTTATAGAGTTCTTAATCAGCAAAGGTTTTATTCAGGTAGAAACGGTTGAAACAAAAGGCAATGGTCTATATCATAGACACTATAAGATTGACCCAACAACCATTTAATTGATTTTGGTCGTTTTTAAATTTATTTAGAAAACATGTTGACATTGTTTTGTATGTTATTGTATTATATTAATTGTCATTAAGAGATGACGAGATTACTTCACTAAAACTTGATAAAAACTTTTTCACAAAAGTTGTTGACAAGAAAAAATGAAGATGATAAGATAGATAAGTCGTTAAGGCGACAACA
>NZ_JCAXDQ010000002.1:0-232007 GCF_059759115.1 Rummeliibacillus sp. GQ308 | reverse complement strand
GTTGTTAGTAAGTTTAAATGATTAACATCTTGCTTGTTCAGTTTTCAAGGTTCATCTCGCTATCAACTTAGCGACTTTAATATCTTATCATTATCGCAAGATCGAGTCAACTACTTTTTTAAAATACTTATTTTTCAAAAGTGGCTAACGTCTTAACGACATTACTTACTATAACTTATTTCTTTTCAGTAATCAATAGTTTTTTTGAAATAATTTTCTTCACCTTTGAAATATCAATTACAAACAATGTAATACCGAGAATAACAATGATTCCTCCTAAAACCTGTGTAGCTGTCAAGCTTTCTTTGAAAACAAAGTAGGCAAGGATAGATGCACCAACTGGCTCAAATAAGATTGCAATTGAAATAGCATTTGCAGAAACCCATTTCAGTGCCCAGTTAAACAGATTATGCCCTAGTAAGTTCGGGACAATTGCTAGCATTAAGAACCAAAACCATGTCATAGCTGAATAATGACCAAATGACTCTCCTCTTATTAAATTATAAAATAACAGCGTTACAGCACTTGTTGTATAAACAAGTATAGTATAAGTAGTCAGCGAAACTCTTTTGCGTACTTCTTGGCCAAATAACATGTATCCTGTAACCAAAGCACAAGCAATAAGTGCCAATAGGTCACCATAAAAGGCCAGTCCACCTACTTTAAAGTCTCCCCAGCTAATAAGGACGCTGCCTATGATGGCAATAAGTCCAGCAATCACTGTTTTAAGATAAATAGGTTCCTTAAAGAAAATAAAAGTGCCAGCTATAGCAAACAATGGCTGTAAAGTAACAAGCACCGTGGAACTAGCTACCGATGTATAGCGTAACGAATCAAACCATAGGATAAAATGGAAGGCTAAAAACACACCTGCGATGATCGAAAAAAGCCAATCTCGTTTTTGAATAGTTTTAAGTTCGTGTAAATTGCGTATTAAAAAAGCAGGAGCCATTAACAAGACAGAGAAAAGCATTCTATAAAAAGCAATAATCCCTGAATCTGCTTCAATTAATTTTACCATGATCGCAGAAGTAGCTACGGAAATAACTCCAATCATTATTGCGATTAATGGACGTACTGTTTCTTTGTTCAAATGACTCATCCCCAAGCTGTTATACTAAGAAGTATTACTCTCTTTGTAACTATACAATATCTATTATTCTTACATTAATCTACTATATTCACAAGGTATTTTTGGAAAGGCGGAGACTATCATGTATTCTTATTCACTCGTTGAGCAATCTCTCTCCTATGAGACGATTATTAAATTAATTATTGCCGCTACATTAAGTTTAGGAATAGGCATTGAAAGGGAATTGAAAAAAAAACCTGTTGGATTAAAAACCAGCTTAGTGATATCAACGTTTAGTTGTTTGCTGACTGTCGTTTCCATTGAGGCCGTTTTTAATACAAGGCCAGTACCAGGCGTCAATATTAATATGGATCCATTACGGCTTGCAGCACAAATCGTGAGCGGTATTGGTTTTTTAGGGGCAGGCGTTATTTTACGTAAAGGCAACGACAATATAAGCGGGCTTACAACAGCAGCCATGATATGGGGTGCAGCTGGGATTGGTATCGCCGTTGGGGCTGGTTTCTATTTGCAAGCTATTATTGCAGTCGTAATTGTTTTAATTGGCGTGGAGGGTATTGCTCCCCTCTTCTTTAAAATAGGACCAAAACGACTTCGTGCTAAAGATATTTTTATCACGCTATACTTAAGAGATGCACAAAATATAAAAGATGTTTTACAATATTTAAAAGACGGTGAGATGGAGATAGATCATCTTTGTATAAAGGATGTACGATTGTCCAATAATGAATTACAGCATCAAGTAACATTACGCTGTTCTAGCATATCTAAAAAACTTGATACCCTTTCGTTATACAGCGACATAAAAAAACTTCCTTATACAGAAGAAGTAGAAATTGAAATACTGTCTTAAAGGAGTTCTTTGATGAAAGATTTATGGAAACTTTTAAAGCACGGGAATAAACCTTCCCTACTCGCAGCATTTGTGAATTTGTTCTTAGGCATCATCAAATTAATTGCTTATGTGTTCACAGGAAACGTAGCTATGTTTGCAGAAACGATGCATTCCTTGGGCGATGCAGCTAACCAATTCTTTGTTTTTATCGGCTCTGCCCTATCTAAAAAATCGCCAACTAAGCAATTCCCAAAAGGCTTTGGACGATTGGTCAATCTTGTATGTTTAGGTGCTGTCCTTATCGTCGGCATATTGTCATATGAGACAGTAATAGAAGGCTGGCACCAAATCACCCATCCTGTCGAATCCTCAAAAGTTTGGATTAGTGTGATTGTGTTATTGATTGGTATCGTGTTGGAAGGATCAGTTCTTTTAAAAGCATCTAAGGAAATTGCCCATGATGCAGGTACAAAAGTAAATGCTATGACAGCTATCCCAAAAGCTTTTACACACCTTTCAAGTGCAAGACCAGCAACAAAGTTAGTGTTTATGGAGGATTTAGTCGCTACATCTGGCGGAGTTCTCGCTCTTTTATCTGTTGTAATATCCCATACTACAGGGTTTATGCAAGCGGAAGGTATCGCTTCCATCCTCATCGGCTTGATGATGTTCTATGTAGTGGGTGTTGTATTCCTTGAAAACGCGCGTGGAGTCATCGGTGAAACAGATGAGGAAATGTTAAACCATATCGCTTATCTTGTATTAGATGATCCAAATATAAGAGATATTAAACAGTTAGAAGTAGTAAAAGAAGGAGAATCACTTCATGTTGAATTGATCGCTGAGGTGGATCCTACTTTAAGCTTTGCATATGTGGATGATATACGAGATCATTTAGTTGATATACTGTTATCGCAAAAAAATGTCTCAAAAGTAACTGTCTCATTTGACGAAGATAATGAAGTGAAAGACTGGAAGCATATTGGAGAACGGCCTGATGCTCTAAGCTAAGAATGCGAGAAGAACTTTTCTTCTCGTATTTTTTTGTTTTTAAATGTGAATTATTTCATGCTTAATGCAACAAACTAGTAGTGGAGGTGAACAGAATGAGCGGATTACAAAAATTTGCACTTCTAGTGACAGTTATTGGTGCTCTTAATTGGGGACTAATCGGTATTTTCCAATTTGATGTAGTAGCAACACTATTTGGCGCAGGACAACAAAGCTTTGGTGCACGAGCAATTTATACTCTTGTGGCGATTGCTGGGCTTATTAGTTTAAGTATGTTCTTTGTTTCAGAAAGACGAAACTATCGTGTTGTAAAAAAAGACAATGTACGCCCAATCAGAAACATGTAAATTTGCAATATAAAAAGGAGAACATATAATGAATGTTCTCCTTTTGTTATATTTATACCCAGCCTCTGAATCGTGAAGCCTCTGCAGTTTTTCGCACACCTACCATATATGCAGCCAAACGCATGTCAATATTGCGTGTTTCTGCAACACTATAGACATTATCAAATGCTTCAACCATTTTCTTAAGCAATTTTTCATTTACTTCTTCTTCTGACCAGTAGTAACCTTGATTGTTTTGTACCCATTCAAAGTAAGATACTGTTACGCCACCAGCACTAGCCAATACATCTGGAACTAATAAGATGCCGCGGTCATAAAGAATTTTTGTTGCTTCTGTTGTTGTAGGACCATTTGCTGCTTCTACAACAATTTTAGCTTGGATATTATGCGCATTGTCAGCAGTGATTTGGTTCTCAATAGCTGCAGGCACAAGGATATCACAATCTAATTCAAGCAATTCTTGGTTTGTTATTGTATTTTCAAATAAAGTTGTAACTGTACCAAAGCTATCACGGCGATCCAATAGATAATCAATATCTAAACCTTCTGGATCATGTAAAGCACCGTATGCATCTGAAATAGCAATTACCTTTGCACCTAAGTCACTCATAAATTTAGCTAAGAAGCTACCTGCGTTACCGAAACCTTGAATTACAACACGGGCGCCTTTAATATCGATGTTTTTGCGTTTTGCAGCTTCTTCGATAACAATTGTTACGCCTTGAGCTGTTGCACGGTCACGGCCTTGCGAACCGCCAAGAACAATTGGTTTTCCTGTGATAAAGCCAGGTGAATTAAATTCATCCATACGGCTATATTCATCCATCATCCATGCCATGATTTGTGAGTTGGTAAATACATCCGGAGCCGGAATATCTTTTGTCGGTCCAACGATTTGGCTCGTCGCACGAACATAGCCACGGCTTAAACGTTCTACTTCTCCCATAGACATTTGGCGTGGATCACAGATAACTCCGCCTTTACCACCACCATAAGGTAGATCAACAATACCTGCTTTTAAAGTCATCCACATAGATAAAGCTTTGACTTCTTCCTCTGAAACTTGAGGATGGAAGCGAACACCGCCTTTTGTTGGTCCCACGGCATCGTTATGTTGCGCACGATAGCCAGTAAATACTTTAACAGAACCATCATCCATTTTTACGGGGATACGTACTTCAAGCATACGAAGCGGTTCTTTTAAAAGTTCGTACATTGATTCGTCGTATCCTAATTTTTGAAGTGCTTCTTGGATCACTGCTTGTGTAGATGTAAACAGGTTAAGATTTTCAGCCATTTTGTTTTTTTCGCCTCTTTTATTCATAATAATGGTTAGTGTAGTTCTAGGTGCAAACATTGTAACATAGTTCTACTTCAAAGTTTACTATTATTTTCTTATTTTTTGAAGACTTCACGAATTTTTTCAAGAGCAAAGTCAAGTTCTTCTTTTGTAATAACAAGTGGTGGCGCAAAACGGATTACAGTGTCGTGTGTTTCTTTGCACAACAGCCCTAATTCCATTAGCTTTTCACAGTAAGGACGAGCTTCTGTAGTTAATTGCATACCGATGAATAAACCACGTCCGCGCACTTCTTTGATGTCCTCATGATCAATTTTCTTCAATTCATCCATGAAGTATTCGCCGTATTCTAATGAACGTTCTGCAAGTTTTTCGTCAAGCAATACATTTAGTGATGCGATTGATACTGCACATGCCATTGGATTACCGCCGAATGTTGAACCATGTGACCCTGGGTTGAAGACGCCTAATACTTCTTTATTTGCTACTACGCAAGAAATTGGGAATACACCGCCACCTAAAGCTTTTCCTAAAATGTACATATCAGGATTTACATCTTCCCATTCACAGGCAAACATTTTACCTGTACGTGCAAGACCTGCTTGAATTTCATCCGCAATAAATAGAACGTTATTTTCACGGCAAAGTTCACGAGCAGCTTTTAGGTAACCAGCTGGAGGAATGATAATACCCGCTTCCCCTTGGATAGGTTCAATAATGAATGCAGCTGTGTTTGGTGTAATAGCTGCTTTTAGTGCTTCTAGGTCACCGTAATCAACTAATTTGATACCAGGTAGCAATGGACCAAAACCACGACGGTATTCAGGATCTGATGTTAAAGATACAGCTAGCATCGTACGTCCATGGAAATTGCCGTTGCAAGCAATTACTTCTGCTTTGCCATCTTCTACACCTTTCACATCATATGCCCAGCGGCGAGCAGCTTTGAATGCTGTTTCTACTGCTTCAGCGCCTGTGTTCATTGGCAATACCATTTCTTTACCAGTCATTTCACTTACCAATTCATACCATGGGCCTAATTGATCACTGTGAAACGCACGTGAAGTTAATGTTACACGATCTGCCTGTTCTTTTAGTGCTTCAATGATTTTCGGGTGGCGATGCCCTTGGTTCACTGCAGAATAAGCAGAAAGCATATCCATGTATTTATTGCCTTCTGGATCTTTAACCCATACACCTTCCGCTTCGGAAATAACGATTGGTAGTGGCATATAGTTTTTTGCACCAAATTCATTTGTTTGAGCAATGATTTTGCTTGATGTAGTTGAAGTAGTTGTCATTTCTTTTTCCCCCTTGTTTGAGTGAACGCGCTTACAATCCTCTTTTAGAAGGAAGCAGGCAAACGAGTTTGCCCGCCTCTTCATCTATTACATTATAAAGTTTCAGATACAGATTTAGATTGCATATGCAATGTTAAGAAGTCTGGACCGCCTGCTTTAGAGCAAGTACCTGACATGTTGTAGCCACCAAATGGTTGGTAACCAACAATTGCGCCAGTACATCCACGGTTGAAGTATAGATTTCCAACAAAGAATTCTTCACGTGCTTTTTCTAAATGGTCACGATTTGTTGAGATGACAGCACCTGTTAAACCATATTCAGTGTTGTTTGCAATATCAAGTGCTTCATTGAAATCTTTTGCTTTAGAAATTGCTACGATTGGACCAAAGATTTCTTCTTGCATTACACGTGCATCTGGTGCTACGTCTGCTACAACTGTTGGTTGAACAAAGTAACCAACTGAATCGTCTGCAGTACCGCCTGCTACGATGCGTCCTTCACTGTTAGCCACTTCGAAGTAGCTTGTTACTTTCTTAAATGCTGCTTCATCAATTACTGTAGCCATAAAGTTATTGTGATTTGTTGGATCTCCAACAGTTAATTCTTTTGTAAGTTCTACTACGCGATCAAGCACTTGATCATATACATCTTCGACGATGACAGCACGTGAACATGCAGAACATTTTTGACCACTGAAACCGAAAGCAGATTTAACGATAGATTGTGCAGCTAGCTCAAGGTCAGCCTCTTTATCTACAACAATCGTATCTTTACCACCCATTTCAGCGATAACACGTTTGATCCAAATTTGTCCTTCGTTTTGTACAGCTGCACGTTGGTTGATGCGTAGACCTACATCGCGTGAACCTGTGAAACTTACGAAACGAGTACGTGGATGATCAACTAAGTAATCTCCTACTTCAGCGCCTGGGCCTGGGATGTAGTTTACTACGCCAGCTGGTAGACCTGCTTCTTCAAGGATCTCCATAAATTTATATGCAATTACTGGTGTTGTAGAAGCTGGTTTTAGTAACACTGTATTTCCTGTTACAACTGCAGCTACTGTAGTACCAGCCATAATAGCGAATGGGAAGTTCCATGGTGAGATAACAACGCCAACACCTAATGGAATATAACCAAATTTATTGTATTCGCCAGGACGGCTTTGTACAGGTTTGCCATCTTTAAGCGCTAACATTTGACGACCATAGTATTCTAGGAAGTCAATTGCTTCTGCTGTATCTGCATCTGCTTCTACCCATGGTTTACCTGCTTCAAGTGTCATCCATGCAGACATTTCGTGGCGGCGACGTTTTGTAATTGCTGCTGCTTTAAATAGAATATCAGCACGAACTTCTGGCTTTACTTTGCTCCATGTTTTAAATGTTGCATCTGCAACTTGCATTGCTTTTTCAGCGATTTCTTTATTTGCTTTTGAAACGCGACCTACTACTTCAGATTTTTTAGCAGGATTATAAGAGACAATTTTGTCTTCAGTTGTAATTCTTTCTCCCCCAACGATCAATGGATAATCTTGTCCAATTTCGCTTTGTACCTTTTTCAAGGCTACTTCATATGCTTGGCGATTTTCCTCTTTTGAAAAATCTGTTAATGGTTCAGTTGTGTACGGAATCATTTCTTAGTCCTCCTTATGTGAGCGCAAAAAAAATTTGCATTACTTTATCGATTACACTTATAATAATGCAAAATAATATTGCGTTTTTCAAGTAAAAATTTAAAAAAATCTAAAAAAATTTTTTAAGGTGATAAAAATGGAGAATCCAACACAGAATCTTTTGCCGTTTTATCAATTTGCGACAGAGCATGCATCAGTAGGCATTCACGCAGTCGATGCACATGGCAAAACGCTGATTTACAATGAAAAAATGATGGAAATTGAAGGTCTTCACTTAGAAGACGTTCACGATCGATCAATATTAGAGTTGTTTCATTTTGATAAAGAAGATAGTACCCTGCTCAAAGTTTTGCAAAATAAAGAACCTATCCAAAATGTGAAGCAAACTTATTGGAATCAAAATGGACAAGAGATCACAACAATCAATGACACATTTCCCATTATCCAAGATGGAGAATTCATTGGAGCAATTGAGTTTGCACGAGATATTACCACACTAGAAAAACTAGTGTATCAACCCATGAGACGCTACGGTGAATCAATTACTTTTTCACAAATAACTGCGGTTTCAGAACCGATGCAGGAAGTGATTAAAACAGCTAAAAAAGCTGTCGCCGCTCGCCTTCCTGTATTGCTTGTAGGCGAATCTGGCACAGGAAAAGATTTAATTGCTGAAGCCATCCATCATGCCTCAACACGAGCAGCGGGAAATTTCACGACTCTCTTTTGCCAGCGTGCAGATAGAGCAATGATTGAACGCTTGAAGAAACAACTGCAAAAGGCTGAGCCTAGCACTATTTTTTGTGAAAGGATTGAATACTTGCCACTTGATTTGCAGCAAGAGTATTTAACATTAGCAGAAGAATATAAGCAATCATCACACCAATTTATTGCAAGCATTGGAAGTGATCCAATTGATCTTATTGCAACAGGCAAACTGCACAAAGAGCTCTATTACTTTTTTGCCTTAACGATAATAGTTCCGCCATTAAACACACGAAGAGAAGATATAAAGCCATTCGTAAATGACTATTTACGAAGGTATAGCAATCGCTTTAGAAGAACGGTGAGTGGCTTGAGTACAGAAGTAGAGCAACTATTCATGGAATATGATTGGCCAGGAAATCTGAAGGAATTAGAAATACTGCTCGACGATATTATGTCTATGGTTACGAACGAAGATGAAATCACCTATGAATTGCTACCACTCCATTTCAAATGGAAAACACAAACATACAGTTCTTCTTCAAAAAGTGCAGACTATTTTGTCGTACAGCAAGAAAAAGAACTACTTCCACTTGATGACTACTTGAGAGAAGCAGAAGAATATTATTTAAATAAAGTAATGGAAAAATATAATCACAATATTACCCAAGCTTCAGCCGCTCTCGGCATGAGCAGGCAGAATCTGCAATACCGTCTTCGCAAAATAAGAAAATAATCTTCTTCGGTGGTTTGTAGCCTACAACTTCCTAGTAAGGCTTGAGAAGAAGTTTCCCCAATTTGCAATCCGAAAAAAAAAGCTAATTCGCAAAATAATATGCGAATTAGCTTTTTTACTTAATACCTGATTCTTCAATCCAATCACGAAGCTTAACCTTTAACGAGTTAAATCCAACTGAATCACTTTCATCTACACGGTCTTGAAGCGATTTGCGTGGGACTGCTTCTTTTTTTCTCATAGGTGGACGCTCTTTTAATGCACGAATAGATAGGCTGATTTTTTTTGCGTCATCATCTACTTCTAAAACTTTTACTTCTACTGTTTGTCCAATTGTCAGAAAATCAGAAATTTCTTTCACAAAACCATACGTGATCTCTGAAATATGCACAAGCCCTTGGGTCGTCTCGTCTAATGCAACAAATGCGCCATATGGCTGAATACCAGTTACTTTTCCTGTAAGCACATCTCCTACTTTATATTTTTTCGCCATAATCCTTCCTACTTTCCGTGACTTCTATATACATTTTTTCAACAAAATTATAGCATAGACCGTTATGTCGAGCAAAAATTCCTCATTTTTGAAAAGAATCCTAAGAAGTATATAATCACTTATTTTTTGGATGGCTACAGCCAGTTTGTAATTGTTTGGCTCAACAACAATGAATATTCAGCTTTGTTATTTTTTTATAAACTTCAGTACTTTCTAATAAATTATTGTTGTAAAATAAAACAATCCTTACTTGAAAGGAGGACACAAAACGTGTCCAATAGGGATCAATTCGCATCAAAATCAGTTTTATACTGGTCGCTACGGGAAGTGCGATAGGCTTAGGCGCTATTTTGAAATTCCCCTACATGACTGGCAATAATGGCGGCTGGATATTGAGTATCTTATGCGGACGATATTATTCAAGCTTACCAGCACAAGCCAAACCTTTTATAGCCATCTTTTCACTACTCTTACCCAAAATCTGTGAGAAGTAGTCATTATTTATGATCTTGACAATTTGGATTGTGCTAGGAGGGATGAAAAACGGTATTGAAAAAGCAAGTAAATGGATGATACCGATATTATTCATGTTTTTCATTGTCCTTGCTGTCCGTTCAATCACACTAGACGGTGCATTTGAAAGGAATTAAATTCATGTTTGTCCCAGATTGGTCATATCATACTGGGAAAACATTTTTGTTGGCGATGGGACAAGCCTTCTTTAAGTGTCCTTTATTGTCTTGCAAGCTGTTTTTCAACAAATTCCTTTTGATTCTGTATTTTTTATTGGATTCTTGGTTCTTTTGCTATTCCAATTGCTTCATCGTGTTTATACAAGAAATCTACGAAAACTTCTTTAAAGTAGCTTTTAGTAGATTATCAGTGTGTTTGAATTACGCTAGAATTATGTATAAATTGTGAATAGTGAGAGTTGCCATGAAACATATTTTTGATTAAAGGAATTACATGTTATACTATTATTAGGTAATAAATGAGAAGTTTCCCTATTATTTTGATGATAGGACTGCATTATGATTCATCAGATATTGGTAAGACTTCACATGAAGCTCCAATGAGTGGGTGTTTTACTCCCCCACAAAGTAGAGAAAAATTTCCGACAAGGGGTGCTGTTTTATGCAAGATCATCTTTCAACACAATTAGCAAAGTTGAGACAAGAACGTAATCTGACGCTTGATCAATTATCTTTAAAAACTCGAGTAGGCGTTGAAAAATTAGCGCGCTTTGAATCAGGTGAAGAAGTACCTTCAACTCAGACGTTATTAATATTATCAAATGCGCTTGAAGTCCCAGTATCTAATTTAGTAGATGGCCTTACACAGGATGCAGAATAAAAACTTCGCTTAGCAGGTTATTTCCTATAAGTGTATGAAATTAATCGCGAATTAAGGGCACTTACCCCCACTATTTGAATTGTGGGGTCAAAAGCTCGTTCATTCGCCAATAATAAAAAACCAATGAAAACAATTCACTTGTTTTCATTGGTTTTTTTCTTTAGATATAAAGCAGATTCACTTATACTATGCATTTCGCTTCAAATTTAATAGCCAATAGCTTGTACGAAATCTCAACACACTTCTCGATCGGAATCCATTGCTCAAATGACTGTTCATATATATGCTGAATTTTTTTGCCCAATTCAGAAGGATCATCAATATATTGCAGGGCCGCTACTACATCCGCTGCCTCTGTATCATAGCGAAAATCTTTCATATTAAATGGATTCCAAGCCTCTAATGTAAGAATGGCTTTTCTATTCATTTCGATATTTTCCATCGTTTTTCACCTTATTTGCTTTCTTATTCTATTGGATATGATAACATAATTGTAAAAAAAGAAAAGGGGAATTGTTTTGAGCATATTAGATCAGATAGAAAATAGATCTCTTACAAACTCAGTAAAATGGGATCGAATGGCTGAAATTTATCAATTAGAAGACCCTAATGATATACTGCCGATGTGGATTGCAGATATGGACTTTGCTGCGCCTACCGTTTTAATTGATGCGTTTAAAAAACGCCTTGAGCACCCTGTTTTTGGCTATACATTTGAAGATGCAGAAGGTACTCAGGCTTTTGTTGACTGGGCCAAAAAACGTCATGGTTTTACAATTGATCCATCGTGGATTTTATATCAGCAAGGGGTAGTACCGGCAATTGCAGCAGTTGTAGAAACATTTACAAAGGAAAATGAAGCGGTCATCATCACGCCACCCATCTATCCCCCATTCTTCAATGTACCAAAGAATTTAAATCGTACGGTAAAAGAATGCCCATTGAATGAGGTAGACGGCGTATACAGCTTTGATTTTGAAAAGTTTGACAATATGACGCAAGAGGAAGACGTAAAACTGTTTATCCTATGCCACCCTCATAATCCTGGCGGCTTTGAGTGGTCTATCGAAACTCTTCAAGAAATCATTAGCATTTGCGAGAAAAACAATGTGCTAATTCTCTCAGATGAAATCCATGCAGACCTTATATTGGATGGTCGAAAACATACCCCTCTGGCTCAAGTTGCAGGCGATGCTAAAAATAGAATCATCACATGTATGGCACCGACTAAAACCTTCAATATTGCAGGTATCCAAGTAGCCATGATGATTGTCTCAGATGAAGAGTTGCGAGCGCGTTTGCGAGAACATATGGTGAAGCATGCTCAAATGAGCTTAAATATTTTTGCAGGTGTGGCACTAAAAGCTTTGTATTCAAAAGAAGGAGAAGAATGGCTAGAACAATTGCTACCCTATATTTCTGAAAATATGGACCTTGCCATTAGCCGTTTAACTGAAATCGAAGGCATTCATATTTATAAACCGAATGCTACATACTTGCTGTGGATTGATTACCGAAAGACAGGCAAAACAGAGGAGGAAATCATGGATTTGCTACTCACAAAAGGGCGATTGGCTCTTGAGCCTGGTTCTAAATACGGCGAACAAGGCAAAGGTTTTTTGCGCATGAATGTCAGCTGCCCTCGTTCACTAGTAGAAGAGGGAATAAAACGGTTCACCCATGCCTTAACATAACAAAAACTCCTGTATTAGTTTTTTACGACTAATACAGGAGTTCTTTTAATGCTGTTTTGAGGAGTTTTTGTCTCTTGCAATTTTTTCTTCCAGTTCTTTTGTCTTCTCGGCATCTCTTCTTGCTTTTCTTCTAAAAAAGTTAAAAACAAGAACACATAACACTAGAATAATAGCTAGCTCAATAACGGCTGGTATATATTCTGACTTATCTTCTGGAAAATAAAGGAATTCGTTTAATATCCATGCATTCATTTAGTGAACGCCCCTTGTTATTTTTCGACTACTTTAATTGATTGGATGACAATATCTTCTACTGGCTTGTCTTGGAAGCCTACTTTTGCATCTGCAATTTTATCGACGATATCCATGCCTTCTACAACTTGTCCAAACACAGTGTGCTTGCCGTCTAACCATGGAGTGCCTCCGCGCTCTTTATAAGCTTGGATTACTTCTTCTGGGAATCCAGCATCTTGCATTTGGCCAATCATATTTGCTGGCACTTCAGACATGTGCACGATAAAGAATTGGCTGCCGTTTGTATTTGGACCAGCATTTGCCATAGAAAGCGCACCGCGAATATTCATTAATTCAGGGTTAAATTCATCTTCAAATGAGCTACCATAAATACTTTCTCCACCCATACCTGTACCAGTTGGGTCTCCACCTTGAATCATGAAATCTTTAATGACACGGTGGAAAATGATTCCTTCATAGTAACCATTTTTAGCATGTGTTAAGAAGTTTTCAACTGTTTTAGGCGCCAACTCAGGGAATAATTTGATTTTAACGCTGCCTTGGTTCGTGTTCATTTCAACTAATACTTCATTGTCAGCTACTTCATTTGACAATTGTGGGTACAAATTTGACATATTCGCATCTCCTTAAGATTAAATGTTTGTTAATTAAGTTGTGGGGAAAGATACATATATCGTTCCAGTAAATAAACAACTATCATATAGCAATCCTAGTCTATCATAACTAACTTTTTTTTTCATTAGCATTGCTGATGGAAGGATTTAATTTGTATTAATATTACAGAAAGTAGTGAGTATATGAATCCAAAACAAAAACACAATTTTATCATCATGTGGATTTCCAATATGCTTGTTTCCGGAACAACAACGATGATCATGCCTTTTCTTTCGTTGTATATCAACACATTAGGCAACTTTACAGAAGCATACGTTCAAAAATGGTCTGGCTTGATTTTTGGCGCTACCTTTATTACGGCTTTTTTAATGTCTCCCATATGGGGGCGCATTGCTGACCGCTTTGGCTATAAGCCGATTTTGATTATTAACGGTATAGGTCTGTCTGTCAGTATATTCTTTATGGGACATGTTCAAAATGTAGAACAGTTCTTTTTCCTTCGATTGGCCATGGGGGTAGTAACTGGATTTATCCCAACATCACTAGCCTTTATTAGCTCACAAACACCCAAGGAATCAGCTGGGAAGATTTTAGGGACATTACAAATGGGAAGTGTCACTGGTTCTTTGTTTGGACCTATTGTCGGCGGTTTGCTAGCCGATTCATTTGGCTTTAAATACACCTTCTATATCACTTCTGCTTCTATTGCTACTGCAACCTTACTTGTCATCACGCTTGTCCATGAAATCCGCAAGAAAAGAAAGGTTAATGCTGTCCATTATACACAATTGGAAGTATTACGTGGTATCACTAAACATCGTCTATTATTTAATGTTATGTTAATTACAGCTCTTATTCAGATCGGGAACTTTAGTATTCAGCCGCTATTGTCACTTTATGTATCAGAACTAACTACCACAACTGCCCAATTGACATTCCTTTCAGGGCTGACGTTCAGTGCAACAGGTCTAGGAAACCTGCTGTTTGCTCGTATTTGGGGGCGGCTCGGAGATCATATTGGATATGAAAAAGTTATGCTTATGCTTCTATTAATAGCCGTAGTCTTTATGGTACCGCAAGCCATGGTAACCGCTTTATGGCAACTCGTTATACTTCGATTCTTATACGGAATTGCAATGGGTGGATTGATACCTGCCACAACTGCCTTAATCCGTAGAGAAGCGCCAGTAGTGGTACAAGGCGAAGTGATGGGCTATAACACCAGCTTCCGCTTTTTAGGAAATATCATTGGTCCTGTGTTTGGTGGAATAGTCAGTGGTATTTTTGGCATCTCTTCTGTCTTTTATGTAACAGGTGCCTTATTTGTTATCGCTTGGTTTACCCTTCATTTTGCTCGAAAAAAGGCTGTTCAGCATTTGGAAGATATACTGGAACAAAAATAATTAGAATCTACTGCTACTCGCGAAGGAAATATGCTATTCTTTTAAATGGCTTAATACCCATATTTAAAGAATAAAGGAGAAAATTTCGTGCGAAGAGCAGTAGGTTTTTTTATTGTTTTATGCAGTCTGCCTTTGCTATTTATTCTTATCGGAAAGATTTCAGAAGAAATGCAGACAGCCGAAGCTTTTGAAAAAGAATTCACCTCTACTATAAAATTGGAGGCACCCAATATATTGAATCCTACTGTTTTAAAGGATCGGGACAACAAAACTTTTTCAGAGGAATATACAGAATGGAGAAAGCCGCTCTTATTATCGGATATACCTACATTTATGCAACAGCTGTTCATAAATAGCGAGGATGCGGATTTCTATGAACATATTGGCTTTGACCTATCAGGCATTGCCAGAGCATTTGTCCAAAATAATGAAAACGGCAGTGCTTCTCAAGGCGGCAGCACAATTACGCAACAGTTAGTCCGCATGCGTTACTTGTCTCAGGAAAAAACATATGAGCGAAAATTACTTGAAATTTTTTACGCCTACGAGCTTGAACGTAAAACATCAAAAGATGAAATACTTAATATGTACTTAAATGAAATGTATTTTGCGAATGGCGCATATGGTGTAAATGGTGCTGCTACCTATTACTTTAATAAGCCCGTTACGCATTTATCCAAAGCTCAGATGGCCTTTATAGCAGCCATACCGAATAATCCTACAATATATGATCCGCTTCGCCATTTTGAAAACACGAAAAAAAGGCAAGAGCGCTTACTAGATAAAATGGCTGAAAAAGGGATTATGAGCCAACAAGAAGCCCAAAAAGTGAAACGAGAAAAAATTACTTTCGCCTTAAAAAGAAAAATGCAGCTCTACCCTGCCTATAGCACCTATGTGATCAACGAATTTCGTTCACTCGTTGCCTCTAAGGAAGACTATACGAAAGAACGGCAGTTGGCCAAAACACCGCTCGAGCGCAAAAAAGTAGAAGCAAAACTATCAAAGCGCGTCAACCATTTGCTCAATAAAGGGCTTGTTATTGAGACAGCTTTATCTCCTACTAAACAAGCAATGGATACAACAGCAATTGATGACCTTTTAACTCACTATGGCACCCTTCAATCATCTGCAGTGGTTATCGATAATGATACCCGTGAGATTGTGAGTATTTATGGCGGAAAGCATTATAGAAAGTATGACTTTAACCGCAGTTACCAAGCGGCCCGGCAACCAGGATCAGCATTCAAACCGCTTATAGATTATGCACCGTATTTTGAAAAGACGAAAGCAACACCTAATACAATTGTGAGCGGGGCTCCTTATTGTATTGGCAATTACTGTCCCAAAAACTATGGTGGTCAAGTACTTGGCAATGTGACCATCCAACAAGCCTTTAGATATAGCTACAATACAGTAGCTATCCGATTATTAGCACAAGTAGGGATAGCCCCAGCTTTCCAATACTTAAAGCCACTCCATTTACCAATCGGTAAAGAGGATTATGAATATCCATCTGCTCTTGGAGGCTTGACACACGGCCTTACCACTGCAGATCTAGCAAGTGCCTATACGAGCTTTATAGATGGAGATTACCGGACACCACACACAATTCGGAGTGTGAAAGACCAAAACGGCCACCTCTTATATAAATGGAAAAGTCCTACGAGGACTGTCTGGTCTCCAAGCACTGTTGAACATATCCGCTTTTTAATGGCTGATGTTGTCAAGAACGGGACAGGTGTTGGTATTCATGTAGACGCTCCTTATGTAGGTGCGAAAACAGGTACTACAAACGATTATCGTGATTATTGGCTCGCTGGTTTGACCGACCGTTATACCGCTGCTGTATGGATTGGCTATGACCAACCGCAAAACATGCAAGCATTAGAATCTGCTAAAGTCCATCACCGCATTTTCTCAAAAATCATGCAACCATAAAAAGAGCACGTTGAATGGTCAAACATCATTCAATGTGCTCTTTCCTTACCTTATGAAAATGGCAAACTCGAAACAATGCCGTTGTATAGTTTAAATACGACATAGACAATCAATGCTAAAAAGATAAGCCAAATAGTTAATTCAAAAAGCATTACACCGACTGTCGCGCCAAGAGTCATATGGTTGCTCAGTTTGTAGATGACATAAACAAAATAAATAAACACGGTCAAGATAAAAATAAGTGCCAATAGCCAAAAAGACGAAATTCCTACCGCAGAAGCAATGCCACCAAAGAAAAAAATAACATACCCCCCACGTGCTTCATGCACCGTCTTGCCTTCCGCATCCTTTGAGAAAAATAGCATGGCTAATTCATGAATTGTCTCACCTATTAATTTAAATGCAGCTAGCACCATAAAATAAACTAAAGCAAAGACAATCAATAGAAAAATACGCAGTTGGATTTCTGATAAAAACTCTCGCATTCCTGAATAAATCCCTACTGATTTAAATAAAGTTAGAGATTCAGTCACTGTAAAAAGCCCGAAGGTCAAACTAAATAATATAATGGTTATGAACGGCAAATATCCGTATACATATGGGTTTCTCATTTCAATAAATTCCTTTAATCAATCGATTTTTCACACTATACCATAATAGCTAATTTTACCCGTTGCTTTCAACCCATCTATATGTAAAGTTTGGTAAACTAAAAAGCTTCCATCCTATCAAACAATGATAGAATAGAAACTTTTTATTTTTACCACCAGTAAGGTCTTCTATAAATAGGATAGTATGGTCTACGATATACTGGATACGGACGGAAAGCCGAGCCCACAAAACTACCTAAAAAACCACCTAAGAACGGCCCGCCGAAACCTCCATAACCAAACCCGAATGGATACATCATGCTCCCTCCTCTCTGTATTATCTTATGAGAAGAGATAGTGCTTGATTAGGATTTGGCCTATTTATTCCTTTGTACTATTAGCGAGTTGATCAATAAATGTTGCGAGGGTTCTTACCATAACGCCTGTGCCGCCTTTAGGACCGAAATCATATGCACTCATCGCATCTGAAGTCCCTGCGATATCTAAGTGAATCCACGGTGTGTCGCCAACGAATTCACCGATAAATCCGCCACCAAAAATCATGTGGCCATCACCGCCAGGAGAATTATTCAAATCTGCCACATCACTTTTCCGAATACGCTTTTTATCATTTTCTGTTAAAGGAAGCTGCCATACAAATTCGTCTGTTTTGTTAGCCGCTTCTACAAAAGAACGATAGAAGGCTTCATCATTAGTAAGAGCACCCGTTTTATCATAACCAAGTGCAGTGATTACGCCACCAGTAAGAGTCGCTAAATCTATGAGCGTATTAGCACCTTGTTGTTTCGCATAAGCTACTGCATCTGCAAGTACAAGACGGCCTTCTGCATCTGTATTTAAAATTTCTACTGTTTTGCCGCTGAAAGTAGTAATGACATCATCCGGCTTAAACGCCTCGCCAGAAATCATGTTATCGGTAGATCCAATGACGCCAATAACATTCTTGTTTGGACGCATTTCACCGACAATACGCATAGCACCAAGAACGGCAGCTGCTCCGCCCATATCACCTTTCATGCCAACAATGCCTGTTTTTGTTTTAAGAGAGTAACCGCCAGTATCAAATGTTACACCTTTACCGACCAGTCCAATGACATCTTCCCATTGTTCTGTTGCTTGGTATTTCAATGTAATCATGCGCGGCTCTTCTTTTGATCCTTTGTTGACAGCAAGAATTGCCCCCATGCCCAATTCTTCTAGCTGGGCTTTATCTAAAATTTCTACTTCCAAATTATATTCTTTTGCCAATTCAACTGCATAGTCTGCTAATTTTGTAGATGTCAGTAAATTCCCTGGCCTATTGATCAGTGTACGCGCCTCATTTACAGCAACCGCATATACCTCTCCTTTATGAAACCCAGTGAATACTTTTTCAGGTTCTTCATCTGTAATAAAGCTGATTTGTTCAATTGTGATATCCTGCTCATTGCTTGTGGTTTTATAATTTTCAACAGTATAACTCCCCATCACAATGCCTTCAGCAGCTAAATTAGAAACTTCTTCAGGAAGAATTTCATCTGTTGTAAAGGAGTCTACCCATAGGGAAATATTACTTGCTTTCATCTTATGTAGAGCTTTTCCTGCTAAACCAAATCCAGCGCGTAATGTTTCCTTTGAAAGGGATTTACGATTGCCAAGTCCGATAAACAAAAGGCGTTTTACCTTTGCTTCTTTTGTAAATACAGGAATCTTTGTAATTGATTTTGTATCTGTTTGTATATCGCCGCTTTTTACCCATTCTTCCATGGGTTCACCGAAGAATTGTACAAATTCAGCCCATTTCTCTACATTTTCTTGATTTTTTGACACACCAACAATCAGAACGTCCGAATCTACAGTCGCAAAGCTTTTGATTTCTTGTGTAATCTGCATATTTTTCACTCTTTTCTATTATTATTTTCTCAATTCATTATAGCAAAGTATTTCAATTTACGAAATGTTCGCAATAGGGTTGCTTAGAAATGAAGTAGAAAAAGCCTTATGGTATAGTAAAGATATAACTGCTAAAAGGTGATGATATATTTGGAATTTTTACAAAGCACACCATTAATATCCGCTTTACTGGCCATTTTTATCGCACAGTTTGTGAAAATCCCTATTCACTTTATAGCAACAAGGGAAGTAGACTTTGGCCTATTCACATCTACAGGAGGCATGCCGAGCTCGCATTCCGCGGCTGTATCATCTCTTACAACCGCTATTGCATTTGAACACGGTATTACATCCTCAATCTTTGCTGTTTCAGCTGTCTTTTCCATTATTGTCATGTTTGATGCTACAGGCATTCGTTATCAGGCAGGACAGCAAGCTATTGTCATTAATCAAATGCGTAAGGATTTGCAAACCTTTGTCGAAAAGGCAAAGACGTTACCAGAAAAAAATGGACAGGAAAAGATGGAAGATTTGAAAACACTGCTTGGCCACCGTCCGATTGAAGTCTTTTTCGGCTGCTTATTGGGCATACTCTTATCTTGTATCATTTATTACTTTTAATTGCCCATATAAAAAGAGATGTCAAACGCCATTCCTCTGGCGTTTGACATCTCTTTTCGATTTTAACGATATAGATTACATAATTAAAACATTTGATAGCCCATTTTACGCAGAATCTTCATGACAATTCCTGCAATAATAGCCCCAACTAACCCGCTAGCAAGAATTAAAATATCAGCGAGTTGCAAAGATGCCAAGCGGTGGCCCAATGCTGGAAATGCTGTGCCCGCTTTGAAGAAATAATCTAAAAAGCTTACATTATCTACAATAAAGATCACGACAATGGGATATAAGAATGCCATAAACCATGTAGCACGCAGCAACATATTTAGCAAGAAGCCGATGCCAAAAAACATTACTATAAAAATGAGCATCGATAGTATTAATTGGATAATTGAAAATCCACCAGTCATCTGTTTATTCCTCCATATTCTCTCACATTAGTGTAACTGATAGAGAGAACTGTTTCAATGACTTGGTGGTTTTTTCTTACTAGATGCGATTTTACTAGAAGTACAATTTGTAGTCGGTATAGCCAAAAATATTATCGCTTTCTAGCTTTTCAAGCGTTGCCGGTTTAGCTTCTAATGCAGAGTCCACTAATTCTAAAATCATCAGAGATGTACGCGTATCATTTTTCAATGCTTCCGGTGACATCCACTTTACATCATATAATTCATCCAACTGTACTTTGATTGATTGCTCCAGAGTATTTGCTGTTAAATAAAAAACTACCATATTATCACTAATATCATTCCTAAGAACGCCTGTCCGCAGACCCAGCAATCCCTGTAGTGAAGCTTCGATTCCTGTTTCTTCTTTTAATTCACGATGGCATGCTTGGTCAAGTGTCTCGCCTGGTTGGACAAACCCGGCTGGCAATGACCACATGCCATCAAGCCCACCGTACCGTTTCATTACAACGAGCCATTCACCGTTTTCATTCTCAACTAACCCGGCAACACCAAGCCAAACCTTCCCCCGATCTTTGTTACTCATTTAATCCCCCCATGTTTAAAGAAGGCCTATCGCTGTGCGAACACAACCAATAGGCCTTTTGTTATATTAGACATTAACAATTTTCAGGAGTTCCTGTAACTTTTGCTGTTCGGAACGATGAGCCGCAGCCACATGATGCAATGGCATTTGGATTGTCGATGGTAAATCCGCCACCCATAAGCGATTGTTTAAAATCAATGGTTGTTCCTTGAATAATTGGTGCATCTTCACTTGAAACAATAACTTGTAGTCCTTGTATTTCAAGAAGCTGGTCTCCCTCTTGACAGTCGCGTTCAAAGCCCATTGCATAGGAAAGGCCGCTACAACCGCCGCCTTTTACGGCTACACGTAAGAAAGATCCCTCTTCCTTATTGTTTCGCATCATTTCTTTAATATGAAATGCTGCTGCTTCTGTAATATTCACAACTTGTGTCATCCGTATCCACCTCTTTCTTATATATTCATCATATCAATTTTTGCCGTATCAGTAAAACGCTAACGCTCACAAAAAAATCAAATTTTCTTTTACACGTTTATGATATAATTCTACTATATTCACTATTAGAAATGGGGCTATTGCTATGGAGCTTTCTCCTTATTACGAAAAGCAAATAGAGTGTTTGCACTGCAAGCAACAATTTAAGACGATGAAAGTTCGTTCTAATTTCATAAAAGTAAAAGAAAATGAAAGTGATTTTCGCCCCATTTATGAAAATGACGTTAATCCATTATTTTATAATGTATTTGTATGTGAACATTGCGGTTTTTCTTTCACGGAAGATTTTTCAAAATATTTTGCACCTGGCGTCAAAGAAACTCTTGACCAGCATATTTCTGCACATTGGAAAAAGCACAGCTTTGCGGGCGAACGTTCGATTGCCGATGCACTTCAAGCCTATCAGCTTGGTCTAGTTTGCGGTAATTATAAAAAAGAAAAACATATTACATTAGCAGGGTTAGCTTTACGAATAGCCTGGCTATATAGAATGAGCAACCAAACAGAAATGGAGATCAGATTTATGAAAATTGCTAGAGAGCAATATATCGAATCTTATTCTGTAGAGGATTATAAGGGAACATCTATGAACGAGCTCCGGGTACTCTATCTTATTGCAGAGATATCAAGGCGTATGAGAGATAAAGAGCAGGCAATACGCTACTTCTCCAAAGTTATTGAGAAACAACGTCTATTTAATGAGCCTAAGATTTTGGAAATGGCCAAAGACCAGTGGCAGCGTATGCGTGAGGAAAAAGAAAGTTCATAAATAAAATAACAGGCTATCCATAACCAGTATTGACCGGTTCATGGATAGCCTTATACATTCATTAGAATACT
Source organism: Rummeliibacillus sp. GQ308 (assembly GCF_059759115.1). Classification (NCBI taxonomy): domain Bacteria; kingdom Bacillati; phylum Bacillota; class Bacilli; order Caryophanales; family Caryophanaceae; genus Rummeliibacillus; species Rummeliibacillus sp. GQ308. The sequence continues at coordinate 209,849 of NZ_JCAXDQ010000002.1, read as the reverse complement.
TGTTCTACTTCTACAACTCCAGGTACTTCCTCTAAAAGTGCGCGTTCAATGCCTGCTTTTAGTGTGATGGTAGAACTTGGGCAGCTACCGCACGCTCCAAGCAGACGCAATTTTACAATACCGTCTTCTACATCAACAAGTTGGCAGTCCCCGCCGTCACGAAGAAGGAATGGGCGCAATTTATCTAAAACCTCTTGAACTGAGTTAAACATTTCTGATTCTTGCACATGTTCTGTCATTTACTATCGACTCCTTTCCCTAAAATTATTATAATGTTTATAAGGTAAAAAATCCAATAAAGAAATGCGAGGCTTAATGGTAATGGAAAATCATTCTATTGCAATAGAAGTGTATGGTGCAAGCACCCAATGTGCCAGCTGTGTTAATGCACCATCTTCCAAGGATACGTATGAATGGCTTCAAGCGGCAATTGATCGCAAGTACGAACAACCGCTATACACCATCTCCTATATTGATATCGAAAAACCAATTGAGAATGCACGCCACAAAGAATGGGCTGAGCGCATTTTAAATGATGAGTTCTTTTACCCACTTGTGCTAATTAATAATGAAGTAATCGGCGAGGGTTATATTCAATTAAAACCAATCTATAAAGAGCTTGAACGATTAGGATTCCAGCAAGCCTAGGCTGTTGGGGTTCTTTTTTTATACCTAAATCTTAACAGCGATACTTAGCACATAGTTATCGCTAAGTGCTTGTGGTGTGTCTGTAGAAAATAAAAAAGAAACTACAATAGACGCAAAAGATAATAAACTTCTTTCTAAGTACGGCGATGTAAAGGAATTTTATAATAAACAGGATTTAAGTTATAATATTGCAACTGGCCCAATGAAATTAGAAAACAGAGGCATCATACGCGTTAATTACTATCGTGTATAACGGTAAATTAGTTGCACCACACCAGAAGAGAATGTTCTGGTGTCAACCAGGTTTAAATTCAATCTCTGTTTTATTTCAATGAACATGGGTTTTCCTTCACCTAAGATAACTGGATGAATAGATAATCTAAACTCATCAACAAGCCCTAAATTTATAAAAGTTGTAATAAGACTTGCTCCCCCATATAGCCAGATGTCTTTTCCAGGCTCATTCTTCAGTTTATTCACTTCTTCAGCGATATTTTCATTTATAAACATTACTTCATTATTAGCTTCTCTTTTTGTTCTAGAAAACACATATTTCTCTTTGCTATGGATCATTTCCCAAATTTCTTTTTCGGAATCTGAGTCATTGTCTTTAGGCATATATTGTCCCCATAAATCGTAGCTTTTTCTACCATATAAAATAGTATCAATTTGATTCAAGAAACTAGTAAACTCCATATCAGGATCCATAATGCACCAGTCAACTTCTCCATTTTTCCCTTCAATAAAACCATCTAATGTAACTGCTAAATCTAAAATAATTCTTCTTTGCTTCGCGTTAATCACCATAACTCTTCCACCTATTCCATTCATATATTTTTTCTGTACTGCATCTAATTTTAAAGAATAAAATCAATCATTCCTTTATCGCATGAATTCAAAAATCTCTTTCTCCATCTTCAATTCTCTCAGAGTCCCTAAAATCATACGCCGAATAATACATGTCTGTTTCGTTTTGTTCTAAATAAACAGCAATGAGATTATACAAAACCAACCCGTCCTTTCGAATTTTAAATCCTCTCCGAGATGACGATACACTATTTTATCAAAAATAAAAAATGTAAAAAAACAGGTAACAATTAAGTTACCTGCTACAAAAAGCTACTCATCTTCATGCAATTTTATTTAGACATTCTGCCGAATTAATTAAAATTAAAGTTTAACAATATTTGTAGCTTGTGGTCCGCGTTGGCCTTCTTCAACTTCAAATTCAACTTTTTGACCTTCGTCTAAAGATTTGAAACCTTCACCTTGGATTGCTGAGAAGTGAGCGAATACGTCTGCTCCGCCTTCAACTTCGATGAATCCGAAACCTTTTTCTGCGTTAAACCATTTTACTGTACCTTGTGTCATTTAAATGACCTCCATTAAAAAATTATTAATATATAAGCTTTTTAAAGAAAAAAATTCACATATTACAAAAAGTACCGAACAAACACGATTACTCTTTGTAATATGTAAATTCAAGTTATTTCTATAAAGTACTTTTATTACCTTAATAATATACCATGAATACACGTTTGTCTAATATTTAGATTCAAGTAAATAAAAAAAGCCCTATCCTCCACAAGAAGACAGGCTTTGAGCGTATCAATGAATTCTCACAGGTTGATTATACCATATATTTATCTATAGAGTATGCTTTAACATACCGCATATTTTACGCCACACACATATTACTTTACTCGTTGAAGCTCGCGTTGATTTAAAAACCATTATGGATCGTGTTCGCACGAAAATTCAAAAACCGCTTATAACATTTATACTCACGTTTCAGAAAAAATGAAAAAAGATGCTCAGGAGAAAATGGTAAATAAGTTTGGTGATTTGATGGAATTGTCCATTTCTAAAAGTGGAATGTGATAAATATGTGATATTAACTCAGCCAATATAAAAAAGCTAGGAACGCTGATATAGCAACGTTTCTAGCTAATTATTAACCGTTGTGACGCTTATACATCCACAGCAATCCAGATTTCATTAAACGAGCGATACGGCCTGTGACAGTCGTATCGGCCATATAAACAAAGCCTTGTTTCTTTCCTAGAGCTCCCATAAATCCTTTTAATTTAATTTCAGGCATTTTTTCTGGAAGAGACTGATTGCTCCAGCGTAGTTTAAGGACTTTGACGATATGCTCCGCTTGTTCTTCTGCAAGCTGAGCACTAGGACCAAATTGTGATGCCGCGCAATCCCCTACAATATAGACATGTTCATCATTTGGTACATTCATATATTGAGTAACTGCGATTCTTCCTTTGTCTAATTCTAACCCTGTATCGCGGACAACTTTTACTGGCTGGATACCTGCCGTCCATACAATGGCGTCTGCTACAATTTTCTCTTCGTGATTATAAAGTATCTTATCTTCTACTTTTGTAATATTTGATTGCGCTATGACCTCTACATTATGACGGTCAAACCATTTTTTTACGTAGTTGCTTAATCGCTCTGGGAAGTCCTTTAAAATACGCGGTCCACGGTCGAATAATTTGATTGTCAAATCCTCTCGACTTTCACGCAGCTCACTCGCAAGCTCAATGCCGCTTAGGCCGGCGCCGACAATAGCTACAGTAGAACCTGACGGAAGGCCGCCAAGCGCATTGTAAGTCAGACGAGAATTCGCCATTGTCTGGATGCTGTATGTTAGTTCGTCTGCTCCAGGTACATGGTGGTAATTATCTTCGCATCCAAGCCCAATGATTAAGTCATCATATGCAATTTCACGATTTTCATCTAGCACAACCACTTTGTTTTCAATATCGATTTTCACGATTTCACCATACTCTTTTGACAGGCGTTCGTGTTGGGGGAAATTTACGCGAATTTCCTTTTCAGGTGTTGTACCTGCGGCTAATGCGTAAAATTCCGTTTTTAGACTATGAAACGGGGTGCGGTCTACTAAAATAATTTCAATATCTTCAGGTAAGTTGTTGGGTAATAAGCGGCTTAGTACGCGCATGTTGCCGTATCCTCCGCCCAATAATACTAAACGTCTCATCGAAATCTCCCTTTTAACAATTTCGTCACATTTTCATCCCCATTATAACTGATTGTGATGTTTTTCACAATACACTTGTGAGAAGTTTCACAAATATAAATTGAAACATTAATCCGAGGGTTTTTCTTTAAATATTAAACAAGTATGTGGCGTTGAGGTTAAATTGATTAGGCAGAGAAATGTCGAATAAATAAAGATTAACGCATGCTCAACATTGACGAATATACAAAATAATAGTAGCATTCGAAATGAGGTGAGGTAGAATGAATCCCCTTGTTGAATTTTGCGTGAGCAATTTAGCAAACGGCTCTCAAGATACATTTGAAGCGTTAGAAAAAGATCCAAACATAGATGTGTTGGAATATGGCTGTTTAAGCTATTGTACAAGATGTTCAGAATCGCTTTATGCGCTTGTTAATGGCGAAATGGTAGAAGGCGAAACGCCGGAAGAACTGACAAAGAACATTTATCAATTCATAGAAGAAAATCCTTTATTCTAAGGAATGTTCTAGTGAGTCGGAGATAGATAGGTACTAGGAAACGAAGTGGAAATAGCTGCGCTTTCCTGGGGACGAGCGGTGAGCCTCCTCGTTCGCTTCGCTTTCTGCGGGGTCTCACCTGGCTCGTTAATCCCCAAGGAGTCTCCGCCATTTCCACTTCTACGTAGTTTCTATTAATGAATCTTACTGCCATTAATTATTTCAATACGAAGAAGGGACTTTCTGATATTATCTACAGAAAGTCCCTTCTTTTTTAATTTAGTTAATTCCCGACCCATTCAATCAATGTGTCTACTGTGAATGTAGGACGCAATTCTTTTTTCTTTACGTCGTCTGTTCGGGAAACGCCGGTATTGACATGTAATGTATCGATTCCATACTGGATGCCACACATCATGTCTGTATCATAATTGTCGCCAATCATAATCATATCTTCTTTTTGTAGGTCAAAACTAGTACGTATGAGCTCAAGCATATTGCTTGCTGGTTTACCTATATAGAGGGGTTCGACGCCAGTTACTGTATGCACCATTTCGGCAAGTGCACCGTTTCCTGGTGCAAATCCTCTTTCAGTTGGATATTTTACATCAGGGTTAGTCACGACAAAGGATGCGCCATTTTGTATATCAAAACAGATATCTGCCAGCATATGATAGGTTAGTTCTGTATTCATACCTTGTGCAACTACATCCGGTTGTTCAGTGACTACTTCAACCCCCTCATCAAGTAAGGCTTGTTTTAAGCCATCTCCACCTAAAACTTTTGCTGTTTTTTGGGGATAAGCTGTTGCAATGTATTTTGCTGTCGCAATTGCTGAGGTCATAATCCGGTCAATGCTTGTTTCGATACCCATTTTTTTAAGTTTCTCTTGTACTTGGGCAGCAGTCATATTTGCATTATTTGTGGCATAAAAAGGCTCGATGCCTTTTTCCTTTAAATACGAAATAAAGGTCTTCGAATCCTCAATTACCTCTTTTCCTCTGTACACCGTTCCATCAAGGTCAAATATATACGCTAAATAGGATTTCATTTTACTCTTCACCTTCCGGGATAAAAGCAGTCACAGGGCCTAACTCATTTGTTAAGTAATCTTTCACCTTTGGAGAAAATTCTTTAATAGCAGCCAAGTTCTTTGTCAATACATTGACTACTTCTTCGTCGATTACATCTAAAATATCGCGTACAAGTCCGCGACGCAAGCCAATCAGTTCTTTCAACGGCTCGTCCATCTCAGAGGTAATAACAGATTCGTCCACTAAAATATCTATAATATCCTCATAACTGCCTGGATCTCGCATAATAAATCCATCAATCATGCTATTACCCACATCGATAATCGCCTCAATCAATATATTGGCAATGCGTTCAACTGCTAAACGGTGTACGCGGTCCTCTAGCCAATCATTACTTTGTTCGTACGTAGTGATTAGCTCTTCCATATATTCTAGGTTTTTCACAATTTTTTTACGGTCAACAAAATACACTGTAAAGCCTCCAGTCACATGTTTAAGGTTGATAGTTTGTCCTCTTCTATAGTACCATAATTTTTAGGATTGGAAGGGGCTGCGTTCACATGGAAAGATTTTTCTTATACGATGATTTGGAAGAAACCCAAACAAGATTCGTCAGCTTTATGGGTGAAAATCAACGTTACGACTTAGCAATTATGCAAAGCGGACGTTTTTACGGTAAATTGCTCGTTCTTGATATGCAATATAGCCGCTTTGCTATTTTGGGTAGTGATGATTTGGATGAACCCGGCTATATAGAAGCTGTTTATAACCGTCCGCCTGAAGAGGCTCAAGAACTACGCGAATATTTATATGAATTAATCGGCTAAAAAAACAACGCTGGGGCAATTTACTGCTCCTGCGTTGTTTTTGTTTGCTCTTCTTCTATAGTTACCTCTTCTTGATTCGTCTCTGCATTTACTATTTCTTCCGTTTTCTTAGCTTTGCCCATTTTCTTTAAGACAAAGTAAGCACAGCCAAAGTTGCAGTACTCATATAAATAATCCTGCAATGTGCTAATGCGTGTATCAAAATTAGCTTTTTGATTTTTATCTTCGTAAAAACCCTTTAAGCGAAGCTGTCCATAGCCCCAATCACCAACAATATAATCATATTTGGTTAGAATCTCGCTATAGCGGCTATCAAAATCTTCTTGTTTAAATCCTTCTTTATGGTTTTCAATTAAATCATACATCCATTGGTCCGCTAAAATCATGTAAGCTCACCCTCCATTCTTATAAGGTGATTACGCTTGCTCGCCAAGTGCTTGTTTTTCCTTTGTCGCTGCATTTACTTGCTCATCTGCATGGTAGCTACTGCGTACAAGCGGGCCAGCCTCACAATGTTTGAATCCTTTAGACATTGCAATTTTGCGTAGTTTGCCGAATTCTATTGGTGAATAGTACTTCTTCACAGGCAAATGTTTTTTTGTCGGCTGCAAATATTGGCCAATTGTCATGATATCCACATCATTGGCACGTAAATCATCCATTACTTCAATTATTTCTTCTTCTGTTTCACCAAGTCCGATCATAAGTGAGGATTTTGTCGGAATTTCTGGTTGCATTTCTTTTGCACGACGCAAAAATTCTAAAGAACGTTCATATGTAGCACGGGCACGAACTCTTGGAGATAATCGACGCACTGTTTCGATATTGTGATTTAAAATATCTGGCTTTGCATCCATTAAAATTTGCAAGTTCTCCTTCACACCGCCCATATCAGATGGCAATACTTCAATAGAGGTGAATGGGTTTTTACGACGAATTGCTCTTACCGTCTCCGCTAATACACCTGCTCCTCCATCTTTCAAATCATCACGTGCTACCACTGTAATAACAGCATGTTTTAGGTTCATCAGCTGTACAGAGTCTGCTACGCGCTCTGGCTCTGCTAAGTCCAATTCATTCGGAAGACCTGTTTTAACAGCGCAAAAACGGCATGCTCTCGTACAAACATCTCCTAGGATCATGAATGTAGCTGTACGGCGTTCTCCCCAGCATTCGTGAATGTTCGGGCATCTCGCTTCTTCACAAACTGTGTGAAGATTCTTCTCGCGCATTAATTTTTTAAGACCTTTATATTCATCATTGGTATTTAACTTGATTTTTAGCCAATCCGGTTTTCGAATGTGCTCTTCCTTTGTCGGTTTACATGTGGTCATGATGTAATCCCATCCCTTCATAAAAAAATAATCATCCCTGTTGTCAATTTATCATAACCAGTGCATTCAGACAACCGCGTCTAGGTTAATATAGCATTTATTGGATTTATTCAACTATAATTCGTCATCATAACCCTAATCCCTAGTGTGCATTTTCATTTTGCTCTTTATTTTTATTTCCTTCTGTAGGTATAGGTACTTCGACTGAAGGGGATGTGCTGCCGTCTTTTGAATAGACATTCGGAACACCACCTTTAATTAAAGTGGCTGCTACCGGATTTGTCTGCTCGACGATGGCTGATTTGCTGGCAAATGGTACAATGATTTGGACATTGACTTTCGTTTTAACACTGAGTTCTACGTATGCATTATTTATACCAAATTCTTTAATATTTCTTTCTACATCTACATTTACATGGCCGACTATATGAAAACGAATCGGAATTTTTGGACCTAAGTTGCCAAGCATTGGCATGCCTGTGGCTAACCCAAGGGGTACATAAAAAATAATTCCTCCATCTTTTTGCATGGCATCCACATCATATTCAATATTGTCAGCTTTCGGCAAATGATCTAAATTTCCACTTTCCGCTTCTTCTAAATAAGACTGCACTAATTTATATTTTTCGGAAATGATTCGGTTGATAGCTGCAGTATCTAATTTTGTATCTGTCATGCTTGAATCTCCATTACTATCAGGATCGACCTTTTCGATAATATCATAATTATTTTGTTCACCATCTTTATCGGCATAAATAGCTTGGCTAATTACATAAGACGCAATGCTATTGGTTTCAGCTTCCGCGTATTGTAAAAAGATAGGCATCAGGCGAACATTTATTATATAAAAGAAAAGAAGCACACAGCCTACAATGCTTCCCAGCACTACGGGCAAAAAGCGAGACCGTTTTACCACAAATAATTTCTTTCTTTTCTTCATTAAGCGCAAAAAGATACCTCCTAATCACTTATATGACTAGAAGGCATTTATTATTCAATATCAGGGACAAATGCATCGTCTATCGATTCGACAAATACTTCTGGACAGTCTGCGAGCAACAGCTCATAAGTTGCCTTCACCATCCTGCCGCTTTCTTCAAAAATCCGCAGCCATGGACGTTCTGGATTGTCCTTATATTGCTTGCAGACAATGCCTCTTCTGCCGTCTGACAAAAGTAGAACTGTGCCGTTTGGATAATAGGAGACCGACCGCCGAAAAGCCTCGACCACCTGTTCATCATACAATGTGCCACTGCCTTTTTTAATAATCTCTACACCATGCGATGGCATCATCTTTTCTCGATAAACCCGGTTGGAGGTCACTGCATCAAAGACATCTGCTACAGCTATTATTTTTGCGTAGGGATGGATTTCAAAATTTAATAGGCCACGAGGATAGCCACTACCATCCAATCTCTCGTGATGCTGAAATGCACAATGCGCTGATAATAGGGAAATCGTATGTAAGTTTCGAAGCAAGTCAAACCCAAATTGGGCATGCTGCTTCATTGTTTCATATTCTTGATCTGACAGCCTGTCCGGTTTTGAAAGTATGGCCTGTGGAATCATCATCTTTCCAACGTCATGCAAAATGGCCCCAATGCCAATTTGGCGTAATTCTGTTGCACTGTAATTCATCTCTTTTGCAATAGCGATTGAATAGATCGCAACTTGCATAGAGTGCTGATAAATATAATGATCATAGAGGAAAGCATCACTTAATACAGTAAGAACCTCGCGGCTTTTCATGATATTATCAAGCAAATCATCAATAATGCCCACAAAGTGCTTCGATTCCTGATCTAAGCAATAGGTCATTTCCTTCCCTTTTACATTTTTCAATTTATTAAATGAGGAGGAGATTTGGGTGACTGCTTTTAAACGCATATCAATAGGAATAGCTTCTTCTATTTCAATATTGGAGGAAATCTCATCATCAATATAGACATAGTGAATATTCAACTGTTGCAGCCGCTTAATCATAGGTTCAGAAACCTTTGCTCCTTTTTGCAATAGTGGTCTATTCGCCTCATTCCAAATTGTTCTGCCAATAATCATACCTGCTTTTAAAACTGTAGTTGTTATCAACCGCATGGCTTTTTCCCCATTCTTTCAAAGTCAATCTAATTAAAATAATACTTATTTGACTACTTTTTTTCCATATAAAATCAGAATATCACGTAAGAATTGTGGTAACAAGTATGTTTTAGGCAACTTTTTGAACTCTGGAAAGAAAAATCCAAATGTAAACATATCCAACGTTGCCAGCTTGTATACCTTATGATCAGCGGCTTTTTCTCCATTTATATATAATTGGCCATTTTGCAGGGAACATCCGTATGTTAACATTTTGCCAAGAACTACTCCTCGAAACCCTAGGCCTTTTAACTCATTATAGGGCCATTGGATAGATTGATCTATCAGCTCTAAGGATTGTTTTAATTCATTCCCGCTAATTTCAATCACACAAGCGTTGATGGGATGTGGCAAACATTGATGTACTTCAAATGCAGTTACCTCACCCTTAGGCAAATCACGTAGAAAAATCCCAGCGTTAAACAAAGCACAATCTGCTTGTGAGAATTCTAATAAAGCTTCTGCAAAATAACGGGATAGCGCAGAATGATGGAACCATTCCTTGTTTAAATATTTTTCTGCTATAAAGACAGGATAATTCAACAAGCTCTTTCCTTCTTCTATCAGCTTTGTATTAAATGATTTCTCATCTTTTACAGCTGGCATCTCGGTTGTAGGCTGAAGTTCAGTTTCTTTTCTCTCCACTTTTTGATGGCTTTGATTATAAGTAATTACTGTATGACCTATATAAGTTCCATACTTTCCGCCGCCCGTTAACAATGTTTTGCCCACTACTTTTCCTTGTTGAAGAACATGGTGGGTGTGTGAGCCAAAAATAACATCGATTTTAGGGCATAGCACTGCAAGCTGTTCATCCATATGAATGCCTAAGTGAGACATGCAAAGAACGAGATCCACTTCTGAATGAATCGCCTCAACCGTATCTTGCATGGATTTCAATGGCTCATCTATTGACCATCCAAGCGGCTCATAATACGTTTTAAATTCAGCTGTAGCAGCTACTACTCCTATTTTTGTACCCTGTGCTGTTTGATAGATGGTATATGGCTTTGCCCAGCTAGGTGTCTGACCATCAAGTTTCAAATTGCCCACAATAACATCGAATTGAGCATTTTTATATAAACTATTTAATCCATCCTTTGAGAGAGTTATGCCTTCATTATTTCCAATTGTTACTGCATCATAATGAGCATTATTCAACAGTTTGACATTCCCTTGGCCCAGTGTAGCTTCAGTATAAATATGCGAACGATCAATAAAATCGCCGATATCTAAGATAAAGCAGCTCTCCCCTTTTTCCTCATGTAGCTTCTTTTGTTTTGTTAAAAATTCTTCCGTTCTTGGCCAATAATCCAGATGGCTATGCACATCATTTGTATGGTATATATGAATAGTCTCTAACATGCAAGCACCTCTCTAATTCCCGACAATTCCTTCATAAATTGAATGAACTCCGAGAAGTAATAATATAATTCTTAATAATACAACAAGCATTTTTGAATTAATTTTTTTATTTAATGTTGCTCCTATTTTCGCCCCTATATAGGCACCCGGAACGACTGGCAGCACGTAAAGCCAAGGTACATGACCAAGGTAAATATGGCTGGCAGAGTTAATGATTGATGAAAGAAATACCATAAACATGGAAGTCGCAATCGCAACATGTGGCGGGAACAAAAATAAAATAATCATTGCTGGAACAATCATCGAACCGCCTCCGATGCCAAATAGCCCAGAAGCAAAGCCAATAAGAAACGTTAAGGAAACAGCAAACCATAATGGATAGCCATACTCATAGCTTTTACCATCAACCTCATCTACAAAAATCCGCTTCTCGCCATGTTGTACAAACCATTGAACAGGCTTCATATAGTCTCGAAAAAGAAGAATGGCTGCTAAAACAATTAACAATATACCAAAGTATAAATTAAAAGACGGCAGATTGATTCCTTTATTGACATACGCACCTAGTATAGTACCGGGCGCACTTCCTATAAAAAATATTAACCCACTTTTATAATCCACCGTTTTTGATTTCATATACGACAAAGTAGAAGATAATCCAGTCGCAATCATCATTACCACAGAAAGACCAACCACTTTTTGCGGTGTCAAATCGGAAAGCATTCCAGTTGCGGAACTGATGAATAAGGCAGCTGGCACCAAAATAGCACCACCGCCAAGTCCTACAAGCGCACCAATGATTCCTGAACAAACACCAATGACTGCCAATAATACATATGCCATTCGTTACTCTCCTTCAAAAAGATCCAATTGTTTTGGAGATAGATCTTCAAATTCGATGCCTAGCATCTCTTTTAATGTATGCGCATTTTTCGCTGCATGATGGCCTGAGTTGTTATTAAATAATACATACACTTCTATGCATTGCTGCTGCAAATCTTCCACAGCTTCTTTCAATTGAAGCAATTCCTCTTGATTGTAATCATAAAGAAAGCGCACTTTTCTCCACTGCTCACTATTGCCAGGATTTCTCCAGCCATAAATGTTCCTGCCGTGTATGCGCAGCAATACCTTATCGGCTGTTGCGACAGGAACGAGAGGAACAGAGCCTACGCCTGCTTGCGGCTCATCACACACTGTATGGCAAAGATGTTCCTGTTTTAAAAATTGAAGCGTATTATCCCGCCATTTTTCGCTATACCATGTCTGATTTCGAAATTCGATGGCTATGGGAAAGTCCTTCAGCTGCTGTTTCACATAGCGGATATAGTCAACATTGCTCTTTTTACAATCAAACCATGGTGGAAATTGAACTAAAACTAGCGCCAATTTTCCTGCCTCTTGAAAGGTTTGCGCTGCCTCTTTAAAAGCACTGAACATCTCTTCCTTGCTTTCAAAAGGTATGTCGTCACGCAAATGCCCCGTCATCCCTTGATATGCCTTCACCACAAATTGAAAATGCTCCGGTGTCTCCGCAATCCATTTTTCGATATTATGTTTAGAAGGAATCGCATAAAAAGAAGTGTCTAATTCAACAATGGGAAAATGGCTGCTATAATCATATAATTTATCCTTGGAAGAACCTTTAGAACGATACAAACTTGGGTGATCTCCCCAACCAGTTAAACCAATTTTAATCATATTTCCCCTCCTAAACTTTCTTTATCTATCATATCATAGGGCTGTTTACGAATTATATTAATTCAACCAGTAACCCCAATTTCTCTTCGAAGTAATCTAGCATACTCCATCTTGCTCCTCACCTCTTCGTAGTTTTTAAGAATTTACCCTTTTCTCCAAAGTGATAAAATGATCAGCATTAAATAACTTCAATTTTGTTTACATTTTATTATTTAAGGTATGTAAGAAGTAGAGGTTTACCGTCCGAAAAAAATAAGAGGAGCGATTCATCTAATGAACAATTGGTACACAGCACTAAAAGATTATTTTCCTGAAAGTGAATTAAAGTCGAAAGAACACTTTGATAAGCTTTTAGCTGATAAAGGAAAGTTTTACAAAGTTGAAGAAGGTCCTAATTTCGTTCTCGTATACTTTGAAAAAGAGGATTTCGTATTTGTCGATTTCATCTTGGTATACAGTGGAGGTAGAAGCAAGGGAACCGGAAGTAAGGTATTAAATCACCTAAAGCAGAAAAAGAAATCTATTATCCTCGAAGTAGAACCAGTTTCAGCCGACTCCCCCGATACTAGGAAACGTGTCCGCTTTTACGAGAAATCTGGATTTAGAAGAATGAATGATGTTGAATATACACGGATCCATCCAGTCACAAAAGAGGTAATTGATTTGGACCTATTCTACTGGTCTCCAACAATAAAATCACCGCGTTGGGCTATCGACACAATGGAAACTGTTTACAAAGAGATTCATAGCTATGATTCTGAGGAAATATACGATGCACCCCCTCAAGCTGTTGAAGATATTCTTTCATTAAAAGAAGATAACTATCGCCAAGCGAAATAACATATTTCATATTTAAAAGAAATAGATTCACCTAGCAAAGGAATAACTTTTAATGAAGTAGAGCAGCCCTAGAAATTAATTCCAATTATAAAATTTTCGTCTTAATTTTTTTAAAAAAGTGTTTTAAAGATTTCGGGAGTAAAAAATTCGACTTGTGCGATATACACTGAGTCCGAGGTGGAAGAAAAACATTTCAGTCACTGCAGGATGGAATTGAAATCTAAAAATTATTATAAAAAGAACACCTTGCATGCTGTTAAAAACTAGGTGTTCTTTTTGATTCTATTTTATTTTTAATAGATAGTCCCGAATTCTATTTTATCATTATGATTTTTAAATAGTTCTCCAATTGTCATTCCGTCGACTTGTGCTATTTTAATAAATTTATTGATATCATGTGTGTAATCACATAATTCTTCTGAATCTAATATTAATGATCGACCGTCCTGAAAGTTTGGAATAAAGTATTCTTTATTTTTATAAGTAAATTCAATTTCATGTCCAATTTCTAGGAGTTGCATAAGTGTTTCGAATGTAGCGTTTTCTAAATCGTATTTTTGTTCTTCTTTCATTTGATCGCCTCCTAATAGCCTGAATGTATTCCATTTTGTTTTAGGTTTTGACCTAGGCTTTAGAGTAGTAGGTTTAGGTTTGAATTAACCACCTAGCCTTTATATTTGCTTTTCAAAAGCAAAGTGAGATGTATTACGTAAAATAATAAAAAATAAACTAAGTGCTAACATAATACCTATACTTGAAAAAATTAAAGCCACTGCCTGTACTGACCACCATTCGGCAAACAAGCCTATACAAAAGGTAAATGTGATCTGAAGTATACTTTGGCCAAGGCTTAACGTGCTGCTAAATCGGCCCATCAGATTTGTCGGTATTGTTTTTTGAAAGAATGTATCATACCCTGTATTGCTGAATGCCATACAAAAGCCAAGTAGCATAAGGCTAATCACAGCAAAACGGATGGAGTGTGACGCGTAAAAAGAAAAATAACTAAAAAGAGTCAGGGTCAGACCGCAACCAATATACAAGCTGTATGAAAAGCGTTTTGTAGCAGCTGCTGCCATCACTCCTCCTAAAATAGCTCCGACGCCCGCCATCGTTACTGTGATGCCATACAGGCTATCAGATGCTAACAAGTACTGTTTAATAAATGTTATTTCCTGCGAATCTAGAGCGAAAGCTATCATCAATGGAAGAGAATAAAATATAAAAAGTAGAAGATAGGGCAACTTTTCTTTACAATATTTCCATACGTGCTTAAAATCTTCCCATATCAAATGCACTGTTATTCTTTCGTATTTTTCATCTGTCACTAGCTCATTGTTAGGTAATAAAAAGATAAGCCATGCACAAGCAAAAAATGATAAGCCATTTACCCACATGGCAACTGATGTATTTGTCGCACCTATGATGATACCTGCGAGCGCTGGTCCCAGCATAAATGAGCCAGAACCGATAGTACTATTAATCGCATTGAAGCGTTGTTTATCCTTGTCGTTAACCAATTTCGCAATTAGGAATGTGCTGCTAGGGGCAAAAAAACAACTTGCAATATTAGCAATCCCTATGAACAGATAGATCAACCAAACGGATTGTGCAAAAGGCATTAGACAAACAATGATACCTCGCACAATATCACTCCAGGTGATGATACGTCTTTTATTATGACGGTCAATAAATGTCCCAGCGAAAAAATTACACAAGATACGAGCTACAGGACCTACAATAAAGAGCCCAGACACAGCTGCTGGTGAATGAGTTAGATGCCATACTGATAAGTTTAAAGCAATTAAATAAATCCAGTTGCCTAAATTAGAAATCCCAAATCCGGTTAAGAGTAGTAAATAGTTTCTGTTTAACGCCATTGCCTCTCCCCCTTAATGACTCAATAAACTTCGAGACTTTTCACTTGCTTTAAAAGCTCTACGATAACAAGCACTTGCAGGTTTATAGGCTTGCAGACGCTCATAAAATGTTGCCCAAAGGGGGACATAAAACAATATTAGCTCTAAATGATTCTGTTCATCAAAATAAATGAAGGCACGTCGTTCGATATCTTGCAGTTGTTCCAAAGTATGATCTTCTGGATTCAATGCCATAGATAATAGCTCCCATTGATAGAGATGATGGCCAATTGAAAAACGATCTAAAGGATAGCAATCAAATAGCGAGCTAAGCTTCTCAAAATCGTTAGCTCTATAACTCACTCGCATCCAATTAATAACGGTATGTAAATCTTCTAGATAGTCATTGGCTTTCTGGTAATGTTGCTGGGCACGCTCATAATCTCCCTGACTTTCAAAACTAAATGCAATGTTATTCATTAATGAGCTGTATTGTCGTGCTGTTTGAATTTCTTGTACATGGCTCAACAAATTCATACCAGCCTCAAATTCTCTCATTGCTTCGCCATATCGGCCAAGTGCATTCAAGATTACACCTTTCATGGAATACAGCTTTAATTGAAAGAGTGGCTTGTAAAAATGAGTAAATGATTGATTTGCTCTTTCAATATACGTTAAAGCTTGTTGAAAGGCATAAGCTCGGTGTGCGGCGAATGCTAAATGGTAATCATAATTAGCCAATTCAAATTGGTTTGTGGTAAGCAATAAATGACGTAAATGCAGCTTATCTTCTCGTTCTAAAATCGCGGTATAGTTCATAGTCGATAAATAAAAGTATGTAGAAGTTCCAATATACATTTGGGTTTCCCTATCCTGTTGCCAGGAAATAAATGTTTCGATCTTTTGCAATTGGTCCTCCGCTTCTTTTAAATAATCTATTGAAAGGAGATAACGAATATAGACAAGTTTAGCGCGTAATTGCAACGTTCGATGCAATTCATTCGACTGCCAGGATACTAAGTCATTCAACTCTTGATCGTTTAATGTTTGATTTGAAAGAAGCTGTTCATAAAAATTATCTAGTTGCATATTCACCTGTTTTACTTGTTTTTGCTCTGTTATAAAATCAATGCCAAGACGCTCAAATAACATAGTATAAACATTCTCGTCAGCCATCACAACTTCATTTTCTATTCGGCTCAAATAAGAAGCTGTACAAATACCAATTGCTAAATCATCTTGCTTTAGTCCTTGCATTTGCCTGTGATATTTAATGAGTTTCCCCCAATATTTCTCTTTCTCCATTCGTTGTCACCCCTTATAATATAGTGTAACAAAAAGAGATGTTTTTAAATATTGTGTAAATGAAGATTACAATCGATACTTAAGAATAAAAGCTGGGCCCACTTACACAATCGTAATAGAAAATAAAAAAGACCACATATTGGTGTGATCCCTGATCGTTTAATATTCTGTAAGGCTTTGATCCTCCCAAAAGAACTCGCCTGTTTTTTTAATCACATTTTCTATAAAAGAAACAAATGATTCTTCTGTTTCTTCTGGCAGGATATGGCCCACATAGATTGCACCTTGTGAAGAATAATTCGTAACTAATGCGTCACTTATCATAATATAGCCTACATCCGGATACTCCCCAATAGGATAATCCTTAGTAGGTTCAAGATCTTCTTCTTTAAAATCCTTTTGTACAATCAAAAAATTTGTGCGGATTTCATCTAAACTAAAAAAAGTATAACTAGTAAGGTAAGAACTAAACAATGTCATGCCATTATGAAGTAGTAAAAAATCTCGATAGTCAATAGGCATTGTAATACCCAATTCCTTTTCTACTAAATTAATCTCATCTTCTGTTGCAGCCTCATTAAATGTACATACCTCACGCAGAATTTCTTTGTCATCTATGTCCAATATTCCAGTAGGTTCAAGTCTTGTAAAATTCTCGTCTAACTGACTTTTTAGTTCATCTAAAACGTCTTTAATTTTGGTAATGTTAAACCCTCCTTTTCTTTTAAATGTTGGTAATGCAAGTGTCTTATCTGTAGTTGAACTTTATATTATAGCAAACGACTCATAAGTACAATTTTACGTTTTGCATGGAACATTCTACAATGAAAAGAAAAGACCATTTGAAAGGAAGAGAAAAATGATCAGAGAAGCCACTGAAAAAGATTTAGTCGACATTTTGCATATTTATAATGACGCCATACTCCATACAACAGCTGTTTACTCCTATACCCCCCAAACACTTGAAAGCAGGGAAGCTTGGTTTGAACAAAAGAGAGCAGAAGGTTATCCAATAGTCGTATGTGAAGAAGACGATAAAGTAGTTGGTTTTGCGACATTCGGCCCTTTTAGAGCCTGGCCCGCCTATAAATATTCTATTGAACATTCTGTTTATGTAGATACACAGTACAGGAAAAAAGGAATTGGATCCTCTTTATTAAATAAAATTATTGCAATTGCTAAGAAACGGGAGTATATGACCCTCATCGCTGGTATTGATGCAACGAATGAAAAAAGTATTGCAATGCATAAAAACTTTGGCTTTGTATATTCAGGCACCATACAAAAAGCAGGATATAAATTCAATAAGTGGCTTGATTTAGCCTTTTATCAATTAGAACTGAATGGACCCAGCAATCCTACAGAGAAATAAAACCGAATTTGTATTAAAAAAGGAGACGAACTATCATGGTTCATCTCCTTGTTGAAATTCAAATCTTCCGATGCTCCAGATTCACATTCTATTTAATCATTAGATAAATTTCAGGCCAGCTTCACGTGCTGCCTCAAAACTTCTTTTAGCAAACTCAAATGGATCCATTTCAACGTTTTCCCAATGCATATACATTAACCTTGGCTCTTCAAACAGCCAATGGTTATGAAATGCAGTTACTTTCAGCCCTCTTTTTCGTAATGCATCAAGCATCGGATTAACTTCTCTTTCAAGAAGTACACTTTCACCTAGATTAAGACCATTTTTTTCAAAGGATAACATAAATGGCAATGCTAATGGTGAAAGAGTGCGACGACCTAATATCGTTGCCCGAATATCTCGAAGACGCATAACTACACAAGGGTTTGATTGTACGACTTCACCACCGATAATATCTGCTAGTTTTTGGCAAGTAGACAAATTCAGCCCTTCTTTCTATCTTGTCTACTACAGCATATGAAGCTTGTTTAAGTTTTGCATAGGCAACGCTACTATAGATATTAATAAGTTCGGTTTTTAGGTGAAATACTCTCTAAAATAAAAGAAGAATCCGTATAAAAATATACAGATTCAATGATGTTCTTCATGTGTTTGGTGGTATATCGCAAAAAAGGAGACGAACTTTTATAGTTCGTCTCCTTTAGTATTGGCTAATATAAATTAACCGATAGAACCTTCCATTTCGAATTTGATTAGACGGTTCATTTCAACCGCATATTCCATCGGAAGTTCTTTTGTGAATGGTTCGATGAAGCCCATTACGATCATTTCTGTTGCTTCTTGTTCAGAAACACCACGGCTCATCAAGTAGAATAATTGTTCTTCTGATACTTTTGATACTTTCGCTTCGTGTTCTAGAGCGATTTGATCATTCATCACTTCATTGTAAGGAATTGTATCTGAAGTTGATTCGTTGTCCATAATCAATGTATCACATTCGATATTGGCACGAGCATTTGTTGCGCGTTTACCGAATTTTACTTGTCCACGGTATGTTACGTTACCACCGTGTTTTGAGATGGATTTAGAAACAATTGTTGATGATGTGTTTGGTGCTAAGTGAATCATTTTAGCGCCTGTATCTTGGTTTTGGCCGCGTCCAGCAATCGCAATAGATAAAGTCATACCACGTGCGCCTTCGCCTTTTAGGATACATGCTGGGTATTTCATTGTAAGTTTAGAACCGATATTACCATCGATCCATTCCATTGTTGCATTTTCTTCACATGTTGCACGTTTTGTTACCAAGTTGTACACGTTGTTTGCCCAGTTTTGGATTGTTGTATAACGGCAGTATGCATCTTTTTTGATGAAGATTTCTACAACCGCACTGTGCAATGAACTTGTTGTATAAACAGGTGCTGTACATCCTTCTACATAGTGCACGCTTGCGCCTTCATCCACGATGATTAAAGTACGCTCGAATTGACCCATGTTTTCAGAGTTGATACGGAAATAAGCTTGAAGTGGTGTTTCAAGTTCAACGCCTTTTGGTACATAGATGAATGAACCACCTGACCATACAGCTGAATTCAATGCTGCAAACTTGTTGTCATTTGGCGGGATTGCTTTACCGAAGTATTCTTTGAAAAGATCTTCGTTTTCACGAAGAGCTGAGTCTGTATCTTTGAAGACAACGCCTAGATTTTCAAGCTCTTCTTTCATGTTGTGGTATACCACTTCTGATTC
Organism: Rummeliibacillus sp. GQ308; assembly: GCF_059759115.1. Lineage (NCBI taxonomy): Bacteria > Bacillati > Bacillota > Bacilli > Caryophanales > Caryophanaceae > Rummeliibacillus > Rummeliibacillus sp. GQ308. The sequence goes on along the minus strand of NZ_JCAXDQ010000002.1, from coordinate 190,181 downwards.
GTATTGTGCAGATACACCGGCAAGGTATTTTTGCTCTGCTTCAGGGATACCTAGTTTATCAAATGTTGCTTTGATTTCAGCAGGTACTTCATCCCATGATTTCTGAGTTGCTTCAGATGGTTTTACGTAGTACGTAATTTCATCGAAGTTTAAACCGGATAAGTCGCCGCCCCATTGAGGCATTGGTTTTGAATAGAAAATGTCTAATGATTTCAAGCGGAAGTCAAGCATCCACTCTGGCTCATCTTTCATTTTTGAGATCTCTTTTACGATTTCAGGAGTTAGCCCACGTTCTGTACGGAAAATGGATACGTCTTTGTCATGGAAGCCGTACTCGTAATCGCCAATTTCAGGCATTTGTTTAGCCATTATTTCTCCTCCTCTTATTATCCCTAACTTGCACTGCAAGTTACTTTTAGATGTAGTGTAAATGTTCCGCTTCAGACGACGCTTTCCACGGGCTTGACTTCAATCTCCTCGTCACTACGTTCCTGCGGGGCTTTCAGTTCAAGCCTTTTCCGTTGGAGTCGTCATCTTCCGCTTCCCAAATGGAATTATGATTCTAATTCTTTAATACCCTTTTCCATCGCTTTCCAAGAAAGTGTTGCGCATTTGATTCGAGCTGGGAATTGAGAGACACCGGATAGTGCTTCTACATCGCCAAGGTCCAATGATTCGTCATGCTCATGGCCAAGCATCATTTCAGAGAAGACATGTGCTAGTTCTACTGCTTCTTCCGTTGTTTTCCCGATGATAGTTTGTGTCATCATGGAAGCGGAAGACATTGAAATTGAACAGCCTTCTCCGTCAAATTTCGCATCTTTTACGATGTTATCTTCAACTTGTAGTGACAAATGGATACGGTCACCACATGTAGGGTTATTCATATCGATAGAAATGTTTGAGTCATCGATCACGCCTTTGTTGCGTGGCTTTTTATAGTGATCCATAATGACAGAACGATAAAGTTGATCAAGTTTATTCATTGACATCAGCAAAATACTCCTTTGCATTACGCAACCCTTCAACAAGTCGGTCAATATCCTCTTCATTATTATAAATATAGAAGCTTGCACGGGCTGTTGCTGCACAGGAGAGCCATCTCATCAATGGTTGTGCACAGTGATGGCCAGCACGTACTGCAATGCCTTCCATATCTAGCGCTGTCGCTAAATCATGCGGGTGTACGCCTTCTAGGTTGAATGTTATCAGCCCTGAACGTTTTGCAGGATCTGTTGGACCATAAATTGAAATGCCCTCAATCTTTGCCATTTGTTCAAATGCATATTGAGTTAATCTACGTTCATGTTCCACGATTCTGTCCATGCCGATTTCTTCAAGGAAATCAATCGCAGCACCAAGTCCAATCGCACCGGCGATGTTTGGTGTGCCGCCTTCAAATTTCCAAGGAAGGTCTGCCCATGTAGATTCATACAAATCAACTGTGCTGATCATTTCGCCCCCGAAGGATATTGGTGTCATGTTTTCTAGGTGCTCTTTTTTACCATATAATACACCAATACCAGTTGGGCCGCACATTTTATGGCCGGAGAATGCTAGAAAATCACAATCTAAGTCTTGTACATCTGTTTTAAAATGAGGTACACCTTGTGCCCCGTCTACCACCATAACTGCGCCATGTGAATGAGCAACAGCTGTGATTTCTTTGATCGGGTTGATTGTGCCCAGTACATTAGATGCTGAAGACATCGCAACGATTTTAGTACGATCTGTAATTGCTTCTTTGACTGTATCCATTGAGATGGTACCATCAGGATTCAACTCGACGTATTTAAGTGTTGCATTTTTTTCTTTAGCAAGCTGTTGCCAAGGAATCAAGTTGGAGTGGTGCTCCATATAGGTGATGACAATTTCATCGCCCTCACCTACATTTTCGCGGCCATAACTTGCTGCAATCATATTTAAGCTTTCAGTAGTACCACGCGTAAAGATGATTTCTTCCGTTGACTTAGCATTGATAAATTTGCGGACTTTCTCGCGCGCTCCTTCATAGGAGTCTGTTGCACGATTGCCCAATGTATGAACGCCACGGTGGACGTTTGAGTTTTCGTATTCATAGTAGCGCTTCACAGCCTCAAGCACTTGAATAGGCTTTTGAGTTGTAGCAGCACTATCTAAATAGACTAGAGGATGACCATTTACTTCTTGGTTTAATACTGGAAAATAGCTTCGAATATCTTCATTAATCATTAGCGAACTTTCCTTTCAATGACCTCCGTCAATTGTTTTTTAACGCCTTCGATTGGCAATTTGTTAACGACAGGGGCTAAGAATCCATGAATTACTAAACGTTCTGCTTCTGTTTTTGAAATGCCTCGGCTCATTAGGTAGTACAACTGAACTGGGTCAACGCGGCCAACTGAAGCTGCATGTCCAGCAGTTACATCATCTTCCTCAATCAATAGGATTGGGTTAGCGTCGCCTCGAGCATCTTTGCTTAACATAAGAACGCGTGATTCTTGTTCTGCATCCGCTTTTGTTGCGCCATGCTCGATTTTGCCAATACCGTTGAAAATAGCGCGAGCCGCATCTTTCATTACAGCATGAGTCAAAATATAACCGTTAGATGCTTTACCCCAATGTCTTACTTCTGTAGTAAAGTTTTGGCTTTGTTCGCCGCGACCTACAACCACTGATTTAGCATCTGCATGTGAACCATCACCTTTTAGGTATGTGATGTTTTCAGAAATCGTATCGCTGTCATTCATCAAGCCAAGTGCCCAATCAATTGTCGCATCACGATGTAAAATGCCTCGGCGGTTCACGTAAGTTGTCAAACCTTTTGCAAGCACATCTACAGCGCCATACGTAACTTTTGCATTATCGTTTACGATTACTTCTGAGATAATGTTAGCTTGTCCTTTTGCTTCTTCCATAGTAGAAAGATAGTTTTCCACATAAGTGACAGAGCTGTTTGCTTCTGCTACAACCAATACATGGTTGAATAATGAAGCATCTTCATTGTCATGAAGGAAAATGGCTTGGATTGGTTCTTCTACTACCACATTCTTTGGTACATAGACAAACACACCACCATTAACTAAAGCTGCGTGCAAAGATGTCAGTTTGTGCTGATTCACTTCTACGCCTTCAGTCATGAAGTACTTTTGTACAAGCTCGCTATGTTCGCGTGCTGCTGTATGGATATCTGTAAGAATAACGCCTTGAGCTGCTAGATCTTCTGATAATTGCAAGAAAGCTGGCGTGTTATTGCGTTGAATATAAATGTTTTGTTGACCTTCAATGTCTACGATTGCCTTTACTTCTGCTGGCAAATCTTCCAAAGAAGCAAATGGAGCGCTCTCCACTAAAAGTGATGGGAATTCAGTGAAGTTCCATTTTTCGATATTTGTTTTATCTGGTTTTGCCATTGGCAAGTTCTCTACATCCGCTAGTGCACGTTCACGAAGCTCAGTCAACCAGCTAGGTTCGCTTTGGGCTTCAGAGAAAGAGCGTACATCTTCGGCGGTTACTGTTAATTTTGTTTCAACCGTCATGTTGGCTCATCCTCCCTCTTATGCTTCTTGTCCTGTAGTTTCTTCTTCGTCTTCGATTCCTAATTCTTGTTTAACCCAGTCATAGCCTTCAGCTTCTAGTCTTTGAGCTAACTCTTCGCCACCAGATTTAACTACGCGACCTTGCATCATTACGTGTACATGATCAGGTGTGATGTAGTTTAATAGGCGTTGATAGTGGGTAATCATTAAGCAACCGAAACCTTCGCCGCGCATTGCATTGATTCCTTTAGATACAACTTTTAATGCATCGATATCTAAACCAGAGTCGATTTCATCTAAGATACCAAATTTAGGTTTTAACATCATTAATTGAAGAATTTCATTACGTTTTTTCTCACCGCCAGAGAATCCTTCATTTAAGTAACGTTGGCCCATTTCTTCAGGCATTTCTAGGTAGTCCATTTTTTCATCTAATTCGCGGATGAATTTCATAAGTGAAATTTCGTTGCCTTCGCCGCGTTTTGCGTTGATTGCAGAACGCATAAAGTCTGCGTTAGTAACACCGCTGATTTCTGAAGGATATTGCATTGCTAGGAATAGACCTGCTTTTGCACGTTCGTCTACTTCCATAGCTAGTACATCTTCGCCATCTAAAGTAATAGAACCAGATGTTACTTCATATTTTGGATGGCCCATAATAGCAGAAGCTAATGTAGATTTACCTGTACCGTTTGGACCCATGATTGCATGTACTTCGTTTGTATTGAGTGATAAATTAACACCCTTTAAAATCTCTTTGCCTTCAATTTCGACGTGAAGATCTTTAATGACTAAAGTTGACATTGTATTACCCCCATTTATTTTCAATGAAATGTTTGCTATCATTTCTAATTTAATATCATTCTAATTTTATCTCAAAAAAAAGCCCTTTGCAAATCATTTGAAAATGTTTCTCATCCTAATCAAAGATAGTTGGTATACATTATTTCAAAACATTTTGGGCTCACTATCTATCAGCTTAAATGAAAATCAAATGATTTTCAATAGAAGGATTCTAATTGAGAATTGATTTCACTATGAAAACTGTGTTAACCCCTTTACCATTCTAGTTTCATCCACATCTCCTCTCCCATTCCGACACGCATTTCTTTTAAAAAAATCAAAATAAAATATTTCATTTTCATAGAATCTCCTCGCCCTATTCTACCCAGAATCCTCATTCACTATTAAGGCAATGAGTTCTTTTTTTATGGGGAGCTGGCTTTCCGTTTAAAAAAACATCCAAAACATATATAATTCAATTAGAATTAATCGAAAAATTAGATAGAAAGGAGAGAGTGTCGATTTGGAATTACGCCAATTACGATATTTTGTCGCTGTAGCAGAAAGAGAGCATATTTCGATTGCTGCTGAAAAACTGCAAGTGGCACAATCAGCAGTCAGCAGGCAAATCGCCAATTTAGAGGATGAACTAGGTGTTAAACTGTTTGAACGCATTGGTCGAAATGTGAAGCTTACGCCTATAGGCAAAGTATTTTATGAACACACACTGGAATCATTGAAAGCCATCGACTTTGCACAAAAACAGATTGAAGAATACTTGAACCCTGAAGAAGGAACGATTAAAATCGGCTTCCCTACAAGCCTGGCTAGTTTTTTGCTGCCCACCATCATATCAGCCTTCAAGAAAGAACATCCGACGGTTTCCTTTCAATTACGCCAAGGGTCTTATCGCTATCTGATCCAGGCTGTAAAGGATCGCGAATTAAACTTAGCTTTCTTAGGGCCTGTTCCAGCAAACGAAGAATTGATTGATACAAAAATACTTTTTACTGAAAACATCGCCGCTTTGGTCCCTGAAAACCATCACCTGGCAAATAAAAAGGAAATCCAATTGGCCGACCTTCATAAAGATCCTTTTGTTGTGTTTCCGAGAGATTACATACTACATCAGGTTGCTGTAGAAGCTTGCAAATCCGTCGGTTTTACACCACATATCACAACGATGGGTGAAGATTTAGATGCTTTAAAGGGCTTGGTTGCCGCAGGAATCGGCGTAAGCCTACTACCGGAAAGTGCATTTTACGATGCTACACCTCGTCGTACAGCTAAGTTGACGCTCACCAATCCGCCATTCACACGAAATGTTGGGGTTATCTATCCACGCAATCGTGACCTGGCCCCTTCTGAAAAAATCTTTTTAGACTTTGTATGCCAACTATTCTCACGGCTGTCGCAATTTAAATTATAAAAAAGGTGTAAGCATTAAATGCTTACACCTTTTTGTTTTATTTAGAAACCGGTACAACTGACCCTTTCCATTCTTTCGTAATGAAGTCTTGGATTTCTTTTGAATGCAGGGCATCTACTAGTTTTTTCACTGCTTTGTTATCTTTATTTTTCTTCTTCACTGCCACTACGTTTACATATGGTGAATCAGAGCTTTCAATAGCAATAGCGTCTTTTGTTGGGACTAAACCAGCATCAATAGCGAAATTAGAGTTGATGACAACCGCATCGCCTTCCCCGTTTTTGTACATTTGCACTAGCATTTCAGGTGCAGTGCCGCCATCGATTTTTAAGTGTTTCGGATTTTCATCAATATCTTTAATGACTGCTTTAGTAGGATCTACACCTTTTTTAAGCGTAATCAACTTGTTTGCTTGAAGCAATTGAAGTGTACGACCTTGGTCAGTCACAGAGTTGGAGATTAGAATAGTCGCTCCATCTGGCAACTTATCAAGTGATTTATATTTTTGTGAATAGACGCCGATTGGTTCGATGTGAATTTTGCCGGCAATCGCAAAATCATAGTTATTATCTTTCATTTGCTCTTCAAGATACGGAATGTGTTGGAAGTAGTTGGCATCAAGATCACCATTATCTAAATCTTTGTTTGGCAACACATAATCTTGATATTTTTCAATCTTCAAATCAATGCCTTCTTTTTTAAGAATTGGCTTCGCTTTTTCCAAAATGATGGCATGAGGCGTATTAGATGCACCCACTACCAATTCTTTGTCTGATCCTGCTTTGTCTTTGTTTCCGCATGCTGCTAGGCTAAGTGCCAACGATGCGGTAAGAATTCCTGCTACAAGTTTCTTCATTTTTCATAACTCCCTTTCGTTTTATGTGAACGTCTGAACGGTTCAACCAAATTATCGTTTATCAAGTCTTGCTGTAATAAAGTCACCCACTATTTGGATAACAAACACGATGATTAATATAAACACCGTGGCAACGAATACGACGTCTGTACGGCTACGTTGGAAGCCATCTAAAAAGGCTAAGTCGCCAAGGCCACCTGCTCCAATGATGCCCGCCATTGCTGTATAACCGACTAATGCTACAGCTGTCACTGTAATACCAGATATCAAAGCTGGCCATGATTCTGGGATTAAGACCTTCCAGATTAATGTACTTGTTTTAGCGCCCATAGATCGGACTGCCTCAATGACCCCTTTATCAATCTCCCGGAAAGAAATCAATACCAGTCTTGCATAGAATGGAGCAGCGCCGATAATTAATGCCGGCAATGCTGCATTCGCTCCCCGAAGCGTTCCCAATAGCATTTTAGTAAACGGGATAAGGAGGATCACCAGAATAATAAATGGAATAGAGCGGAAAATATTCACGACTGATCCTGTCAGCCAATTGACTAGCTTATTTGCCCATAATTGATTGGGACTGCTCAAAAATAGGATAATCCCTAATAGAAGCCCTATGACAAAGGTGAACACAGTTGAGACTACTGTCATATAAATAGTTTCCTGTGTTGCTTCCCACATTGCTAGCCAATCCACATTTGGAAATAACTTAGTTAGCATGTTGGATCACCTCCGATTTAACGTCTTCCCCATCTAAGTATTGAATGGCTTTATTTATATTTTCTTCATTGCCTGCAATGCGAACGATCAGTGTGCCGTATGGACCGCTTTTGGTAGCGGAAATATTTCCGTGCACAATATTTACATCCACATCGAATGTGCGAATCAAATGCGAAATCACTGGCTGCTCAGCTTTCTTGCCGACAAATGTCAGCTGAATTAATTGGCTGTTTGGATCATCCAACATTTGCGAAATCGATTCTTTATGTTCTGCTGATTCTGTTACCTGAGAAACGAATTTTTTTGTAATTTCTGCTTTTGGCGATTGGAACACCTCTAGAACATTGCCTTGCTCAACGATTTGCCCAGCCTCCATCACGGCCACTCGATGACAGATTTTGCGTATAACATGCATTTCGTGTGTGATAAGCACAACTGTAATGCCCAGCTTTTCATTAATGTCTAAAAGCAAATCTAGGATAGCATCTGTTGTTTCCGGATCGAGCGCTGAGGTTGCTTCGTCACAAAGCAACACTTCTGGATTATTGGCTAATGCCCTTGCAATTCCTACGCGCTGTTTTTGCCCACCTGACAATTGGGATGGATAGGCTTTCTCTCTTCCCTTTAAGCCAACCATTTCAACTAATTCGCTTACTCGCTTTTGGCGTGCCTCTTTTCCAACGCCCGCTATTTCAAGAGGAAAGGCGATATTTTCTTCCACAGTCCGCGACCATAGCAGGTTGAAATGCTGGAATATCATGCTGATCTTCTGTCTTGCCTGTCTCAGCTCTTTTCCCTTAATGGTGGATATATCGTACCCGCTCACTTGTACGGTGCCTGAAGTCGGTTTTTCCAACCCGTTTAACAAACGAATCATTGTACTCTTACCAGCACCGCTGTAACCGATAATTCCAAATATTTCACCTTTTCTGATCGTCAAATTGGCATCTTGGACAGCTGTAAGGGATCCACTTGCTGTTTTATATTTTTTTAGTACATTCTTTAAGAGAATCATAGCCAAACCCCTTTCATCAAAAAAAATAAGGCCTTTCTGTTAAAGATAAACAGAAAGGCCTTACGTATTGTATTTATACGAAAACCGTTCTCTCATCTTCCAAAGTTTACACTTTGCGTGAATTGGCACCATATCACAAACTGTGACGGTTGCCGGGCTTCATAGGGCACTTCCCTCCACCTCTCTTAATAAGAGCAACGCAATATTTAATTAGGTTATGCTAGTTACTTTACCATGCTGAATTTTGTTCGTCAATCCTTTTTTTGAAACTTTTCAAACAAATATGACACAGACTGAAAAGCGTATATTTTGTCATGCACTTCGCCATCTTCAGCGATTAACAGGCAAGGAACACTTTCCACCTGATATTCATATGCCAGTTCTTCGGCATAATTCAAATTGATTTTGCCCATTGGGATTTGTGGGAATGTTTGTTGGATGACCTCCATCATTTTAGAGGCAACCATGCATGTACCACACATGGGCGTATAGAGATAAAAAGCGCACAATTGGCCGCTTTTTTTCGTGTTTTCCCATTCTTCAATTGACCATTCTTGCATCGATTGGATCATCCCTATTCTATAAAATAAGCAGGGTCAATTTCGAAATCTGCTGCTAATAAGACCCTTGCCAAATATTTTCTTGGAGTCGTTTCTACCTGTCTATATAAGGAGAGTGTACGCAAATGATATGCCTCTGGATACTCTTTTTTCATCAGTGCCCGCAAGCGGTCGCCTGAGTAATCTTCATCGAATAATGTGTATAAATCATATTGTTCGTAAGGGGTTAGCAACTCTTCTAGCTTGCTTGCGCTAATCGTTCCATTGGTGCATATAATTGGAATGCTTTCTGTCAATAGAGGTGCTATTTGAAGCTTATCCTGCCTTCCCTCTACTATAAGCACTTTATCAGGCAATGCCCGCACCTCCTCATTGGATAGTCAGACGATACTCTCAGTTGATATAAAAAGCGCCAACACAGAATAGTGAGGCGCTTGAATAAGATTATTCTTCGATTAATTCGCCGTATTGTTCAGCAGATAATAGCGCATCGATTTGAGATGAATCTGAAGGTTCTACAACAACCATCCATGCTTTTTCATATGGTGATTCGTTAACGAATTCAGGGCTGTCTTCTAACTCTCCATTGATTTCAACTACTTTACCTGAGATTGGCGCGTATAATTCTGAAACTGTTTTAACAGATTCAACACTACCGAATGGTTCGTCTGCTACGATTTCGTCGCCTACTTCTGGAAGTTCTACGAATACGATATCGCCAAGTTCAGATTGTGCGAACTCTGTAATGCCGATGCGTACTTTACCGTCTTCTGTTTTCACCCATTCATGCTCTTCTGAATAACGCAAACTTGCTGGAATATTACTCATTTCTACCCCTCCAAATATGTATTTATATTCATATTAATTTTGACATAATCCTTATCTAAAAACAAGCAATTCTATAAGCTACTTCCATGTATTTTCAAAATCTTCTTCTTTAAAACCTAAGGTGATTTTTTGACCATCTGTAACGATAGGTCTCTTTAGAAGCATACCGTCTGACGCAAGCAATGCAAGCTGATCTTCCTCGCTCATATCCTTTAGACGATCTTTCAGCTCAAGTTCACGATATTTCTTCCCAGAGGTGTTAAAGAACTTTTTCAGCGGCAAGCCACTAAGCTTCCAAAACGATTTAATTTCTTCCGCAGAAGGCGTACTTTCAACAATGTGACGCTCCGTAAATGGAATATTGTGATTCAGCAGCCAAGCTTTCGCTTTTTTGCAGGTTGTACAGTTAGGATATTGTATTAAATTGATTGGCATAAACATTCCTTCTTTCCTCTACAAATACTCCTACTATTGTAGAGCGACACTTATTTATACGCAAGGAATCCGGCCACATGATTAGTATGACCGGATTCCAAAGGTTTATTTACTTACGATTAGACTGTATATTTTTCAGCTGAGATTAATTTAACAGATGCATGGCGTTTTTTAGAAATCAGGTTGTAAGGTGTATAGCGAGTCAATTTGCGCAATGCAGATAATAGCATGCGTGATTCATCACCTTCCACTGATGCCAAAATAGTTTCTTTTGCTTCTTTTTCAATTTCAGCAAATGCTTCTTGGCAGAAGATTTCTGTATACAAAACTTTTTGTGCCGCTTTATCAAACCCATCACGGTTAAGCGCTTTTTCAGAACGTAATACAACAGATTCCATTGCAAATAGCTGGTTCGCGATATTGGCAATATTCACAAGGACTTCTTGTTCTTGCTCTAATTTTGCACCAAAGCGTTGTACTGCTGTACCTGCAGCCAATAGAGCAATCTTCTTCGCCATTGTTACAAGGTGTTTTTCTTGTGCTAATGGCTCATCACCGATTTCTTCTGGCATCATTGACAACAATTCAGCTTGCAGGCTTTGTGCTTGTTGCAATAAAGGTAGTTCGCCTTTCATTGCTTTTTTCACAAATGTGCCTGGTACAATCAATCTGTTAATCTCATTCGTACCTTCAAAGATACGGTTGATACGTGAGTCACGGTAGATGCGTTCTACTTCGTATTCTTGCATATAACCATAACCACCATGCAATTGTACAGCTTCATCCGCGATATAATCTAATGTTTCAGAACCAAATACTTTATTGATTGAACATTCGATTGCATATTCTGCGATTGCTGCAGCTACTTTTTTGCCGTCTTTTTGCTCTTCAGGGCTTAAGTGGCTCATGCGTTCTTCAAAGTAACCAACTGTACGGTAAATTAGCGATTCTGATGCATACAATCTTGAAGCCATTGTCGATAATTTTTCTTTTGTTAAGTTAAAGGAAGAGATTGGTGTGCCAAATTGTTGGCGTTGATTTGTATAAGCAATTGCCAATTCAAGCGCGCGTTTTGAAGCACCAATTGAACCTACGCCCAATTTGTAACGGCCGATATTTAAAATGTTGAATGCGATCACATGGCCGCGTCCTACTTCACCAAGCAAGTTTTCAACAGGTACTTTCGCATCTTCTAAAATTAGAGTACGAGTTGAAGAAGACTTGATCCCCATTTTCTTTTCTTCTGCGCCTGTTGATACGCCAGGGTAGTTGCGCTCAACAATGAATGCTGAGAATTTATCGCCATCTACTTTTGCATATACAACAAATACATCAGCAAAACCAGCGTTTGTAATCCATTGTTTTTCACCGTTCAGAATGTAATGAGTTCCTTCTTCGTTTAACTTGGCAGTTGTTTTAGCGCCCAATGCGTCAGAGCCTGATCCTGGTTCTGTTAATGCATAAGCAGCAATCAATGCGCCAGAAGCTAGTTTTGGCAAGTATTTTTGCTTTTGGTCCTCATTGCCGAATAATACGATTGGCAGTGAACCGATTCCTACATGTGCACCATGTGTAATTGAGAAGCCGCCTACTCGTGCCATTTTTTCTGCAATTAACGCAGATGAAATCTTATCAAGACCAAGGCCTTCATATTCTTCTGGTACATCGGCTGCCAACAAGCCTAATTCGCCAGCTTGCTTTAATAAACGCACGGAATGTTCAAATTCATGATTTTCTAGATTTTCCACAACAGGTAGTACTTCATTGTGTACATAGTCTTCTGTTGTTTTAGCAATCATTTTTTGTTCATCAGTGAAATCTTCCGGAGTGAATACACGATTTGCTTCCAGATCCTCTGTTAAAAAACTGCCGCCTTTAATTAGGTTTAATGTATTTTCTGCCATTCTGAATCTCTCCCTTTATTTAAATTTATCTTTAAGCACAAGGTGTATTTCTACTCTATAATATTTCGAAGACGCCAGCTGCGCCCATACCGCCGCCGATACACATGGTAACAACCCCGTATTTTTTACCTTGGCGTTTTAACTCATGAATCAGCTTTAAGGTAAGCACTGTGCCTGTTGCACCTAAAGGATGACCAAGAGCAATAGCTCCTCCATTTACGTTTACCTTTTCTAAATCAATGCCCAATTCACGAACGACTTGGATTGATTGTGAAGCAAACGCTTCATTGATCTCCCATAAATCAATATCCTCTATTGATAAACCTGCAATTTTCAATGCTTTTGGTACCGCCACAATTGGACCAATCCCCATAACTTCAGGAGGCACTCCGCCCACTGCGAAGCCTAGGAATTTTGCCATTGGCTTTAGACCTTGCTTTTCTGCCTCTTCACGGTCCATGACTAGCACAGCCCCAGCTCCGTCTGATGTTTGCGAAGCATTACCAGCTGTTACTGACCCTTTAATAGAAAAGGCAGGGCGTAATTTGGCTAATGTTTCAGCAGACGTGCCTACACGAACACCTTCGTCCTTATCAAAGGTAAATGTTTTGACTTGCGGTTTATTATTTTCATCTACATAGTGCTGCTCTACTTCAACCGGCACAATTTCATCTGCAAATTTACCTTCAGCAATAGCTTTTGCAGCTCTTTCATGTGAGCGTACAGCAAATGCATCTTGATCTTCTCGGCTGACTTCGTATTTCTTAGCTACTTCTTCCGCAGTATGGCCCATGCTCATATAATACTCTGGCGCTTCTTCTGCTAGTTTAAGATTTGGTCGAATGACATGCCCCATCATTGGCACCATGCTCATCGACTCCGTACCGCCTGCAATGATTGCTGTTGCATGGCCAAGCATAATTCGTTCAGCTGCGTAAGCAATCGACTGCAATCCGGAAGAACAAAAACGGTTGACGGTCACGGCCGGCGTTGTATCAGGAAGTTCTGCCAGTGCACCTACCATGCGAGCAACATTCATTCCTTGCTCCGCTTCCGGCATCGCACAGCCTATAATTAAGTCATCTATTGGACCTTCGTATCCCGAACGCTTCAAAGTTTCTTTCACTACTAATGCGCCTAAATCATCGGGTCTTACAGTTGCTAAAGACCCTTTCTTTGCTTTTCCGATCGGTGTTCTCGCACCTGCTACTATTACGGCTTCACGCATGTGTTTTCCCCCTTCGTGCATGGTAACGATTAGTTACGCAGCGGTTTGCCTTTCATTAACATATATTGCATTCTCGCTTGTGATTTTGGATGACTTACAAGGCTGATAAATGCCTCTCTTTCCAAATTCAACAGGTACTGTTCATCCACCAATGTACCGTATGGGACATTTCCGCCAGATAGAACATAAGCCAATTTTTTAGCAATATAGAGATCATGTTCACTGATATAACCTGACTGCAATAGGTTCTGAGCACCAAGCAGCAATGTCGCATAGCCTGGTTTACCTGTTACTGGTACTTTTTCGCGAATCGGCGCTGTGTAGCCTGCTTCTGCCATCGCCAATACAGCTTGTTTTGCATCATATAATTGATGATCAGCATTCACGCTAATGCCATCTGCGAAATCTAAGAAATTGTTTTCTCTTGCCTCTTCGCCAGAAGTTGAAGTTTTAGCCATTGCAATTGTTTCGAATACTTTTGATGCGATCGCTTGTAAATCAACATCCACGCCTTTTGGCAAACCTTTTAGATGCTTGATATATAGCTCTTTGTTTCCGCCACCGCCAGGAATTAACCCAACGCCTGCTTCCACTAAGCCCATGTAGGTTTCCATCGTTGCTTGAATATGAGGTGCCGGTAAGCAAACTTCACTTCCGCCACCAAGCGTCATGCCAAATGGAGCTACTACAATCGGTTTTTCTGAATACTTGATACGAAGCGTTCCTTGTTGGAATGTATTCACAATATAATCAAGTTCAAACAAGTTGTCGTCTTGAGCTTCCATCAAAATCATCGCTAGATTTGCTCCAACTGAGAAGTTTTTGCCTTGGTTCCCAATGACCATCCCTTTGTACTGATCTGATTGATTTAGAAGATCTAATCCGTGATTTAAGATTTGCATAATATCGAGACCAAGCGCATTTGATTTCGAATGGAATTCTAGCAATAATACGCCATCGCCAAAATCTATTAAACTAGCGCCAGAATTGCTTTTCAGAACGCCATGTTTTTTCTTGTAGCGTTTTAGATCGATTGATTTTTCATTAACGGGCACTAATTTGTATTCCTGGCCGTCAAAGTATGCTAAGTCTCCATCAATCTCTGAATAGAACGTTGTATAACCTGCATCTAATAGAGATTTTACAAATGAAGGGATTTCGTAGCCTTCCGCTTTCATTTTCTCTACTGACTCTGCTACGCCGATGGCATCCCACATTTCGAATGGTCCCTGTGACCAGCCAAAGCCCCATTTCATTGCATTGTCGATAGCCACAATATCATCAGCGATTTCGCCTACTAATTCTGCCGAATAGACTAAGGTCGGAGCAAAGACACTCCATAACAATTCACCTGTACTGTCATTTGCATAAGTTAATGTTTTTACTTTAGCTGCCAAACCTTTTTGTTGCTTCGCCATTTCAATAGAAGGAGTTTTTAGCTTCTTCACAGGCTCATATTCAAATGTGTCTAAGTTTAGCTCTAAGATTTCTTTACCTTTTTTCACAAAGAAGCCTTGGCCTGATTTAGCGCCTAGCCAGCCTTTTTCAACCATTTGTTGAAGATAAGAAGGAACTTCGAATACTTTTTGCTCTTCCCCTGTTGTGTTTTCGTGTACGTTGTTCGCCACATGGACGAATGTATCTAAACCCACAACATCTAGTGTGCGAAGAGTAGCCGATTTCGGACGGCCGATTAATGTACCAGTTACCGAATCAACCTCACCCACTGAATATCCTTTTTCCTTCATGACTTGCAAGGTTTTCATTAAGCCGTATGTACCGATACGGTTGCCGACAAAGTTAGGCGTATCCTTCGCAATAACAACGCCTTTGCCTAAGCGGTCTTCACCGAATTCCTTCATAAATGAAACGACTTCCGGCAATGTATCCTGTGCTGGTATCACTTCAAGCAATTTTAAGTAGCGTGGCGGATTGAAGAAGTGTGTACCAAGGAAATGTTGTTTGAAGTCCTCTGAGCGCCCCTCTGCCATTGCATTAATACTGATGCCTGATGTATTGGAACTGATGATGCTGCCTTGTTTTCTAGCTTCATCAATTTTTTTATATAAATCTTTTTTGATTGCTAAGTTTTCAACGACAACTTCAATGACCCAGTCAACCTCGCTTAATGCTGATAAATCATCTTCTATATTGCCGACTGAAATTAATTGAAGGTTCTTTTTTGAAGTTAGTGGCGCTGGCTTTTGTTTTAACAGCTTTTGTACAGCTGTAGAAGCAAATCGATTGCGGACTGCTGGTTGGTCTAATGTTAGCCCCTTTGCTTCTTCTTCTTTTGTAAGCTCTCTTGGCACGATATCAAGTAATAATGTAGGAATGCCAACATTGGCTAAATGAGCCGCAATGCCTGACCCCATTACCCCCGAACCAATAACAGCCGCTTTTCTAATATGATAAGCCATGAGCGAATCCTCCCTTTCCCCTTTTGAATGAATACTCATTCATTTTATAATCAAAAAAAATAAAACTTCCTTATCTGTCATTTATTTTAGACTATTAATTGTATTTTCGCAATGAAAAAATCTGACTTTTATAAAAAATGTATAGATAAGTAGTTTTTACTTTTTCTACTTTCTTAAAGTCTACTGATAATTCGCTTCGCTCTAGACGGCGCTTTCCGCGGGCTTGGCTTCAATCTCCTCATCACTTCATTCTTGCGGGGCTTTCAGCTCAAGCTTTTCCCGCAGGAGTCGCCGTCTTCCTCTACGCTGTAAAGTAAAGGTGTGTTCACATTTTTAAGGAATTGAAATTGAACGATTTACTAATAACTTTTAAAGACGTTTTACTCTCAAGTTAAGGGGGTATTTATTCAATAGAGTTAGTTCTTACAAAAATAAAGGAGGATTTTCATAATGGTAAAAAGACAAGTCGTAGGTGTATATGACACAGACAATGAAGCAATCGAAGCAATTCAAGAATTAAAAAGACAAGGTTATACAGCTGATGAAATATCCGTTATCAGTCAAGATACTCAACAAATGGAGAATGTAACAGAAGAAACAGATACGATGGCAGGCGAAGGAGCTGCAACAGGTGCAGCGACAGGTGGTGTGCTAGGCGGTCTAGGTGGTATTTTGACAGGTCTTGGTGCATTAGCTATCCCTGGGATTGGACCTATCGTAGCAGCAGGCCCTATTATCGCCGGTATTACAGGTGCCGCAGCTGGTGCAGGTGTTGGTGGTTTGGCAGGTGCATTAATCGGTATGGGTATTCCGGATGATGAAGCACAACGTTATAATGAGGATTTCGAAAACGGTAAAATCTTAGTCCTTGTGGATTCTGATCATTATACTCCAACAAATACAACAGTCCGTCGTACGTCTGATGTGACTAATGATCCTACTGTAACTAATAACCCTAACCTAACAAATGATCCTAACGTAACCAATGAAACAGTACGTCCAGTTGGTGAAAGGGAAACAATCATTACAGATAGAATCCGTAAAAATTCTTTCTAGGGCAATCTATTCGTCATTGAGAGCCGTTTCTATTCTTCCATGAATAGGAATGGTTCTTTTTTATGTTCGTTACAGGTTTCTTCCCTATTGTTTTCATTCTCCCCTGAAAGGGCATAGAGAGTTGAAAGCTATTTAAAGAATGAATGACAAGCGAGGTGTATATGGCAATGGAAAAACAACCACAAAGCCGCGACCATATCGCGAGAGCGCTTATCCAATTATTGCGCGATGGAAACATTGAATCGTTGTCAAAGGCAATTGATTCAATGGAACCAAGAGAACTTTCAGCACAATATCGAAGGCTACCTCGAAAGCGAATCCCGCTTTTTTTAGAAACAATCGAAACCGAAAAACTGATTTCAATGCTGGCTTTCTTAAATAAAAAAGAACAGCTGCATGTATTAAAAGTTGTCGGTCCTATCCGGTCAACAGAACTGCTGGATAAAATGAAAAGCGAGGATTTATCCTATTTGCTTTCTGATCTTCCTGATAAGCAAGTAGAAAAGTTAATCGCTGAATTGAGGCAAGAAGAAAAAAGAAATATACGTAAGAGGATGAAGTATCCTAAGGATGCAGCGGGCCGTATTATGGTCACTAACTATGTGTGGGTACATCAATCATATTCTGTTTCGAAAACTATCGATAAATTAAAGCATTATAAGGATTTCGCCCATTACTTGAACTATGTGTATATTATTAATGATGAAAAGCAGCTCATTGGCGTTATCTCCTACCGTGATCTTCTTTTAGCGCAGCCAGACGAATGTATTGCAGATGTGATGGAGACATCCATCGCCAAGGTGCTTGATACAACAACTCAAGCAGAGGTTGCTAGAATGATCGGCCGCTATGATTTCGTCTCTCTGCCAGTGGTAAATGAGGATAATATATTAGTAGGCATCATTCGGGCAGATGAAGTGTTTGATATTGTTGTGAGTGAAGCTAATCGAGATATTGAAATGCTGTTTGCTTCTGGGAAAGAAATTGACTTTCGCACGAAACCATTTGTCGCTACTTACCGACGACTTCCATGGCTCATATTGCTATTATTCATTGGTTTAGTTTCAGGAAGTATCATTTCTCGTTTCGAAGCAACACTTGAAGCAGTTGTAGCTCTCGCTTTTTTCATGCCACTTATCGCGGGCATGACGGGCAATACGGGGACACAGTCGCTCGCCGTAGTAGTTCGCGGACTTGCTTCTGAGGATATAACATTTAGGGCCGCATTAAAGCTTATTCTCCGAGAATTAATTGTTGGGGTGAGCCTTGGCATTATTTGCGGAGTAGTCATATCTATCATCGCGTTTATTTGGCAAGGAAGTATGATCCTTGGACTTGTTGTCGGCTCCTCACTCTTATGTACTTTAATCATCGGCACAATAGCGGGTACAGTAATTCCACTTATCTTGAATAAATTTAAGGTAGATCCCGCAGTGGCGTCAGGACCTCTGATTACGACAATCAACGATATCTTGTCGCTGCTTATTTATTTTGGCATTGCTACAATGTTTCTTTCCAAGTTAACGTAAAAAATAGGCTGTCATTCGTTTAGAAAGCCTCCAGCGTTTATCACTTTGCTATAACGGGAATTTAGCCAGCAGGAGGTGTTTTATATGCCATGGACTAAAAAGGATTATCCCGTTTCCATGAAAAATTTAGAAACAGATGTCCGAAACAAAGCGATTGAGATCGCCAATGCCCTGCTGGATGAAGGTTATGAAGAAGGGCGTGCGATTGCCATTGCAACTGCAAAAGCACATGAATATGTGGAAGGAAGCAGCAATGAGCGCCCTCGCTTCGAAGCAAAGCCAAGCGACCATGATTGGGTCTTGAAAAAATCAGACAGTGCGCATGCCATTTTTACTGAAAGCTCCAAAGAAGATTTACTTTCTAAAGGGAAACCTTATGTAAATAAACATGATGGTATACTTGATGTTTATTATGCTGATGGGAAACTTGAACATACGTTATACGAATAAGACTAGCCGCCTTTATTTAAGATAATGGCGGCTTTTTTTATTGAAGGAAAACCCTGCACCTCACGCAATTCTTTTGCGAAACAGGTAATTACCTGTATACGAGCATTTTGTGATAACATACTAGATATAAATGAGACTTTTCCTTTTGGCTTACTCAAATGGCAAAGAGTTTATATAATAAAGACTATGAGGTGTAAATAATGCAACCAATTACAACAACAGAACAATTTAACGAAATCATTTCATCCGCTCAACCCGTTGTGGTGAAATTCTTTGCAGGCTGGTGCCCAGATTGCACACGCATGAATATGTTTATTGATCCAATAATCTCAGACTACAACCAATATACATGGTATGAAATCAATCGTGATGATTTCCCTGAGCTTGCTGAAAAATATCAAGTAATGGGCATTCCGAGCCTATTGATTTTCAAAGACGGCGAAAAATTAGCTCACTTGCACTCAGCAAATGCAAAAACGCCAACTGATGTAATGGCATTCTTAGACGCACAACAAGCTTAAGACACAAAAAAGGCCTACTTCTAACAGTAGGCCTTTTTTCAATCGTTCTCTAATTATTTTAATGGAGGTAAAAAATGCGAATACAGTTGCCCCTAGTTGGCCAATCACAATATGCACCATCCATCCTTGAGAAGTACCGTAACTCCGCATGCGGACCTACTACCGTATTTGTGATTCTTCGCTACCTTTCTCAAGAAGAATATAAAAGCATCAATGAACTCTACCAATCGCTAGGATGCACGCCGATTGGCTTGTTCTCCCATCGCTTGACCCGAAACTTACGGAAGTTGCTGAGCCCATCCTATGACGTGCGCAAATGTAGTGTTGATGATGCTTTAAATGAAATAAATGAAGGACGTCCTGTAATTCTGAAATTTGATCGCTACTTTAGCCTTCATTTTTTTACGAAAGGCGATTTTGATTATCATTATGTGCCAATGATAGGTTTTGAAAAGAAAAAGGATGATTTAATTTTAATCATCCATGATAATGGCAGCCCTTATCAGGATAGCCAAATCCGTGAAATCTCTTATCATAAGAACCGCGCTATTCTTCGTTTCTTTAAGCTAATTCCCCTAAAACATGAGGGAACGAGCATGACGAGAAATGAGTGAATAGCCTTCCATTGTAAGCTGCTCTAATTTTGAATGATCCCAAATAGGCAGTTCACAATCATCAAGTGTACCATCTATCGGTACATTTTTATTAATTCTGGCTAATTGTAGCGACAGTTTCAGGGTTTCTTCATGCTCTTGGATTTTAGAGCGTTGTGCTGGCTTCAAATCATCGATAGATGCTAACACTCCATCAACAGAACCGTATGTTTGAATCAGCTTCAATGCTGTCTTTGGACCAATTCCTTTCACACCTGGATACCCATCGCTCGGATCTCCCATGAATGCTTTAACATCCGCAAAAAGTGGCGGATCAATAGCATACTCTTCCATAAATCGTTCTTCATTATAAATGTTATATTCTGTATAGCCCTTTTTAGTTAATGCAATGGTAGTGGAAGGATTCAATAATTGAAGTAAATCCTTATCCCCGCTTATGACTGTGATTCTAGCTTTGTCGCTCCATTGGTCGATAATCGACCCTATCGTATCATCCGCTTCCATGCCGACAATACCGAAGTTTTGCCAACCGATCATCTCGGATACATCCTTTGCCATATCAAACTGCGGCTTAAGTTCGTCCGGAGGAGCTGGGCGATTCGCTTTATACCCATCAAACAATTCATTACGGAATGTATGAACCCCCATGTCCCAGCAAACAGCAATATGTGTTGGGCGCATAATTGACTGTGCACTTAGCACATGCCTGGCAAATCCTTGGACACCATTAGTCGGCGTGCCATCACTTTTTCTAAAAAATTGATGCATGGGTGCTGTTGCAAAGTACGAACGAAACAATAGCGCCATTCCATCAATGAGCAATAAATGTGGTTGCTTATCCAAAATAAAAATCTCCATTCTAAATACAAGTATACTATGATTATAACAAAAATCGTTTTGAACGTTTACCTCTGATAACTTCTAAGCCTAATAGAATACATTCATCATTCTTTGAAAAATAAATAGAGTGACGAGACCGCCACTCTAAGATGCTTCAAAAACAATATCCTTTACTTCTTAAACCTATTTCCCGTATTAGCGTAAATGAGCATAAATGCTACAACACCAATGAATAAAACGATTCCTACGGTGAATAGCCAATCTGATGCATACACCTCGCTAAGAAGCCAGAACAACATACAGAATGATAATATAAACATCATTTTCCCCATAAATTTGCAAAGTGCAACCGTATCGTAATTTTCTTTTTCTTCAGGTGACATTGTATTGAAGCCTGCAATCAAAGAGGAACCTTTGCCATTGATGAATATAATACCGATCCCTATGAATAATGCGATGACGATTAACATAACAATCATATTTATCCCCCACCTTTTTATGACAGTTAATTTTTATCAGCTTTTTTACGTCTTCTAATAATAATTACTATGTATACGACCACAAATAGGAGGATATAAGAAGTTAAAACAATACCTATCCCCACCCAAAATCCATCCTCAAAGGGCTTGAAGAACCCCTGTGAGGGTGGAATCAGTCTGAAAACTAACTTAATAATAATTAACCCTAAAGCTATACTTAAAGCATCCTTAATATTCTTCATTGCAACACCACCTTGCTGTACCGCCATAAATTCATTAATTCACTTTATTAATACAATTTGTACAAAAAATCATACTTTCTTTTTTTAAATAAGATTTAATTTCGACCATAATCGAATGCTTCGGAGCTTTCATCTTCGCGTAAATTTCTTCTCCATCACGAACTTCTCGGTTGCAAATAGAGCAATATAGCGTACGTTTAAACATTTACAAAACCTCCTCATTCAGGATATTTCTTCATTTGTCATCGCTATGTAATTTATTATTTTTCATTCTCTATATTATTGCACTTTAACCTAAGAGCAATTGGATATAATTAGTTTCTTCTACCATACTTTTACTCTATCCTACATACTGTTGATGGATAACGTCAAGATTATCACTCAATATAGGTGATATTTCAATTCAATTGGGTATTTCAATAAACATAAACAAAGAGACGGCTTGCATAACACATATGCAAAATCGTCTCTTCTCTAAATCTAACACTTTATATTATTGTACAGTAATACGTCCCAAATAACTCGCAACACTTTCAATGTCTACGCTGAAGTTACGGTCTCTATTAAAACTAGACACAACATTTCGCACGTCTTGCCATTTGCCACCCAATTTTGGTGACATCATTTCAACGCCTCTATATTCAACTGCTTGCGCCGCACAGATGGCTTCGATTGCTAGTACGCGACGGCTGTTTTGTATAATTTGGTATGCGTGTCTTGATCCAATTGTTCCCATACTTACATGATCTTCTTGGTTGCCTGATGATGGAATAGAGTCCACTGAAGCCGGATGTGCCAATGTTTTATTTTCAGAAACAAGGCTGGCTGCTGCATATTGCATAATCATCGCACCTGATTGCATACCTGGCTGTGGGCTTAAGAAAGGTGGTAAACCATCATTTAGATGCGGATTTACAAGTCTTTCGATTCTTCTTTCTGATACATTCGCTAATTCAGCAATGCCTATTTTCAAGAAATCCATCGCAAATGCAACTGGTTGTCCATGGAAGTTACCACCTGAGATAACTGTTTCTCCATCATCAAAGATAAGTGGGTTATCTGTTGCTGCATTCATTTCAATTTCTAGTTTTTCTTTAACATAGTTTAGCACTTGCCAGCTTGCACCATGGATTTGCGGGATGCAGCGTAGTGAATATGCATCTTGCACTCGCAATTCACCTTGCACGGTTGTAAGCTTGCTGTCTTTCAACCACTCTAGCATTCTTTCTGCTACTTCGATTTGCTCTTTATAGCCTCTTGCTTCATGAATTGCTGGATGGAAAGCGTCAGTAATACCGCGCAAAGCTTCGACAGTCATAGCTGCAATCCACTCTGCATCGTAAGCAAGCTTTTCTGCCTCAATATAACCGACTACCCCTTGAGCTGTCATTGCTTGCGTACCATTGATTAACGCCAAGCCTTCTTTTGCTTCTAGCTCTATTGGCAATAGAAGCTCATCGCGCCATACTTCTGCAGACGGCACATGTCTTCCGCTTTGGAATACTAGGCCTTCTCCTACTAGCACAAGCGCAAGGTGTGACAATGGCGCCAAATCGCCAGATGCCCCAAGAGAGCCTTGCTGTGGAATGACTGGGTGGATGCGATGGTTAACCATGTAAGCTAAGCGCTCTAGTACTTCTAAGCGGATACCTGAGAACCCTTTCAATAATGCGTTCAGTCGAAGAACGACCATAGCACGCGATACTACTTCGCTGAATGGTTCACCAACACCACATGCATGCGAACGGATTAAGTGAAGCTGTAAAAGTCTCGTATCCTCTTCTGCTATACTCACATCGCTGAACTTACCAAACCCTGTGTTAATGCCATAAACCGTTTTATTTTGTTGTACAATTTGATCTACAGCCGTTCTACTTTTGATTACGGCTTCTCGAGCAGATTCAGCGATTTCAACGCCTTCATTTTCAAAAAGAATAGCTTTCATTTGTTCAATTGTTAATTGGCTGCCGTTTAATACTACCATTGCTCCTTGCTCCCTTCATGTCTACCTCTGATGATCTATGAATCTTGTATCAGCCAATGAGAATTTCTTTTTAACTGCAAAGTGTTGCGAGATTACAGCAGTGATTCTAGGTCTGATTCAGAATCAGAGGAGATGCTCTACATCTCCTCCTGAAATAATTATCCTACTACCTGTACGCCTTTTTTCCATACTTGTTGTACGTGGTTTACACCAAATAGGTATTGTAATTTTTGATAATTTTCTACGTCCCAAAGTACGATATCCGCTTGTTTGCCTACTTCAATCGAACCGACTTTATCTTCCATGCCAATAGCGCAGGCTGCGTTATAAGTAGCAGCACAAAGACTTTCTGCAGGCGTCATGCGCATTGAAATGCAAGCTAGGTTCATGACTAAAGGCATTGAAGTCGTTGGAGAAGAGCCTGGATTACAATCTGTTGAAATGGCCACAGGCACTCCACGGTCTACCATTACTCTGCCACGAGCGGCTTCTTCTCGTAAATAAAGAGCTGTTGCTGGTAGCAAGCATGCGATGACTCCTGCTTCAGCCATCTTTTCGATTCCTTCGTCAGATGCTTTTAATAAATGTTCAGCTGAAATTGCGCCAACTTCCGCTGCCAATTCAGCACCGCCATACGGTTTAATTTCATCTGCATGAATTTTCGGAGTAAGTCCAAGCTCCTTGCCAGCTTCTAAGATTCTTTTTGATTGTTCTGGTGTAAATACATCTACTTCACAGAACACATCGTTGAATACAGCCAACTTTTCCTCCATTACTTTTGGTAGCATCGTTTCAATGATGAGGTTGACATACTCTTCCTCTTTGCCCTTATATTCTGCCGGGACTGCGTGTGCACCCATGAATGTAGGAACCAAGTCGATAGCATGATGCTCTTGCAAATATTTCATAACGCGCAATTGCTTCATTTCTGTTTCTAAATCCAGGCCATAGCCGCTTTTCCCTTCGACTGTTGTGACACCGTGCGCTAGGAATGAATCAAGACGTTTTGAAGTTTGCTCAATCAATTCTTCTTCACTTGCTTCTCTTGTCATTCTTGTTGTGGCATGAATACCGCCGCCAGCATTCATAATATCCATATACGTAGCGCCTTCTAAACGCATTTCAAATTCACGTTCACGGCTGCCGCCAAATGCCACATGTGTATGCGGGTCCACAAGTCCTGGTGTAATAAGGTGTCCTGTTGCATCTACAATCTCTGCTTCTTGTGCTCTAGATTCATAGATTTCTTTCAATTCTGATGTCGTACCGACTGCTTGAATAACTCCATCTTCAAGCCATACGGAGCCATCTTCTATCAAGCCCAACTCAGACATATCCCCTTTAGTCCGTGGTCCGACATGCTCCGGCAAATGCATCGTCACTAGCTGTGCTGCGTGTTGAATCCAAACTGCTTTAGACATTTAAACCCTTCCTATTCATCATTGGTATTTTGATATTTTTTTCTTTTGCTGTTTTTTCTGCTAATTCATAGCCAGCATCCACATGTCTTACAACACCCATACCCGGGTCTGTTGTTAATACACGTTGGATACGTTCTTCAGCTTCTTTTGTTCCATCTGCTACGATTACCATGCCCGCATGCAATGAATAGCCCATGCCGACACCGCCGCCATGATGGACAGATACCCAAGTCGCACCGCCAACGGCATTGATTAGTGCATTTAGAATTGGCCAGTCCGCTACCACATCAGAGCCGTCTTTCATTGCTTCTGTTTCGCGGTTCGGTGAAGCAACAGATCCAGAGTCTAAATGATCGCGGCCAATAACGATTGGCGCTGAGATTTCTCCTGATGCCACCATATCATTGATAATGCGACCAAATTTCGCACGGTCTCCGTATCCTAACCAGCAGATACGTGATGGTAGGCCTTGGAATTCGATTTTTTCGCGTGCCATACGAATCCAATTGCACAAATGCTCGTTATCGCTGAATTCACGTAATAAGACTTCATCTAATTTGTAAATATCTTCTGGATCTCCTGATAAGGCAGCCCAGCGGAATGGTCCCTTTCCTTCGCAGAATTGTGGACGGATATACGCCGGTACAAAGCCTGGGAAGTCGAATGCTCTTTCAAATCCTTCATCAAAAGCAACCTGACGAATGTTGTTACCATAGTCAAATGTGATAGAACCAAGGTCCATCATGTTAACCATAGCTTCTACATGTTTTTTCATTGAATCTTTTGACTTCTTCACGTATTCATCTGGATTTTCTTTACGCAATTTACTTGCTTCTTCCTGTGTATAGCCTACAGGTGTATAGCCATTTAATGGGTCATGCGCAGAAGTTTGGTCTGTTAACACGTCCGGTTTGAAGCCACGTGCAATCATTTCTGGCAGAATTTCAGCAGCATTTCCTAGCAAACCAATTGAAAGCGCTTTACCTTCTGCTTTTGCTTTTTCAGCCATTTCAATAGCTTCATCTAATGTTTTGACTTTCACATCTGTGTAACGTGTTTCGATACGACGGTCAATTCTTGTTTCGTCGACATCAATTGCGATACATACCCCGCCATTCATTGTGACTGCAAGTGGTTGTGCTCCACCCATTCCGCCAAGGCCTGCTGTTACTGTAATCGTATGTGCAAGCGAGCCGTTGAAGTGTTGTTTTGCAAGCTCTGCGAATGTTTCGTATGTGCCTTGTACAATTCCTTGTGAGCCGATGTAAATCCAGCTTCCCGCAGTCATTTGGCCATACATCATCAAGCCTTTTTTGTCTAGCTCATGGAATGTTTCCCAGTTCGCATAGGCTGGCACGATGTTTGAATTGGCGATTAAGACGCGCGGCGCATTTTCGTGTGATTTGAAAATGGCTACTGGCTTGCCTGATTGTACAAGTAGTGTTTCATCGTTTTCTAATTCTTTCAGTGATTTGACGATAGCGTCGAATGCTTCCCAGTTACGAGCGGCTTTCCCAATGCCCCCGTAGACAACTAGCTCGTCTGGATGCTCTGCTACTTCATGATCTAGGTTGTTCATGAGCATGCGAAGTGCTGCTTCTTGTAGCCACCCTTTTGTATGTAGTTCTTTCCCTCTGTAACGAATTACTTTTTCATCTGATATTCCCATAACAGTACCCCCTTTGTATTGTTAACCCTATCATTACACAAATTTTCTGCTTTTTCTATGGAAATAGGCAAAATTTGTCGCATGCTAGCAGACTGCTTTTTTAATGTGTTAAAGGGGTGAAATGAAGAATTGGAAGGGTTTGTTGGCTATGTCATGTTGATTTCCACTACAGGCGGTCGCTTTCCGCGAGCATGGCGTAAGCCTCTAATTTGAAGGCAACTAAAAAATGGTTAGAGAAGAAGTGGAAACAACTTCGCTTTCCGCGGGCGAGCGTTGTGCCTCCTCGCTGCGCTGCGGGGTCTCACCTGTCTCGCTATCCCGCAGGAGTTTACGTTGTTTCCACTTCAATTCATTTCCAAATGATAAATGCTAATTCGCGGCTTTCAATCACAAAAATAGCATGGCTCATCACGAAGAATTGCCATGCTATGTTTTCGTTTTATTTAATTGCTGTTATTGTTCAACCTCTATCGTAACTTCTAATGCCAATTCTACGTTTCCCTGGATAGCTTTGCTGATCATGCAGGTTTTTTCTGCTTTTTCTGCTAGTTTTACGATATGGCGCTCTTCTTTTTCTGTGTAGGAGCTTGGGATGATGATTTTGGGTTTGTGGGTGATTTTTTTATAGGTGAATACGCCGTTTGTGACGTCCACCACTCCATCTGATTCCATGTTGAGCGAGATGGTTTTGAGTTTTGCTCGTTCAATCATGGCTGCTAGTGAGATAATATAACATGTAGCAGCAGCACCTAGCAGCATTTCGTCTGGATTGGTGCCAATTCCAGGTCCGTCCATCTCAGGTGGGATTGAAATTTGGGTTTTCAGTTGTCCCGCTTCAATCTCGCCTACCTCGTTTCGTCCTCCTGGCCAGTTTGCCTTTAATTTAAATAGATGTTCTGCCATTAGATGTTCCCCTCTCTAATCCGTAATTGAAAAGTACTTTTCTGTTGTTGGGTTAAAGGCAAAGCGTTTCAATTTGCCGTCTTTCTTCAATGCAATAATGTATACTTCTTCGCCTGCGTAATTCAACATGGTTTGTCCCAGCTCTCGGTCTTTCACTACGCGTCCACCTTCTGTACGCAGAATGATTTGCTCAGCATCTTCCACTTTGAAGTGCGGGAGATGATTTTTATAGATAAACGGAGCGATCACTAATAATACATAGGCAATCCCGATCAATATATACTTTTTACGGAAGTTGCTCACTTCCACTAATAAAAAGTAACTCACCGCAAAGAATATACCGCCTGCCACCACATAGGCAATCATATTATCTAAACCGTTGATAAACAGATAGTCTCTGCCAATAAAATAAAAACTTAAAATCTCTATAATTGCTATCACTAAAATACCTTGTAATAATCGTTTTCTTTTTTCCACATTTCCACCTCTTACAACTAGTTAACTTTATTATGCCATAAGGAGTTCCTTGGGGCTATTCAGACAGAAGTTTAGCTATTTCTATAAGACGCTGTGACCTCCCCATTGTTCCAACTTAATGACTTACCCTACGTGGATATGGGCATACTGAAAAAAAAGAGGAGGGATCACCTTGCGAGAAAACAAAAGGAATTATTATCACCTTTTTTTAGCTATTATTGTTCTTGGCTTTATGGTTTGGTCCTTAATTAATCCAAAATCCTATGGCGGCTGGGCTGCGGATGCTGGTCCTTTTGCGATTATTGTAATCGTTGCTCTTTTTACATATAAAAAATTTACCTTTACTTCTCTTTCCTATACCTTTCTGGCTATTCTTGCCATCCTAGAATTCATCGGCGGACATTACACCTTTCAGGACGAGCCGTTCTTTCATTGGCTAAAAGAGAAGTATGATTTAAAGCGCAACTACTATGATCGCTTAGGCCACTTGATGATGGGATTATCAGCCATCATCTTTCGTGAAGTCTTAATTCGTATTGCTCATATCCGAAAAGGGTTTTGGCTCACTTTTTACTGCTTTAGCATTCTGATGATGATTTCTGCACTATATGAAATCGTGGAAATGCTTACCTATAAGATGGTTCAAGGAAAATCATTTGCCAAAGGCTTCCTTGGCTTACAGGGTGACAAGTGGGATTCGGAATGGGATATGACCATGGCACTTATCGGCACTATTTTAGCACTCCTTATTTTCACCAAATGGCATAATAAATTTCTCCAAAACAAAAAGGGATCAATGTGAGATCCCTTTTTGTTTTTCTTATGGTTGTAAGATAACTTTAATACATTCATCTTCATGATCATTGAAAATCTTGTATGCTTTATCTGCTTCATCCAATGCAATCTTATGCGTGATGATTTCAGTCGGGTCAAACTCACCTTTTGTAATCATATCAAACAGCATTGGCATCATATGAATAACAGGTGCTTGGCCCATTTTCATAATGATGTTTCGTTCAAATAGATTGCCGAGTGGGAATTGATTGTACTTCGCGCCGTACACGCCAGTTACTTGCAGTGTACCAAATTTACGGATGGCTTCCTTCGCAATCTTCAATGCGCTCGTCGTACCACCTTGGATTTTCAGCTTTTGTCCAACTGCTTCAAGAGCGTTTTTCTTTCCATCCATGCCGACACAGTCGATGACTACATCCGCTCCGCCTTTTGTAATTTCACGAATATATAATCCAGCTTCGTCTTGTTCATCAAAATTGACAATTTCTACATTGTTCATTTTTTTCGCGTGCTGCAGGCGGTACGGTACATGATCGACTGCGATTACTCGCTTAGCACCTTTCATCCATGCAAACTTTTGCGTCATTAAGCCAACAGGTCCGCAGCCTAATACGACGACAGTGTCACCTTTTTTTACACCACCTGATTCAACACTCCACCAAGCTGTTGGAATGACATCAGATAAAAATAGCAATGCTTCATCAGGAAGTTCGCATGATTCAGGAATGACGAACGGCATGAAGTTCCCGTATGGTACATGTAAATATTCCGCTTGTCCGCCTGGATAGTTACCATACCGCTCTGTATAACCGAAGTAAGCACCCGCGTCTACTTCTGGATTTTCGTTGGCATGGTCGCATTGGCTCTCCATTTCATTTTTACAATAGTAGCACTCCCCGCATGATACGTTGAAGGGCAAGATTATCCGGTCGCCTTTTTTCACGCGTGTCACGTCAGGCCCCACTTCTTCCACGATCCCCATTGGCTCATGTCCAATCACCATATCTTTTTGAGCTGGCATTGACCCTTTGTAGATATGTAGGTCAGAGCCGCAAATTGCCGTGGAAGTAATGCGAACAATAATATCATCTTTTTTGTGGATAGTTGGATCCTGAACTTCTTTTACTTTCACATCTTCTATTCCTTGAAACGTTACAGCCTTCAAAAAATCATCTCCTCACAATTTGTATAAAGTGAAACCTCACCCTCTATGGAGTGTTAGTTGAACCAATCGGGCTTACGGGAAGTTTATCTCTTCGATTCACTGTCCGTTAATGTAGCATAAAGAATACATTATCCCTATTATTCCTTCTATAGCCTCTTTTATGCAGAGATAAACATTTGATTTTTATATAAGCGAAGCAACTATCAATAAAAAAGCCTTCCGCTAGAGCGGAAAGGCTTATGACTTTTCACTATTCTTTTCTTTTAAAAGTTTGATCAATTCATTGTTTTGTTTCTTAATATCCTTCAAATGCCTTTCAATAATACTGCTTGAAAAGAAAACGAGGACGATGAGTGCTATCCCGACAATCCAGTCCATGATCTTCTCCTTCTGACTTAAGATTTAGTAGACGAGCCTGCCTCTCGAACGAATTCCTCAAACAACACCATCATGGTTTTATCTTTCCGCACCATGGATTCGGGATGCCACTGAATGCCCATCACAAATGGATTCCCCTCTAGTTCTACCGCTTCAATCATGCCATCTCGAGCAGTCGCTGTAGTAATCAATCCATCGGCTAGCTGATTGATCGCCTGATGGTGCAGGCTGTTGACCATTACAGTTTCCCTGTTTAACAGCTGATGCAGCTTACTGTCTTCATTGATCTGAACCACATGGCTCGTTTTATCACGTTGGATTGTTTGAGAATGCTGCATGGCACTTTTTCTTTGAGAAGGAATGTCTTGAATGACAGTCCCACCCAATGCTACATTGAGCAGCTGAATTCCACGGCAAATCGCAAATACAGGCTTCTTCTTTTCTAACACTTTTTTAATCAAATAAAGCTCCGACTCATCGCGTTCTGTATAAAAGAAGCCCAGTTTAGGATGAGGATCTTCATTATAAAATCGTGGATCCACGTCTTCCCCGCCGCTAAAAATAAAGCCATCGCACATGTCCACATAACGATCCAGTACATCAGAAGGCGCAACAGGCAAAACGATCGGCACGCCTCCCGCTTCAAAAATGGCCTTTTGATAATCGTGATGTACATAAGTACCTTCCATATACATCCCCTGTTTTATGTATGAGCTAGTGATACCGATAATTGGTTTTGTCATGGTGAACCTCCTCGAAAGCTGACGGAATTTTTTTCAGTGTATTGCTGAAAATATTAGTACTATATATTCTCTAAGAAAATGGAGAATTCCTTTTTTATCATGCGCAGCTCTTATAATTTTTTGCAGATTAGTTGAACTTAGCTGGAAAATGGAGAGGTATCTTTAAAAACTGCAACGAATAATCTTTACTAGAGGAGGGATTATATGGCGTTCTTCAAAGAAGAAGTTTATGCTACATATTCTCTAGAAGATTTAGCGAAGGTAAGAGGTGCCTTAGCAACAGGAGGCATCAAATATACGTATAAGATAAAAGACTTGTCCTCTGGCTGGTTTGGCCTTGGATCGAGTCGAGGAAGCTTTGGAAATTTCGGGATTAACTCGAAATATCAAACGCAGTACGCCATCTTGGTCAATAAAAAAAATGTGGAAGAAGCCAAATATGTCATTCACAAAGCATTATATACATAGAGTTTACCCCCACTAAAAATATGCATGAATTTACAGCACTCAAATTGATTTCCTGTTTAAGCCTAAGACTAAGTTTTAGAATATGGCTTTATGGGCAATCAATAGGAGTGCTTCTTTTTTTATAGAATCAGAAACATTTACTTGTCATATCTGTATTGTTTCTTTGTATGCATCAAATAATACGAAAGTAGAATCTGATTCCTGTAAATATGTCCCGCACGTTAAAAGAATTTAAACACCAGATACATAACGGTGTCTATTCTAGGAAAAGATAATAATTCGTTTGGGAAAGGAGGTTACTATCAAATGGATATCTTTTTAGCCATACTTCCCGCTATTTTCTGGGGAAGCATCGTTTTGTTCAATGTTAAGTTAGGTGGAGGCCCATACACGCAAACCCTAGGGACTACACTAGGCGCACTGATTTTTTCAGCTGTGATTTATCTAGTAGTCCGGCCCGAATTAACGCCGCTAATTTTTATTGTAGGCGTTGTTTCCGGTTTATTTTGGGCACTGGGACAAAGTAATCAGCTAAAATCGATTGACTATATCGGCGTTTCCAAAACAATGCCCATTTCGACTGGTATGCAGTTGGTATCCACAGCTTTGTTTGGCGTCATCGTTTTCCATGAATGGTCAACGGCAAAAACGATTATCTTAGGTGTTTTAGCCCTTATCTTCATTGTGATTGGTATCGTGTTAACGTCACTAGAATCAGGAAAAAATGAAGAACAATCAGGACAATTTAAAAAAGGTGTTTTGACACTGATTGTTTCAACCATCGGATATCTGGTTTATGTAGTAGTCGCTCGCTTGTTTGATGTCAGCGGATGGTCGGCCTTATTCCCACAAGCCATCGGTATGGTTATTGGTGGATTAATCCTGACGTACAAGCATAAACCCTTTAATAAATATGCCATTCGCAATATTATCCCCGGTCTCATCTGGGCGGCAGGAAACATGTTTTTATTCATCTCCCAACCAAAAGTTGGTGTCGCCACAAGTTTCTCATTGTCCCAAATGGGAATAGTTATATCAACGCTTGGCGGTATTTTCTTACTAGGAGAAAAAAAGACAAGAACCCAGCTGATTGCAATTTATATCGGGATTGTACTCATTGTTTTAGGTGGAGTCTTCCTTGGATTGGCGAAAAGTTAAGGATGGAATAAGAATCAAATTAACACGAGGAGGAATTATTTTGTATACTGATTTAAAAGGTAAAGTAGTTGTCATCACAGGTGGATCAACAGGTTTAGGACGAGCAATGGCCGTTCGTTTTGGTCAAGAGCAATCAAAAGTCGTAATCAACTATTACAAAAGTAAAGATGATGCATTAGAGGTCAAAAAAGAAATAGAAGCAGCCGGTGGACAAGCCATTACTGTTCAAGGAGACGTAACAAAAGAAGAAGACGTCGTAAATCTTGTGCAAACGGCTATTAAAGAATTTGGTACCTTAGACGTTATGATTAATAACGCAGGTGTTGAAAATCCATCACCTTCGCATGAGTTATCCTTAGATAACTGGAACAAAGTATTAGATACAAATTTAACAGGCGCTTTCTTAGGAAGTCGTGAAGCCATCAAGTATTTTGTTGAAAATGATATTAAAGGGAACGTTATTAACATGTCTAGTGTGCATGAAATGATTCCTTGGCCATTATTTGTTCACTATGCAGCAAGTAAAGGCGGTATTAAATTAATGTCTGAAACATTAGCTCTTGAATACGCGCCAAAAGGAATCCGCGTTAATAATATCGGGCCAGGTGCCATGAATACACCAATCAACGCAGAAAAATTTGCTGATCCTGTACAACGTGCTGACGTTGAAAGCATGATTCCAATGGGTTACATCGGTAAGCCAGAGGAAGTAGCATCTGTAGCCGCATTTTTAGCATCTTCAGAGGCAAGCTATGTAACAGGGATTACCCTATTTGTGGATGGCGGTATGACAAAATATCCTTCTTTCCAAGCTGGACGAGGGTAAACTATATGTATGTAGGACATGGTAAAATACCATGTCCTTTTTCTTTTACTATCTCACATTCTTTGGCTGATCAACAAAGAGAGACACTATATATCCGCAGTCATGACAATATTCCGCTGATACAGGTGATGAGGCTCCACTTCTTTGTTCGGGAAACATGCGGACCATTTGAACACCTGCACCAAGAAATCCCTTTTTTATATTGATTCCCGTACACTTGGGACATAGTTGTTTTTCTATTTTGCTAACCTCCTCAGAATACATTCATAGGCTAAAAACAATGATGAAGGGAATTAAGACAAAATAACATAGTAGAAAGTGTTAGTTAGGTTCGAAACCAAATTGCGAATCTAAGTATAAAAGGACTTTTTCAGTGACCTCAGCGAAGCGAACGAGAGGGGCTTACCTCTCGCCCCCAGAAACGCTCAGCTGCCTCATTTCATTTCCGAATTAAATCAGGACAAAATCAATGTCTAGTAAGTTTTTCAATTTATTTAATTTTTTTGCTTATTATAGAACTCCAATCACCATAATAATTATCACCTACTAATCTTTTATATGCCCTCACTCGAACATAATAAGTTTTTCCTTTTTTCACAGGCTGAATGTATTTAGTCAGAACAAAACTGATATCACTACTAGTATAGCTTTTGGCAAATTTGCTGTTAGTAGAATATTGTACTTCATAACCCGTAGCATTAGGAGTCTTTTTCCAGATTAGTTTCATGCTATTTGAACTTCTCATTTTAAGACTTGTTATTTCGGCACGCTTCAGTGTTGTCGTCGTTAGTAACGTTTCGCTATACGGTCCAAAGTTATTCTTCTTATCTCTTGTTTTAAAAGCTCGGACTTTAAACTTGTATGTCGTGCCGACGCTCAGTTTTGTAAATATCTGAGTAGTTGAATTAGTGCTTACACTTTTTAGCAACTTCCCTTTGCTGTCATATTGATATACTTTATAGCCGGTTACATCTTTTTGTTTTTTCCAAGTTAGTTTTAAAGAGTCTTTGCTTCTGCTTGCAACTTTTACCCCATTAACCTTTCCTGGATACGTGATAGCTGCCACTGTTTTGCTGTCATAGCTATAATAGTTGAGTGTATTTCCTTTATTAAAAGCTCGTATTTTAAATTGATATTTTGTACTAGCATTTAAGTTGTTAACAATATAGTTATCTCTTTCACTCGATAAGATGGTCGTTAAAAGTTTATAGTTTTTTTCCTTTTCATCGTACTGGAATATTTCATAACCAGTGATGCCACTTTGTTTTGACCATATAAACTTCAATGAATTCGAACCAAGTTCTTTAATTTGCAAATCTTTAACAGTAACAGGCAACTCCCCATTTGGCGTTTGTGAGGATTTAAAAGCTAGTGACTCTATATCCTTCAGGCTATCAGGAAGAACGGCAGAACTGATTGGATTGTCTCCAAAAGCATAGTCGCCAATGGATTCCACGCCTTCCGGGATGACAATATGTGTTAACTGATTCTTATAAAAAACGGTTCGCTCAATTTTTTTGAGATTCGCTGAAAGGTCAACACTTGTTATTTGATTGTCACTGAAAGCTCCATGACCAACATCTGTTACACTATCTGGAATTTTAACACTTGTTAGCTGATTTCCACTAAAAGAAGAATCGTCTATTTTTACGACACTAGAAGGGATATCAATCTTAGTCAACAGATTGCCACTAAATGCTGAAGAACCAATTGTCACAACACTAGTAGGAATCGTTACATTTGCCAATCTATTATCGTTAAAAGCATTTGTACCTATTTTTGTTACACTATTTGGAATCAAGACATGTGTCAATTGGCTACCGTCGAACGCATATCTTCCAATTGTTTTAATACCATTTGGAATTTCTAAGCTTTTCAAAGGATTATTAATGAATGGAGACGTGCCAAAATTACTTAAATTTCTTGATAGCTTCACATTTGTTAATTGATTATTAGCAAACGTCTGCTTTCCCAGATTTTCTACGCTATCAGGTAAGACGATATTTTGTATTTGATTATCTATAAATGCATAATCTCCTATGCTAATTACACTATCGGCAATGGAAACCTGAGTTATTTGATTGTTTTCAAACGCCTCTTTTTCTATTGACTCTATATTAGCCGGGATGAACACTCTTGATAATCTGTTGGAGCTAAACATGCCAATATTAATGGTCTTCAAACTTTTAGGAATTGTAACATTGGTTAATTTGTTTTGTCTAAATGCATACCACCCGATATTTGTTACACTATCTGGAAGAGATATACTTTCCAAGTGATTTTCTTCGAATGCTGAAACGCCTATCGTCTTAACGCCATTTGGAATATCAACATGTGTAAGCAAATTATGGCTAAATGCATCTGTCCCTATAAAATCAACACTGTTTGGAATTTTTATACTTATTAACTTGGTATTCCGAAATGCACTGTCGCCTATCTCAGTAATGCCATCTGGAATCGTGATATGTGATAATGGATTATTTTCAAATGTCGCTGCGCTTATTACTTTTACATTTTTCGGAAATACAACATCGTTTATTTGATTGTCTTTAAATGCAGCGCTTTCTACAATCTTCAGGCTGTCTGGCATTTCTACATAGATTAATTGATTACTTTGAAACGCACCACTGCCGATTTCTTCAATATTTTTTGGTAACGAAATGCTAGTTAATTTGTTATTGGCAAATGCATCATGCCTTATTCTAGTGAGGCTGTCAGGAAATGTGGCATCAGTAATCTCGTTACCAGCAAAAGCTAGCTCTCCAATCTCTTTCACGCCTTCTGGAATAGATATACTAGATAATTTATTATCTTGAAATGCATAATCGCCAATAGAAGTGGTATTTTTCGGAATAATTACACTCGTTAATTGATTCCTTTCAAAAACACCTCTTGCAGCGATTGCATTGCCATCAGATAATTGGATGCTTGTTAATTGATTAGCCCTAAATGCAAAATCTTCAATTTTTTTTACGCTTTCTGGAATGGCAATCGTTGTTAACTTATTGCTACTAAATGCGGAATTTCCTATAGAGGATATACCATCTGGAAGGGTAAGAGCAGTTAATTTGTTATATGAAAAAGCAGATCCCCCAATTGTCGTTACATTTTTAGGGAGGTGAATGTTTGTCAGCTCGTTTTCGTAAAATGCTTCGCTTCCTATGCTTCTTACACTGTTAGGGATTGAAACATCGGTTAAATTTTTCTTTCTAAATGCACGATCACCAATTTGCGTGACAGGCATTCCATTTATAGCTTCAGGGATGACGATATTTGTGGCATTTCCTGTATAACCCGCAATTTCAATTTCATCATTTGATACAGTGTATTTATAATCACCGTCTTGAATTGGTTCTACAGCATGAGCTGTCTTGGTCGCTAAGGGAATAAAAATAAAAGCAAATGTAAAAAGGATTAATAATTTTAATTTGAATTTCATAAACTCTCTCTCCATTTTGGTATATTTTTTTCAAATCTGATTCTATTATATCGAAAAGTAGATATATTTCTATTATTTTTTATAAATTTTTGGATTAACTACAAAATAAGTTCTTTAATCCATTTATTTACTAATTAAGAGTATAAAAAACATCTTTATCCACTTTAGAGTACGACCAAACAAAACAGCAAAGTATACAGATAGACTCAGTACCCCTACTGTATCCGTGACGAATACACAGTTACTCATACTTGGCAAACCAATGAAATCGCATGCATTCAAGAGAACTGAAAGGTAACGATGATTTCAGGGTACACATTTTTGACTTCATTATTGGAAGAACAATTTAAGAGTTTTAGGGTATTATATAGTACAAAATGAAAATTCATATATTGCCATGAAATTTAGCGTTGAGTATTTCTATGGCCCTAATGCAATAAAACTGATGTTCTTTATTTATATCAACAAAAAGGAGTTACTGACATCTTCCAGGAACTCCTTTTGTTTCACCTCTATTATTACACTAGTTTTTAAATATCCAAATCAATTATTCCGTAAGTTGCATGAATTCATTGATATCCTCAATACATAAATGAATCGCCTTTTCCCAGAAGTCTGGTTTTGTTAGGTCGACATTCAAATGCTTTTTCGCCAAATCTTCCACCGTCATACGACCGGTGTCTTGTAATAGAGCGATATATTCATTTTCAAAATCATTGCCCTGTTCCAAGGCATGTGCATAGATGCCAAGGCTGAACAAATAACCGAATGTATACGGGAAGTTATAAAATGGTGTTCCTGTCTTATGGAAATGTAACTTGGAAGCCCAGAACATTGGATCATATTCATCAAGCGCATCACAATATGCTTCTTTCTGTGCGTTGGCCATTAATTCATTGAGCCTTTCTACCGGGACCATACCATTTTTACGTTCCTCATAAAAGTTTGTTTCAAATAAGAAACGAGCATGGATATTCATAAAGAATGTGATGCCTCGACGTATTTTATCTTCTAACAATGCTACTTTTTCTTCTTTAGTTGTTGCTTGTCGAACTGCTGCATCTGCCAGAATCATTTCGGCAAAAGTCGAGGCAGTTTCTGCCACATTCATAGCGTACCGTTGATTTTGGATTGGCAAATCATTCATCACATGTTGATGGAAACCATGTCCGAGTTCATGGGCCAGTGTCGCGATATTAGATTCTGTTCCTGAATATGTCATAAAGATTCGAGTCTGTTTTTTATTTGGAAAGCTTGTACAAAATCCTCCTGGGCGTTTCCCGGCTCGGTCTTCTGCTTCAATCCAGCGATTTTCAAATGCCATCTTCGCAAAATCGGCCATTTGTGTGCTAAACTTCTGGAACTGCTCGATAATCCGATTAGCTCCTTGGTTGTAAGATACTTTTGTTTCACTTTTTCCGAGAGAGGCGCCAATATCATACATACTCAGTTT
This sequence comes from Rummeliibacillus sp. GQ308, assembly GCF_059759115.1. Lineage (NCBI taxonomy): Bacteria > Bacillati > Bacillota > Bacilli > Caryophanales > Caryophanaceae > Rummeliibacillus > Rummeliibacillus sp. GQ308. The sequence continues at coordinate 151,875 of NZ_JCAXDQ010000002.1, read as the reverse complement.
TTCCACACCGAGTAACTTTGCTTTTCTATTTAAAAACGCTACAAATGGTTCTTTGTTCTGCTCGATCGCTGTCCACATGGCATCAAGCGTTTCTTTTTGCATGCGATTATTTTCTAGTGGTTCTCTTAATACATCATCCCATCCACGATGTTTATATACTTGTAATCGGAATCCAGCCAGATGGTTTAAGGATTGCCCAAACAATGGAGCATTTCTCTGCCACTCCTGTTGGATTAAATCAAATGTCTTCTTCCGTACATGGCGGTCAGAATTGGACATCATATTGGATGCTTGTCCCATTGAATACTGTTTACTTTCACCCTTCTCCTCCACAGTGACAAACATACTGCCAACAATCGTATCGTACATCTGGTTCCATGCATGATAGCCATCAACAGCCAAATCATTGATTAATACTTCTTGATCTATCGGCAACATTTCTTTTGCCTTACGTCTTGCTTCGCTAAGTGAAAAAGCAATCTCTTTTAATTCTTGAGACTGCATCATATCCGTCCAAGCCTCTTCTTTAATATCTTTTAGCTTTTGATTCAGTTTAGAGCTTACTGTCCCCATTTTCGCAGCTAAATCCCCGGACTTGGCTACTAATACTGCTGCATCTGAATCATTTACATCTTGTGCACTGATGCAGCCAATATAGGCAAAGACATCACGCAATTGTTTCTGTAATGGTCCCAACTGATTGATGATTTCTACCAAATCATTTGCTGAAGCTTTTTCAGGATTAAACCGTTCGATACTTTCATCTACCTGCGACATTTCTTTCGTTAATTTTGATATGGTCTCTTTTAAACTCTGAGATTGACTTCCCCCAGTAAAAATCTGATCCAAATCCCAAGTTTGTATGTATTCTTTTGTTTGCACCATTTCATTCTCCTCCTTTGAATGTATATTCTAATTATACAGAAATTTCTGGTAAAATACTAAAAGTCAGCTCATTTCGATATGCCAGCGTATGCTTTCAGCCGAATTCGGGATATTTACCACCGCTCAGCACACATTTACAACCGTTCTCACAAGTTTTACAACTCTTCCCCCTCCATTTACAATCGCAAAATAAAGTTGTGCCCCCGCTACGTTAGCTTCATAATTTGCAGCAAAACTTGTTAGGGAAACTGCATCCTGGAAACCCTTCCATTCTCCAGCACACCTTGAAAACACATGCGAAATTTGTTGTAATAAGGAGAAATGACCGCTTGGAGGGGTTACAATGGAAAATGAAATTAAAGCACCAGAAATGCGGTTAATAAAAGAAGCCGTGCCCGCCCTGCGCTGGGGATCGGCGGTTTCACATGCGATTTCGTTTGGTGTAGTTGCCTTTTTGTATGGTATAGCAACCTATTTCTCGTGGTGGAATTGGGTGAGTTGGGTACTGTTTGTATTAGCAGAATTGATTCTGTTGTCTGCGATTTGGGCTGTGGGGCTACGTCCTGTTTTCTTAGTGCGCCATTTCCGCTATGGCATCGACGAGGACTTTTTACAGCTAAAAGCAGGAGCATTTTACGAGAGCCATGAATTGGTGCCGATGGCAAAGATTCAAGCTGTTTCAATGAATCAGGGACCCATTTTACGTAAATTTGGTCTGTATTCACTGGCTATTGAGACGATGGGATCGAGCCATGAAATTCCGGCTCTGCCAAAGGATACAGCAGTTGAAGTTCGAAACCACATTGCACGGATGGCAAAAATCAGGGAAGTGGATGATTAATGGATATGAAACACTACCACCCACTGACAGTACTTTTTGATATCATTGGTTTTTTTAAGAACTTTGGAATTCTTGCTGTGATTCTCTTTTTAAATAAAGGCTCAGATTCTACCTTTTTCCATATTATGGGCTGGGTTTTGCTTGTCTCTTTTGTCTACACAGTAATCACAAGCATATGGAAGCTGTTTACGAATCGATATGGCACAGATGAACGGGCGTTTCATCTGAAATCGGGCATATTTGAAAAGACAGAACGCACGATCAATTATGAAAAAATCCAGAACGTACAACGATATACATCCTTTTTGCATAAACTATTGCGTATGACTTCCATCACTTTTGAAACAGGTACATCAGGTGTGAATGCGAATGTTCCCTTTCCCGTGCTGACCCGGTCAGAAGCAGATCGATTAGAAAGTTTGATGAAAAGGAATAGCCATCCGGATTCCCAAATTATGAATGATGAACCACAGCCCGATGGTGGCCGTTGGAACGAAACGGAGCGAGTAATTCATTTTACGCCGACACACCAAGATCTTGTCAAAGCATCATTTACCTCACTCAGTTTCCTATTCTTCATCGCCATTGCTTCTTCATTATTAGCAAAAATCGGTGCACTTTTTCATCTTGAAGACACGGCAGAAGGTTGGTTCGAGTCAATTCTATCATCTGGATGGATGATTGCAGGATTCCTAGCGATCGTAATTATGCTATCTATCAGTGTGGGCATTCTTATCACGTTCGTGAAGTATGGAAAGTATGAAATTGCTTCTGATGACAAACGGATTTATATTTCAAAAGGGGTATTGGATGAAACAGCTTTTTCGATTGCGAAAGACCGTGTGCAAGCTGTGGAAATTACACAATCGTTTATGAAACGGTTGCTCGGACTAGCAGAAGTGAAGTTGATTAGCATAGGAGACCTCGGGGATGATGACAACGAAGTCAGCACACTCTATCCATTTTTGCCTATGCAACGAACATATTCGATCATTTCCGAATTGCTGCCAGACTATGAAGTGTGCCAACAAATGAAGAAGCTGCCGCGCAAATCATTGGCCGCCCGACTCCTAAAACCGTATTGGTTCTGGCTGATTGCGACTATCCTTCTTGTGCATTTCAAACCTGCATTGTTGGACTTTACATATGGTTGGGCAATCGCATCTGCCGTTTTGCTAGCCTTCATAGTAGCCAGGCGGTTGATTGTTTATCATAACACACGTTATGCGCTTACGGGCAGTCAAATTCAACTAAGCCAAGGAATGTTCGAAAAAACAACGTTCATCACGCGGCGCGACAAAATTGCTGAAGTGTCGGTGAAACGCTCAAAATTGCAACAATGGATGGGTCTTGCCACAATCGGCTTTATCAACCGAGCAAAACCCGTGCGATACGAATCCCTATCAGACATACCAATCCAAGATGCAGAACGATTTTACCAATGGTATGCGAAAAGAGTTACAGAAGTTCTCTTAAAATAAACGTTCAATCACATGAGATATCGCGGGGACACCTGGGATTATAGCTATTGAAAAGCTATGATTGTTTTCCAACTATGCAAAAAAAGGATAGCCACTTAAGCGGCTATCCTTCTTTATTATTTCGCTTTTCCATAAGGAATCGCTGCTTCCTCAGAGGTAAAGTAACCATTTCTTTGATACTTAATATTGAGTGTGCCGCCATTATCGTCTAGGCTTGTTGTAATTTTAAAAGAGCCATCTTTGCGGATTTGCTCTCTTCTCACCTCTGCCCTGCCATACCCAGCGTAAACGACATCTCCGCGTGTCACATTCTTTACAAGAATATAATCGCTTTGATTTTTTCTGTTAAAGAATACAACGTCTTTACTTGTTAGTTTTGGCGTGACCTGGGTTTCTTTTGGATCGACTTTGTAGTGAATTCGGTTACTAGTATGTCCCAGTTTATTTGAAAATTCGACATACAGGTCTTTAGATTTGATCGCTAGCGGAAATCGAGTGGACCCCAAATAATATTTATCTTTTGGATTTTGAGTAAACGTTTGGAATGGCTCGGTACCCTCTTTTGAATCATATAATTTTAACGTAATAGGGAAGTATTGGTCTTCCGGAATTTGGAATCCAAGAAAATTTGTCTTATCCAGGTAATACAACATGTCCTTTGTTAAAGTTAGATTTTCCTTTGTTGAAGAGTAGTTATCTGTTACTTTATAGCGGCGGATTCTTTGATTATAATATTTATTCGTTTTATGGATATCCACATCTAGTGCTGATATATATTGTCCTTTAATCTCTGGGAGAATCACCAGCTTTAAATAATGCTTTTTTGTTGGAGGCAATGTAAACTGATAACGTTTTTTCCCCGTTGCTTTCACTTCTCCTAATTTGACTAGGTTATTAGCGGCAGCCCTCCAAAGATTAGTAGTTACACGTGGTGGCTCAAATGAATAAATGGTGTACTTTGAGAATTTGTCTTCATTCCCCATGCCATCCCATTTGAGTTTTCCTGCATAGATACCTGCTTCTTTATTGATATCTTTGAAGGAACGGTTCTTCGGATAATTCTCCATTATTTTGGCTATATTAGAAAGTGGTACAACGATTGGATCTTTCGAAATCCTGTTTCCTTCAATCGCAAAGATTTTTAATGATTTGGCTTTTGCCGGAAGTTTTGGCATTCGAATCACTTTGTTTTTGAATGTAACTGACATGACGCCTAGTTTTTCAATCGTTTTTCCGTTTTTATCGGCATAAGATATGAACACTTTAAAGGAGCGATCATGTGAAATCATCGAAATCGTTTTTCGCGGATTAATTCTGACATTGAACCCCTCAGGAAATTTTACGGAAGCGCTGCGTGTTAACTTCTCATTGTTGATATTGTCAATAACCGGGTATTTATAAGGGTCATAACTAGTTTCGTAGTATTTCCCTGAGTTATCACGAGCGTAATAAGTCCTAAAATATAATGTTTCATTTTTTGGGAGCTTTGTATTTTTAGGAATGCTATAGACAAAACGGTAATCATTGTGGCGGTAGCCAGTATACGTTTTGAATGGTTTTGTTGACCCATTATTTAAGAAGAGCTTAAATTGCATGGGATCGTTTCCTGGATTATCTTCCTCATCATACCAGTCCGACTTGCTCCAATTAAAAATAAAGTTTCCTGATATTTCACCCATATCGCCGTCTGTATCGGCAATTAATCCTTGGGTAGGGAATGTTGTTGCGGAAGCTGGTAGCTGTGCTTCAATGAAAAGAATTGCTAGGAGACTGGTTAAACCTAATACATATTTAATATACTTCACCTTTTTACACCCTCTCTCATTTATTACCATTCATTATAAAGAAAAATCCTTTCTATGTAATTGAAAAATACCAAAATAGTGCTAAATATATACTAGATTATGGTTTTTTTCGACAACTTTAGCGTTTTATATTTAGCAAAAAAACACGATATAAAGGCATTATGACGCTAACACGGGAGCCTATTGCCGAAGTTCAAGTGGCACTGCCAACTAAGTCCCTCTAGCGCAAGGCTCTTTAACCATGAAAGATCTATCAAATGGGCCGTTATGTCAAGCAGACTCTCGACTTGAAGCTTTATGCGAAGTGGGAAAATCTAGAAGACAGCAAATCCACGACCTATTCATTGATGGGTAACGTGTGGACAAAAAGAAATTATATGACGTTGCATTTGTTACTGTCCAAGGTGTGCAGGATTCTTATGGGGACACAGGAGGGATTTAGATATTCATGGTGCAGAGGCACTACTCTGTTACGTAGAGAAACACAAAACGGTTGAAACACCACTTCAAGGAACGATTACGTTGATTTAAGGATGTTAGAAGGATAACAGTGGAAGAAGTAATAAGCTCTTCTCAACACTCCTTTTTAAACACATAAATTGCAATAATTGTTTAAACAAACGTAAATATTGTTTTATTAATGTTTGTCTGGGTGCCTGGCATTAAGCTAAAAAAAGAGATGGCAATCGCCATCTCCTTGAATCATTCAATTGTACAATCGTTTTTGATTGTCTACTTACCACTGATTATTTGTACAATCACCTTTTAGGCAGCATCACACTTTTCGTAGCACTCCAATCACTATAGTAATTTTTGCCAGCAAACTTTTGAACTGCTTCCATTCGAATATAATATTTTTTTCCCTTTTGTAAAGCTGCGAGTTTGATTTCAGTCATTTGATTAGATGCCTTTTTAATTTTGCTATTTTTAAATTGGCTGTTCGTTGCATATTGAATTTGGTAATAAGACGCAGTCGATACTTTTTTCCACTTAATCATTGCGTTTGTTTTGCTAGTTGCTTGAATACTCTTAATCGATACAATGGCTGGTGATGTGATAAAAGATAATGGTTTGCTATAATCGCCAATCACCGTTTTGCCATTTTCTTTTTTAAACGCCCGCACTCTTACTTGATAATTTTCTCCTGCTTTTAAGCCTTGTATGAATGTATCATTGGGCCCCTTCACTGTTTTCAAAAGCTTGCCTTTTTTATCGTATATATAAATCTTATAGTCCCGTACACCATTTTGCTCAGTCCAATGGAAAGCCATTTCGTTGCTTGCACGATAAGATTCTTCCACCTTTGTCACAGGGAGCGGTCTTACGGATACAATACGGCTCGCTTCCACCCGATTGCCGTCACTGTCTGTGATTTCATATACTAATTCATATACACCGACTTCTTTCGGGCTATAGAATCCCCAAGATGAGATTTGCAAGTAATTTGTAATATCACCGTCTTCTGCATCTGTTGCAGTAATTCCTTCTCTCACTTTAAATGGTTCCCCAAGCAAAAATGTAGCATCTTTTACGCCGTTAATAACTGGCAACGTATTTTCTGAAACACTTATATTCCGTTCTTCAAATGTTTCATGTCCCTCGCTGTTTGTCACTTTATAAAAAACCTTATAGTCGCCTACTGTTGATGTATCCACTTCATTCTCAATCGTTATTTTTGAAGTAATATCCCCGTCAATTTCATCAATGGCTGTCACGCCTTTTAGTGGGTCAAAGGTTTTTCCAATTACAACCCTTTCATAATGAATACCTTTAATTTGTGCATTGTGCAACCATTTGGCATATAAAGTGAGTCCGGTTGTTTTTTCGTCCCATTTGTTTGTTAATGTTGCGTCTGTATACATGCCATTAAAACTTCGGACAAAGCCTTGCTCATTTTTCAACTCAGTACGTACTTCACTGCCAAATATATTGTAACCTAATTTTATGTCAGTGCTCGGCAACACGACCTTTTTAAGTGGATTGTCATAAAAAACAGCTCCCTCAAGATTTGTGACACTACTTGGAAGTGTCACTTCGGTTAACTGATTATTTCTAAATGCACCATAATCTATTTTCATTAAGGAAGATGGGAAATGGATTGTTGTGAGCTTATTGTAAGAAAACGATTCATAACCTATAGTTTCAACATTTTTGGGCAAGGAAATCGTTGTTAGTTGATTACTAGCAAATGCATTCGCTTCAATCGTTTTTACGTTCTCAGGAATGGTTACATTTTTTAATTCATTGTTTTCAAATAAACTACGTGGGATTTTTGTCATGTTTTCCGGCATTTTCACAGAAGTTAATTGATTATACGAAAATACAGAATCACCTAGCACTTCAACTGTCTCTGGGATTGTAATGCTCTTTAGCTGATTTGAATTAAACGCATGTGAGCCAAGCGTCTTAACCGTTTTCGGAATCGTCAATTTCTTGATTTGATTGCTCTCAAATGCGAATGTGCTTATTTTTTCAATTGTAGAAGGGATGCTTAACTCTGTTAAATTATTATCTTGAAAAACCCCGGAATTCAATACTGACAACGTTTGAGGAATAGATATATTATTAATTTGATTTTTGTTAAATGCCCCTGCGCCAAGCGTCGTCAATTTTTTCGGCAAATCTACCTTTATTATTTGGTTCATTCTAAAAGCCCTCGCCTCAATCGTATCAACGCTTTCTGGAATAGCCAGTTCTATTATTTGATTGGATTGGAAGGCTTCTTTTCCTATATAATTCAGCTTTTTCGGCAATTTTATTGTTTTTAAGTTATTGCTCCTAAATGCTTTTTGTCCAATCTTTTCAAGTGAATTCGGCAATGTGACATCTTCTAATTTGGGATTGTAGAAAAATGTGCTGTCCGCTATTTCTTTTATGCCTTCTGGAATTTCAATGCTTGTAAGCTTATTGTATTCGAAAGCTTTTGGACCAATTGATTTCACGGTTTTCGGCAATGTGATGTGGGTCAATGCATTATGTGCGAACGCCTCTCCAGAAATAGTCTCTATTGTTCCTAGGAAATTCACTGTTGTTAACTTATTTTCGGTAAACGCACCGTTTCCGATCGTTGATACACTTTTTGGAATAGAAATCGCAGTTAATGCATTATATGCAAAAGCAGTTGAGCCTATTTTCTCAAGGTTTTTCGGCAGGTTTACAGTCGTGAGTGCGTTGCCCCTAAAAGCCCAATAATCAATCTCTTTTATACTTTGTGGAAATATCACTTCGGTTAAATGAGCATAGCTGAATGCCTGTCCCCCAATTTTGGTTACAGGAAGGCCATCAATTTGTGCTGGAATAGATACCGCCGTCTCTGTCCCGATATACTTTGTGATGGTTACTTCATTATTCTCTACCATATATTCATATTTATCGTTTGCCAATTCTTCCGCTGAAACATGCAAGAAATGGGCTGGAATCATACATAGTATGGTTAAAATAAAGAGTTTAAAATAATTTCGCATAAAATCTTCCTCTCTTAGTTTGCTTTTGACAGCATGCAAACTAGCATATCATAAAATTAGTATAATACATAGATATTTTCTCCCACTATACCTTTAAAAATATTATTTTTACGCTTCACTGAATATCTTTTCGTTATTATTTGTAAGGATTAATTCTATTAAGTAAATACTTGTATAATAAAAAAACAAGGAGTGGTTCCCTTGTTTAGGAGTTGGTTTTGTCAGGGCATAGCCTTTTTTTGATATTTACTATACACCTTTGTGTATGCATTTCTTCTCTCATCTATTTTGATTCAAGATACTTAAAGTGTACTGATTGTTAATACAAACGTGAATGTTATTCATTCACGTTTGTTTTGATGCCTGGTACTGTCGGATTAGACATTCAACAGCAGCTTTGCAATGTGTTAAGAATCTTATAGTACGTTATAATCAGTTGAAAGATTAAAAGGTTGGTGTTTTTGTTGTTGAATAAAGATTTTTATAGGGGCGAGAATTTTTGGAGTAAGAAACCGAAAAATAATCGTATCGAATATCCGATTAACGATGAAATAATAAGAAGAGCTGAAAATATTTTGGACGTTCAATTCCCCTCATCCTTTATTCAACTGATGAAAGAGCAAAATGGAGGCGAATTAAACTTTCCTTATTACACGGAATACAAAGACGCACTTCCTAGCATAGAGCCGATTCATTTTGAAAAAGATGATATAAGTATATTATCTTCCGAAAAGCTTTTAGAAGAAGCAAATCTTCCACAAGGATTAATTGTTCTTTGGACAGACTTACATGAATGGCTCGTTCTAGACTATCGAATCGAAAAGGAACATCCAACTATTGTATATATAGTTGAGAACTATCTTTCAGGTGAAGAAGAATGGGAATTTCATAAAATTGCTGAGAATTTTGATGATTTCTTAAATCAACTGTTTGAATAAGTCAAAAGAAAAGAAAAAGTTATTTTGGTTGGAGATGAAAGTTTCTTTTCATAATGTATTGTATTTGTCAGAAGCAACAGTTATTTGAGTTTTAGTGTGGCCTTATAAAATAGTGGTTATAAAAACCAGATATTCAATTTATCTATTCTTTCTAGTTCTTTAATTATAGGTGTGTTTTTATCAATATACCTAGAGTCTTTGCGACACTATTTAAAATAATATTATTGGCAGCTCACTGATTACGCCATACTCACTATTCCTTATTATTTGAAGCAGGGGCAACAATTAAAGAAGTACAATACAGAATTGGTCATAAAGAGACGAATTAAAGGCATTAAAAAAGTGCCATAAACGTTGATAAATCAACATTTATGACACCCCATGAAATTCAGTACATTTCACTGTATGGAGACGGTGGGAGTCGAACCCACGTCCAAAGACACTGTAACTCAAGCTACTACGCGTGTAGTTTGTCTATTTGCGGATTCGCGCAAGCATTATGCCGACAAACAGGCGTCCTGTGCGCTAACTTGGGAGTCTCTTGCTGCTAGCTCAAGTGGCACTAGCAACCGTATCCCACTAAAGTTGAGCCCGGCTACGCTACATGGGCGATAGAGCAGTCAGGCAGTTTCGAGCTTACGCTGCGAAAGCTAAGTTGTTGTTTGTTTTGCCAGTTATTATATAACTTCCGTTGTTGACGAAGCCGAGACCTCCGACGCGCAACTCAAGTCCAAGTCATCCCTGTCGAATCCGTAACGTCCCCTTAATATAGGCTCCGTCTATTCTGCCTAGTAGAACTTACAGAGGCGGAAAACCATTAAGGTGCTGAATGAACAGCTGTTTCGGAATAGTATGAGGACATACTATGAACTGGCATTGCTATAGTGATAGTATATGATAAATCGTGCTGAAATTCAAGTCATACGCTTTTGACCACGGCTCTTGAACTGTTTCTCATCAAGGCCGGAATTAGAGTATAGTACAGCTCTTGCTAACCTTCAAGCGGTAAATATTAGAATTGATTTTTCGCTTTGACTGCACGAGCCATTTCGCGGTTTGCTTCTTTTTTCTTCAGGTCTGCACGCTTATCGTAGTTTTTCTTACCTTTACCTAGACCTATCAACAGTTTGGCATAGCCATCCTTTATGTACATTTTTAACGGTACAATGGTATAGCCATCACGTTTAACATCGACACGCAGCTGGTTGATCTGCTTTTTGTGCAATAGCAATTTGCGGACACGCAACGGATCATGGTTGAAGATGTTTCCTTGTTCGTATGTGTTGATATGCATGTTAGATATCCAAGCTTCGCCGTTACGGATAAGGATAAAGGAATCCTTCAATTGCACTTTCCCCTGGCGGATGGACTTGATTTCTGTGCCGTTTAAGACAAGGCCTGCTTCGATGGTTTCTTCAATAAAATAATCGAATCCGGCTTTTTTGTTTTGTGCTAATACTTTTCCAGAACCTTTTGGCATAGTAACTCACCTCTATTAAATATGGATGCGAGAAGAGCGAAACGCTCTTCTCTTATTTTTTCTTCTTGCTACGGCGTTTTTGCTGTTTCTTGGCAATGCCTTCATAGTACGCTTTTTTACCGCCAGATTTACCTGAGGCTTTACGTTCTTGCTTGCGGGTTTTGCCATTCACTTTTGCGCCGCTTGGTTGATATTTCTTGTTTTTGCCTTTTTCTCTGCCTTGCTCTCCGCTCTTAGATTTCGCACGGATGACTACAGGCGCTTGTTTTCTCGTACGGCGTTTGGCTTCTGGCATGCCGACGATTTCAAAATCAATCGCTGATTCTTCAACGTTTACTTCTAATACACTGATTTCGACTTCATCGCCGATATGGAAGATGCGACCTGTACGTTCGCCGACCATGATCATTTGGCGATCATCAAAGTTATAATAATCATCCGTCATATTGCTGATATGCACAAGGCCTTCGACAGTATTTTCAAGTTCGATAAACATACCGAAGTTTGTAATCGAGCTGACGATACCTGTAAATTTCTCGCCAATCTTGTCTGCCATGTATTGTGCTTTTTTGAGCGATTCTGTATCGCGTTCTGCATCTACTGCACGGCGTTCTCTGCTGGATGTATGCTCAGCAATTTCATCCATCTGTCCGCCCCAGTAGCTGACTGTTTCACGGCTTCTGTCATTATTGATCAGATATGTGCGCAGCAATCTGTGGACAATTAAGTCAGGATAACGTCGGATTGGTGACGTGAAGTGCGTGTAGTATTCCGTTGATAAACCAAAGTGGCCTAGACATTCAGGGCTGTATTTGGCTTGTTGCATCGAACGAAGCATCATCGTCGAAATTACTGGATATTCCGGCATATCTTTCACAGACTCAAGGATTTCCTGTAGTGCTCTTGGCTCTACTGTATTCCCTGTACCGCGAACGATTAAGCCAAAGTTCGTAATAAATTCGAAGAAGCGTTGCAATTTCTCTGGTTTAGGATCTTCGTGAATTCGGTAGATGAACGGCAAATTCATGCGGTCAATATGCTCTGCCACTGTTTCATTGGCAACAAGCATGAACTCTTCAATCAATCGCTCAGCGACTGTACGTTCACGTAACAAGATATCTGTCGGCCAGCCTTCTTCATCCACTGTGACATAAGATTCCTTGAAGTCAAAGTCCACTGCTCCGCGGTTCATACGGCGGTTGTTAAGGATTTTGGCTAAGTCTCTCATATCTTCAAACATTGGAACAAGATCGGCATAGCGTTCTTTTAATTCTTCATCATTTTCTTCCAGAATTTTATACACATTCGTATATGTCATACGTTCTCTCGTTTTGATGACACTTTGGAAGATCTCATGGTCAATCACTTCACCGTTTTTATTGATCGTCATTTCGCATGAAAGCGCCAATCGATCCACTTGTGGGTTCAATGAACAAATCCCATTGGACAAACGATGCGGAATCATTGGAATTACGCGGTCTGTTAAATAAACACTTGTAGCACGGTCATATGCTTCACGGTCTAAAGCTGAGCCATCCTGCACATAATAACTGACGTCGGCAATATGAACACCTAATCGGTATGTGCCATCATCGTTTTTCGTCACAGTGACAGCGTCATCCAAGTCCTTCGCTGTTTCACCGTCAATCGTCACGATCATTTGATCGCGCAAATCGCGGCGGCCTTCACGATCTTTGTCTGAGATTTCCTCCGGTACAGCCTTCGCTGCATCTAATACTTCCTGCGGGAAATCCACTGTGATGTCATGCTTGTGGATAATCGACAGGATATCAACGCCTGGATCGTTTTTATGGCCTAGTATTTTGGTAATCATCCCTGTGGCAGAACGATTGTCTTCTGGCCATTCGATGATTTCAGCCACTACTTTATGGCCATCCATCGCACCTAGCGTATGGTTCTTCGAAATAAATAAGTCCATTGGCAATTTTTTCTCGTCTGGTACGACAAAGCCAAATCCTTTATTCGCTTGGAATGTACCTACGACCTTTGTGATTCCACGTTCTAGGATTTTTACAATCGAACCCTCGCGGCGATCACCTGACGAATTTGAAGAAATGCGTATCAGCACGGTATCTCCGTTGACAGCACCGTTGATGTCGCTTGGCGGGATAAACACATCATCCATGCCTTCTTCTGCTGGTGCAACAAACCCGAACCCTTTTGCATGACCGATAAACTTCCCTTGCAGGTAGTTCATGCGTTCTGGCATGCCGTAACGATTGGTTCTTGTACGCACAATCATTCCTTGCTGTTCTAATTGAACGAGCGTTTTGACAAGTTCTTTGAAGTCCACCGCATCCTGCAAGCCGAGTTGTTCCTCTAGCTCTGAGACAGTCAGCGGCTTATAATCCTCGTCTTTCATTAATTCTAATAATTTTTTTTCAAATACTGATTCTGTATTCATCGTTCTTCCCTCCTTTAAGTAGCATTTGCAAAGTCACTTTTTTTACTCATACCAATCAAGCGTTTCTAAGAAATCTAGAATATCTTCTTGCAATTGTTTACGTTCTTTATCTAATGTAATGATATGCCCTGACTCTTCGTACCAATTGATTTTTTTATCATTTGATTCTACAGTCTCAAAAATATACGGTGCAGATTGGACATCAATCACGTTATCTTTCCTGCCTTGCACCACTAAGATTGGCGCATATACTTCATCTACGTGTTCGCGTACATCATATACGAGTTCCCGCAATTCGTTTAAGGAAGGCATTCCTTGTTCTTTTAGATAGTCTATTCTTTTTTGTGCCGCTTCATCATTTTTTTCAAAATAACGATTGAATCGTTCCGCGTATTGAAGAACACCTTCAAACATCAAATCGGTCGTCTTCATACTCATCGGGGCACACATAGTCACAATTCCCTTAACCGGAAAAGAATAACCTAATTTTAACGAAAAAACGCCTCCAAGAGACAATCCTGCCACAGCAATTTCCTTGTAGCCTGCATCCAACAATGTGTGATAAGCATCCAGTACGCTTTGCCACCACTCATCTGGATTGGTATGTATCAGTTCTTCCGGCGGTACGCCATGTCCTTTGTATTGAGGAGCAAGTGATGTGTAGCCGTTCTCTTCCAAATATCGGCCAAGCATCCGTACATCCGCTGAATTCCCAGTAAAGCCATGCAATAGTAATACGGCGCGTGGGCCTGCTTCGAAAAAGAATGGTTCTGGTAATACGATTTTCATTAAGCGTCCACTCCTTCTAACTCATTCATCTGCTAGCGCAAATCGCACTCTATTCCACTAATTATAAGCTAAATATGCAAAAACGCCTAACCATAAAGCGGCTAGGCGAATATATGCATTAAATTTTCGCAATGGCGATGGCTAAGATAAAGAATAAAACAGCTAACACGACTGTTATACGAGCAAGGATTAGATCCATTCCGCGTGCTTTTTGTTTACCGAAAAGCTGCTCTGCGCCACCAGAAAGTGCTGAAAGCCCTTCGCTTTTGCTTGATTGCAGCAACACAAGAATAATCAAACCTAAAGATACAATTAGAAGAAGCGTCATTATGACTGTATGCATAGAAAGTTCCACCTCCAGATAAAACATCACGACAGTTTTGGCTGTATGTAATGCAAACTAAGTTTTTGAAGACTATGTTTTGATAATTTAGGATCAACACCAAAAGCTATGCCTACTGGAAAACGAAACACTATTCCGGTCATGTTGTATGAATCATCGGTGAGAACCTATAGTTATCTTTTATTTTAACATTCTTCTATAGCTTTTACGACAAAAAAGTAAAAATTTGAAGTGCCATTGCTAGATTTTTTGATAGAAAATTTAAAAATTAGAAGTTTGCCCTAATTATTGATCCGAGAATAGAGAACTCATAAGCTCACTAAAGTTTCCAAGCTGGTTATATACAGAGTGAATTTGGAAGCCAATAAACAGGAGGGCTAAAAAAATCAGGAATAATAAAATGTTCGTTATGACATGTTGTTTGGTCATAGTTTATCTCCCTTCACAAAAGGTTATGCTGTGGCTGATTGATTGACCATGAATTGAGTGATACTTACCTAATTTGCATTTCGTCTCATGCTACTTACAGTCATACCTATCCCCAATCATGCGCTTATCCTTTTACTAGGATAGCGCATGATTGGAGAGATAATATTTTAACTATGCTTCTTACTATCACTGTTTGGCAGTCCCAATACTTCTTTCGCAATGAGTTGATAGGATTGAATCCGATCTTCCGGAGAGTACGTGATGGTATTAATCATAATTTCGTCTGCTCCATACATTGTTTTCAATTCGTTTAATTTCTGTTTCACTTCATGCGGATTCCCGATAATCATGTTCTGTCTCGTACTATTTAGCGATTCCTTTTCTTTTTCCGTCAGCTGATATTGCTTCGCTTCTTGAATGGAAGGAACACCCTGCAGCCCTTCTCCTTTGTCTTTTTGCAAAGACCAGATGAGGGAGCTTAGTGCCATTTCTTCTGCCTTTTCCGTGCTCTCAGCGCAAATCGCAGAGACGGTGACGATGACTTGTGGCGTTTGCCCTTCTTTGCGTGGTATAAAGGCTTCCCTATATTCTTTGACGATTGGTGCACCTTCATTGTCACTCATAAAATGGCCGAACGTATATGGCATGCCATTCTCTGCTGCGAGCAATGCGCTTTTTTTACTTGTACCAAGAAGCCAAGGTACTGGCGGATGTTCAGGTAAAGGAGATGCAGAGATTTTAGAGTATTCCGCTTCCGCTGGGAAGTCGTCGTCTAAGAAATGAAGTAACTCCTTCACCGCGGTAGGAAATTTATAAACACTTTGCAAATAGTTATCGGACAATGCATTCGTCGCTTCTGCTGATCCTCCTGGAGCTCGTCCTAACCCGAGGTCAATGCGATTTGGAAATAATGTGGCTAGCATATGAAAGGTTTCTGCCACTTTAAAAGGCCGATAGAAAGGCAATAAAATTGCTCCAGCACCAATGCGAATATGTTGTGTTTGAGCTCCGATATAGCTTAGCATCACTTCGGGCGCAGAACATGCAAGCCCAGGCAGATCATGGTGTTCGGAAATCCAGTATCGCGTATAACCTAGCTTTTCTCCTGCTTTTGCTAAATTCATTGATTCATTCAATGCGTCGTGTGGAGTTTGATTTGAAGAAATAGGTGACTGGTCTAGTATGCTTAACCTCATTTCAGCTCAATCCTTTACTTCTAACAGAGTCAATTTATACTGTCCTACTTCCCCTTCGTTATACAGGTTTGTAATAGAAGTGGAATAGTTATGGATGGTCCCTCGAAAAGCTATATCTTTCTCCGGTATCTTTACATCAAACGTCCCTTTGTAAAGCAGTGTTGCTACATCATGATATTCTTCACTTGTCACATCAAACTCAACTGACACCTTATATAATCCATTTACTTTTTCTTCTTCATAATTAGTTAATTGTATCGTTCTATCATCTAAAATCATTTTACTGATCAATTCAATCACTCCTATTGTTTAGTTTCGGACGTTTTATTTCTCAGAGAGTATATTGTCCTCTCCCTATAATAAAAGCCTCCCACAAATGATAGGAGGCTGTAAAGAAATGTGTACTAAGAAAAATCTTTGATTGTTTTTTAGCTTCTAGAGAGATTTAAAATCGTATATTGCCCTTCTGTAAACTCTATTTCAATTAATCATTTGGAAGATTAATCTGCCACGATACACCAAATTTATCATTCACCCAGCCAAACTTCTTACTAAAACCATAGTTGTCTAGTGGCATTAACGCTTCTCCATCTGCAAGGAGATTTTCATAAAGATAAGTCAGCTCGTCTTCCGAATCACACGTAATGAAGATAGAGAAGGAGGGTGTAAACGTAAAATTGTGGACAGGCGCACTGTCTATGCACATGAATTCTTGTCCCTTTAATGAAAATGATGCCTGCATCACGGTTCCTTCTTCCCCATTTTCGCCAGGACCATACCGAACAATACTTTCAATGACGGAATCCTCAATAAGTGAAGTGTAGTAATTCATTGCTTCCTCTGCTTTGCCACCTTGGAACATTAAGAATGGAGTCACCTTTTCCATTTAGATCAACCTCGCTTTGTAATTAGTTTCATACTGCTTAACCCGTATTGCTTCTTAAAAAGACAATAAGCTATCTTTCGCCACTATAAATAAAAAAACCTCCTATAAAATATAGGAGGTTTTAAATAATCGTTCTATTATTTTTTCAAGTTATAGAATGATTTAATACCGTTGTATTGAGATGTACCAGCCAATTGATCTTCGATGCGAAGTAATTGGTTGTATTTTGCGACACGGTCTGTACGAGATGGTGCGCCTGTTTTGATTTGTCCTGCATTTGTAGCTACAGCAATGTCAGCAATTGTTGTATCTTCAGATTCGCCTGAACGGTGAGAAATGATAGCTGTGTAGCCAGCACGTTTCGCCATTTCAATCGCATCTAAAGTTTCTGTCAATGTACCGATTTGGTTTACTTTGATCAGGATTGAGTTGCCTACGCCTTCTTCAATACCGCGAGACAATTTTTTCGTGTTCGTAACGAATAGATCGTCACCTACTAATTGTACGCGGTTGCCGATGCGTTCAGTCAACATTTTGTGACCTTCCCAGTCGTTTTCATCAAGACCATCTTCAATTGAGATGATTGGATATTTAGATGTTAATTCTTCATACCATGCAACCATTTCTTCTGATGTTTTTGTCACGCCTTCACCAGCTAAGTGATATTTGTTGTCTTCGTCTGAGTATAGCTCAGATGATGCAACGTCCATCGCAAGCATTACTTCTTCGCCTGGTTTGTAACCAGCGCGTTCAATCGCAGTCACGATTGTAGATAATGCTTCTTCATTTGAAGAAAGGTTTGGTGCAAAGCCGCCTTCATCACCTACAGATGTGCTGTAGTTTGATTCTTTCAAGACTGCTTTCAAGGAATGGAAGATTTCAGCACCCATGCGTAATGCGTGACGGAATGATTCAGCGCCAACAGGCATAACCATGAATTCTTGAATATCCACATTATTGTCCGCGTGTTCTCCACCGTTTACAATGTTCATCATTGGTACTGGCAATTGTTTTGCATTCACGCCGCCGATGTATTGGTATAGAGGCATATCAAGGTAATCTGCTGCTGCGTGTGCTACAGCTAGAGACACGCCTAGGATTGCGTTCGCGCCTAATTTACCTTTGTTTTCTGTACCGTCTAAAGCGATCATGTGCTCATCCACTGATACTTGGTCAAGCACTGAATAATTACCGATTAGTTCTGGTGCAATGATGTTGTTTACGTTGTCTACAGCTTTTAAAACACCTTTGCCAAGGTAGCGGCTTTTGTCGCCATCGCGCAATTCTACTGCTTCATATTCCCCTGTAGATGCGCCAGATGGAACGATTGCACGTCCGAAGGCGCCTGATTCTGTAAATACTTCTACTTCTACTGTTGGGTTACCGCGTGAATCTAATACTTCACGAGCTTGTACGTCTGTAATAATTGGCATTTTTTTACTCTCCTTGGTTTTAAAATAATGGTTTTCCTGTCATCTCAAGTGGTTGGTCCACTCCTAGTAATTTTAACATGGTCGGAGCCAAATCTGCCAAAATTCCGCCACTTCTTACAACAATATTTTCTTTTGTCACAATCACAGGGACTGGATTTGTTGTATGGGCAGTCATTGGCATGCCTTCTAGCGTTACTACTTCATCTGAATTTCCGTGGTCTGCTGTGATAATCGCAGCGCCACCTTTGGCAAGAAGTGCATCCACTACTCGTCCCAAGCATTCATCCACTGCTTCAATCGCTTTAATTGTCGGCTCAAGCATACCACTATGACCAACCATATCTGGATTGGCGAAATTCAAGATGATACCGTCAAAACGATCCGCTTCAATCGCCTCTACCAACGCGTCTGTTACCTCATAAGCGCTCATTTCAGGTTTCAAATCATATGTCGCTACTTTTGGCGAGTTGATTAAAATCCGTTCTTCCAGGCCAAATTTCTCTTCCCGGCCGCCGCTCATAAAGAATGTAACATGTGGATATTTCTCTGTTTCCGCAATACGCAATTGACGTAGGTTGTTGTTAGACAATACTTCACCAATCGTATTTTTCAAATCGATGCTATGGAATGCTACTTCAGCAAGGACTGTATCGCTATAGTGCGTGAATGAAACAAACTTCAAGTTTTCAGGATGATTTTTGCTTCTTTCAAAGCCATCAAACAATGGATTTGTTAAAGCTGTTGAAAGCTCAATCGCACGGTCTGGACGGAAGTTAAAGAAGATCACCGCGTCATTGTCTTCAATGGTTGCGACAGGTTTGCCTTCTTTTTTGATCACAAATGGCACAACGAACTCATCAGTGACATCATTTTTATAAGAAGCTTCTACACCTGCAACAGCTGATTCTGCCTCGACGCCTTCTCCATCCACTAATGCCTTGTAGACTTTTTCTTCACGGTCCCAACGGTTATCTCGGTCCATTGCATAATAACGACCACTAATCGTTGCGAACTCGCCGACGCCGATTTCAGCCATTTGGCGTTCTGTTTCCATCACGTATGTGACAGCTGTTTTCGGACCCACGTCACGGCCATCAAGGAAACCATGGACATATACTTCTTTAATCCCTTGGTCTTTGGCTAATTTCAACAAAGCAAATAGATGTTCATAATGGCTGTGTACGCCGCCATCTGATAACAGTCCCATGAGATGGAGTTTAGATTGCTTTTCTTTTGCATATCTTATCGCATCTAAAAATGCGCTGTTTTCAAAGAAGTCGCCTTCTCGGATCGACTTATCGATTCTTGTAAGACTTTGATAAACAATTCGGCCTGCACCAATATTTAAGTGGCCGACCTCAGAGTTCCCCATTTGTCCTGCTGGAAGACCAACTGCTTCACCTGAAGCTGTCAGCATATTATGCGGAAATTGATTCCAATAACGCTCAAAGTTTGGTTTTTTCGCTTGTGCCACGGCATTCCCGAATACTTCATCACGGAAGCCGAAACCATCAAGGATAATTAATGCTACTGGTCTGTTAGGCATTTGCACCCGCCTCCAATAATTGCAAATAAGAATCTGGCTCTAAGCTAGCACCACCGACTAATGCACCGTCGATATGTTCCATTGAAAGCAATTCTTTGATGTTTGCAGGTTTTACACTGCCACCGTATTGAATGCGAACTGCTTCTGCAGCTTCTTCACCAGCGATGTCTGCAACTGTTTTACGGATTCCTTCACATACTGTGTTGGCATCTTCTGAAGTAGCTGTTTTACCTGTGCCGATTGCCCAGATTGGTTCATACGCAATCACAGTTTTAGCGACTTGATCTTTTGTAAGACCTTTTAATGCAGCACCTACTTGTGAGGACACTTTCACCATCGTATGACTTTTTTCGCGGTCATCCAATGTTTCGCCAACGCAAATGATTGGTGTCATGCCATGTTCAAATGCAGCATGCACTTTTTTATTGACGCTTTCATCTGTTTCATTATTGTATTCACGGCGCTCTGAGTGCCCTAAAATCACATAGTTTACTTTCAAATCTTCTAATTGGGCTGGACTAATTTCGCCTGTAAATGCACCTTCATTTTCAAAATGCATCGTTTGAGCACCAATCTCAAGTGCTGAACCCTCTGCCTCTTTTACAAGTGATGGCAAGAATAATGCTGGTGCGCAGATTACTGCGTCTACCTTTGTACTCTCAGGAATGGATGTTTTTACTTCTTGTACGAACTCCACAGCTTGCGATAAAGTTTTATACATCTTCCAGTTACCTGCAATAATTGGTTTTCTCACACTAATCGTCCTCCAATTTGTTTTTACTATTTATCGTTTAGCGCTACAACGCCTGGCAATTCCTTGCCTTCCATAAATTCTAATGAGGCACCGCCACCTGTTGAGATATGGTCCATCTGATCTGCTACATGGAATTTTTCAACAGCTGCAGCAGAATCACCACCGCCGATGATTGTATAGCCGTTTGTCTCTGCCATAGCTTTGGCTACGCCTTTTGTGCCGTTTGCAAATTTGTCCATTTCAAAGACACCCATTGGCCCATTCCACATAATCAGCTTCGAATTTTTGATTACGTCTGCATATTCTTCAACTGTTTTCGGTCCAATATCTAGTCCCATCCAATCGCTTGGGATTTGATCAATGTCGACAACCTTTGTTTCTGCATCCTTCGAAAATTCGTTTGCTACCACAGCATCTACAGGCATATGTAATTTCACACCTTTTTCAGCTGCTTTTTCAATAAATGATTTAGCTAACTCAATCTTATCTTCCTCTAACAATGAAGTGCCGATTTCATAGCCCTGTGCTTTGATGAATGTGTATGAAAGACCACCGCCAATAATTAAATGATCTACTTTTTCAAGAAGATTTTCAATCACGCCGATTTTATCTTTTACTTTCGCACCGCCGATGATAGCTGTGAAAGGACGTTCAGGATTAGAAAGAGCCTTGCCTAATACATCTAATTCTTTTTCCATTAACAATCCGCTTACGGCTGGCAAGTATTTCGCAATACCTTCAGTAGATGCGTGTGCGCGGTGAGCAGCGCCGAATGCGTCATTCACATAAACATCTGCTAACTTCGCAAAGCTTTCTGCAAGTGCTGAATCATTCTTTTCTTCGCCTTTATGGAAGCGAACATTCTCAAGTAAGATAACGTCGCCATCTTGCATAGCTTCTACTGCTTTCTCAACAGTTTCGCCAATAGACTCGTCTAATTTTTGAACGTTTTTGCCTAGTAATTCAGAAAGGCGTTCGCCAACAGCTGTTAGACGGAATTCGTCTTTTACTTCGCCTTTTGGGCGACCCAAATGGCTTGCTAAAATAACTTTTGCACCTTTTTCTACTAAAGCTTGAATCGTTGGTAATGCTGCTTTAATACGTGTTTCATCTGTGATTTTACCGTCTTCCATTGGTACGTTGAAATCAACTCGGACAAATACGCGTTTCCCTTGTACTTCTACATCATTCATTGTCTTTTTTTGATTCATTTTGCCAATCCTCCAATTATCAAATGATTGAATAAAGCGCTTACTACATTCGCAAAAAAAGGAGAAGTCAGTTAATACGCTTCTCCTTTTTTGCCATAATCCATTATAAGTGAAACTTGACACAAAGGGGATATTTTTTATCTCCTTGTCTTTCGTTTCGATAATTTGCACATATACGGGCAGTTGTCTCCCACTAGTTTTTCTTGTTTATCTATAAGTTTGTAGTGGTTATGCTGCCCGTTCATGCAGGATTACGCACAGTGTCATTTGACGATTAGTTTGACTTAGAAGCCTTGTTTAGCCATGTATTCCGCTAAGTCCACTACGCGTGTAGAATAACCAGATTCATTATCATACCAAGCAAGTACTTTTACTAGGTTGCCTTCAAGCACCATTGTAGATAGGCTATCTACTGTAGATGAAGAAGTATTGCCGTTGTAATCGATTGATACAAGTGGTAATTCAGAGTAAGCCATTACGCCTTTTAGTTCATTTTCTGATGCATTTTTCAATGCGCTGTTGATTGATTCAGGTGTAGCATCTTTTTCTAATTCAACTACCAAGTCAACTAGAGATACATTTGGTGTTGGGACGCGAATCGCCATACCATCTAATTTGCCTTTTAATTGTGGCAATACTTTTGCTACCGCAACAGCTGCGCCAGTTGTTGTTGGAATCATAGATTGCGCTGCTGCACGTGCACGGCGGTAATCTTTGTGCGGTAAATCCAAGATACGTTGGTCATTTGTATAAGAGTGGACAGTTGTCATCATGCCACGTTTAATACCAAATTGTTCATCCAACACTTTTGCCACTGGAGATAGGCAGTTTGTTGTACATGAAGCGTTTGATACAACTACATCTTCTTTTGCATTGTATTGATCATTGTTTACGCCCATTACGTATGTCGGCATGTCTTTACCAGGTGCAGAAACGATGACTCTTTTAGCGCCTGCTTCCACATGTTTATGAGCTGAATCATAATCAGTGAAACGACCTGTAGATTCTACAACGATATCTACATTCAAATCACCCCATGGAAGTTTTGCAGGATCTGTTTCAGCGTAAACGCGAACTTTTTTGCCATTTACAACTAGATCATCGCCTTCAGCAGAAACTTCTGCATCTAAAATACCGTGTACAGAATCATATTTTAGAAGGTGTGCAAGCATAGCTGAATCTGTTAAGTCATTTACTGCTACGATTTCGATATCTTGTCGTTTAAACGCTTCGCGGAATACCAATCGGCCAATACGTCCAAAACCATTAATCGCTAATTTTAAAGTCATTTTTATTTCCTCCAGTTAAATTGTTATTTTAGTAAGTGAAGCATTTCCTTCGCTGCGGCAGAATCTGTGACGAGAATCGTCTGATTTGCTCCCTGTTTAAAGTATGAAAGAATCGCTGCTGCTTTATTCTTCCCACCTGCTACCGCAATAATACTTTTACACCTATTTACTTGTTCGCGTTGGATCCCTACAGTTTGAATCCTTTGTACAGCTTTACCCGATTCGTCGAAGTAATAACCAAAAGCTTCACTGACAGCGCCATGCTCGAGAAGGTTACTTTTCTCTGTTTCTGTGGAATTTCGCCTTGACGCCATTTCGATCGCCGACCCGATGCCGTGAATAACAACATCTGTCCGATCATATAAATCAATCATCTCTTTGACCATTGGTTCTTCAATGATTGCTTTATAAGCTGTCTCGCTTAAATGCTCTGGCAAGTACAACGTACGATAAGCATTACCTGAGTTGTGGGCAAATGTCGCTGCAATCGTGTTGGCTTGTAGTCTCATATCATCGACGCCCATGCCGCCTCTTGCTGCGATAAAAGTCAAATTGTTCGGCTGGTCAGACGGGGCTACACTGTCTGCGATTGCAGCTAATGTACTTCCACCTGTCACAGCGATGATTTCCTTCTCTTTCGCAACCATGCTCAGCACTTTGGCCGCTTCTAATCCAAGAAGGATTTTAATAGAAGGCGTTTCATTGATATCACCATCTACAATAAGCACTCTTTGTATGCCTAATTTTTGAGTCAGTTGTTTTTCCATTACAGAAATGCCTGACCATTCATAGACAAGAGGCTTTAGAATCTCTAATACTTCTTTACCCGATTCGGATATTCTCATGCCGGAATGACTTGCAATAATCAAGCCTTGTTCTCGCAGCAAATCCGTTTCTTTGCGGGCTTCTCTTTCTCCAACAGAAAGATTCTCTGCAAGACCTCTTCGGCCTACAGGACCCAACATATCAATCATTTGTAAAAAACGATAACGCGTATGAAGAAGTTCAGACATTTCCGGCATTATTTTTAATTGAGCTTCAGATACTGTAATAATGTCCTTTCTCTCTCCTCTCATACTAACGGGACTAATTTTGTCCCAGCACTTTAAAAAATGTCCCACTTACTATAAAAAAATTTACTTCCTGAAATAAGTATACATTTTGTGAACGTTACTTGCAAATTTTTGAACTATATAATGATTTTTCACCAGAAGATGCTCTTGCAAGAAAAATGTACCTGTTGATTTCTGTTCCAGACGGATGGCAAGCCTTCTCACTTTTCCTCCGCAGTCTTCTCTTATATTTATATGCAGAAGTGGGAATAGCTGATCTTCCGCGGGCGAGCGACGATTTTCCTCGCTGAGAGGTCTCGTCTGTCTCGCTTTCCCGTAGAAGTCTTCGCTATTCCCATTTCAATTGAGTGACTTATTCTATTGTAAAATCATTTCGATACGCTTACTCCTGTATACCTTCAAGCAATGTTACATAATCAAGCTGGCCATACTGAATGATTTCATTGTTTTTCATGACGACAGGGATCATTAGCATATATTTCTCATGAATTTCTTCATCTTCTTCAATATTAATTTCATTGAGTTGGAAGGGAAAATCTTCACATACTAGCTTTAACAGCAATTTCCCTTCTTCACAAAGACCGCAGTTGGGCCTGCTGTAATACGTGATTTCCATAGTTATCCTCACTACATTCATTATTTAGACTGTGTTACCATTTGCGGCCTGCACCGCCACCTGCGGATGAGCCTCCGCCAAATCCGCCGAAGCCACCACCGCTACCTCCACCGGATGAACCATTTCCAAAGCCGCCGAAGTTTCCAAAGCCTCCAGGGAAGCTACTGTCATCATAGCGTCCTCTTCCACCAGGTCCACCTGGGCCGCCTCCTCCGTTTCCTTTGGAGAAGAAAGAGAAAATGATAAGGCCGACAATAACTAAAATAATAATCGTTGTCGTCGAAAGACCGCCTTCCTCTTCTTCCGGTTTTTGAGGGTTATCTAACTGCCCATTCCAATTATATTCTTTGGCTATTTCGTTATACACTTTGATGAAGACGGAACGAAATGCTTCATCGTAATTATCCTGGGCTAAATAAGGATACATGTAGTCATCAAGTATTCGTCCAATTTTGCCGTCTGGTAATGCGCCTTCAAGGCCTTGGCCGACTGAAATGTATGCATCCCGCTCTCCCTTTTTTTGTGCAAAGCTTGCAAATATTAATACGCCATTGTTTTTCTGCTTACTGCCGATTCCCCATTTGCGGATTACCTTAGTGCCATACTCTGGCGCCTCGTAGCCATTCAGGGTATCTGTTGTAAGAATGACAATAGAGGCACCTGTTGCTTTATTTAGTTTTTCCGCCAACGTATTTAATTCCTGCTGTGTGTCATCGGACAATTTATGCTCGAAATCTTGCACATATGGTGTGTCATCATAATAATCCATTTCAGGCAGTTGTCCCTTAGCCTGAGAGGTTGCTGAAAAACTTAGTAAGGCGATTAGCGCACAGACTGCCCCTAAAAGGAATCTGCGCTTTTTCATTGATTATCGTCTCCAAAATCAACAGTTGGTGCATTTTGTGCATTGGCACTTGCTTTAAAGTATTCCCGTTTATCGAAATTAAACATGCCTGCGACTAGACTTCCTGGGAACTTGCGTACAAGTCCATTGTATTCTTTGACGCCTTCATTATAATCTTCACGCGCAACAGCTAATCGATTTTCTGTGCCTGCAAGTTCATCCATTAACTGGCGATAGTTTTTATCCGCTTTTAGGTCTGGATACTTTTCACTGATAACAAGCAATCGATTCAAATTGCCGGTTAATTCATCATTGGCATTCGCTTGGTCTTGCGGTGTTTTGGCTGATGCCAATCTTGCACGAGAATCAGCGATGCTTTTCATAATGCTTTCTTCATGTTTCGCATATCCTTTTACTGTATTCACTAAGTTTGGAATCAAATCTACCCTTCTTTGCAATTGGTTCTCTACTTGTGCATATTTGGAATCAACTTGCTCATCCATCGAGACAAGCTTGTTATATCGTGGCACTAGCATCGCAGCGATGAGTGCAATTACAGCAATAATGATAATAATAGGTGCTAAAAGTTTCTTCAATTCATTCCCTCCTGTCTTCTTACTATATTATTTCTCCTTAATAAAAATTATAAAACATTCTTCTGGTTAGGTGTACCGAAACGGTTGGCGATTTTGAATGTATGGAAGCATTGAAGCAGTCCATACTATTTCTGCGTGAGAGCGCGAAAAAAAGGAGGTACTACTTTGACAAACCAACAAAACCAATCAAACGAAATGTATCATGTGGATTCAGCAAAGTACAACCATGGCGCACATGAAGTAATGGACATGCATGAAACATTATCAACTGTAATCGGCGGTTTAGACCAATGCGTATTGCTACGCGATCAAATTCAAGATCCTGAGCTACGCAACATGATGGACCGTCAATATCAATTCTGTGTTGACGAATACAATACTCTGGTGGAATGCTTCAAAACAGGACGTGATCCATCACAACCAACAGGCCATTATGAAATGACTGAAAACAATAAATTTACTTATGGCATTAAACCAGGCCAACCGAAAAAGCCAATTACACAAGCTAGTGAACTCAATGACGAGATGATTTCAGGCTATTTATTGAGCTCACATAAAGCTACTGCAACAGCTAAATTAGCTGCCTCTCTCGAAACAACAAACCCTGTTGTACGCCGCGTGTTAGCAGATTCAATCCCTAATTGCATTGAAATGGCGTATGAAGTCTCCATTTATCAAAACCGCAAAGGCTACTACCAAGTACCTCAATTATCATCACAAGATACGGTGACAATTACAAATTGCTACGACACTACAAGCAGTCAATTGCAATAAGGTGAAACTTCACACGAGATAGGGATTTTCTTCAATCATCCATCTTTAGTGAGTTGAACAAATGTTACTCCCATTATGCGGGATAAAAACAGCATACAAAAAGCGCTTTTGGTCATAATACCAAAAGCGCTTTTTTATTACTTATTTTTGTTCCATTTCAGGTTTATTTATATTTTGGACACGTACACGTTTTAGGAATATAGACAACACAAGAGCTACAGCCGAAATAATGGTTGCAACCATAAATGTGTAGTTAATACCATCTAACAAAGCTGTTTGTGTAATTTGGGCTTTCAATTTAGCCAATTGTTCCGCTGTTGGTGAAGAAGGTGTAATTCCTGCTTCAGCCGCTTTTTTAGCAGCTTTCACAGCTTTTGCTTTCGCTTCAGCTGCTAGTTCTGTTGCACTTGATTTGATGTGGTTATTCATAACAGTTACTAAAATCGCTGTTCCGATTGCACCAGAAACTTGTTGAACAGTATTGTTGATCGCTGTACCATGTGGGTTTTTCAACATTGGCAAGCTGTTCAAACCGTTTGTCATAATCGGCATCATTACCATAGACATACCGAACATGCGGACAGTATAAACAGTAATGATATATGTGTAAGATGAATCTACTTCTAATTTAGTTAAGAAATACGTAGCCACAGTTGTAATCGTTAAACCAATGAAAGCTAATATACGCGGACCAAATTTATCAAATAGCTTACCAGTGATTGGAGACATGAATGCCATCACAATCGCACCTGGAAGCATCATTAGCCCAGCGTGGAATGGCGAGATACCACGAACTTGTTGTACATAAGCAGGTGTTAAAATCATACCAGAGAACATCGCTACAGATACTACTGCTGAGATGATTGATGCTAATGCGAACATTGGATATTTGTAAATTCGAAGATCTAAAAGCGGCTCTTCCATGCGAAGTTGCTTAAAGATAAAGATAATAAGCGCAATCGCTCCGATTGTAATCGTACCGTAAACAAGTGGATCGCCCCACCCTTTATCACCGGCAGAACTAAAGCCGTATAAAAGGCCACCAAATCCGATTGTTGAGAATACTAGAGATAGATAATCTAGTGATACTTTTCTTGTATCCATTACGTTTTTCAATTTCCAGATACCAAACAAAAGGCTTAGCACTGCAAATGGAATGATCATTTCAAAAAGCATGCGCCATGAATGATGTTCGACAATATAACCAGATAATGTCGGGCCAATTGCTGGCGCTGCGATCATTACTAAACCGAAGATCCCCATAGCAGAACCACGTTTTTCAGCTGGGAAGCTGACAAGCATTACATTCATAAGAAGTGGTGACATTGCAGCAGAACCTGCAGCCTGTACCATACGACCTGCGATTAAAACACTAAAGTTTGGCGCTGCAGCAGCGATAATTGTACCAATCGTAAAGATAGACATCGCTGCAATAAACAAATGGCGGTTCTTAAAGCGAACGACAAAAAATGCGGATGCCGGTATTAACACACCGCTCACAAGCATATATCCTGTTGACAACCATTGAACTTGCGAGTAAGTAACATCGAAGTCTGTCATGATGGTCGGCAAGGCAACGTTCATTAAAGTATTATTTAAAAAAGAAACAAAAGCACCCACGAATAGAATGGCTATCATTCCATAAGGTGGTTTTTGTTGATTACTCATATTTTCCCCTCACTCTTCTTTATATCTCATTTTTATTGGATGTTTATTATTTTATACCGCTAGTTCACTTTTTTCAACTAAAAATTATTAACCTCTCAAAAACATTGATATGAAAGCGTTTTTGGTATAGACTACTGGTATAATTTAAAATCATTTATGACGAAAAGGTGACTAAATGAATACGCGAAAAAGAAAAGTTCTTGATGTGGCGAGGCAGCTTTTTATTGAAAAAGGCTTCAAAGAAACTTCTATAATGGACATTATCCAGGGAGCCCAGATTTCTAAAGGAACCTTCTATAATTATTTCCCTTCAAAAAACGATTGCCTCATCGCCATCTTGCGTGAAAGCCGAGAGGAAACGAGTATCCGACGCCATGAATTAATCTTCGGCCAGGATATAAAGGATATTGACATACTGGCTAAACAAATAGCCGTCTTGATGCAGATTAATCGTGAGCAAAATTTAATGCGGATTTTTGAATCTGTTTCAAATTCACAGGATGAATCATTACGAATGGCCCTAATGAGCCACCATCTCCAAGAACTTGAATGGCTAGCCAAAAGACTTGTCGAAGTATATGGTGATGAAATCAGCATTATGAGCTATGAATGTGCCATCCAAGTATTTGCGATGATTCAGCATACTCTCCGTATTTTAATTTTTGCAGAAGACCGCTATGTAGAGCCAGAAGCTATCATCAAAATGTCCCTTCGCAATATCGATGCTATTATCCCCCGTATGCTTGAAACGAAAGAAGTCATTATCGGTATTGAGACTATACATTTTATAAAGAATAATGTAGAACATCATATCATGAGTCAGGAGATGGTAACACAACAGCTTGATGGTTTCATTAAGGGATTAGGACCATGTGATTCCAAAAAGGGTCTGGAATATGCAAGCTATTTGTTAAGCGAATTAAGCGAATCGAACCCCAAATACTTCATTATCGAGGCGCTTTTAACACCGTTTCGTAAAGCTTTCGCCAAAACAACTCATGCAGCGGAAGCAAGGGAAATCGCCAACTATATTTGGCGGCTTGTCCGAATTGAACAGAACGACGAACAATTTTGAAACCAAGCAGTTCATTCATTTACCATTGGATGGACTGCTTGGTTTTAGTATTGTCTAATCTTGCATGAGGTACACGTTTTTTTAATTCCAAACAGTTATTTTCAAACGAATAACCGAAATTCTGGTACATCTGCCCTGACATTCTTCTCTCTTATGAATATGCAATATAAGAGGGGAGGTGGAATAGTTGTTTAAGAACAATCGCGAGGAGTTATACAGCCTTTCAAATCAATTTATTGAAATATTCATAGCGGATATTTTTTCAAAAAACAAAGTCAATATGGATGAAATTAGATCAAAGGTATCAGATGATCAACGTGAAAAGCTTAAAAAAACCGTAGATCAACTAAAAGTACAGGTGGAGGAGTTCATCAACTCAAACAACACCAAAAGTATTACTGAAAAAGAACCTAAAGAACAGCCTTCAAGCCCACTAAGAGAAAAGCTGAAGCAGGCAAAAACAGAAAATGAGGATACAGAAAAATAAAATTTTATCCCTCACCCGTGTTCTTTGTCTATACAAAAACTAAGGTGAAAGCATCTACTATAAAAGATGAAAGGAGGGGTGAAAATGAGTGAATATGAGAATTCTAATAAGTGGTCTGCAATGGACTCAAGCATGGACCACCCATGTGACCCATGCCACAATAATAATGAGGACATAAATAACAATGCTACTGAAGTTGCGGATATTGACCAATCTTCAAATGAGATTATTATTATTCGTGACTCATGTGATATTACCGTTGAAACAACTGATACTCAGGTAGCTGTTTCGCTTCAGGCAGCTTTACAAGTTGCCATTGCTATCGTAGTTAATATTACAATCGCAGATAGTTCCCGTGCAGAAACGGTGACACAAGAGCTATTACAAAGAGCACAAATTCGTCAAGCAAATCGCCAAAAACTTGTCATCGTTAACTCCCGCTCTGTAAATGTAACAACAACAGATACAGACGTTGCAATTTCCCTACAATTACTACTTCAAATTCTAGTAGCTCTCGTTGCCCAATTAGATATTCTTTAAATAATAGCACCCTACTTCCTATATAAAATAAAAAGGCTGCAACCAGAGTTAGACTATGGTTGCAGCCTTTTTTAATTCATTATTTTAGCTCGTTGCGTTCCATAATATGGTCAATCAAGCCGTAATCTTTCGCTTGTTCAGCGCTCATGTAATTATCACGATCTGTATCGCGCGCAATAACCTCAATTGGTTGGCCAGTGCGTTCAGATAAGATTGCATTTAATTTTTCGCGTGTTTTAAGAATATGTTTCGCAGCAATTTCAATTTCAGTTGCTTGCCCTTGTGCTCCACCTAAAGGTTGGTGAATCATCACTTCGCAGTTTGGCAATGCATAGCGCTTGCCTTTAGCCCCTGCTGTTAGCAAGAATGAGCCCATAGATGCGCACATACCCATACCAACTGTTTGGACATCTGGTTTAATGAATTGCATTGTGTCATAGATTGCCATGCCTGCAGTAACGCTTCCGCCTGGAGAATTGATATAAAGGAAGATATCTTTCTCAGGGTCTTCAGCTTCTAAGAATAGCAATTGTGAAACGATTGAGTTTGACACATTGTCGTCGATTGCACTGCCTAGCATGATGATACGGTCTTTCAATAAACGTGAATAAATATCGTAGGCACGTTCACCGCGGTTTGTTTGTTCAATAACTGTAGGTATTAAGTTCATAAGAAATAGCCTCCTCAATTAAAAAATAGAATACATAATGACATTTGCTGAGCTTCTTCTTCAGCTGTACCATTATATTACACATTATGGTCAACAAAGGTCAAATGTTACGATTGTTTTTTTCCTCTATTGATATTTGTTTGTTTTATCTGTATAATAAAACAGTCGTTAAGTATATATGCCCTCGTAGTTTAACGGATAAAACATAAGATTCCGGTTCTTAGGCTGGGGGTTCGATTCCCTCCGAGGGCGTTATTGAAATCCTCTTAAGCGTTGCTGCCAACTTTGGCGGGCAGCGTTTTTTATTTCTCCACTTATGTCTATTGTAGCTAAAAAGGAAGAAACAAAAACAACGCACAAATCCAAGAAATGAGGATCTGTGCAATAAGGGAGAACTATACTATTTATACCCAATTCGGTATAAAAAAAATCACCTCTATTCATTTTTTGCGAATAGAGGCTTTTTCAATAGTTGATAGTGTTACTCTTCAACTTCAATAAGTTGGACTAGATTAGAAAGAGCTTGATCCTCATCATCTCCGCTTGCGCTTAAAATAACAGGTGTTCCATGTGCTAGCGCCAAACTCATAATGCCCATTATACTTTTGGCATTTACTTTCTTATCGTCTTTTTGCAAGAAAATATCAGCTGCATGGCGGTTTGCTTCTTGAACAAATAAAGCGGCTTGCCTTGCTTGCAAACCTGATTTCAAATTTACTTTTGCCTGTTGTTCTACCATTCAATCATCCAATCCTTCCAGTAAGCTTATTTTATACTTT
Source organism: Rummeliibacillus sp. GQ308 (assembly GCF_059759115.1). Taxonomy (NCBI): domain Bacteria; kingdom Bacillati; phylum Bacillota; class Bacilli; order Caryophanales; family Caryophanaceae; genus Rummeliibacillus; species Rummeliibacillus sp. GQ308. Next base: position 119,558 of record NZ_JCAXDQ010000002.1, on the reverse strand, counting down.
CGCTGTCTCGCCGCCTCTAAGTGAGTCTGCAATCGCATCAATCTTACGCAAACGATGGTTGACACCTGATTTGCTGACTGTGCCTGTCGAGACCATTTCCCCTAGCTCTTTTAGTGTCACATCTTGATACTCTACTCGAAGCCTAGCAATCTCCTGAAGTTTTTCAGGCAATTGATCGATCCCGATTGCTTGATCAATAAAGCGTATGTTTTCCACTTGTCTAATAGCAGCACCGATTGTTTTATTTAAATTGGCTGTTTCACAATTCACTAGACGATTCACGCTATTGCGCATATCTCTAACAATCCGAACATCCTCAAATTTCAACATCGCTTGATGAGCTCCCACTAGACTTAGAAAATCGGAAATTTTCTCTGCTTCCTTCAAATATGTGACAAAGCCCTTTTTCCGTTCGATTGTCTTGGCATTCAGTTCGAAGACATTCATCAGTTCCATCAATGCATCACCGTGCTCTTTATAAAGAGAATACACCTCTAAATGATACGATGATGTCTCCGGATTATTAACAGAGCCTCCCGCTAAAAATGCGCCGCGCAAATAAGCTCTTTTTTCATCAGGTGTAGGAATGATTTTTTCTTCGATATCATGATGAAACAGAAAATTCCCTGTTACAATCTGCAGCTCTTCTAGCAATTCCTTTGCACCTTCGCGTACGCGGCAAATGTAGACATTATTCTTTTTCAGCCTCATTTTTTTCCGCACCAAAAGCTCTATTCGATAGTTGTAAAATTTCTTGATGATTGTATACATCCTACGAGCAATAGCCGCATTTTCTGTTTGGACATCTAGGCTCAGTTGTCGATTGGCAAACGATAATGAACCGTTCATTCGAATGAGGGCAGAGAGCTCCGCTTTTAAACTGCTATCCTTTGCTTCCACTTGTGTAAGCTCTTTTTTCGTCTCAGAAGCAAATGACATAGCGATCCCTCCTTCCTTGTTATATTTTAGACGCTAATTCGCCGAAGATTGCTTTTTTTGTTGATAATTTGTTGCATATTCTACAATCCATGCTGCTACATTATTGGCATCATGCCGCACTACGCCATCATGAATGGATGCTATATCCTTTTTAATGACCTCTAGCCCCATTCCTTCAAGTCTTGGCACATCAAACCTGACAGGCTCCGCTAATTCTTTGCTGTATGCTTCTCGAATTGACAGTGGAAGCTCTTCTTTGTTAATCAAGATGGTATGAAGGAAGTTCGCACCCACATGATCGATTAGCGCTTGGACATGATCTGCGGCAGAATAATGAGAGGTTTCACCTGCTTGCGTCATCAGATTGCATATATAAATTTTATGGCCTTTTGCATTCAATACAGCTTCACGAATACCATTTACCAATAAATTAGGCAAGATGCTTGTATAAAGGCTACCAGGACCAATAATAATGATATCAGCACTCTCAATAGCGCTCACTGCTTCCTGCACCGGCAACACATCCGCCGGCGATAAAAATACACGCTGAATTCTTTGATTATACGAAGGGATTTTAGATTCCCCTTTGACAATCGTTCCATTTTCAAGCTCAGCCATAAGCGTGATTCTCTGATTGGCTGCAGGCAACACTTTGCCATGTACATTTAATACTCGGCTCATTTCGGCGATTGCATGCGAAAAATCACCCGTTATAGCAGTTAACGCTGTAAGCATCAAATTCCCTAGAGAATGGCCCCCTAGCTCTTCTTTTCCTTGAAAGCGATATTGGAACATTTCTTCTACCAGTGGTTCAACCTCTGATAACGCAGCGATTACTTGGCGAATGTCGCCGGGCGGTGGGATTTGAAAATCATCTCGGATTCTCCCTGAGCTACCACCATCGTCTGCTACTGTTACGATTGCCGTTAAATCAATGGGACATTTTTTTAAGCCTCTAAGCAATGTAGATAATCCAGTGCCACCGCCGATAATAGCAACACGCGTAAGTGCTTTTTGCATAGCATTATTCCTTTCTCTTCGCTATATCGCGGTGGGTAATAACAGTTGGAGCCTGTTCGTCCAAAAGATGGCCAAAGTACTCTGCTAATGTAACCGAGCGATGTTGACCGCCAGTACATCCAAACGCAATAACTAGCTGCGTTTTCCCTTCTTTTTGATAAAGCGGAATCATAAATTGGAACAAATCTGTTAGCTTTTGAATCAATGCTTTTGTATCGTCATATTTCAATACATATGAAGAAACATCTTCATCTAATCCTGTTTTTGGCCGGAGCCCCTCTATATAATAAGGATTTGGCAAAAAGCGTATATCAAACACGAGATCCGCATCAATTGGCATGCCATGTTTAAAGCCAAATGACATGACGTTCACTGTAAATTGACGTGAATTCACTTCTGAAAATTGGGCACGGATGCGTTCGCGAAGCTCTCTAGGCTTCATGCTCGTTGTATTATAAATATATTGCGCACGTTCTTTGACATCTGCCAAGAGATCCCTTTCACGTTGAATCCCCATCAATGGCAGTCCATTATCCGCTAAAGGATGGGTACGCCTTGTTTCTTTATAGCGTCTGACAAGCGACTCGTCATCCGCATCTAAAAACAGAATCTTTGTCGCAACTAAATCTTCTTTTTCAATCTGCTCTAGCGCTTCGTTCAATGCGGAGAAAAAATCACCGCCGCGTAAATCCATTACGGCTGCAATACGTGATATCTCCTTTTTGGATTCTTTCATTAGATTAAGGAATGTTGGCAATAAAGCAGGTGGCAAATTATCAATACAATAAAAACCCAGATCCTCAAAGCTTTGAATAGCCAAGGTTTTTCCTGCACCAGACATTCCTGTGATAATAATTAATTCGTTTACGGCGTTTTGATTAGACATGATCATCATTCCTTTCAGAGGACATTTGAATGCGCTCCTCCAGCAATTGGAAGTCTTCTGTATATGTAAACGTTCCATATTGAGTACCAGTCTGTTCAACAGCATAAAGCAAATTTGTACGGTCACCTTCTGCCATAGGCAATGTTTTTAATTCTTCAACGGGATGCCACTCAAGTATCCCTTCACGTGTTTCCTTATATGGGGCACCTTCTAAATCTTGAGCCACAAAGGTAAAGAGCATCCACTCATTCACGATCTCTTCATCTCGTTTAATGACCATTGTATATACACCTTTTAGATGGGGGTGAATGGCAGAAGCGCCTGTCTCTTCATAAAATTCTCTGCTCGCCGCTTCAAAAATCGACTCGCCGCCCTCTACTTTACCGCCCGGTGCTACATACCAGCCGCGTCGTGGCTTCTTTAATAATAGTACTTGATCGTCTTTCATCACTAATAAATTGGCGATTCTTTGCACACACGACACCTCGTTTCTCTTTGTCCATATAATTATATTATACAGGCTACTGCACCATGAGTACAAAGGAATTAACATCCGCTCAGTTTACCCCATCGGACAAAGCCTGTCTATAACTCTTCCTAGTAAAAATATCGAAAAAAAAGCTGACTCTTTCGCCTAAAAAAACGAAAAGAATCAGCCACAAGAAATATTAATCTTATAAGGGGTTATGCGAATATTATAGCCCTTTTATTTAACAGAGAGATGTCAACAATGTAGAGTTTATATTACAATTATTGAACCTCAAATTTTTCTTTTAATTCTTCTACATAATGTTGGACTGCTTGCGCAGCGATACTGCCATCGCCTGTCGCTGTTACGATTTGGCGCAATGATTTTTCTCTTACGTCACCTGCTGCATAAATGCCTTTAATAGAAGTTTCCATTAAGTCATTTGTTTCAATATAACCAGTTTTGTTTAAGATGCCTAAGTCTTCAAACGGTTTTGTTAAAGGCAGCATTCCGATATAAACGAATACACCATCAATTGGCATTTCTTGTTCTGTACCATCTACTGTAGATACAAGCGTTGCGCTGCCAACTTTTCCATCGTTTTCATGGATTTCTTTTACTGTATGGTTCCAAATGAAATCAATTTTTTCATTTGCAAATGCACGGTCTTGAATAATTTTTTGCGCGCGCAATTGATCACGGCGATGCACGATTGTCACTTTGTTCGCGAAACGTGTTAGATAGATTCCCTCTTCGACTGCAGAATCTCCGCCGCCAACTACAATCAAGTTTTTATTTTTAAAGAATGCTCCGTCACAAACAGCGCAATAGCTGACGCCACGGCCGCCAAGCTCTTTCTCGCCAGGTACACCCATTTTTTTGTATTCAGCACCTGTAGAGATAATGATTGCACGTGTTTTGAATTCTTTAGAAGTTGTTTTGATTGTTTTATACTCTTCGCCATCAACGATTTCTGTTACGTCGCCGTAAGCATATTCTGCACCAAATTTTTTGGCGTGTTCAAACATTTTAGTCGATAATTCAGGTCCTAAAATGGAATCAAAACCAGGATAGTTTTCGACTTCCTCCGTATTCGCCATTTGTCCGCCTGGAATACCTCTTTCTAACATCAAAGTAGAAAGATTACCGCGTGATGTATAGACTGCTGCTGTCATTCCGGCAGGTCCTGCACCAATAATCACAACATCATAAATTTTTTCTTCTGACATGTTTGCTCCTCCTAGTTGGATCTATTTCATTAGTTCTAATCTTAGAGGATATCCTTTCATTATGACAAGATATCTGCTTGCAGCATGACTCTATTGATCAAATAAAGGCAAATACTGAATAAGTTCATTCACATATTTCGTTAAAGTCTGTGAAGATATACCATAGTACTTAGCAATCTCTTTTTTTGTGATATCCTTCGTGCGCGACGATTTATACATATATTCAGTTGCCGCTGCAAGAGCTTTAGGATTTTTAAATAGATACTCTTTTTCCCATGCTCGTTCAAAAAGAACAAACCACATTTGGAATATAAATGTGTCGTGTAGCTTCAGTGGCTTGAATTCCTTATATAGAAGTTCTGCTACTTCAATAGCTTTCAAAAACACTTTTATACGTTCGCCGTCTCCTAAAAAGTCTTGATCTAGTGCATACGCCAAAAATAATTTTTCGATAGTGGTGTATTCATCTACATTGATAATGCTAGGATGGCCGACGATTTCTTGCTGGTACGGCGATTTGCCAAGCAAAAATAAACCAAGCAGCCTCTCGCTACTATAGCCACTTTCTAATTTTTCTATAATGAAATTTCGATTGTTTTCAATAGCTTCTTCATCTTCCAGCGCATTATTGATTAGCCAAGGTTCAAACCCTTTCTTTTCTGGATCAATAGCAATCAGCTCATCCCATGTTTCTCTCGCTTCTTCTTCATGGCCAGTAAAATATGAGGCATGTGATAGCCAAAAGTAAAAGCCAGAGTCTCCTTGAAAGCCTTGCACTTTCATACTATGTAGCCAATGGTATGCTTCTTTATAACAGCCGATTAAAGCTAATGTCGCACCCAGTTTATAGCGCTGTTCAAAGGAATATGGGCAAAGCTTCACAAGCAATGACTTTAATTCCTCGACCTCGCTATCATCTTTTTCATAATAGGCCATGACCGTTAGATTGCATAATGCAAACAAATTGCCATAATTCCCTTTCAACACTTGGTACAACAAGGCTCTTGCTTGTTCTGCATCACCTTTATAAAAATAGGCAAGTGATAGATTGTTGTATGCAGGCCAGACATCTGGATGATCTGCAATAATTTCTTCTAATATGGTAATAGCTTCATCTAATTCGCCAGTTTCCATGTACTTTCTGGCTTTTTCCTGCAAATAAGCAACCTCACGTTCCACTGGTTGAAGTGAAAAGCCGCTCTCTTCCATTGACGTAGCAAACTCAATAATATCAATGGCTTCTTCAGCATATTCACCCATTTCATCAAGGCGAAGATATTCTTCCGCATAATATTTAGCATCATCTGTAAAGCCAGCTTGCGCAGAAGCTTCTGCTAAAAAGAGGAGAATCTCGGGCTCATTTGGATCAATCTCATTTGCTTTTTTTAATAAATCTAAGGCATGGTCAAGCTGCCCCGCTTCCAATTCGAGAATAGCGTATTGCAATAAAATAAGAGAATCATCTGGGCTAAGCTCCACTGCCCTTTTTAAATATTTATGCGCTTTCCCTTCTTGATCTCGATTTAGTGCTTGTACAGCTTTTTTATAGTAAAATTCTCCGCTAGGAATAAAGGAAACAACATTTTTCCGCGTATTATGTTCACTTTTCATATCTTGAAATGATCCTCCGAAATAAAATAAGGAACGCTTTCATACGTTCCTTAAACATAGTATCCACCATTATATCATATAATTGTTCATTTCATACGTAAAAAATCTTCCCTCATCTACTTAGCGAGAAGTTAATCGGAGCTCCAGTCAGCGATACATTGTGTTGTCTCGTTGAGTGGAGCTCCCTCGCATCTCTACTTATTTAGTGGTATTTGGTCCATCAGAGGCTTTGTTTTCCTTTGGATAAATAATCCTCATTGGATTGCCACCTACAAATGCGCCTGCTGGCACATCTTTGTTTACAAGTGTCATAGCTGAGACAATCGCATCGTCGCCAATTTCAACTCCTGGAAGAATAGTCGTGTTGGCCCCAATCATAACACGATCCCCAATGATAACATCGCCTAAGCGATACTCATTAACTAAATACTCGTGAGCGAGGATGGTTGTATTAAAGCCAATAATGGTATCGCTGCCTACCTTTATCCGTTCAGGAAACATTGTGTCTGGTGTGACTTTCAATGCAAAAGAGGTTTTTTCTCCGACTTCCATTTTCAAGAAAGTCCGATACAACCAATTTTTCATAGAAAGGAAAGGGGTATAGCGAGCGATTTCAATCACGATAAAGCATTTGGCGACTTTCCAAAAAGAAACGGTCTTATAGATTTGCCAAAGAGAGGTAGACCCTGTAACAGGGTACCTCTCTGTTCTACGCATGCACAGGCTCCTCTATTATAGCTAATAAGTCAGTGATGTGGTGTAGCATATAATCCGGATTGAAATTCATCAAGAATTCTTCTCCTTTTGCAGACCAGGCAACACCTGCCGTTTTGACATCCGCGTTTTTCCCACCTTCAATATCATGGGAGTTGTCTCCAATCATTATTACTTCATCTTTATTAAGGTTCATTTTGTTTAGGGCTAATAAGATTGGCTCGGGATCTGGCTTGGCATGTGTTACTTCATCTATGCTGACAATTACTTCAAACAAATGTTCAACCCCTAGCAAACGAAGACCCTTTAATAATGGCTCTCTTCTTTTTGTTGAGACAATTGCTAGGCGAATTCCTTTCTCATAAAGCAATTCCAACGTTTCTTTTACACCATCAAATTCCTTTGCTAGCTCATCATGATGTTCTTCGTTCCAAACGCGGTATTTCAATATCCAATCTTCAGCCTTTTCAGCATCTATGGATGAGAATGACTCGATTAATGTCGGGCCGATAAAAGGAAGCATGTCGTCTCTTGTAAATTTCCCGGGAAATTCCGCATCTAACACATATAAAAATGTTTGGATTATCAGTTCATTCGTGTCTAGCAATGTTCCATCAAAGTCAAAAAGCAATCCTTTAAATTTTGTATCTGTCATTTTTACATACCCCTTTTCTTGTCCAATAACTTCTCCTAATCCTTATAGCGCACTGGTTTTTTTATTGTTACCCTGCGGTAAATAATCAGGATGGCGCCCACGATTAAACCAATTAGCGATACAATTTGGGCCATTCTCAAATTACCGATCAACAAACTGTCTGTACGCATTCCTTCGATGAAGAAACGACCAAACGAATACCACATTATATATGTAAGGAATATTTCCCCACGCCGTAAGTTCACTTTACGAAGCAATAATAATAGAACCAATCCTACTAGATTCCACAACGATTCGTATAAAAATGTAGGATGATGATAGAAACCATTTACATTCATTTGTTCAATTAACCAATTTGGCAAATGCAAACTCTCTAAGAATGAACGGCTCACAACACCGCCATATGCCTCTTGGTTCATAAAGTTTCCCCAACGGCCAACGATTTGTCCGATAATAAGTGAAGGGGCCAAGATATCAGCTACCTTCCAGAAGCTAACGCCTCGTTTACGTGTAAAAATAATCGCCGTGATGAATGCACCGATTAATGCTCCATGGATGGCTATGCCTCCATGCCAAATTTGTATTATTTGATCTGGGTGTGAAGCATAATATGGCCATTCAAAAATGACATAATAAATTCTCGCGCAAATTATAGAGATGGGCACTGCCCATATTAGTAAATCGGTTAGAAAATCTTCATTAAACCCTCTTTTGCGCATTTCGCGTTGTCCTACGATATAGGCTATTACAATACCTGTTGCAATAATGACTCCATACCATCTGACCGAAATAGGGCCGAGCTTAAGTGCCACAGGATCTATGGCTAATAAAATTGAATCAAACACATTTGTTGCTCCTTCCATTCCATCTGCTTTACTTTAATCCTGATTCATCTTTCTCTTCAATTACTCGATTTAATCTTTTAGAGAATTCTTCTGCTGCGTTAACGCCTAGCGTTTTCAAGCGGTGATTCATAGCAGCTACTTCAATAATATCAGATAAATTTCTTCCCGGCCTTACAGGGATTGTTAGCTTAGGTAATTCTGTATCAATAATTTTCAGTGTTTCCGTTTCAAGACCTAGCCGATCGTAGGTTTTTTCAGAATCCCAAATTTCTAAATCGACAACGAGAGAAATACGTTTATGCTTGCGAACAGCGCTCGCCCCAAATAACGTCATAATATCGATAATACCTAGTCCACGAATTTCTAATAAATGATTGATTAAAGGAGGAGCACTTCCAATTAAGCTTTCTCCTTCTTGGCGAATTTCTACACAGTCATCCGCAACAAGACGATGCCCTTTTTTTATTAATTCTAGCGCTGTTTCACTTTTGCCCACACCACTTTTCCCTGTAAGCAGTACGCCAATGCCATAAATGTCGACCAGTACGCCATGCATAGCTGTAGAAGGCGCTAAACGACTTTCTAAATAATTGGTCAACTGGCTCGAAAAACGGGTTGTTGGCAGTTTTGTTGTTAACACTGGGACTTGATGTTTTTTAGAGGCTTCTACAAGAGCCTTTGGCACTTCCATATCATGTGAAACAATGATTGCGGGTGTCTCTTTTGAACAAAGCTTGTTCATTCGGTCAATTTGTATTTCCTCTGACAACAACTCATAGAAAGACAGCTCCGTTTTTCCTAATAGCTGTACGCGTTCTGCCGGGTAATGCGTAAAATAACCCGCCATTTCTAGGCCTGGACGCGATATATCACTTGTTAAAATATGGCGGCCAATTCCTTCTTCACCGCTAATTAACGTCAGATGTAATGCTTCAATAATGTCCTTTGTACTCACTTGGTCTAATGCCATCTTACTGACCACCTTTTCAAATCTCTATGCTATCAACATTCTAACATAAGTATATAGAAGAACATATCATGCAACTTTGCTTGGTTATGTATAGTATTTATTTAAACAACAAAAAAACTAGCTCCCTTAGATGAAAGCTAGTTTAAATCATTATTTTTTCTCAGATAGCCATTTTGCAACAGCATCTAGTTCATCACCTTCTACTAGACCAGCTGGCATGTTGCCTTTACCGTTTTTCAAGACATCTTTGATTTGATCTTCAGATAGCTGTGAACCAATTTTTCTTAGGTCAGGACCGACTGCACCTTGTAATTCATTGCCGTGACATGAAATACATTTTTGTTGTGTAACCGCTTCTGCATCAACTTTTGCTGTTGAGTTAGAAGTAGACTCGTCAGTCTTATTGTTGTCTGCGGTATTATCCGTCTTATTGTTTTCAGTTGTTGTAGTATCAGTAGCGGATTTGTCTTTATCGCTATCATTTCCGCCACCACAAGCACCTAGTACAAGCGCTGAACCGAACAACATTGCTAATAAAGCTTTTTTCATCATCATACCTCCTATGGATTGGGATTAGTACGCTTACACAGTAAGTATACCAAAGACATTCACAAATTAAACATGGTGATATTATTTAATTGTGACGCTTTCATGCAATTAGAACTATAAAATAATAGCCCTTTATTTATACCCGTATTTTTTCTTTTTAAACAATAATAGTTCATTTTTTAGCAAATAGTATTAACCCACTTGGCAGAAGCTTTCGAAATAGAAACAATGGAATCATACGGGATCTCTAAATCGTCAGCTAATACACTGACTTGCTCTAAATGCATTCTCTCTATGGCGATGGCTAGCTGAAGAAACGGCTGCATATCCGTATCCCCACCGCAGATTGTCTCTGCTACTTCGTCCGTTAAAGGCATATGCTGAAGGATTGTATGGATAGGCCTTTGTAGTATGGCATCTATTAACGAAAACATACCTATCAAGAAATACTCAGACATATTCTTTTTTCTAGTATGTTTCGCTAATAACTCACATGTTTTGGCACGTACTAAAGAGGTTTTCATCAATTCATCAAATGTGCCACCTGTATTAAACTTTTGTGATTCACGATAAATTAAGATATACACCCATCTTTTCAGATCCTCTAGACCTAGGAGCAGTATCGCTTGTTTGATCGATCTGATTTTGGATTTTGTGCGTTTAGCTGAGGAATTGATTAACTGTAGAAGCTTATACGATAATGCAATGTCATGTTCAATATTCTCGCTAATTTGGTTGATATCAGGCTCTTCCGCTCGTAATAAAGCAATTACCTGATAATAATGCAATAAATTAGCAGGCACATCCTGTCCTTTAATAATTTGCGGTTGCATAAAGTAGTAGCCTTGAAACAGTTTGTATCCTTTTTTTAATGCTTTTTCATATTCTTCTCTTGTTTCAACCTTCTCTGCCAAAAGCGTGATATGTGGAAACTTTCGTTTGACCAGCATTTCAATTTTTTGCCGGTCCTCCTTTTTAGTATTCAAGAAGTCTACCTTAATGATATCTATATATGTAAATAATTCTTCGTAAGTCGCAGAGAAATCATGCAAAACAAAATCATCAAGCGCTATTCGGTAGCCCTTTACTTTTAATTCTTTTAAACGACGGATTAAAGACTTCGTTATAGGGATATCCTCCAGTATTTCGATAACAAACTGCACAGGATTTAAGTGGTCAAAAATATCGCTCATCAATAAATTTTCTGTAAAATTGATAAAACAAGGCTTTCCATTCGACAGGACATCCATCCCGATAGAGAAGAGCGAATTAACAATCACATCTACTGTTGCTAAATCAGCATCAATGGAAGGGAATCTATTACTCTCACTCCCGCTTCTATATAACAATTCATATGACTGAACTTGATCAAAGCCATTAAATATAGGCTGCCTACCAATAAAGACTTCCATTTTGACGCCCCTCCGCTTTACGCTACTTTTATCTCTTTTTAACTTGGTTTTAATCCCACCCATATGTAAATAAATTGATAAAATATTGGTGAGAATCCTTTGCCTTTAACGCCCGATTAGTCAACTAACACTCGATAGAATTTCGTTTGAGCGAAGTTTCACTTTTATTCAATATTATAACATTTATTTCAATAATATCTGTAAAAAGTTATAAAAACCTTTTTAACCGACAAAAAGCATCCCTTATAAATATTTATCTTTTACAAGGGATGCTTTCTTATACTTTTATTTTTTTTTAAACCTCGGAGCGATCAAACCAATAATGGCTGGCAGAATTGAAACAAACACGATTCCTAAGATGAAAACAGAAAAGTTATCTTTCACAATTTTGATGTTTCCAAAGAAGTAACCACAAAAGACTGCGATTAGTACCCACAGCAATGCACCTGCCACGTTGTACATAATAAAGTATGGATAACGCATTTTGCTGGCTCCTGCCACAAATGGAATGAACGTACGAATTAAGGGCATAAACCGAGCAATCATAACGGTTTTACCGCCATGTTTTTCAAAGAAAGCATGCGCTTGATCCAAATTTTCTTTTTTTATAAATCGACCAAAAAAGCGGTGGTTTGAAATAGCTCCGCCCACTTTCTTACCGATTTCATAGTTCAATGAATCGCCCAATACGGCTGCTACAAAGAATATGCCAAGAACAGTCCATAGGTTTAAACCACCAATGGCAGCCATGGCTCCAGCCGCAAATAGTAATGAATCGCCCGGCAAGAACGGCATAATAACAACACCAGTCTCCACGAATACGATTAAAAATAGTATCCCATATACCCACTTTGGATATTGGCTGACTATACTTTTTAAATGTTCGTCAATATGCATAATAAAATTAAATAACCCTACTATTAGATCAATCATTCTTTCACTCTCATTCTATAGTATCATCTTAACCATCATACATTTTTCTCGAAATGATGTCACTGTTTAGAAGTTTATATACAATACAAACGATTGCTTCAATAGAAGGTTTCGGAAAAATTTTATTAACATCAACGGACTACTTAACTTATATCTTTCATATAAAGATTGAAATACTTGAATTATGCCCTCTTATAAATATTTCTTAAACCAATCTAAGATTTGCTCTAGTCTTTGAATTCTTAAATTAGGCAATCCTGTACGTGATAAGTTGTGTTCGGCTTTTGGGAAACGGACAAATTGTGTTGTTTTGCCCATCGACTTTAAAGTAATGTATAGCTGTTCCGCTTGCTCAATCGGACAGCGATCATCCTCTTCCCCGTGCAATATCAAGAGTGGTGTCTCAATGTTTTGACTGTATTTTAATGGTGAGTGTTGCCATAGTTTTTCTACATCCGTCATGTCAGCACCTATCTGCCATTCAGTGAAATAGTAGCCGATATCTGAAACGCCAAAGAAGCTTACCCAGTTTGAAATAGAACGTTGTGTGACTGCTGCCTTAAAACGATTTGTATGACCGACAATCCAATTGGTCATAAAGCCGCCGTAACTGCCACCTGTCACGCCTAATCTGCTCGTATCAATCCAATTATAGTCAGCCAGGACATGGTCAAGTCCTGCCATTATATCTTCATAATCCCCTTCACCATAATGATTGCGACACCCATCAACGAACTGTTGACCATAACTATGGCTACCTCGTGGATTCACATATAACACTCCATAGCCTTGTGCAGCTAACAATTGCAGCTCATGGAAGAATGTATTGGCATACATAGTGTGCGGTCCACCATGAACTTCGACAATGAGTGGATATTTCTCGCCTTCTTTAAAAGTAGCAGGCTTCATAATCCAGCCATTCACAGTCCAACCTTCATCACCCTCATAGCTTATTTTTTCAGGTTGTACAAGCGTTGTTTCTTCAAGCCATGCATCATTATAATGTGTGATTTGTTCTCTTTTCCCAAGTGCAATGTCATACTTGAAAAGCTCTCCAGGAAACACAGGGTTGCTTACAGCTAAAATAGCGGTTTTTCCGTCTCTTGATACATCAAATCCATAGATATGCTCATCTTCAGGGCTTGCAGGATAAATCGCTCCTTCTAGAGTTGCATAATACAGTCTTACATCTCCAAATGTGGATAAGACGAAGTACAAGTCATTATGCTCAGTCCACACTACTGTTTTTAGCTCTGTATTTTGCTGCACATCGCCAACTGATAAGTCTCCTACTGGCAAATCAAGCGCTTGTGTTAAATTCCAAGAATGCTTGCTTTCCCTATCATATATAAAGAGGTTGCCCTGTGCTGCATTTTTGTATGCAAAATCACTGCCTTGATAGGCAATATACCGATCATCAAATGAAAAGGTAGCAGATCCGTAATATCCTTCCTCTTCAACTATGATTTCCTCTTCTTTGGTCTTTAGATCGATCAAAATAACAGGTGAACGCCAATCATTATCTGTGTTCTCTACGCGATTCACTGAAACAATTAAGCTCGACCCATCATGAGAAATATCTTGCAAGCTATAATCATATGTATCAGTAAATAATCGGTTGATTGTCTTACTATGAATATTAATTTGCCCAATTTGGCTATGTGTTTTTTGCGGAAGTAATCCTACGCCGTTGAGCTTATATTTCATTCCGTCTACTACATAAGCTTCGGGTAATTCCTCTTTCTTCTCTTCCTTTTTATCAGTAAATTCTTTTCCGTCTTCTACGCGTGCAGAAAACCAAATTTCTTCATTCGACGGGGACCAAAGAAATGAGTCGACACCCTTGTCGAACTCAGTCAATTGTTTTGCTTCTCCACCACCAACAGATAACACAAATAACTGATTTTTTTCTTTTCTTGTCGACAAAAAAGCAATGGAACGGCCATCATTTGACCATTTAACAGATGAAATACGCTCTTCTCCAAATGTCCATTGCACTACATCGTTCGTTTCCAAATCGATATGGATTAAATACGAAAAATACTTATTCTTTTCTTTATCCATCTTTGTTTGTATCGCCACAGCCTCTTTCCCACTAGGTGATAAAACAGGTGCTCCTACTGAAGTCAATTGAAACAAGTCATGCGTTTGAATCGTTTTTTTCATATTTAACACTCCTTATTTTCAGATTATTTATACTATAACTTATTTCGTAATACTAAGGAAATGTTTTTATTGCTTTTTTACTTATATAGTAACAGAATTCAGATTATTCTTTTTTATCTAGTACCTAATATGGTATGATGCTAGAGTAAATATTATTTTAAGGATTGAAGGAGTTTTACTTATGAGCAAAAAACCACATCTTCAACGTGGGTTGGAGTCCCGACATATCACCTTGATGTCGCTTGGCGCTGCTATTGGAGTTGGATTATTTCTAGGTTCAGCAGGCGCTATTCAGTTAGCTGGTCCCTCTATTTTAATCGCCTATGCTCTCGGAGGGATTGTAATTTTCATCATCATGCGAGCACTTGGTGAAATGGCTGTCGAAAATCCAGTCGCCGGTTCCTTTAGTCGTTATGCCCAGGATTATCTTGGACCAATGGCAGGATTTATTACTGGCTGGAACTATTGGTTTTTATGGATTGCCACTTGTATGGCAGAAATCACAGCAGTCGGCATTTATATGCAATTGTGGTTCCCTGATTCTCCGAAATGGGTCTGGGCGCTAGCAGCTTTAATTCTCATGACAATCATTAATTTAATTGCCGTTAGTGCATTTGGTGAATTTGAATTTTGGTTTGCCTTCATTAAAATATTTGCTATTGTCGCGATGATTGTATTGGGCCTAGGTGTTATCCTATTTGGAATTGGCAATGGCGGAATTGCAGTCGGCATTAGCAATCTCTGGAGTCACGGCGGTTTTATGCCTCACGGTGTAAAAGGAATATTCTATTCGCTCCCAATCGTCATGTTTGCATTCCTTGGCGTGGAAATGATTGGCGTTACAGCAGGTGAAGCTAAAAATCCCAAAAAAGTGATTCCTAAAGCGATTGACACTGTTTTATGGCGAATTTTGCTCTTCTATATTGGTGCGTTAACTGTTATCATGTCGATTTATCCATGGAACGAGATAGATACCAATAATAGCCCATTTGTATTGATGTTCGATCAAATAGGATTACGCTATGCAGCAGGGATTATCAATTTTGTGGTTTTGACAGCTGCTCTATCTAGTTGCAATAGTGGTATTTTTAGTACAGGCCGTATGTTGTTCAATCTAGCTGAACAAAAACAGGCACCTGCCCTATTTAAGAAGGTAAGCAAAGGCGGTGTTCCGTCAGTTGCAATCATCGCTTCAGCATTCGTTTTACTGATTGGTGTACTTCTAAACTATGTGGTAGCAGAAAAAGTTTTCGTTTGGGTGACAAGCATCTCTACGTTTGGCGCTGTATGGACATGGATTGTCATATTGATTAGTCAAATGAAATTCCGTAAATCCTTATCCGAAACTCAAGTTTCTAAATTGAGCTATAAAGCGTTTTTATATCCATTCAGCTCATACCTTGCTATTGCTTTTTTAGTGTTAGTCGTATGCTTAATGGCGGTGTTCCCTGATACTCGAGTCGCACTTATAGTTGGTCCGATTTGGATCATTTTCTTAGTCGTTTTATATCTCGTAAAATACAAAAAAGCATAAGAGGCATAAAAAAGATGGTTTTGGGAGACAACCCCAAACCATCTTTTTGTATTCCTTATGCACGAGACAATGCTTGGCTTTTTAAATTTCTACGCAGTATTTTACCTGTTGTATTTTTTGGTAGCTCTTCTAATAGTATAATTTCTTTTGGACATTTGTATTTTGCTAGATGCTCTTTACAATAGGTATGCAATTCATCTTCCGTAATTGAAGGGTCCTTCAATACAACATATGCTAATACTTCTTCTCCTAAGTTAGGGTCTGGAATGCCCACTACTGCTGCTTCCAGAACGCCAGGATGGCCATAGAATACTTCTTCTACTTCCCTCGGATAGACGTTATAGCCACCGACAATAATCATATCTTTTTTACGATCGACAATATAGAAGTATCCTTCTTCATCCATTCGCGCCAAATCTCCGGTATACAGCCAACCATCACGAATGGCCACAGCTGTTTCTTCTGGCATTTTATAATACCCTTTCATTACATTCGGTCCTTTTACAACAAGCTCTCCGACTTCTCCGACCGGCACTTCTTCTCCTAACTCATTGAACACTTTATTTTCAACATTTACGATATTCGTACCAATAGAACCTGCCTTGCGTTCCCGATCTAGTGGGTTAAAACAAGTAACTGGTGAAGCTTCCGATAATCCGTAGCCTTCAGAAACGCGAACATTGAATTTCTCTTCGAAGTTATGAAGCAACGCGACCGGCATAGAAGAACCCCCGGAGATTGCGAGTCGCAGGGATTTTAAATCCTCTGGGTTTCCTTCTGGATATTGATAAAGGAAGTTGTACATAGTTGGAACACCAGCAAAAATAGTTGGCTTGAATTCTCGTCCAATACGGAAGATTTCTTTTGGACTGAAAGTAGGTGTTATGATCAACTCGGCTGATGTTAATAATGGTGCATTTACTACAACGGAAAGCGCGAAAACATGAAATACAGGTAATGTAGTGATCACGCGGTCTTCCGCAGTGAATGTTAAATAGTCTGCAATGTCCCGAGCATTTGAATAAAGATTACCATGCGTCAACATCGCACCTTTTGGGCGCCCTGTTGTACCCGACGTGTATAAAATAACAGCCGTGTCATCGCTATCAATCTCCATCGGCTTTACAGAAGGTGAAGATTCTTTCATAATTTGTCCAAATGAATGGACTCTTTCTTTTATATTTGGCGGTAATGCTTTCAGTTTTTCGATTGTATTTTCATTTGTTTCACAGACAATATATGTTTCTACTTCTGGGAAAGCCTTTAAGCCAGCCTCTACGAGCGGAAGCAAAGCATCTAACGCGATGATCGCTTTCGCATCTCCATTTCGAACAATATATGTAATCTCATCCGGCGTATACAGTGGATTCACTGGAATGGCTGTAGCTCCAATACGCATTGTGGCATATAAAGAGATAATAAAATGCGGTGTATTTCCTAATAAGAAAACCACATGATCCCCTTTTTCTACCCCTAAATCCTTTAATGCAGTAGCAAGCTTCGAAACGGACTCTTCAAACTCCCCATATGTCGTATCTTTTCCCCCAAAATGATACGCAATCTTGTCGGCTTGCTTTAAAGATGTGTTATAAATCTCTGACACTAAATTCATATTCCCACCCCTTTTTGTTAGAATAAAATGAATAGTCATTCATTTTTACTCTCCTCTATTATATAGAAATCAGAATAATAAAACAATAGACAGCTATTTCTAGTGTCTATTGTTTTTGATTAAGCTCTTATATGTGCAAGGTAACGCCAACGAATCAAATAAAAGTAACAAATTTGGATAGCCGTAATCCCTGCCAACACGATGATCGTTTCTTTTATGATAGAGAGATCTGCTATGCCTTTCCAGAATACTTGCAACGCCATAAAAGCAAATGTGCTATGGAGCATTGCTAATCCCCATGGTAAGAAGAATTGCGTAATTAATTGGCTATCGACAATTTTTCTTAGTTCTTTATGTGTCACGCCCATTCGACGGAGTGTATCGAATTGTTTTTTGTCTTCTTCAAGACCTGTATATAACTTGAAGTATATAAAGCTGCCAGAAGCAAGGAAGAAGACAGTTGATGCCAACAGGCCGATAAATAACAATAACGCAAAAGTAGAACGGAAAAATGAATAGTCTAAACCCGGATTTTCAAAGTAGAAAGGCAGCTGATCCTGCTTATTGGCCACATAGGCGTTCGAAACCATTACATCTAAATCTGTTCCAATATCTTTTGTCTCAGTCCACTGAGGCACATAGAATACAAAGATATGGGTTGTTGATTGTCTTGTTTCTGCTCCTTGGATAGGATCTATAATCATGTGAAAGTCAATGTCATTAACGATAATCACATTCGTACCTAATTCAGTCGGTGAAAATAGCACCTTCGGGTAGACCTTATCAATGGAAAGCGAAACGTTATTTTCCTCAAGGACCGTATTTACTTTTTTCGTCTTTAACTCATTAATAGAATCGAGTGAATACGGCAAAAACATCGCCTCACCAGGTCTTAAATTGACGACTGGATAGCCAAAAACAATGGCCAATCGATTGATATCCGACTGCTTCATAATCTTGACAGACCTTTTTGTATAGGAGGAAGTTTGACGTTTGATATCAAATTTATTTAAGTGATAACTTAGCCCCTTCTCCTCTAATTCATTAATCAACCCTGTAATATGCTCTCGTTCATAGGGATTTCCATATTTACTAGAATAGACAAGGCCTAACGGATTGAGCTGATGATACTGATGCGTAAATGTAGACATAGAGCTCAGCGTTCCAACAGCTAAAAAGGCTAATGTCGATACCATACATGTGATAAAAAACATTCTTGCATTTTCCCTCATGATAGCAGATATCTTTGCAAGCGATATGATATGGTACTTCTTCCAGTACCATTTCTTATGTGCCCGTAAGCGTGATAATAAAAAAGGTACGGAATCTGTAAAAAACCAATACGTTCCCAGCACGGCAAAAGGCGGAGTCAATATTGTAAAGATGACTAGATACTGTTTTTGTATTTGGCTTGCCATTATATAGGCTGCCAACAGCAACAGCATACCGAGGAGTCCTCTCCAAACGGAAAACTTGGATAACTGCTCATTCCGCCAATAACCTCTCAACAAGCTGACTAAATGAACATCCTTTATAAACATTACGCTAATAAAAGAAATGATGACAAATAGGCTTGTAAAGATACTAATGGTCAGCGCAAATGGTTTCCAAGAAAAATATAACGGAAGGCTATCAATCTGCAAAATCTCTCGAACAATCATAAAGAAAAATTTTGCAAAGGCATAGCCAAAAAGAATGCCCACAATAATTGCTGCCATACCGATAATCATTGTCTCAAATAGTATCAGTTTATTTAGCTTTCTCTTTTCCATCCCTAACTGAAGCAATAAGCCAAATTCCGTTAGGCGTGCCTCCAAAAAGGCTCTCATCGAGTACAGCAAAAAGAACAACATAAATAAAACAAGAATTACTTCTGCTATGACCATCCCTTGAAAAGCAATTTCCTGCAGAAATTCATTTTCGAGTTTGGGATGAAACATCAGCATTGAGTAAATAAAGAAAACCATAACAGAGGCAACACTTGAGAGAAAGAAAGCTGCATAGACTCGACGATTTCTGATTACGTTACGGAATGCGAATTGTCGAAAAGTCACCGACATGCCCTCCTAATAAGCTCAACACATTTAAAATCGCCTGGAAGAAGGTTTGACGATGGTTGTCTTTATAAATTTCGTTAAAATACTCGCCATCCTTTATAAAAAGTACACGGTCACAATAGCTTGCTGCAATCGGGTCATGCGTTACCATCACGATGGTTGTATTTTCCTCTTGATTAATACGGCCAAGCAATTGCAGCACATCTCCTGAAGCCTTGGAATCCAGATTTCCTGTAGGCTCATCAGCCAACAGAAGGGATGGCTTATGAATGATGGCCCGTCCGATTGCTGTCCGTTGAGCTTGGCCACCTGATATCTCATTTGGCCTTTTTTGCAGAATATCTTCTATGCCCAATTGTTTGGCAACCAGCTGCACCCTTTCCTGCATCATGGAAGGATCTTGGTCATCCAGTGACAAAGGCAGCACCATATTTTCCTCAACCGTTAGCATTTGTAAAAGATTGAAGTCTTGAAAAACAAAACCTAGCTGCCTTCTTCGAAAGTAAGCCAGATCATTCTTCTTAAGTTCAGAGGGTCTGATCCCGTTTATTACGATGTCGCCAGATGTTTGCGTATCTATAGTTGAAATCATATTAAGCAATGTGGTTTTTCCGCTTCCTGATGGACCCATAACAGCCAAGAATTCGCCTTTTTCAACTTCAAAGCTTAACTGATTGATTGCACGGTGCGTTACTTTTCCTTCATATACTTTTGTCACGTCTTGTATATTCAATAATGCCATATGAATTCCTCGCTTTTATCATTTTCTAGAAGGCTTTCTTTCACATAAACGGGTAGACAAAGCTAGGGAAACAGAATTTTTGTAGGTCTAGTCAAATTCATTCGTGGAAGTGACACTTAAAAGAAATGCGCACTGTTGTACCTTCCCCGACTGCTGAATCAATCTCCATATGATGGCCAAGTTTCTCACATACTTCTTTTGCCAAATATAGTCCCATACCGGTCGATTCGGCTGTTTTCCGGCCATTCTCTCCTGTGAAAAAGGCTTTGGTTACACGTTTTAAATCAGAAGGCGGGATTCCAATGCCTTCATCTTTAATGGTAAGGATGACGTGCCCATGGTCATGAGAGGATGATATATATACTTTTTTTCCTTTTTCAAACGTATATTTCACCGCATTTGTAATGAATTGCCCAACGATAAACTTAAACCATTTTGCATCTGTCGCTACTATACAATCTTCGTCCACTTTAATTTGAGGATATACCTGATTTTTAATAAATAAACGTTTGTTTTCATTAATAACCGAGCTGACCAATGGTAATAATGCTACCTGTTCAATTTTCATATCCTCTTCAAAAGTATCTAGACGCGCATTCATCAAAACGGTTTCTAAACCTCGCCTTAATCGCTCGACTTCTTCTCGAACACTTTCTCGGTCCAGTTCAGTTTCATCTTGCAGCAACAGCTCCAAAACGCTGATGGGCGTTTTCATTTGATGTACCCATTGATTCATAAACTGCATTTGCCTTTTTTGATGAGCGTATAGGGCTTGAGCTTCTAATTCATATAACCGGTATAGCTCGTGTATATACTTTTCAGTGGCTATATTTTCCGGCATTTTAGCATTTTTCTGCAAAGCCTCTTCCATCTTTAAAGGTTTTTGCAGTATTTTCCCATAGAAGGACTGTCTCATAACATAGCGTGTGAATAGGAAAGTAATAGTCAAAATGATTGAAATGATTACTGTATATATGGCTGTATCTGTATTTCTAAAGCCATCTAGCCAATAGAGCAAAAGAATAAATAAAACTAGGAGCAGATTAAAGATTAAAAAACCAATATGATCCTTTATAAATAATTTGATAGAATCCATTGTTATTGTTCCTCTTCACATAATACAAATCGATAACCAGCGCCCCGAACTGTTTCGATAGAAGATTGGATGGAGTAATCGGAGAGTTTTTTTCGTACGCGAGCCATATTCACATTAAGCGTATTCTCATCTACAAATGATTGATCATCCCATAGCTCTTCTAAAAGCTGTTCACGCGTCACGACTTTTGGAGTCGAGCCCATTAATAATTCCAGAATGACACATTCTTTTTTCTGCAGAGGTATAATTTCGTTCTTACTGTGGAGCTCCATTCTTTCTATATAAAGCTGAAATTGCCCAAGTTTAATGACTCTTTCTTTTTGGGTTGCCGCATATTCCCCGTATGTTCTTCTTAAATGGCTTTTAATCTTAGCTAGAACAATTTCGTAATTAAATGGCTTTGTTATAAAATCATCTCCGCCATTCTCCAATGCAAAGATTTGATCCATTTCGCCTGAGCGAGCCGAAATAAATATAATGGGGCATGTAGTCACTTGTCTTAACTGGCGACACCAATAATAACCGTCATATGAAGGCAAATTGATATCTAACAGGACAATATGAGGGCTGAACATTTGAAACTCTTCCAAAATGTTTTCAAAGGATTCTACTGCCTTTACATCATAATGATACCTTCTGAGCGTTTCCGCCAACAGAGATGCTATTTTTAAATCATCTTCTACAATAAGGATCCGATGTGTAGCCATTAAACTCCCCCCTTTCAATAAGTGTTCGTTTCTATTGGATTCCTACACAGACAGCCGATTAGTGTGACTGCCTGTACAGAAACAACTTTTTTGTTCGTTTAGTATATAAGCTTTAGGAATTCTTCTTTCGATACACCGCCAAAATAAGTCGGGATGTCGATTCCTTCAAGAGCTTCTCCTATTGCATCTAAGCTATATCTTTTTCCTTTTAAAGCTTCTTCGATATCTTTCATTTCCCCTACGCCAAAGAAATCGCCAAAGATATGCACATCCTCCATCAAGCCTTTGTTGACTTCTAAGCGCAAGTCAATAAAACCGGATGGGAATTTACTAGAGCGTTGAATATTGAATTTCGGTGATTGGCCATAGTTCCAATCCCACTGTTGATATCGCTCCTCTGATAGTTTATGAATGTTTGCCCAATCTTCATCGGTGAATTCATAGTATTGAATATTTTCTTCTCCGCCAAATATCGATTTTAAGATTTCCATTCGGAACTCTTCAACTGTGATTGGTTTGTCCATAAAGTCCACAATATTAGCTACACGAGAACGGACAGATTTGATCCCTTTTGATTCAATTTTTTCTTTTCTCACTTTTAATGCATTTACGACTTCATCAATATTTGTATCAAACAAAAGGGTACCATGGCTAAATAGGCGGCCTTTTGTAGAAAACATAGCGTTCCCTGAAATTTTGCGTCCTTCAGCCAGGATATCATTGCGGCCAGACAGCTCCGATTGGATACCTAGGTTTTTCATCGCATCCACAACAGGCTGCGTAAACTTCTTAAAGTTTTGGAACGATTCGCCATCATCTTTTGTGATAAAGCTGTAATTTAAATTGCCCAGATCATGATAGACTGCGCCGCCGCCTGATAAGCGTCTCACAACAATAATATTCTGATCTTCCACGTAATCTGTATTAATTTCTTCAATTGTGTTTTGATTTCTTCCAATAATGATAGATGGTTGATTTATATAAAAAAGCAAATAAGATTCGTCTTCCACATTTAACGTTTTCAGTGCATATTCTTCAATAGCCAAATTAATACGTGGATCTGTGATTCCTTTATTATCTATAAAATACATTGAATACACTCCTCAGTTACAATACTACGTTTATTTTACAATATATTTGGGTTTTTGTATTGACATTTCTCCACCTGTTATAATACAATACATTATAACAAAGCAGTAATATAACAGATATGTTAAGGAGGAGAATTCAATGTTAGAAAACGTTGTAGAATTTTTCAAAAACTTACCTGATAAACACTGTGTAGAATGTGGCGAAAAAATCGATGAACAAAGTGAGTGCTATGCAAACACTTGTGAACATTGCAATACCTTATAACATCCATATTACTTGCTCTTGTGCTCATTCCTTAGAGAATGAACCTATAAGTAATTTGCTTACAACATTTGCTTACAACAAAATCGCAGAAAAAGGATTGTGAATCTCATTCACAATCCTTTTTCTATTAGATA
The DNA here is from genome assembly GCF_059759115.1 of Rummeliibacillus sp. GQ308. Lineage (NCBI taxonomy): Bacteria > Bacillati > Bacillota > Bacilli > Caryophanales > Caryophanaceae > Rummeliibacillus > Rummeliibacillus sp. GQ308. The sequence continues at coordinate 95,922 of NZ_JCAXDQ010000002.1, read as the reverse complement.
CATAGAAAAGACCAGAGAATACAAATCTCTGGTCTTTTCTTTTTAATTATTCAGCTGCTGCTTCTCTTGAGAAACGTTTTTTGTAACGTAAAACGAAATAGCCGCAAGTAATGATTAAGAATACAACCATGCAGGAAATTAATACAACTGCATTAAAGGCAAAGAAGCTCATATCGCCTGTGGAGATGGCTGCTCTAAACCCTTGGATTGAATACGTCATCGGTAAGAATTTATTAAATACTTGTAATGGTTTTGACACTAATTCTAATGGGAATGTACCCGCACTTGTTGTTAATTGCAATACTAGGATAATGATCGCAATAAAACGGCCTGGATTATCTAGGATGGAAACAAGCATTTGAATTAGTGCTAAGAATGTGTAGCTTGCCAAAACAGTCATGAATATAAACGCTGGTACATTGACTACCTCTATTTTTAGGAAAAATAAAGCGATAATGACAACAAGTGTCGATTGAACCAATCCAACAACAGCTAAAACGGATACTTTACTTAAGAACCAAGAAAAGCCGTTTTTCGGTCTGATTGCTGCGTCTACAAATGGATAAATAATCGACAGCATGAGGGCTCCAACGAATAAGCCGAGAGAAAGCATAAATGGAGCAAAACCTGTACCATAGGTTGGTACTTTATTTACTTCTTGTTTCTCTACTTCGACCGGTTCGCCGACCATATCATACGTTTTTTGATTTGCTTTAATTTTAGAAGCTTGGTCATGGGCATCTGCTAGTTTACCTTGCAGTTTATCCGCACCGTCTTGCAATTCGCCTGCACCTGATGCAAGCTGGCTAGAACCATCAGATAGCTGTGCTGATCCGCTGACTAATGATTTGGTACCGTTGCTTAATGTATCTAAACCTGTTGCCAGCTGGCCTGAGCCTGTTTGCAATTGACCCATTCCGCCAACTAATGATTTGGTACCGTTACTTAATGTACCTAATCCTGTTGATAATTGACCTGAACCTGCTTGCAATTGACCAATACCACCAACTAATGATTTGGTACCATTGCTTAATGTACCTAATCCTGTCGTTAATTGAGTAGAACCATTTTGTAGTTTACCCATACCATTTGCAAGTGAGTTTGTGCCATTGCTTAGTGTACCAAGGCCTGAAGTTAATTTACCTGAACCTGTTTGCAATTGGCCTAATCCATTATCAAGCGAAGAAATACCTGTGTTTAACTGACCAGCACCTGCATCTAATTTTTTCGCACCTTCAATTGAACTGTTCCATTTGTCTGCAAGCTGGCTTGTGCCGTCTGCCAAATCTTTTGTTCCTGGGGCAAGTTCATTTGAGACGGATTGATTCATTTGATCTAGACCTTTCGATACATCTGCTGCGCCTTGTTTTAGTTTAGATAAGTCGTCTCCCGTACTTGGTGCATTAATGCTGCTTATACTTTGGTTTACTTGTGAAGTAACTTCACTTAGTTTTCCAGCTCCTGTATTCACAGTTGACGCATCTTTATCTACAGCATTAGCCGTCTGTAGCAATTCTTGTTTTTGCTCTGCCGGAATATCCATATTATTAATTTGTTCAATTAACTTTTTCGTATTGTTAGATAAAGATGAGCTATTAGCTGTCAGGTTGGTTGCTTTGCCATTTATATCTGCAACACCTGTTTTTAATGACTGGACTTGATTAGGAAATTCACCAATAAGATTCACCAGTTTTGTCACACCGTTTGAAACATACGCAGCTCCTGGCACTAATTGAGACAAGCTACCGCTTAATGTTGCCACGCCGTTATTTACCTTTTGTGCGCCATCATTTAAAGCTTTAATTTTAGGTGTATTGCCTTCTAACTCTGAAACATAGGTTTCTGTTCCTTTTTTCAAGTCAGATGAACCTGTCTGCAATTGAGTGGAACCACTCTTAGCTGAGTTGATACCATTCTGCAATTCTTTCGAGCCATTGATAGCGGATTGGGCACCGTCATTTACCTTATTCGCACCGTCTGCTGCTGAGTTAATACCATTTTCTAAATCCTTTGCACCAGTGGTTGCCGAATTCGCACCATCATTTAATTTATTCGCGCCATCTGCTGCTGAGTTAATGCCATTTTCTAAATCCTTTGCACCAGTGGCTGCTGAATTCGCACCGTCATTTAGCTTATTCGCACCGTTCGCTGCTGAATCCACGCCATTTTTTAAGTCGTAGGCGCCATTTTTGGCTGATTGTGCTCCGTTATTCAGTTTTGTGGAGCCTTCTTTTGCAGATTGAACACCTTCATTGAGCTGATTTGCGCCTTTATCCAGCTTGCCGGCACCTGTTGCTAGTTTGCCAGCACCATTGGCGGCATCGCCAAATCCATTGCCCATTTTCTTTATATTAGCAAATAATGTTTTTGCATAAGTTGCTGATACTTGTTTATTGACTTCTTTACGAACCAATTCGATTGCTGAATTCCCGATTTGGCTTCCCAAGAAGTTATACCCTTCATTTGGCCGGTATATGATCTTCATTTGTTCGGGATCATCTTCTAATAAAGAACCTGCATTTTTAGTGAAATCTTTTGGAATAAGAATTTCTAAATAATAATCGCGATTCTTCAAACCATCTTTTCCGGCTGAATCGGAGACTTCCTTAAACTTAAATTTATTGCTGTCGATTAACCTTTCGACAAGGTCATTCCCTAGGTTTTGCTTTTTGCCATCCAATTTTGCTCCAGTATCATCATTTACAATAGCTACTGGGAGTTCATCCAAGTGTGAGTATGGATCCCAATACGCCCATAAATATGTACCCGCGTAAATAATAGGAACAAATAAAATGGCGATGATAGCAACTAAAACCTTTTTAGAATGAAAAATTGCACTCCATTCTGCTTTAATCACGCTTTTAGTCCTCCTTAATACCAACTGACCCAATTGTTCAATTGGTCAATTTTATTCAAAAAGAATTAGGGCAAAAGCCCACGAAAAATAGTGTTTTGAAACAATGAAGCGATTTGGTCTTCGGTTAACTCTTTTTCATGTGTTTGACCCCAGTCGGCTACAAATGCAATATATGCTTTGTATAACAAATATGCAACAAGTTCAGAATCACATTCACGCAATTCCTTTTTTCCTATCGCAATATCAAATTTTTCAGCAATATAGGATACTATCTCACTTTCTACCCGTTCGAGCATAATTTTAACCGCTGGTGTTCGAAGTTCTTTTTCTTCCTCTACCAGCTTCGCATAAAGTTGATGCACCTCACGGAATTGCAGGATTTTCATCAATACACGGTGTGCATTATCTCTAAAAGGCAATGTAGGATCTATTTCAACCTCTACTTCTGCTTTCATTTCCAGTATCATTTTTAATACAATTTCCTGAAGCAGGATTTCTTTATTGGCGAAGAAAGTATAAATAGTTCCTTTCCCAACGTTTGCTAATTTAGCGACTTGTTCCATTGTAGTCGCTTTGTACCCAAACAGTGAAAAAGACTTGGAAGCCGCTTCTAGAATCTCTTGCTTACGATCCATTTTGTTTCTCACCTACTTCCCTCAAAAATAAAATTGACCAGAAAACATTTTCAGTCATCTGGTCAATAATACTACATCATATTTTTAGAATGTGCAACTATTTTTTTCAGCTATTAATGGTCGTCTTCATCCTTTTTAGAATGGTCCATATCCATCATATTCATATCCATTTTTCCATCATCTTTATCTTCTTTGACTTTGCTGAGGTCTGGTTTGCCTACAGTTATTTTTTTCTTTGGCATTACATGCAGGCCGCGTGCAGTAGTATGTGCATACATATAGTAAACACCATCATGGCTAAATTTAGTTGTTGCTTTATACACACCGTCTTTATCGAGTTCACCCATTAAAATTTCACTTTTATCACGGTGGCCTGATTCCCATACTTCAAATTTTACTTCGTCTGCATCGTCCACAGCTTTATCCGCTTGTGTAACGTGTGCCACTAATTCTATATCTTTCTTCGCCTTTACATGATCAGGTGTTTGGATATCCACCTTCACCTCTATAGCAGATTGGCTTGCATTTTTAGAGGCATCATCATTCTTAGATGTATCTGCATTATTGCATCCTGCTAGAACACCAGCAATGATCGCAACACTAATAAAAGCTTTTTTCATTTCTTTTCTCCTTTTAGAAAGAGTGTTCTCTTAGTAAAAACTCTATCCCTTAAGAGATAGAGTTAAGTTGTTGTTTAGGCATTCGCCAATGTTTTTTGTACAACATCTGCTAACGCGTCAATGAATAACGGGTGGTCGTTTGGCATTTTAGGGCGATGATAGTTAGCACCTAATTCTTCGCAAACTGTTTTACATTCATAGTCATTGTCATATAGCACTTCTAAGTGTTCAGCTACAAATCCAACTGGTGTATACACAAATGAACGGTATCCTTTGTTATTGTATAAATCACGAGTTAAATCTTGAACATCAGGTCCAAGCCAAGGATCTTTTGTTTGGCCTGCTGATTGCCATCCAAATTCCATATTCTTCACGCCAGTCCGTTGTTGCAGAATTTCAGCTGTTTCATGCAATTGATCTGCATATGGGTCACCCATTGCGATAATTTTTTCAGGAAGTGAGTGTGCACAAACGATTAAGCATGCTGTTTCACGTTCTTCATCAGACATTGTATCGAACTCTGCATTAATTTTTTCTGTCCAATATTGCAGGAATTTTTCTTCTTTATACCAGCTGTCAATCGTATGGATTGTTAGATTGCCCAGTTCAGCAGCTTTGTCTAAAGCTCTTGAGTTGTAAGACTTGGTAGAGAAAGATGAAAAATGCGGTGCAAGTACGATTGATACAGCTTCTGTAATGCCGTCATTGTGCATTTGTTCTACTGCATCTTCAATGAATGGCGCAATGTGTTTTAGACCGATATACAATTTGAATTCTGCATCATCTTGGACCTCATTTAAGCGTGCTTCTAACGCTTTACCTTGTTTTCTTGTTGTTTCTGCTAAAGGTGAGATGCCGCCGATTGCTTGATAACGGCTACGCAGGTCTTCAATATGCTCATCGCTTGGACGGTGACCGTGACGAATATGCGTATAGTAAGGAATTAAATCCTCTTCGCTATTTGGCGTTCCATATGCCATTACTAATAGTCCGATTTGTTTTTTCATAGTTAAGACACCTCATTTATATTTTTCTTTATGCTCAAATATAAAGGGATATAACAGTTTTCTTTCCCTTTAAATGCTTAGACGTTATTTTGCAGTGCTTGCGTTTGCTTTTACTATTTGTGCGCTGTATTCATGAATAAACGCTGTTAAACGCTTTAAGACATCCGGATTTACAGATGGGAATACACCGTGGCCTAAGTTGAAGATATGCCCAGGAACTTGTAATCCTTGGTCAATAATTTCCTTCGTACGATTTTCTAGTACTGACCAGTCAGCTAATAACAATGTAGGATCTAAATTACCTTGTACCGGTTTAGTAATGCCCATTTGGCGTGCCTCTTTAATTGGCAAACGCCAATCTAAGCCGACTACATCTACTGGAAGGTCATGCCACTCCATAGCTAGGTGGCTTGCACCAACACCAAACATAATCATTGGCACACCTTCGTCTTTCATTTCGTTAAAGATTTTTTCCATCACAGGTTTGATGAAGATGGAATAATCTTGTTGGCTTAATGCGCCTACCCAAGAATCGAAAATTTGGAACGCTTTCGCGCCTGCTTTGATTTGAGCTTTTAGATAAGCAACAATCATATCAGCCAATTTATCCATCAAGACAAACCATGCTTTTGGTTCTGATACCATAAAGGACTTTGTTAACGCATAGTTTTTAGAAGGGCCCCCTTCAATCATGTAGCTTGCTAGCGTAAATGGTGCACCGGCAAAGCCAATTAAAGGAACATCCAGCTGTTCTTCTGTTAAAAGTTTAATCGTTTCAAGCACATATGGTACATGTTCTTCAGGATGGAACTCTTGTAGCTTGCTGACATCGTTTGCAGTCCTGATTGGATTGGTAATAACCGGTCCGACTCCTTCTTTAATCTTCACGTCTATTCCCATTCCAGGAAGCGGTGTAACAATATCTTTATACAAAATGGCAGCGTCTACATTATAGTTTTCCACTGGCAAACGTGTTACATATGCGCATAGCTCCGGTTGGTGAGTAATCTCCTCTAGTGAATACTTTTCTTTAATCTTGCGATATTCCGGCTGCGAACGACCCGCTTGCCTCATATACCAAACTGGCGTGTACGCCGTTCTTTCTCCTCTCGCCGCGCGCAGGAGCGTATCATTAAATGTTCCCATGGCAAGTAATCTTCCTTTCATAATTAGTAAATTAGTTTGACTCGACATTCATATCCAATTTTATGATAGACGTTTATTTCAGACTTGTATAGTTCAACGTGCAATTTGTCAAAAAAACGTAGGAATTTGCGACATTATTTTGACAATGCCTTGCAATCAGCAATAGTCTAATGAACTTCGGCTCCCATTTCAGTCCTTTCTCACTTATACCCTTTAGTAACTGTTTCTATTATTAACTCACCTAGCAAACGTTTATACTTAAAGCTATTAGGGAATACATATAATAAAGTAAAGGTTTTCTCCAGCGCTTATTTTTTACTTTCATTAGGAGGAATAAATTATGTACGTATACTTAACTTCAGGCACACCGGAATTTATGGAAAGCATTCAACAAAAGCATAGCAATGAAAATATGATCTTACTTTATGGAGCCGACAAAACCGTCCTGCTTCATGAATCTGAGAAGAAAAGCGTCTTCGCCACGCCTAAAAGCTATGAGATTGTCCATCAAGTAGGTCAACTCGAACAAAATGGATTCTACGCGTTAAACTATATTCCTGTAAAAGAAGAAAGCCATCTTGTATTTGAAGATAACTTCTTAAAAGTAATCGAAAAACTGAAAGAGGAGCCAGGCTTTAATTCTTACCGACTATTACGACCACGTCCTTTCCAAGATGAAGCCTATATTTCTTTGACTGTGTGGAATGGTCCACATTCATTTGAAGCTTGGAAAGCAAGCCCCACCTACAAAGAAACCTTCGAACATCCCAAAAAGAATATCAATGGAGTGGATACAGGTAACATCTTTGTCAGCCATCCATACGTAAAAACATATACCACAACCAAACTAGAAGAAGAACAGGAAGAATAATAATAAAAAAGAAGATGGAAAGCGCCAACTGGCATTCCATCTTCTTTTAATTCATTTTACTTGCTCAAACGAAGGGTCATCTCCCCTACAACCCATACAATCAATGCTTGAATATAGAAGTAAGGCGTCATGATACCAGCAAGCCCAACAATGAGACCTTGGACAATGATGGTATAACGGACAATTTTTACGCTTGCTAATTGACGTGAATTGTCTGGTAAAGGAAACAGCATGTCCATTCGAAAATCGTTAGACGATGTGAGCGCTTGTTTCAGCTGAATAGCTGTAGCGAAGGCCATTGCACCGACAATTACGCCAATCACAATCGGCATATGGACAAATGCAGCTACTAAAGCGGCTATCGCCGTTAATCTTACCCATAGATAAAAGTGGTCATCTGTTCGAATAAATGTACGGAAAACTAAATATTCCTGCGTATTCTTTTTAGCATAAGGAATAACCCCATAAAGGAAATCCAACCATGCTCTCCGTTTAATACTGCCATGAATATGTGGTACGTCCGTGAAATAATTGGCAAATCGATAGATGCCCATCATGCGGTTTTCTTCCAATTTAACAAAATGCTCATATGGGAATGGCAATTCCTTCATTTTGTTACGCCAGTTAATTGGATACACTACTAGAATCACTACCAGCACAACAATCGGTATGATTTGCACAGAAAGAATAGAACTGATGAGAACCCCAGAAATAATCATGCGTACAAGACGGTCTACCCAGGCATAATGGCCTTTGTATGCCCATCTATACATAAACTCACTGTGTACATTCCAGTATTTTATTAAGAGTGCTGCTACTAATCCAACAAATATGAGAGATGGCTTTAATCCTGCCACTTGTCGCAGCATCGGCCATGTTACTAGATAAAGAGCCAGCACCAAGATCATTTGGGAGCTGAACGTATACTTGAGCGCCTTTTTAAAATACAGGGGCAACTTCGTTTCAAGTGGCAATAAATAGACTTCATCAGGCTTTCGTATTAAGGTAACTGGACGGCTTAAACCGACCACTAGACCAATAATAGCACCTGTCAGCCAAATGGCAGGAAAATCGCTAGAAGCTGTTTTAAGCCATTCACTGTATTTATAGCCACCCGCTCCAAGAACGAACATTATGACAATCGCCAAATGTCCGGTAAAAACGTATCGCATGTATTTTTGGATTTCGCCCATATAATGGCCAAATCGCACGCGCCACACATCAAGCAAATTATTCATAATGCTGCTCCTTTGTCATCGCGATGTATAAATCATCGAGCGTAGCATGAGGCATATTGAATGCTTGGCGCAAATCATCCATTGTGCCATGAGCCCGTAGATTGCCGTTATGCAACAACAAAATCTTATCGCAATATTTCTCAGCAGTCGCCAGCACATGCGTAGACATTAAAATAGAAGCTCCCTCTTTTTTCTTTTCATCCATTTGGTCGAGCAATGATTGGATTGCTAATGGATCCAAGCCAACAAACGGCTCATCGATAATATATAGTGATGGATCTACTAAAAAGGCGCACATAATCATCACCTTTTGCCGCATCCCTTTTGAAAAATGAGATGGGAACCAGTTCAGTCTTTTTTCCATTCTAAATTCTTTTAATAGCGGTTCTACACGTTTGTCCCTTGTTTCAGCGTCAATTCCGTATGCCATTGCCGTTAATTCAAGATGCTCTTTCAATGTTAGCTCATCATAAAGAACGGGGGTTTCTGGAATATAGGAGAATGATGAACGATAGGTTTCTATATCATCCTTAATGGAAACGCCATTAAGCAATATTTCACCCTTTTGCGGCGTCATCAAGCCAATAATATGCTTAATTGTTGTACTTTTACCCGCACCATTAAGACCGATCAATCCAACTAACTCTCCTGGTTCAATTGCAAAAGATAAATCATGAATTACAGGCTTTCTTGTATAGCCGCCCGTTACTGACTGTAATTGTAATACCGTCATTTCTACGTCACTCCTATTCTTCTTCTAGTTTAGCAAAAATTCTTCTATCTATATAGAACAAACTAAGGGCTTTTCAACGAATACGCTGCTATTTTCAATCTAAATAACGCATTCTTCAGAGCGACAGATCTAATTATCGGCCGCTTCTCTTCCCACTGGAAGAACTCTAACCCAATTTTACTTCATTCTATATAAGAGTTCCAAATATGGTAAAATGAAAAGCAAATTAGTGAAAGGTGTGTTATTATGAGCGATTGTTTATTTTGCAAAATCATTGACGGCTCTATTCCAAGTACAAAGATTTATGAGGACGAATATGTCTATGCCTTTATGGATATCATGCCATTAACAAAAGGCCATACATTGCTTATCCCAAAAGAACATGTGAAAAATGTGTATGAAATGTCTGAAGAAACTGCAGCCAATCTTTTTAAAGTAGCACCGCGTATAGCAAATGCTATCAAAGATAGTTTCCAACCTGCAGGGATGAATTTATTGAACAACTGCGAAGAAGCGGCCGGCCAAAGCGTCTTCCATTTCCATCTGCACTTTATACCAAGATATGATGAAACGGATGGATTTAAAACAACTTGGATTACAAAAGAAGATGAGTTTGCTCCAGAAATGTTAAAAACATTAGCAGACGAAGTAATCGCGAATTTGAATAAATAAATCTTTCAAGGATCCCCCCTTGCCTTTTAACGATGGCAATTGTAAAATCAATATAAGTTTTCGCTTTCGATCAGGAGGATACGAAAGGAGAACGAGAGTTGAGTTTAGTCAATAGAATAGGAGAGATGAGAGTTGAAGACAAAAAATCTTGTGTTAATGGCATTGCTTGTAGGGATCGGTGCCGCATTGTATGTGGTGATTCCAGGTTTTAATGGAGGCATGAAGCCAGATTTCATGCTGACCATGATGTTAATCGGAATATTATTGTTCCCCCGTCCAAAAGAAGTATTTCTGCTTGCCATTGCAACAGGTGTCATTTCGGGGTTATTTTCTACTTTCCCTGGAGGTTTTGTACCGAATATTATCGATAAAATTGTCACAGCCATTATTATTTATGCGGCAGTGGCTTTACTGAAAAAGGCAGCCCATAAACTCCCTGTATCAACAATTCTAGTGGGAGTTGGCACAATTGTATCTGGTAGCGTGTTCCTTAGCACTGCTATTTTCCTTGTAGGTGCAAAGGTTCCATTTACACTGCTTTTCCTAACAGTTGTATTGCCGGCTACAGCGATGAATATAATCGCTTTTATCATCATCTATCCAATTATCGTGAACTTAGTGAAGCGATCTAATTTTATAACAGCTATAACGAAAGCATAAAAAAGGGCTAACCCAAATGGGTTAGCTCTTTTTAATAATAATTATAGTTTTGATGTCGTCTCAGTTTCCTTCAGCAACCATTTAAACCACTTGCCGTGTCCTTCTGTTTCAGCAATTGTCTGCTGGTGTTCTACTCCGTTCAAGTAGTAATCGAGGTGTAAGTTGCGATCTTGGATATTGTTGTAGATATGAAAAACATCCCGTTCCTGACCAATGGATTTCACAATACTTAAAAGTTGTTCTTTTGTCTCCTGTGGCATTTGGTTAGCTACATGTGTATGAAATAAACAGATCGTACTATTTGTTGGAATTTGGCTCACAAGATCTCTCAATAACGAAACGCCATCCCCTTCCACCAATTGAACAGGACATTCTTCAATATAACTGGCAGCACACACAAACATCGCAAGTCTTTCTTTGTGCTCTGGCCATATGAGCGACTTAAGCCATATATATTCTTCCTCATCCATTAAATCGACTGTATTTAAATCAATTCCTACTCTTGATGAAACAGGTGGAGGTGTTGAGGAAACATGAGGCGCCATCTCGCCTTTTAAGACTGAGGTGATATGTAACCTTGACTCTATATTTCCAAAAACTTCATCTTCTTTATAGGAATAGGCGTACTGATCCCAGAGAAGTTGCAAACCGGCACTTGTACCAATTTCAATAAGCGCTAAGGGTTTTTGTGACTTTTCATAAATAAAGCTAAACACAGGATAAAGATAAGCGCATCTTCGCACTTCATTCGTTTGAACCATTTTCGTCTGCAACAGATGAATAATGTCATTTTTATGTTGCACACAAAACTCTTTAAAGTAATCGAATGCTTCATTAGGTAATTTCGCTTCAACCACAATGCTAGGATAAAACTCTTTTAATTTATGTTCGGTCCCTTTTAATAAAAGATAATGGACTGCTCCAAATAATAAATTAGGAACAGGCTGTCCACTTCGCGCATGTGTGCACAATTCTAGGAGTTCATCATCCTTTGCAATGGCCAATGAAAGTGTTTTATATAATTCACTGGAGTCCTTACATTCTGTTTCGGCAAAAGTAATAAATCTTTGGGATAATCTTTTTAACATATCGTTATTTTGCATAAATAATTCCCCTTTAATAAAACTATTATTTTTGCAAATCACTTTGGGCTAATTCCCTTTGCTTTCTTTATAACTTCTAGAATAAATGGCTCTTTTGCTTTCGTATATGCAGGTCTATCATACTTATATTTTTCCGCTAGCACTTTCTTCAATCGAGCGTATTGTAAAAGTTCTGTGGGATGGGTTCTTAAATAATCCCGAAAGAGAATTTTGTTATTCCACTCACCGCTATTGTACTTATAGACATGCAGATGATGTGTCCCCGCTCTCCGTGCCCCTTTTCTAAAAAACCTGCGATTCGGAAATTCCTTATGTTCAACATATTCATAGCCTAATTTCTCTAACGGCCGTATGAACTCATCTACCTCTTCCAAGTCTCTTACGGCAACCATTATATCCAATATTGGTTTTGCTTCTAATCCTTTGATAGAAGTACTGCCGAAATGTTCGATTACAATGTTTTTATCGTTGAATACTTTTATTAAATCTATCTTTTCCTGTTCATACATTCTTGGCCAATCGGCATTATATTCTTCGATTACTACTTGTTCATCCATGAAAGATTCTCCTTATTTTCATTTAATGCGACACTAGCTTTTCATTACATTCAGCGGTAAGAATAGAATCCTCATTTCTAAAAATGCAAATTATCAATGGACGTATTATTATTTTTCCATCTAAACCCCACATTTCTACTTACCCCTAGAGGTTAGCTCGTTTGACAAACTTTCTTATAATAGATAAGAGTTATACAATCATTTATTTTCTTGCTGAAGCCTGTCTGCTTATAGCCAATCTTTTCGTACAAATAACAGTTTCTCTCTTCCTCTACTATCGTCGCTAATTCCCAACTAACAGCCTGTGGATACATTTCTTCAATTATATGAATCGCCTTCTGTGCAATACCTTTCCCTTGATATGTAGGTAAGATGAACATAGGGCTAATCCAAAATTGTGTTTCTTCTTTCCACGAAATACATATAGCCCCTACCATCTTATTGGCAGCTAAGATTTTAAAAAAGCTACCATCCTCTCTATTGATTCTTTTTAATACTTTTTCCATGCTTTCATTTGCTGGATTGATTTCATCGTCTTTGTATTTCTCTAGCAATGGTTTAAATGCTGCTACTTGCATATTAAAAATAGCTTGTGCATCATTATCTGTTGCCTTTACTAGGTTAATCTCCATCCTTTCACCCACTTATCAATTTAATTAACTTCATTCACTATGACTGTGTTAATAAGTCTCTATTAAATAAAGCAGTTGAATAAAAATTCCGGTTTACGATATTCTTTGTTATTTGTCTGATTACTTTTGAATTCCGTAGTGTATCATCAGGCATAGCTAAAATTCCCTTTGAATGTACCCACCTAAAATTAGTAAAAGCTTCTTCACTTATGTTAACTTCTCCACTTACAATTTCTCCTATGAAGTGGAATAAAATAACCTGATCACTTGAATCACTTGTGAAGTTATAAACGCCAGTTGCAAGAAGTAATTCCACATCTAATCCTGTTTCTTCTTTAACTTCTCTTATGGCAGCGGCCATAATATCTTCATTTTTTTCTATTCGACCCGAAGGAAAATTCCATTGATTTATTCCAGAATCTCTTTTTTCTTCAATCATTAATAATTCCTTATCTTTTATAATCGATACACTAACAACTAAAATCATATATTTCTCATCTCATTTATATTTTAGTTTTAACACTTCACCTTTAAATTCCTTTGTTAGTACGTAATTCCACAATCGTTCCTTCAGGTGCTTTCACCTTACATAAAGATCCATTTTCGACATGATAGATGATTTCCTCATCCTTCAAAATAAAATGGGATTTCAATTCTTTTAATCGCTCGACTTCTAGTGGAAGGTTTTCCACCCATAAACAGAAATGAACTAATCCTTCACTATTCGAATTAGCCGCGACTAGCTTTTCACCAAACTTGCCTGTTTGTAATTCGATATAAAAGTCACCTAACTTCAACCAAGTATTAAATGCTCGTCCATGAAATTTTGGTGTTTCCTCAACCACTTCAAACCCTAAGGCCTTTGTATAAAATTCTAAGCTTTCTTTATATGTATTAGTTTGTATACACAAATGGTGTATATAACGTTTAAGCATGAAATCTTACTCCTTTTTCTTGTATGTATTCTAATTAAGACTGAAAGGGCTAAAAAATTAGCCCTGTCTATTTATAATTTAATACGCTTGTTTCTTATTATTGAGTAGTCCCATTAGAGTGCCGATCCATGTTCCTGCAAGAACACTTACAGCAGTAAATAAGTAACCCAATCCATCCCACCCACGAACAAAATATATACTATAAATTACTAAACCGATACATATTAAACTCAATATAATTGAAACGGAATATAAAGTTTTTCTAGATACCTTGTGGGCAATAAAGTAAACAACCATAAGAAATAGAATCCCTAGAACCAAAATAGGCGTCCATCCCGCCAGCATTAATGTACTCATTTTTATCACCTCCATTATTATTCTATTCTGTCATCCTGTTAAACGAACCTAGCACAGAGATTCAGGAATCGGTTAAGTGCTGATCAAAGAACACCTTTACTCTTCGCCACGCATCAAATTGTGCATGTGCATTATCTTTTGGATTTCCACCAAACAACAATTGCATTCCGTTCCCATAAGGGAGAACCAATTGAGTGGTTGGTAAACCAGGAGGGCCAAAAGAGTGTCCTGCTTCTGGATAATTGATATGCTCATAATCATAAGGATGATTGTGTTCTTTTAATCTGGTTATCACTTTTTCTGATAACAAATCTGAAGGCCATAGCTGGTCATCCCCACCTGAAATCAAAAGAACTGGTCCCTTAATATTTTCTACTTCTATTTCTGCCTCTTTCTCACCCACTGCCCAAAAGTGGTAAGTTTTGCGCCATGATATAGGCTTTCCTGCTTGTTTTGCCTGTCGAATTTCTTCGCCAACTTCTTTTGGCACCTCACCATAAGCAAAGGGAAATGATTTCCCTTTAAATTGCCATGAAGGAACGCCAATGGCTGATTGCCCGATCCCTGGATAAATAACGCCACTTGGCACAAAGCCTACAACTGCCTTGATAGACGGGAAAATGGAAGCACTTAACAGGGCTAGTTCACCGCCCCTAGACGTTCCCATTAACCCAATTCTTGTATCGTCTACCTTTGGGTAATCAGTCAACCAATCAATGGCTTTCTCAATGTAATCCAAAGGGATATCTATTAGCTCTTTTGGTAAATCTTCCATACCAAAATACGCCAAAGCTAATGTATTAAAACCATAGGAAGCTAACAATGCGGCATTACTCTCTCGCAATCCACCCTCTGATCCGCCTAATACAATGATGGTAGGGAGTGGACCGCTCTTTGAATGACAAAAGAATGTACCAATCAGCCCTCGTTCACGTACTGGAATTCTATCCGCTGCTGGAGAAACTATATGACGCGTAACAGAATGAGTGGCTAAGATTTCATGTTCCTTCATGACCGTTATTTTTGTTTCCAATGGCTGTAGAGGCGTTTTTCTCTTTGGCTCATAAGTCAGCGGAATCATTGACCAAAAAAGCCCCATTGCATCAGGCGCAGAATAAGTACCTGATAGCGGCTGTGCTTTCGCCAAGTTAATTTCTCCTTTGGAATCAGACTTGAATTCTGCAAAAGATTGCCAGCTAGTTCCAAGGTTATCCCTCATTTTTGCTTCGACTGTTACAACCTGATGGGGTGGAAGGTTTGAAATTTGGATTTCTAAAGATGTATCTAGTAATGAACTATTTTGTGCAACATGTATTACTGGATTCATTGCTTTCCTCCTATGTAAATTTCGTTAGCTGTCATGATCCACTAGTTTTTATGTGCTCCTATCATATGTCTCGTATCAAATAATAATGAAATCAATGACTCGTGGTATGGAATAAATTGGCCCTCCGAAATTAAATGAAAAATGTCTTCTTTAGCTGCCCACTTTACTTGGCTTACTTCTTCAGTTGGCAGTGGAAGTTTCGGGAGGTCTACATCTGTTTCAATCACATAGTAATCATCAAATCCATACTCGAAGTTAACTGTTACAGAAGGGCGCAGTTTTTGAAGATTAAGCACAAGACCAATCTCCTCTTCCACTTCTCTTTCTGCAGCCTGTTGGCTTGTTTCCCCTGCTAATGCGCTGCCGCCCACCGTAAGATCCCACATGTTCTGCCAATCATCCTTATCCGGCTGCCGCTGTTGAATCAGCATTTAACCTTGCTGATTAAAAAGACATACATGTATAACTAAATGAAAGTCCCCCTGCTCAAAAGCATCACCGCGCCTCATCTGTTTACCTGTCAGCTTTCTGTCTTTGTCGTAAACATCCCACATTTCCATGCAGATTCCCCCGTCCGATCGTAATTGGTACAAGTTTATACAGGTTCTCCATTAAATACTTTTAGACTTATCAGGTTAATTTTACGTCTGATAAACATTTCATACTATTTATAGAATTCCGGAGGCTTTCGGCACTTAGTAGCTTGTTCAAAAGCAAAAGCTAGTTTGATTAAGACATCTTCACTAAAGGCAGTGCCTGCAAAAGTTATACCAAATGGTCTTCCACTTTCCATATATCCCGCAGGTATAGCTATGGATGGATAACCTGCTTTAGCACTTATGGTAGACCCAATATATGAAGGAAAGACAATAGCATCCAGTTCATATTTTTTCAACGCATGGTCAATTCCTTGTTCTTGAGAAAAATATATATCATCTATTTTCGACAATAAATATTCAGGATTTCTTAACGTGTTAGAGATATCTTCTCTTTGTTCCAATTTATCCTGACCATATTTCAATGCTTTTTCTTTGATACTCTTATTAAATTGTATTAATTCAGATATTGAGTGAACAGGAATATAAGCTGGTAATTTAGCAAGATAATTGTTTAAACTATGCTTTAATTCATACATTGAGACACCCCAATTCCATTCTCTATAAAAAGACGGAATTTCTATATTCTCAATAATTTCAGCTCCTTGTTCAATCATTAACTGAATAGAATTATTAAATAATCGTTCATCATATTCCTCTGACTCTTTGTATTCTTCAGAAATGTTATTAAACATACCGATTCTAGCACCGAATAATCCTTTTGAATCTAAGCACCCTGTATAATCTTGTTGTGAATTCCCTTCACTTTTATAGGTGGCAATATCATTTTCATCTGTCCCTGTTAAGGTACCAAGTAAAATGGCCGCATCTGTAACAGTGCGTGCGAATGGCCCCGCCGTATCCTGTGAGTATGTAAAAGGCATAATGCCACTTCGACTAATTAAACCGACAGTTGGTTTAATACCAACTACGGAGTTTTGAATAGCCGGGCTAAGGATGGAGGCATCAGTTTCTGTTCCTACCGATAACACTGAAAAATTCGAGGCAACCGCCACTGCAGATCCTGAACTGGAACCCCCAACAAATAGCTTAGGATCACCATAAGGATTTAATGTTTGTCCTCCTCTAGAACTGTATCCTGCCCACATATCACTCGACACGGCATTGGCTAGCTCTGTCATATTTGTTTTACCTAAAATAACAGCACCTGCTTCACGGAGCTTCTTCACCAGAAATGCATCCTGCCTAGCTAAATGATTTTCTAAGGCAATTGTTCCTGCACTCGTATGCATGGAATCTTTTGTTTCAATATTATCTTTGATGACAACTGGAATACCATGTAATGGTCCCCTAGCACCCTTTAGCTTTCTTTCATTATCTAACGCTTCAGCTATAAATATGGCTTCTGGGTTTATTTCAAGCATAGAATTGATGGTTGGCCCGCTTTGGTCATACTTAGCTATTCGATATAAATAGTACATTACGAGCTCTTTTGAAGTTATTTTATCTTCACTCATTGCTTCTTGAATTTCATTGATAGTGAGTTCTTCTTTTAAAAAACTTTTAAACCTTATATCCATGCTAGTTCTTCAATCCCTAAGTTTTTGTACCACTTCATCGACATTCTCCCATTCATAAATCAATTCATTCAACATTTTCCCGCCAATTTGAATTTGGACTTTTCTGATTAATTTAGCGCCATAATGTTCATAAAATAGGCGAGTTTTATTTTCTTTTAGGACCTCTACAAAAATTCTTTCATAACCCATTTGGATAAAATGTTTGAATAGTTCATTCATCAGCAACTTCCCAATGCCTTTTCCCTGATACTCCTCTAAGATATAAATGGTGGTCAGATCACATGCGTTTTCCACCAGGTTGTCTTCTCTCTTCCATGCGTCTGCAAATCCTACAATTTGTCCTTCATTATTGACCGCAACAATGACATATTTATCTTCACTTGCAATATTTTTCTCCCATAACTCTGTACGTTTTGTATACGACAAATTATTTAGAAAGCCCTCTGGAATAATGTCTTTATAAGTTGTTCGCCAGCTATCCACGTGAACTTTTGCAATTCCTGATGCATCATTCGATTGTGCCCTTCTTATTTCCATGACTCTACCTCTATTCATATAGAATTACGACTGATCCTTGAATGAAAGCTGTTCCCCGATTTCTAACATTCAATTACAATTTGCACTAAAAATCCCCTAACAATAAAAAAATCGACAAGATCTACTAATATATAATATTCGAATTTAATCTATATAACTCCTGCTAATTAATAGGATTTTTTTCCAAATTACATTCCTTTCGACTTAAAGGTTATTAAAGCACTACAATTATATCTGTAAATACGATATAATCTGTATACACGATATAAAGGGAGTGCATTCTATATGATTCAAGACATAAATAAATATTTTACTAATATTTATTTCTATTTACACCCTAACCAAGAGGAAGCTATTTCCCACCGAAGTGTTCGTATTTTGCAAATTGTAGAGAAAAAACAATTTGTCACAATCCGTGATATTGCAGATCATCTGACAATTTCACATAATACCGCTTCGGAGCATGTGAAAAAGTTAGTAGATAACGGATGGATCCATAAAGAAAGGTCCATTGAGGATCAACGAAAAGTCTATCTCCATTTAACTGATAAAGGGAATGCTATTTTGAAAAAGAACACGGAACTAGACGAAGAAAAATTGCAAGACGCGCTTAATAAATTAACAAGCGATGAGAGAAATAAGATAGTTGAAGCGTTTCAGCTATTAAGTGAGGTATCCAAATAAATGTACTTATTTCTAAAAATTTTAAGTTCAGCAGTCATTATTGGCGTTGTTACAGAATTGGCAAGACGATTCCCTTTATACGGAGGCATTGTAGCTGCATTACCATTGATCAGTATTTTAAGTATTATTTGGCTAACGATTCAAGGAGAAGCTACGCATACAATCAATAAATTTACACTCGGTGTTCTGGCAGGTTTTCCGGCAACTGCGATTATGCTGTTTGTCATATATATCTCCTTAAAGCATTCTTTACATCTTGCATTGGCATTATCATTAGGGATAGCTGTGTGGGGCGTATTTTTAATCGGACAAAAATTTATCATAGGCGCTTTTATTTCATAGTGTACATATGAAAGTTTAACTGTGAAGACCTGATTCTCTTTTCTCTACCTTCCAGTCCAAAAAAATAACAATTTATTTTTCTAAAAACATGTTTTAATATAGTATATAAAGGAAATGAATATAATAATGAAAGGAGACTGAATACTATGAAAATCTCTAATTTCTTACTTGGCATGACTACTGGCCTATTAGGAGGGGCAGCAGCTATGCTTTTCACAACACCTCAATCTGGCAAGGACTTTCGCAAATCTCTTTCAGATACAAAAGATTCAATGAATGCACAACTACAAGACCTAAAAACGCAGGTTCAAAATATGACAGACTCTATTAAAACAATTAAAGAAGAATCAAAATCAACTATCCCGCACTTTGTGGATGATGTAAAATCTTCCGTTAATGAATGGAAACAAGAAACAACACCTGTTCAAAACAAATTGCAAAGCGATATTAAATCATTGCAAAGCTCTGTTGAAGAAATTCAACAACAAGTGGAAGAATTTAAAAATCGTAAAAAGAAATAATTTACTTGGGCAATATAGTATTACAAAAAAATTTCCTTCTTTAATATTTTCGAATTTCATTCTATACTACTTATGAAAATGCTATAATATGAAGAAATGACGAAAGTGGTGATCGCTATGTCTGAAGAAATGATCGCGGCTAAAGAAGCCATGCTTTATTCACAACGTATTGCCCAATTATCCAAGGCTCTTTGGAAAGCCGTGGAAAAGGATTGGCAAGCATGGATTAAGCCCTACCGGTTAAATATTAACGAGCATCATGTATTGCTTATTGCAAACAATCTAAAAGGCGCTTCTATCTCGGATATTGCTAAGTTCGGCGTTATGCATGTTTCGACGGCTTTTAATTTTTCGAAAAATTTAGAAGAGCGCGGCTTGCTGTCATTTTCAAAACGCGATAATGACAAACGAAATACATATGTTGAACTAACCGAGAAAGGCCACGAATTACTTTTAGAACTGTATGGAAACTTTAATCATTCGAGACATACTGTGATCGATGGTTCTATCCCTCTAAGAGAGTTGTATGGCGAATTTCCACAATTTTTCGAATTAATCGCCCTAATTCGTAATATCTACGGCGATGATTTTATGGAGATTTTTGAGGTTTCATTAAAGAAGATGGAAGATTGACTTTATATCCAATATCATGCCTTTTACTGGGATGATATTGGATTTATTTTTTTCGAAATAAATGGTGGAATTTTGTAGATTTATGTACTTTTTCTAATGCCAAATTCCTGTGCATTGTAGACGATGTTGAGACGTAAAAAATTCATCTTGATTTTCTATATAAAAAGCTTTACTGTATGTATCTAAGCTTTTTATTCGTATAGAAAAGGAGATGCTAAGAGGTGCACTGCTGGAAACACATTAATGTCAAAAAACAATACGGCCATCATCGACTATTTCTTTTCTCAGCTATATTTATGTTACTGGCCTTTTCTTTCTTTTATATTACGATGACTGCCTATCGGGACAGTCCAGTGACAGATCGATTATTCCCATTATTTTTGGCTGGTTTTTTAATGGTTTACCCGGCACATAAGTTACTGCACTTTTTACCATTGGCTCGTTGCCACAATCGGTTGCGCTTTAAGCTTGAAAAGCAATTTGGTGTTATTCCTTTGCTCTCCATTCGTATTACCGAACCCATTATTAAACTACGCTATATGATTGCTTTGACGATTCCTTTTGTCGTGCTCAATAGCATACTCATTATGGGTGGCTTGATTTATTCGACTTACCGTCATTATTTCGCCATTTTATTGGCCTATCACTGTGGTTTGTGCGTAATCGATTTGCTGTATGTAAAACATTTAATCCATTCACCTAAAAAAGCATTTATAGAAGAGACAGATAAAGGCTTTGAAATTTTGATTTCCTATGACAATGAGAGTGAAACTGTCCTAAGCAGAAACTTTACTCATCTTCCATGATTTTTGCTTGTTTCTTTTTTCTACTTTTTTGTGGAGCATAAAAAGGGAACTGGCTTGTCATATTTATCTCTCTTTTGTTATGCTTAAGGGGTATTAATAGAGGGGAGGAAAAGACTTGATCATCGCTATTGTCGTCCTATTCTCGGTATTCTATCTGTTCCAAATTAACCGCATGACTTTTACACTTTGCGCACAGAAAGAAATCCCCGAGGAGAAACAACCTAAAATTTATCGCACTATTAATGTACTGATCACAATCTTACTTGTATCATTTTACTTAGAAATGATGTTTACAGTTTAAAATAGACTATGCATGGTCATGAGTCTTTTCGTGCCTATAGTGTATAAGAAGAAAGCCGCTTACAAGTCAATGTAAGCGGCTTTTCCTTCTTCAATTAGTAGATGTAAGCTGCACCTACAATGATCAATAAAATGAAAAGAACTACCAATAAAGCGAAACCGGAACCGTAGTTACCGCCGTAGCCGCCGTGTCCTCCACCACTCATTCTTAGCACCTCCTTTGCTCATTTCTTTTATATCTTATTCAGTACTTTAAAACTTCTTTAGGCGATTTCCCCTGCAACCTTTTCCTTTTCTCATCGTTCTATGGTATAGTTACATGTGCATAAGTAGTAGGAACTCAAGTTGGGAGAGATTAGAAAGATGAAAAAAACTGTACTATCATTAACACTTGCAGCATCTGTACTCGCGTTATCAGCATGCGGAAATGCCGGAGATGAAAAAGTCGCAACTTCAAAAGTCGGCGATGTGACAAAAGATCAGCTTTACAGTGAAATGAAGGATTCCGTTGGTGAATCAGCATTGCAATTGATTGTCATTGAAAAAGTATTGAACGATAAATATAAAGTGTCTGATAAAGAAGTTAATAAAGAATACGAAAAACAAAAGAAAGAAATGGGCGAAAACTACGAACAAACGTTGGCAGCTCAAAATCTAAATGACAAATCATTCAAACGCAGCATTAAATTGAACCTTTTACAAGAAGCTGCTATGGCTGATGGCGTAAAAGTCTCAGAAGCAGATATGAAATCTTATTATGACGAGATGTCAAAAGAGTTGAAAGCAAGCCACATCCTTGTAGCTGATGAAAAAACAGCTAAAGACATCAAAGCAAAATTAGATAAAGGTGAAGACTTTGCTAAGCTTGCTAAGAAAAACTCTACAGATACTGGCTCAGCAGAAGCTGGCGGCGAACTTGGTTGGTTCGGTCCAGACAAAATGGTCCCTGAATTTACTAAAGCTGCCTATGCTCTTAAAAAAGGTGAAATCAGTGAACCTGTTAAAACATCATATGGCTATCACATCATTAAATTAGAAGATGAGCGCGATGCAAAAGTGAAAGGCTCTTATGAAGATAACAAAGCTGAAATTAAGAAAAAACTTCAACTTCAAAAAGCTGACCAATCACAACTGTTGTCAAAAGTATCTAAACTTGTAAAAGATGCAGACGTGAAAATTAAAGACAAAGACTTAAAAGACGCATTAGCTCAATTTAAAAGCTCAGCAGCTACAAAATAATGCATAAAAAGCCCTGGATCCATGATCCAGGGCTTTTTTTATTCTATTGTTGGTTTATAGAATGAACGATTATCCAATGGGAAAAGTCGTTCTGTGAATTCTCCGGGCTTCGTTTTACCGAGTGCACGTTTTAATGTATTCATTTTAGCATCAATATTATCGATGTAATGGAGGATTTCAGCTTCCTGAAGCATAGGCTTCTTCGGACTGCCCCACTCTTCTTTACCATGATGTGATAGAACCATATGCTGCAATAGCATAACCTCTTCCCCATCCACATTTAATTCTTTGGCTGCAATCGCTATTTCAGTTACCATTATTGAAATATGGCCAAGCATATTACCTTCTACCGTATAGCTTGTTGAAATAGGCCCTGACAGCTCTATTACCTTACCAATATCATGCAAGATAATGCCCGCATACAGAAGATCCCGATTTAGCACTGGATATAAGTCTGCTATTGCTTTTCCGAGCTTCAGCATAGAAACAACATGATCGAGCAATCCAGATGCATAATCGTGATGATTTTTCGTAGCTGCTGGATATGTCATCAATGATTGTTGATTTTCCATGATTAAATATCTTGTAATACGAGATATCGTTGGATTTTGAATTTCAAAGAAGAATTCCATTAATTGATTGAATAGCTCTTCTTTCGGTATTTCTGCAGACTGGACTAAATCTGTAACAGATATGTTCTCATCCGCTTTTACCGGACGTATCGCCTTTATCCTCAATTGAAGTTTTCCACGGTAATCATGAATTTCGCCACCGATGCGAACAATGCCGCCAGCTTGATACAACTTCTCTTGCTCTTCTCCTGTATCCCAAAGCTTGGCCTCGATACTCCCGCTTTTGTCCTGCAAAATGAGTGTCATAAAAGGCTTACCCACTGTGGTTACGCCTTTTGTCGCTTGTTTAATGAGCAAATATTGATCGACTGGTGCTCCTGCTTGTAATGTTGCAACCCCATTCATACCGAAGTCAATCCCCTTTCATTTTTTAATTCTTCTACATGGATAATTTTTGCATTACTCCACTTATCTAGCATTCTTTCATGGCAAGTAAAATAAAGTATTTGATGGCCATTCATCATGCGCTCAATTAATTGTACCATGTTCTGAATCCGCAAAGTATCAAAATGGACAAACGGGTCATCCATAACAAGCGGAAACGACGCAGAATTTTTCAAGGATTTTGCTAATGCAAAGCGAAGTGCAATATATGCTTGTTCCTTCGTTGCTTGTGATAGTTCAGACATTGAATAGTGCATGCCATCTGCAGCTCCTGTTTCAAAATAACCGTCGGAATTGATATAAAGTGAATCATAGCGTCCGTTCGTTAAAAGACCGAAAAATCGAGAGGCTTCCTCTAATACTGCAGGCAGCTTTTTATCTTTTAAACTCGTGACTGTTTGGGCAATCGCATGAGAGATCAATTTTGATACAATCCAATCTTTTGCCTGTTGGTTTAACTTTGCTTTTTGCTGCTCAAATAACTGTATCTGATTTCTGTATTGATCGTCTTCTAATAGATGTTGCGTATTAGCAATCAGCTCTGCTCTTTCTTTTAACAGGGCATTTTTCTCTTCACGCACATTTTTTTCATGCTTCATCTCGTCATTTAAACGAGCCGTTGCTTCTTCATCTAGCAAGTCTAGATTCAGTAGATCTGTGTCGTAGGAAGACAATTGATCATTAATCTGTGATAATTCAGTGGTTAGATTAGCATTCAAAACAGATTGTTCCCCAGCTTTATAGAATTCTTCTTTACTGTCGACCCCGGCTTCAGCATATAACTTTTTCATTTCATCCATATAAGATTGCTGGAGAAGTGTTAATTCATCCCACTTAGAAAGAAGTTGTTGCTTTGTAGCGATCGCATTTTCATACGTATTTTTTTCCTGCATTAATTGTTGGTGCACGCTGTTCAATACCGCCGCAAAATTTTCAGCTGTACAAGCGATGCCACAAATTTCATATCCTTCCTGGAGCCTGTCAGCGTTAAGACGTTCAAGTTTTTGTAATTGCTCAAGATTCATTTCAAGCTGCTTATTTGCTTGCTGTAGTTGACGAATCAGACGGAAAAGTTCATTGTACAACTCATACTGGAATTGACTGCCTATTCGATAAGCGTGTAGAAATTCAGTGAGCTTTCTTTTACTCTCATTCATTTTAATTGTTAGATCATTAAACTCTTGCAAAGCAGCTTTTTGATCCTTCTCTTTGTCTTCTAATTGCTGTTCAATGAAGAGCACTCGCTGATCGTATTGAAGAATATGCCCCTCAATTTCTCTCATCTCAGCGTCATTTGCGGCATATGGTCCATTCTGTCTCTGTGTTGTCTTTTTTCGATCAAACGCTATATAGATAAAGATAGCAGCCGCCAATCCAATAAAGCCAAGCTCAGTTCTGTTGAACATAAAAACTACAGCAAGGGAAACTACTGCTAGTCCAAAGGCCAATAGTTTTGCCGGTTGCTGTTTGCCTCCTTTAATCGATTGCCTATTTTCTTGCTGTGATTGAGAAGAGCGTTCTTCTTGCCAACGTTTTAAGCGTGTGTGCTCTTGTTCTGTCGGTGCATTTTGATAGGCTTCATCAAGCTTGTAGCTTAGTGAGTGTATTTCTTTTTGAATTTGATCGAGAATGTTTTGCTGCATGTCCAATTGGTCTTCATGGTGTTTTAACTCTTTTAAGTGATGATAGAATTGATTTTCCTGCTGTATGGAAACCTCCGCTTCCAACAATGAGCGCTGTTCATCTTTCTGAATGACACCTACTAATTGAAATTGCTCATCCATACTTTGTCTTTGTTTTTCTATCTCTCTATTCAATTGGCGAATTTGTGCTTGCCATTCCCGCCATTCACTATCTCTATTCAACAGTTCCTGCACTTTTAAGAAATGATCTTCATCCCATTCTTTTTGTAGCACATCTTCTAAACGATTAAGCTCTTTCCTTATACTTCCTATTGACGCTTCATTGGCTAAATGCCTTTCTTCCAATTGTTCTAATCGACTAAGTCCTTTGACTGGAAAAGTAGTATAGCGAATAGATGAAAGCTCTTCTTGAGCTTTTTTTCTTCTTTTTAACAATGGATAAATCTGTTTGTATTTGGTTAACTCCTGTATCTTTTGTCGATGTCTTTCTTCATCATTTTCTAATTGAGCTAATTTATTTTCAAGGATATCAATTCTTTTGATGGCAGGTTCATATTCCTCTAATGCTCTTTTATATTCTTTCAAGGCTGCTTCTTGTGCGGCTATCTCATTTATTTGTTTGTTGATGATTGGAAGCTTCCCGGATTTTTTGAATAGTTCTTTTTGTATTTTATCGTGTTTTTGCTCAAGGGCTGATAGCTGGTCAATACCAGTAGTCCCTGATGCTAAAAGCACACGGCTCAGTTCCTCCTCAGAAAGCTTTTCTATATGCTGGAGGGGATGCACCGAAAAAGCAAATATAGCTTCAAAGCTCTGTCGATTATAGTTATGCAGAATTTTTGATAATAGTTCATCACCACCCGATTCACCATTTGCAAGGTGGACAGTTACTTCGCCTCCAGCCTTTCCTCGGATTCGTTCTATTGTACAAACACCAAATTCCTCATCTTCCAGCACAATCAGCCCACCATATTTGCCTCCTTTTTTAGGCTCATAACGTGGGAGCTGTTGATTCTTTTGTGGAAAGCCAAACAGTATTTGAAGGATAAATTGCTGGATTGTTGTTTTCCCGGCTTCATTCATCCCATAAAACACGTTGATCCCTTCCTGAAGCTTTATATTGATTTCTTCATGTTGGCCAAAACCATAAATAGCCAGTCGACGAATACGCATATGATGCCCCCTATCCTTCTATTTATTGAAAGCCTAATTTAAACAGATGCTCAGCATCAAACCTAAGATTCTTTAAATCTTCAGAGGTCAGTTCATCTAAATAGCGCCCAGCCTTTGGATGCTGGTAAAGTTCTTTAAGTATTTCTCTCATCTCATCATCAGACCATTCATTGATCGCCTGCAAAACTGATTCTGATGCAAACGTAGGTTTATAGTGAGAAATGCTAGACAGGTCGACAGCAATAGCTTGTATCCAAACAAATGGCATTTCATTCTCTTGTTCTTCTCTCATAATGTCAACCCATTCTGCAAGCTGTGCATCTTCAAACAACGTGCGGGCTCGTTCATCGATATTTTTTAAATGGAGCCATACGAGGCCAGCACCGTATTCTTTACGAAATCCGTCGATTGCTTCAGCACAGACTTTCAGCAAATCATTTGCATGCAGAATCTCTTTACAGTCCACTTCTATTTCTTCAAAGACTACGGCGGAAGCAGGCCTGAAATTGTAGGTGGCCTGTCCCTTAGATAGTTCGATATCATAAAAACCCTTTACCCCTAGTTCCTTACGGTGCCTACTTTGAATGTTACCAGGGTATACGATCATCGGATTCTCATGCAAAATCTGGCGTTTATGGATATGGCCAAGCGCCCAGTAATCATATTGTTTTGATAATAAATCTTCTATTGTAAAAGGCGCATAGACATCATGCGTAGCATCCCCACGAATACTGCCATGCAGCATGCCGATATGTATTGCTTCTCGATCTTTTGCGGCTGGATAACTCTGTACCATCGCTTGTGGAATATGTCTTTCACGATAACTGAATCCCGTAATATTGACGTTCATTCCTCTTATATGAAGAGTGATGGTCTCGGTTTCTGCTGGCATAGCTTGGACATTGGACGGCAACGAGAAACGCGTCCACTTGCCGCTTAGATGATCATGGTTTCCGTAACTAATAATGACAGGGATATTATGCACCGCGAGCTGCTCCATCCCTTTTTGAAAAATTTGCTGGGCTCTAAGACTTCTTTCCTCTCCATCATACAAGTCGCCTACTATTAAAATAAAATCTGGTCTTTCTTGTATGGCATCATTTATCAATTGTTGAAAAGCATCGAATGTGCTATTTCTAAGCCGTTTGAAAGCATGGGAAGGTAAATCAGACATTCCTTTAAAAGGGCTATCCAGATGCAAATCAGCACAGTGGAAAAATCGTATAGATGACATTGTATCCCTCATTCCTTATACGAATATTTGTTCTTACTTTATCATACTATTCTAACATTTTGTATCGATATATTGTACAGCTATTTCAATTTTTTTGTATAATGAATACATATTCATATAAGGGGTGATTAGAATGCAAACATACCGTTTTACAGCATTCGAGAAATCGGGAGAAATTTTAAAAGATGAAGCTTGGGATTTTCCAGATCAGGCAACAGCAAAATCACAAGGGGCTGAAAAAATTGAAGAATTAGGCTATAGCGAAAAAACTCATCGCCTAGTAGATCCTCAAGGCAAGCTAATTCTATTTCATGTATAGTGGAAGTTTTAGAAAGAATAAATGAAAAGAGAGACATTTCAAGTCGAAATGTCTCTTTTTACTTTCCTTCAAAATGTGGGTCACGCTTCTCTATAAATGCTTGTATACCTTCTAAATGGTCACTAGTTTGTCTCATTAGCTGTTGGCCTTTTGCTTCTAACGCTAATATTTCATCTAATTCTTTTTGTTTATGGCCATTTAAAATCCTTTTTGTTTCAATCATGGCTGCTAGAGGTGAATGTAGTAAGTTTTGTGCCAATTGTACAGCTTGTTCAACAGCTGTCCCCTTTTCTGCTACTTGATCAATCAGCCCCAGACTTTTTGCTGAAGGACCATCCAACGTCTTGCCTTCCCATATCAGCTGTTTCGCTTTTGGTACACCGACTCTTTCTTTCATAAAGAAATGGCCGCCTCCATCTGGAATCAAACCTATGCCGATAAAATTCATGGCAAGTTTGCTATTCTCTTCAGCGATAATAATATCACTTGCTAATGCAAGACTAAATCCAAGTCCAGCTGCAGCCCCATGGACAGCCGCGATTGTAATCATCGGAAGGGTATAATAAGCTCTAATCATGCGAGAGATTGTATCCATAGCTTGTAGCATATCAATTGAATCTTCTCCTGTTCCGAGCATCGTTTTAATATCGCCGCCAGCAGAGAATACTTTGCCACTCCCTTTTAGCATCAGCACTTGAATACTTCCATCATTTTTAAGCAATTCAAAGCACTCGGCCAATTCCTGGAGCATCGTATCATCCATAGCATTCATCGCATTGGGACGATTCAAGCTTATAATCGCTAATCTCCCATTCTTTTCAAACGTTATACTTTGAAATCTCATATTCTCCCCCCATTCTTTGCTTAATGAATAAATTCGATTTTTTTATCTAAAAACCTCTTTATTTTGCTGTCATAATAAAATTAATTTTTAATATACAAATTCTAATAGCTATCCTAATAGATTCATTATAAAAAAAGACTGCATTCCATCGATTTGATTCGATGGAAGCAGTCTTAAACAAAATTATTTTTGAATATCTACAGCTTTTAAATCAATTTCGCCGATTTTGTTAGGTGCCATGTTTTTCACATAATCTTTTGCTACGTAGTTGTTTACGTAGAAGTAGATTGGTGCGATTGGCATTTGTTCAGCTAGCAATGTGTTAGCTTGTTTTAACAAATCAAGACGTTTGTTTTCATCCGTTTCTTTTGTAGCAGAAACTAGTAAAGATTTGTACTTCGGATCTTCCCAGCCTGTATCGTTGTTACCATTTTTAGCTGTATCATAACGCTCTAAGAATGTGTAAGCATCGTTATAGTCAGCGATCCAGCCCATACGAGCAACGTCAAAGTCTAAAGCAGTTACTTTATCAAGATATACTTGCCATTCAGAGTTATCGATTTTAATTTCGATACCTAGGTTTTTGTGCCAGCCTTCTTGAATGTATTGTGCGATAGCAGCGTGTGCTTCACTTGTGTTGATAGAAATACCGATTTTGATATCGCTTGCTTTCTTAATGCCTAATTCTTTCATACCATCTGCAAGCGCTTTTTTAGCTGCTTCGATATCGTTGTCTTTGAATTTGTTGTTTTCTTCTTCAAAGCCTTCGATTGCAACTGGTACATTGCTCATTGCTGGTTTTTGTCCGCCTTTTAGTACATTATCAGCTAAGCCTTGACGGTCGATTGCATAAGATAATGCTTTACGGATATTAGCGTTTTTAGTGAATTTACCTTTTGTATTGAATTTGTATTCATAGATTGCTGCATATGGAACTGATTTTAAAGATTTGTCTTTTTTGTAAGCATCCATTGCATCAAGTGGTACTGTTTGATATGGAGAACCTAAGTAATCGATATCGCCGCTTTTGAACATACGGTTAGCAGTTGTTTCAGATTCAACCATTTTGATGTTAACAGTAGATAAAGCTACGTTGTCTTTATCCCAGTAGTCAGCATACTTTTTAAGAGTGATTGAGTCGTTGTGTTTCCATTCGCTTAATGTGAAAGGACCGTTTGTTACATAAGTATCGCCAGCTTCAGCGAACCATTTTTTATTGTCTTTTACTACTTTCTCATTAACAGGCATGTATGTATAGAATGCTGTTAATTCTAAGAAGTAAGGTGTTGGATTTTCAAGTGTTACTTCTAATGTTTTGTCATCTACAACTTTAATACCTAAATCATCAGCAGAACCTTTTCCGCTGTTGTATGCTTCTGCACCTTTAATTGGGTACAAAATTGAAGCGTATTCAGAAGCGTTCTTTGGATCTAATGCCCATTTCCAAGCGTAAGCGAAATCGCCAGCTACTACAGAATCGCCATTTGACCATTTTGTATCACGCAACTTGAATGTATACGTTAATTTATCGTCACTTACTTTTACATCTTCTGCTGCTGCATTTTGAACATTACCGTCTTTGTCTACACGAGTAAGACCTTCAAATGCTGCACGAATAACCGCACCAGAAGTACTGTCATTAGCAAGTTGTGGATTTAAACTTGGTGGCTCTGAAGTGATTGATAGATTCAATGTTTTGTCTCCGCCTTTAGAGCCTGAGCCAGATGATTCATCTTTGTCTTTAGAACCTCCAAAGTTACATGCCGCAAGCACTAGCATTAATGCTGATAATAGCACTAGCGATAAAAACTTTTTCTTCATAAATATCCCCCTCTATGGTGTACATTTTAGCTACTAGCAAAGAGTAACTATTATAACTATATCAGAGGAAACTATATAAAAAAAGAAAATTATTTAATTTTTCAGTGATAATTTAATTTTCTTATATTTTAATTATATAACTTATTTACATACTTTTATTATAATTTTCTGTGTTTTTAGTTATATAACTATAGCTTCTCTCTGATTTATATAGTAAATCTTTCATTATTAAATAAAAGACAAAACTATTTATACCATTTTGCAATTTGTTGATCTGTACCGTATACAAAATGTCCCGGAAATACTTCATGCATTGTTGCTTCTGCATCAGTGTCTTCGTGTTCATACGGTATTCTTACACGTGTACTTTCAGAAATAGGATCTGGCAATGGAATTGCTGAAAGCAATGACTTCGTGTAAGGGTGTATCGGATTCTGATAGATTTCCTCTGAAGTCCCAAGCTCCAAGATTTTTCCGCGTCTCATTACTGCAATACGGTCACTAATATATTTCACCATTGATAAATCGTGAGCGATGAACAGATAAGTAAGACCATGTTTTCTTTGCAGTTCTTTCAATAAGTTCACGACTTGTGCTTGAATGGATACGTCTAGTGCAGAAATTGGCTCATCCGCAATAATGAAACTTGGATTTAAGCTTAGCGCTCTAGCAATACCGATACGTTGGCGTTGTCCGCCTGAAAATTCATGCGCATAGCGGTTCGCATGTTCACGATTTAGTCCTACTACTTCTAGTAAAGAACCTATTTTTTCTTTGCGTTCTTTTCTATTTTTATAGAGGCCATGTATTTCGAAGCCTTCTTCAATAATTTCTCCTGCTGTCATACGAGGATTTAATGAAGCATAGGGATCTTGGAAAATCATCTGCATTTCACGATTAAATTCTTTTAAATCCCTTTTTGATTTCTTCCCATTAATATCTTCGCCTTTGAATTTGATCTCACCATCTGTCATATCATACAAACGGATAATGGAACGGCCAGTTGTCGATTTACCGCAGCCTGATTCCCCTACAAGACCCAATGTTTCACCTTTATAAACATCAAAACTAATACCATCAACAGCCTTAATAGAACCAAATTGCTGCGTTAAGTTTTTGACTTCTAGAATTTTCTCAGACATGTTTAACACCGTCCTTTGCTAAGTAACCATCAATACGTTTTTGCACAGCCTCCGGTATTGGAACTTGCGGTGCATCAGGATGTAAGAGCCATGTTTTCGCAAAGTGTGTTTCACTTACTTGGAACATTGGCGGTTCTTCTTCATAATCAATTTGCATAGCAAACTCATTTCGTGGTGCAAAGGCATCCCCTTTTGGAGGATTAGTTAAATCAGGCGGTGAACCTGGAATTGTGCGCAATAATTCATCTTCACTGTTTTCTAAATCCGGCATAGAGCCAAGCAATCCCCATGTATAAGGATGTCTTGGATTATAGAATATTTCATTTACCCCGCCATATTCGACAATTTGGCCAGCATACATAACAGCTACACGATCCGCGATATTTGCTACAACACCTAGATCATGAGTAATGAAAATGATGGATGTATTACTATTCTTTTGAATTTTCTTCATCAGTTCTATAATTTGCGCTTGGATCGTTACATCAAGTGCTGTTGTCGGTTCATCGGCGATTAATAGTTTCGGCTCTGCTGCAAGCGCAATCGCAATAACTACACGTTGACGCATACCGCCTGAAAACTCATGTGGATATTGTTTGAACCGTTTTTCTGGGAAAGGAATCCCTACTTCATCCAACAATTCAATCGCTCTCTTTTTAGCTGAGTCACGAGTTGCTTTTTTATTATGTTTTAAGATTACTTCCATAATCTGCTTACCAACTTTCATCGTTGGGTTTAACGCAGTCATCGGATCTTGGAAGATCATCGCAATTTCATTACCGCGGATTTTTGTCATTTCTTTTTCTGTCAATGGAATCAAATCTCTTCCTTCAAAGAGAATTTGACCTTGATCATATATGCCAGGTGGTTGTGGAATGAGTTTCATCAACGCATTGCTTGTAACGGATTTCCCGGAGCCTGACTCCCCTACAATAGCTAATGTCTCGCCTTGTTTTAAATCAAAGTTAACACCGCGTACCGCTTGGACAATCCCTGCATAAGTTTTAAAGTTTATTTTCAAATCTTTTACTTCTAATAATGTTTCGCTCATACTCTCACCTACTTCTTTAAAAGATTATTATTTACGTAATTTTGGATCAAGCGCATCACGAAGGCCGTCACCTACTGCGTTGAACGCAAAGATTGTTAATGAGATAAATACAGCTGGGAAGATTAGACGCCATGGTGCTGTATCAATTGCTTTATTCCCTTCTGAGGCCATTGTTCCCCAACTTGCCATTGGTTCAGAAACACCCAATCCTAAGTAACTTAGGAATGACTCTGTAAAAATAGCACTTGGGATCGTTAATGTCATAGTAACTAAGATTGCACCTAGAGCATTAGGTACAAGGTGTTTTAGGATAATATGCTTCGTGCCAGCACCTAGAGTTCTTGCTGCAAGTACATACTCCTGATTTTTAATAGATAATACTTCACCACGTACAATACGAGCCATCTTTACCCAACCTGTGATAGATAAAGCAACAATTAAAGGAATTAAACCTGGTTTCATTACTACTAGCAAGATAATAACTACTAATAGATAAGGAACCGCTGTAAGAACATCGGCAATACGCATCATAATATCATCTACGCGTCCGCCCAATAAACCTGAAACTGCTCCCCATGTTACGCCAATAATTAAGTCAATTATTGCTGCTGACAGACCAATAAATAAGGAGATTCGAGCTCCAAACCAAACACGTACAAACACATCTCGTCCAAGGTCATCTGTACCAAACCAATGTTTTGAAGAAGGTGGTGCATTATAAAGACCTAGTTGTTCGCGATAGCTATATGGAGAAAGCAAAGGAACGAAAATAGCTAGCAATGCAACGATTACTAAAACTACTAAACCAAAAACAGCTAGCTTATTATGAGAAAATCGCAGTCTTACTTCTTTCCAGAAGGATACGGATTTATCTGCTAATTTCTCTGTATCTTTATCATTTCTTCCGATAATTTTAAACTTATCTTTTGAAATTTTCGGAATTTCTTTAAATGATTGCGTCATTATTTTTTCGCTCCTTTCAACTTAATACGTGGATCGATAATTACATATAGAATATCTACGAGTAATACCGCAAATAAAAGAATAATTGAATAGAATACTGTTGTACCCATGATTACAGTGTAATCACGATTCGAAATACTTGTAACGAAGTATTTACCTAAGCCAGGAATCGCAAAAATCTGTTCTATAATGAAACTACCTGTAATAACACCAGCAGCTAGTGGTCCTAAATAAGTCACAACCGGCATTAAAGCATTACGCAATGAATGCTTGAAAAGAGTTGTCCACTTGCCAATCCCTTTGGCACGAGCCATCTTTACATATTCACTATGATTTTGTTCAAGCATACTTGATCGAGTTAATTTAGCGACAAATCCCATATCCATGATGGCAATAGATATAGCTGGTAAAACGCTATACATGAAGCCATTCCAGCCGGCTATCGGCAGTAACTCCCACTTTAACCCGACAAAATACTGCAATAAACCCGCTAAGATAAAGGACGGGACAGATATGCCTAAGACGGCAAACGTGGTTCCGAGATAATCGGGCCATTTATTATGATAAAGCGCGGATGCCGCACCAATTAATATACCGAAGCCAACAGCTAATAGCATTGCTTCAATCCCTAAAGTAAGTGAAATTGGGAAACTTTCAGAAATCATATCGTTTGTTGAACGACCTTTATATTTCATTGATTCACCAAAATCAAATTTTGCAGTGGAAACCAAATAATCTTTATATTGGATATACCATGGATTATTCAATCCATATTCCTCATTTAATGCCTTTTGAATTTCAGGCGGTACACTTTTCTCACTAGCGAAAGGACTACCTGGAGCAATTCTCATTAAGAAAAACGTTGCTGTAACAATTACAAACAATGCAACTAATATATAGGCAAGCCTTTTTAAGATATACTTAACCATTCTCATATCCTCCTCAATCTAATAGTTAGAAGTAGTTGTCGTCACCAAAAACAGCTTTTCGACAACCTTGCTTGTTAATACTATATCAAACTAATAACAAGAAAAAAAGAAGTTGATAGAATATTTTTAAATGAGATACAATTAGCCTAATTCAAAAATGTCATCGTTTTCCCAATTTATTAGTTGATTTTGTATTTTTATTTATAGATAATCATCTAAATAGTTAATTAACTTAGTAAAAATAAATAAAATAGCATAAATATTAGTTCCAGTATATTCAGTCTATTGTCACATTTATATTATTTTTTTACGTATTTTGCGATAGAAAGTGAGAATCATCATTTTTTATGTCGGATATTATAGGATAGGTAACTTAGAAATTAATATTAAATTCTCTTTTTAATCTATTTATTGTCGTAATAGCACTTTTTTCATGCATTTTGCTTTAATTAGCCTAATAAGATCTAATAAAAAAGACCTTCTCTTTCATTTAATGAATGAGAAGGTCTTGGAGTATTAAATTTTTCCAATATAGTTTCTTTGAGGGTGCAGCTGATTAATATTAGTCAAACATACATTAATCTTCGAGTGGATAGGAAGCCATTCTTCCTTTTCCTCGGTCGCAATATACATGCTCTTTAAGAAATTTTTGCTATTTTTATAGAGTCTTACGTATTTTTCCTCTTCCATCTTTTCTTTTTGGAGTTCCAAAAAGACTGGTACTTTCTGAGATAGGCCGCTAACCGTTTCAATAGATAATCCTATTCCAAGCATGGTTACGATCGGTGCCAATAAGTGTTCTTCCTCGTCATCTACATATACAATGGTTGCTGTAAATACTTTATTCACAAGAGCTTCATATATAGAAGGGAATTGCTCAACATCCAATTTTGGATTCTTTACTAAAGCATCAATTGCATCTGCTGTATGAGCAATCGTACATGCCCATCCCTTTTCGGGAATGTAACCTCTTAAATCTTGTTCTAAATCTAAATATAAGACTAATTCATTCCTCGCTTTATCGAGGAGTGGCAAAGAAAGGAATGCGCGTTCTAGATCCTTCGTGAGTATCCACTTAATTAATAAGACAGCAGATGCTCTTTTGAAAATATGATCTGTTCCCACATCACCAATTTCGTAAAATAAATAATCATCACTTAAAGCTAGCTTTAAGAGATCTGTCAGCATCTCATCTGACAAACGATTGTCTTCAATATAGCGAGAGAGTGTTTGGTAGATAAGATTTTCTCTAAGGTCGCTATCGGGAGAACCTATATGTTCAATCATCGCTGTTATGATTTCAGATAGATTTTGTTCTTCTTCGGCTTCTCCTTGATGGATTGCCGTTAGTTGTGTTTTGAGTGTATATTCGTCCATAATTAAACCTCCAATACGAATAGTCCGCCGACTAAAGACTATGAATCTGTCGAATAATGTCGTTTACTCTGTATTGTACTAATTATTATACCATTATTGCTCTAGGTTGTCCGTTGCCTAACATGATTTATCCTATGCTAAATATGTGTTATTTATGTATAGCCTGATTATCTACAAGATATGTCTGTATTTGGAAATAAAAAAAGCAATTTCTATACAGAATCCGTATAGAAATTGCATGGGTGCTTATTTCTTCACAATATCATATAGTTCGTTAAGTGCGTCGATTTTTTTATCGAAGGCATCTTGATACGTTAGAATATACTGGGCTGGTTCTTTAGGATTGTGATACTGATTAATTTTTCCTGTGGCATTATTAACAAGCTTTGTAGAAGCACCACATCCTAAGCCAATGATGGTTTGAGCTTCTTCCATGATTGCTATATTATAGATGCTTTCTTCGCCTGGTAGCGAATAGCCGACATTCTCTAAATTCCCCAAAATATTTTTTTGTCTATATAAATAATACGGTGTATAGCCATGCTCCTCTGTCCAGCTATGAGCACGGTGCATCATGGCTTCCGCTGTTTTACGATCCGCCACTTTATATTTTTCCTTGTTATGCGTCATTTCAGAAGCGCGTTTGAAACTTAGTGTATGGACTGTCAAAGATTCCGGCATCATTTTTTCTGTTTCTTCTATTGAATGTTCAAATTCATCTAGCCCTTCATTTGGAAGGCCGATAATCAAGTCCATATTAATATTATTCATGCCAGACTTTCTAGCCATCCAAAATTTATCTATGGTCTCTTGAACGCTATGGTGCCGTCCAATCGCTTTCAACGTTTCGTCTGTATACGATTGAGGATTTACGCTGATGCGATCAATTCCCCACTTTTTCATCACTTCCAACTTTTCTTCTGTAATGGTATCCGGTCTTCCTGCTTCTACTGTAATTTCGCGGACTTCCTCCATATATGGGAATGAATCAAACATCGTTTTGTATAGCGCATCCATTTCATCTGCTTCTATTGAAGTGGGCGTACCTCCTCCAAAGTAAACAGAAGTGATTTTTATATTATTTTCTTTAAGCCACTTGCCCATTTCTTCTATTTCATAATGTAAGCCATCTAGGAATGTCGCAACACGCCCTTGTTTTCTGTTACTTTGGATCGCATATGCAGGAAACGTACAGTACGCACATTTCGTGGGACAGAAAGGAATACCTATATAGATGCTGACTTCTTGGTGTATCTGATCTAAATCAGGAATCGTCTTTAATTGTGTTTGAACAATTTTCTTGAGCATGTCTATCTTTCCATCTGACAAGCTAAATTCAGATACCAATTTTTGATGAATCTCTTCGTCTGATAAGCCTGCTTTACGAAATTTATGGTAAAGCTTTGTCGGACGTATGCCCGTTAGGATTCCCCACTGCTGCTTAATCTCTGTCATTTGCTCTAAGGTATCGAGCAAAACATGTGATAAAGCTCTTTTCAAACGAATCTTCTGTTCTCTTTCCGTACCTTCGTTTGCATATTGTTGTTCATAATGGCTTCGGTAAATTTCATCCTCTGCTTGTAATTCTGCCTCTGTTTTAATTAGATGGTCATCACTGATTGAATGTGTAAAATGCACTTCTAAATCAGGCACCATCTCTTTTTTCGCTATCTTTGTATCTTCAAAAAATAAGTTTGTAATATCATGAAAAACACGCATAAAGTCTTGCGGATATGCGGGATTTATTTTTAATACTTTCATTCCAGTCACTTCTTTCTACCATGTGTTTCAATCTCTCTGATTTCAAACCATCTCACCTATTGTAGCAAATTTTATCGTGCAAAGCGTAATTAGTTATAGGTCCATTCTCTTTCCACAAAAAAACGCAGACAACGTATTTTCACGTTGCCTGCTGTTCAAAACTAATTTAATTCATTATACAATCCTTCAATTGGTTTGACTAATGTACGATTAATTTCTTCAATCAATCCGCTTAAAGCCATTTCTGCTTGCAGCATGTTGGCGATTTTTTTATTTTGCTGTGCTAGCTGTGCAGTTTTTTGAGCATATTGCAACTCATCTTCGCCAATTTGCTCGCCTTGCATTTGTTTTTTCTGAAGTTTCATTTGTACCTCTCTGAAACTCTTAAAAATAGCCTTTGCTTCTTTATCGCCCTTTACTGTTTCAATCGCTTTTTTCAAGGCTGAATATTCATTAGTTTTACGGAAAGTTCCTTCTAATGCATTGATTTCGTTGTAAATGTTAACCATATGATCCCCTGCTTTCTTTTTGTTTTCGTCATTTACTCTCTAGTAGATATATTCAAAAGGCTCTTCAATTAGAAGATGATCACGACAATTCCTTGAATAATCCCAATAAGTCCTCCAAGTACAAAACCTAATACAGTAATCATCTTGAATTCTTTTTTCGAGATGCCTAGCACCAGATCCTCCAGTACAGATACTGGGAAGGAGTCTACCTGTTCTTTAACGATTTGTTCTAGATTTAAGCGTTTGATGGCATCTTCAAGCTGACTTTCAGCAAGAGCAAAACCCTTTTCGGTCATTTGCGGTACTATATTGCCAGCAAACCATTCTGGTCCGTCTTGCCAGTAATGCACAAGGGGCTTGTCCAAGCGGCTTTGCAACGCAAGTTCCTTTTTCGCATAGGATTGGATCCTGTTTGTCGTTGATGTGAAATCTAAATCTCCAAATAAATTCGTAACAGATTGGACTTTAACTTTTTGCCATTCATTGGACAAGAGGTTAGTTAATAGAACCATCGTTCCAGGCGCATGAATGAATTTGTTGATTTCTTTTTGGACACGGCCTACAAGCGATTTGGAATCACCTAAAAACATTTGAATCATGCCGCCAACTGTTCCCTTTGATTCTAAGAAGTCATCGATCAAACGTTTGATAGTTTGTGTTCCTTCAGGCGATTCAAAATAGCCGCCTGCTTTTTCTAAAATGTAACGAGACATTTCTGGGATTTTTTTATTCGCTTTTGCTTCCCATGATTCTGGCAGCAAAGACTCAATCGATTCGTTGGATAGTACGTTCTTTATCTTGTCCAACTGCTCCGCTACAGCCTGATCTACTTTTTGTTCTATTATATCAGGCATATGAGCAGCGCCTATTTGCGTCAGCCAATCGTTGAGTGTTTTTTCATCCGTGAATAAGAGCTTTCGGATTTTGTCATTCAACCAGCCTTCTACTAGTTCCCTATTTTTTACGGTAAATAGTTTTTTGCGGAACATCTCAGGCGTCAGCAAATAATTCACTACTGTTTTCCCTAGTTGCCTTGCTAAATCTTCTCTTCGTTTCGGAATCAAACCTGGCGTAAATGGGACGCGCCAAGAACCGATATATATAGGATTATGCGGCCTAAAAAGCATTTTGATAGCGATATGGTTTGTAAATCCGCCAATCACTGCACCAATTACCGTCATAAATACGATTGTCAGTATAGTATTCAACCTTTTTCACCCGTTTCTCTGAAGTAGCTATATTATAACAGAGACGTTCATGATAATAAAAATATTAGCAATTTCTTTCAAATAATCCAGTCGCAACTTATACTAAAGTAGGAGAAGGGAGATGGATTTGTGATTCAGCATTTTAGTTATAAGCCATTCTTTGACAATCAGCAATTGCCTGGTTGGACTATACAGTTTTTTTATAAGCAAAATCGCTATGAAGGCATATATGAACAAGATGGCAGTATTAAATGGACTGGTGCCATTCCGCCAGATGAAGAAAAAGTAAAAAAAATGGTACATGAATTAATGCTTTTTCATGTGTATGACTAAAACATATTCGCTCGTAGCGTGTACAAGCACGAGCGAATTATTCTTTCTCCAAATACTCTCTCCTAAAATCGAGTAAATCTTTTGCTGCCAGCATATTTTCGAGGTTTTCATCCCATTGATCCGTTAATGTATTCCAAACGCGTACATATAGTAAATCACTGTCACGATTATAGAGGACGTATTGAATACATGGTACATCGTGAATTTGAATCGTTTTTTTGGAATCAATTGACGTAATGAATGTTTGAACTTTCTCCTCGTCTTGATCTTCCTCTTCCTGCATTTCGCGTGTCTTTTGAAGCGCTTCGATGATCTCCATTTCGTCTAGATCAATCGTCTCTTCGCTTGCGTACTTGAATGGTTCCGGTAGTTCATCGATACGGTCTACCTTATCCATATCTCCTCCAAGCAATAGATGATGGGTAGCACTATAGAGAAGCTGCTGTGTTTCTTCTTCCATTTCCTCTTCATAGATGCCATTCTCCAGTTGACGCTCCCCTTTAACGGTCAACTGGTAATAGACTTCTTTTTCAACCAAACCTTTACGCATAAGCTTTTGCAATAAATCCAACACAAACAGCTCTTCCACTAGCAATAAATCACTAAGTTCTTTCGGATCCTTTATTTCTGCTTTCTGGACGCTTAATAAAATCATTTTCATCAAAATATCCATGGTTTCCCGCTTCACTGGATGGAAGATACACTCAACCGTTTGAACAGGAAAACACCAGCGGGATACGGATAGAATTTTAACTTGCGGGTCTTTGTTTACTTGCTCTGTGAGCTTTTTCTCTAATTCATTTAACATGTTTCTTCTACTTCCTTACAACGGGATTTCCTTCATGATTAAGCCATCCCTTCTGCTCTTTCACCACTTGTAGCAGATGGCTGTACATGTTGCGGGATTCTTTTCGTTTGGCACGCTTTGTAAACATTTCAGTACTGCCGACTAATACGAGTAACTCCCTTGCTCGAGACAGTGCTACATTCAAACGGCGATAGTCATTTGCAAAGCCAATGTCTCCGCCTTTATGTGTAGCGTTGCGGACCATACTGACAATGATGACATCCATCTCCATCCCTTGGAAACGGTCAACTGTCCCTGTACGCAAATGAAGGTTCGGCAATTGTAGTTCCTGTTGAATTAAATGGTCGATCTTCTTCACTTGTTCTCCGTAAAAGCTAATCACGCCAACACTCTTCTTCACACCAGCTTCTAGACTACCCTGGCTGATTGCCATTTCTGTCGCAGAATCTAAATCCCGCAGCATATCTCGAATGATATCAAGCTCGCCTGGGTTATATCGGCTTTTGCCGTTCTTCATCTGCTCTTCTAAATATGGCTTTTCATTCGGTGTATCAACCCACAATAAATGATTATGGCGCTTTACAAAGTGACTTTCTAAGAAATGGTCTCGTGCTGTATCTGAATCCTCAAGCCCACATTGAAGTCGATCATCCTCATTTTCATAAAATGGAGAAATCGTATCCATAATTTTTTCATGCATACGGTACTGAATTGCCAGCATCTGTTTATTTGTCTTCGGCAGGTTTTTAAACAGACGTTCAAATAATGACTCTTTCAGCAGTTTTTTTAATTCGTTTGTTTCATCTAGCTCTTTGTTTTCCTCCATCATGGCCTTTAACGTTTCTTCCAATGTATCATCGCCAATAAGCGGAGGAAGCTGGTGATGGTCTCCTACCAAAATAATCTTTTTGCCTTTAAGCATCGGTAGCAACAATTCAGGTGGTGTTGCTTTCGACACTTCATCAATGATCACAACATCAAATGTAGG
This sequence comes from Rummeliibacillus sp. GQ308, assembly GCF_059759115.1. Taxonomy (NCBI): domain Bacteria; kingdom Bacillati; phylum Bacillota; class Bacilli; order Caryophanales; family Caryophanaceae; genus Rummeliibacillus; species Rummeliibacillus sp. GQ308. The sequence continues at coordinate 54,254 of NZ_JCAXDQ010000002.1, read as the reverse complement.
GTAGTTGTCCATAAATTCTTTACGAGCCGATGCGACACAGGTGGTCCCAATCACATTAGCATGGTTTACGTATAGCTTTTTAATTTCGTCTAAATCATGTTCGCTAGCTTCAAGCAGAAGCTTGTGCCATTGCTTTTGGAGTTCTTGCTTTATTGGCAATTGCTGTTTCTCATGCTGCAATTCTACTATTGCTGCTTCTACATGTTGGATCGCTTCTTTGACATAATCGAGCTTGCGCGTTACATCTTCTCTGAGCAGCTCTTCCAATGCTTTTAATTTTTTCTCTTGTGCCAAGCCTTCTTCATTCGTTTTTTGGCTATCTTTTTTTATTTCAGTCAGCTGTGCAGATATTTCTCTTTCTTCTATTAAAGAGTGTTCCAGCTGTCCTTTTATCTCTTCAATTTTTGGCGTGGTAATTTGGATTTTTTGTTTGTGTGCTAGTAGTTCTTGTAGGTCTCTCTCTTGCCCTGCGAGAATTTCCTTTAATTCTTCAAGCGGCAGCAATTCTTTAGCTTCTTCTGATGAATCTGGCAATCGTTGCTGCAACTGTTCTACTTCGCTTTTCCATCTGTTCCCTGCATTCATCAAGCTGCTTTTATGCTGTAATGAAGCATTCAGAAGATAAGAGACGAGACTCGCTACTTCTTCCTTCATCATATGGAACAGGCGCATGATCTCCTGCCGTTGGTTTTCAAGCATGCCAAATTGTTCGTCGACAAAGATGCGACGATTATATAGGCGTTCAAGATATACATACAGCTGGTTAACATAGACTTCTTTTGTATCTACTAAAAACCTTTTGAAATGATCAATCGCTGAATCAATTTCTCTGATAGCGTAGGAAGAATAGCCATTTGCGGCTTGCGCTTCTACTTGTTTTTGAATTTCCTCGCTTTTTGAGGGACCGATTTTACCTTCTAAGTAGCCGATTGCAGAAAATAAGCGTTCTCTTACTTCTTTCCACTCGGTGTATCCGAACATTTGCGCTTGAATGCGTTCAAATGATTGCTGTTGCCACTCTATCTTTGCATTCGGCTGAATGTTGTTTTTCTCCATGATTCCCTGCAGTTCCTGAATTTTGCCGCAACCTTCAACATCCTGCTGAGCTTTTTGCAATGCTTGATGTTTTTCATGCCACTCTCCATAGGCAAGCCGTGCGTTTTCCAAAGCGTGCTCTGCTTTTTCTAGCTCACTTTTGTTGTTTAAATATGAAATATCTTTTTGTAGACTTGCTTTTTCGGATTGTTTTTGGGCTTCTAGCTCTTCTAACTGGCTAAGAGAACCATATTGCCCAAGCAACTCCTCGAACTCCCTGATTTGTTGCTCTTCTTGTGTCTTTTGCTTGATGATGGCTTCTAAGCGTTCCTCAGCTTCACGTGATTCTTTTCTTAAAGCGCCCAATTTCTTTTTTAATTCTTTGATTTCTTGTTGTGTTGCTTCAACCTCTACTTCGGCCCGCTTTTGTTCTTCCAATCTCTTTTGAAGGCTTTCAATTTCAGATCTCAGCCCTTGAAGTTCGGTTTCTTTTTTGGCTATTTTTTCATCTAATAATGCTGTATTGTCGGTTTGTCTCGACAGTTCTTCTTCTAGATCATGCAGCGTTTGCTCTCGCCAATATTGCGCTACATTCTCTTCAATAAACCTTTTGCCTTCTTCTTCGATGCTTTCCGTACGTCCATAGCGAAGAATTCGGATATCTTTATTTGAGAGGAGCCTGCTTAGCGCATTATCGACAGCCAAGTTGGATTGTGACGCCACTAATGTTCTAAGCCCAGCCTTGGCATTTTGCTGGCAGATTTCTGATATAACCGTCGTCTTCCCTGTACCAGGCGGACCTTGAATGACGTATAAATCTTCTGCTGAAAGCGCTCCGGCAACAGCTTCGCGCTGAAATTCATTTAAGCGATTATCGAAATCCAATGAAACTTTCTTTTTAGGCTGATTAATTCTCGGTCTCTCTTCGAATAAGATTTTTTCTAGATTCGCATTGGCAGCAAGCCCCTTCTCCAAATCGCTGAACCCCTTGCGAAGACGTCTGATTTGGCTAAGTGTCGCAAAGTTGCTAAACACTAATTCTTTCGATTTCGGATGCCATTTGTCCTTTCGAAGCTGACTTTGAATAAACGGCCGCAGTTCGATTTCGACTGTTTTCTTTTTTTGATTTGATTTAATGACCGTTCCAAGGTCTTCTTTCGCTCCTTGAATTTTAACGCTTAAACCCTTCACTTTTTGCCACTCTTTTTCCTTTATCCCATTGATGGCAATAGTCATATAAGTGAAATTTTCGTTGCATTTATAATCTGTAAATGTAGCACGGAAGTCATCCATCGTTGCATCGCGTTCTTGTATACTTAAGTAGCCTTCCCAGCTGGCGATCCGCTTTTGAACATATTTAGATCGTTCCTCTGCAATAGGCAATTGACGGATCGCATTATGCAGCTCAATCGGCAAACCAACTGTGTTGCTCGCATTAATAGCAAAGTCAATGGTAGTCTTTAGCCGCCTATTCGTGTGAACAGGAACACCACTGCTAAGTACGCGAAAGTTTGTTGCTAGCAGCCCGTCATATTTCACGACACAATTCATCACGGCAACACAACCATCCAGCACCTTGGAGAGAGATTGGTTTTCGTCTGGTCCGAAATAAAGAGTAGCTGCCATTTCATCTTTTGCAGTATTTTGAACATGTTCAATATGGACTACAAACGACTTTTGAAGATGAAAAAAAGCTTGTTCATCTTTCATGAATGCTAATATGCCTGCACGTGATTTGTTCGTTAATATGATGTTTGTACGCAATGTGCTTGGCTTAGCAATAACTTGTCCCATGAACATAACTTCCTTTCTTTTAAACTCAATATCTTTTTTAAAAAACTAATTTCTATCATACCAGTTTTTTGCCTTATGCGTGGTGTGGAAATTTGCCAAAAAGAAAAAATCCAACGAAGAAAGATTCTTCATCGTTGGATTTTTTGCATACAGGGCGGCGTAAACTTATTTTCCTTAAGCCGACTAAGTGAGCTTTACTTTATTTCACCGGACTGCAGTTTATACATTTGGTTATACCTTCCGCCATGAAGTAGAAGTTCATCATGCGTTCCTTGTTCCACAATCTCGCCTCTATCTAGTACTAAAATGTGGTCTGCATTTTTAATAGTAGAAAGCCTGTGGGCGATGATGAATGTCGTACGTCCTTTTTTCAATACATCCATTGCATGTTGGATGATTTCTTCCGTTTCTGTATCGATATTGGACGTTGCTTCATCTAATATCAAAATCGCTGGATTGAATGCAAGCGCACGAGCGAAAGAAATGAGCTGGCGCTGGCCAGATGACAGAGTGCTTCCTTTTTCAATCACTGGCTCATCCAGTCCGCCTGGCAAGTTCTCTAACACGCGGTCTCCGCCAACTGCTTTTAGCGCTTCTTCCACAGTCTCTCTTGAGATATGCGGATCATCTAAGCTGACATTCGATGCAATGGTCCCTGTGAATAAATACGGATCCTGTAAAACAATCCCCATATGTTCGCGAAGAGTTTGGCGGGAGCAGTCTCGTATATCTTTGCCGTCAACGGTAATCGACCCTTTCGTTACATCGTAAAAACGAAACAGCAAATTCATAATGGAGCTTTTGCCAGATCCCGTATGACCCACTAGCGCGACTGTCTGCCCTTGCTTTGCTTCGAAATTAATATCTTTTAATACATATTCCTCATCTTTGTATGCAAACCATACATGGTTGAATGCTACATCACCTTTATATCGTGGAATACGGGTATCATCGACTGCTTCCCCTTCTTCATCTAGCAATTCAAATACACGTTCAGAGGCAACATTTGCTCTTTCAAGGCGTGCAAGCTGATTGACGATATTAGTAACAGGGTTGAAAAGCCTAGTGATGTAGTCTACAAATGCATATAGCATCCCGACAGAAATGGCTGTTTGACCATCCAACTCTGCGCTTCCAAAATACCAGATGAACATAATAAATGTCAGTGATCGGATGACATTTACTAAATTGTGAGAAGTCACAGCATCCAAGAAAACTAGTTTGTTTTGATATTTATAATATTCATCATTTAATTCATTGAACTCGCCTTCAATTTGCTTTTCTTGACCAAACGCTTGGATAATCGTCATCCCGTTGATTGATTCATTGATCATACCGTTCATATCTGACAGTTTTCCACGAACGATATGGTTGTATTTCGCCGCATATTTACGGTAAAGAACGGCCCATACAATCAGCATCGGAATAACAAGCAATGCGTAGCAGGCCATTTTCCAATCTAAGATGAAAAGCGCAATGTAGACACCGAAGATAGTCATGAAGCTAGCCGCAAATTGCGAGACAACTGTCACGAACAAATCATGAATGGCCTCTGTATCGTTCGTTACGCGAGAGACCACCTTACCTGCTGGCAATCGGTCAAAATAGTTGATCGGCAATGTTTGAATATGCTTATAGACATCGTTTCGCATTTTTTGAATAATGCGGTTTGCGCCCACTTGCAGCATGATATATTGACCATAACGGAAGATAGCTGTTGTCACCGCTAGGCCGAAGAATACCGCCAATAAAACTGCAATAGGCTTGAATTCCAGACCATTTGTTACTGATTTGGCGATATGGTCATCAATGATTTTCTTGGCGACAAACGGTCCTGCCAAATCTGCTGCTACGGCGATAGCCAAGAGGAATAGCCCTATCAGCAATGTTTTTTTATAAAGCAGCGCGTATTGCCAAAGTCTTTGTGTAGTGTTCATTATTTCGCCCCCTCGATCTGCTGGCGATTGTGTTGCTCTTTATACCAACCGTTTTGCTTGAGGAGATCGCTATGCGTTCCTTCTTCTATGATCTTTCCGTTTTCAAGGACGATAATCCAATCTGAATGCATGATAGCAGACAAACGGTGTGTCACAATAATCGTTGTTTTATCCTGTCTTTCCTCTTGGATATTTTTCACGATTCTGCTTTCTGTTTTTGCATCCACAGCTGACAGGGAATCATCCAAAATAAGAATTTCAGGATCACGGATTAAAGCACGTGCAATAGATATCCGTTGCTTTTGCCCTCCAGAAAGTGAAACGCCTTTTTCTCCTACCATGGTATCTAACCCCATAGGCAGCATCTGTAAATCGTTATCAAAACATGAAACACGGATCGCTTCTTTAAGCTCTTCCTCTGTGGCATCCTGTTTTCCAAATAGAATATTTTCTCTAATCGTACGAGAGAAAAGCACATGATCCTGAGGCACATAGCCGATCCACTTACGTACTTGTTCTTTACTTTGGGCACCGATTTCTTCTTCAGAAATTTGTAATGCCCCTTCACCTGTCGGATACTCTTTTAGTAGTTGTTTGACAATTGTCGTTTTGCCACTCCCTGTTTTCCCTACAATCCCTAATGTCTGCCCCTTCTTCAATGAAATATCTAAGTGAGCTAAGTTAATAGACTGCGATTGCGGATATTGGAATGTGACGTCTTGGAAGTCGATTGAATTGGGACTTTCCACTACGACTGGTGCGGACGGGTCTTTCACATCTTCTTTTTCATTTAACGTTTCTTGCACACGGTCAAGCGATGCATTCCCTCGCTGCATAACATTGATCAGCTCACCAATTGCAAACATTGGCCAAACGATCATACCAAGATACACGTTAAACGAAATCAGCTTGCCTAGTGTTATATCACCGATGGAAACCAAATATGCTCCGTATCCAAGACCGATCATATAGCTGAGGCCTGTTAAGACTCTTGTGATGGGCGTAAACCATGCATCAATCCGTTCTACGTCCATATTTTTTTTGTATACATCTTCTGTCATTTCACCGAACTTGTTTTCTGTTTCTCTCTCATGCACATATGCACGAACAACACGCACACCTTCAACTGCTTCTAGTACACTATCATTCATATGGCCAAACGCATCTTGGGCGATTGTATATTTTTCATGAATTTTTTTCCCTAGCATTTGCATGGTAATCGCTAAAATAGGTAGTGGAATAATAGCTGCTAGCGTTAATTTCCAAGATACAGAAAAAGCCATCATCAGCAATATCGTGCCTAGATATAAGGTCGAATCTAAGAGTGTCATAATACCAAAACCCGCTGTCTCAGAAACAGCTCGTAAATCATTGGTAGCTCTTGCCATCAAGTCACCTGTACGGTTACGTTCGTAAAATGGCGGAGACATTCGTAAAAATTGCTGCATTAAGTTTTTACGAAGCCTACGTTCAATCACGTTTGAGCCGCCAAATAGTTGGAATTGCCATACGAAGTTGACAATATAGGCTAATGTCATGACAATTGCCAATCCTCCAAGGAATTGAAATAGCAAGGTAGTCGTCAGCGTTTCTCTATGGATAGCGTCTATCGACTTGCCGATTAGCCATGGTGGAATAACTTCAAAAGCGTTAGCCACTATAAGCAAGGCCACTGCGATTGTATATCTTTTTCTATTTTCTTTAAAAAACCACTGTAATTTCACTAATACATCGAACATTTATCTTTTCCTTCCTCTCTTCTTTCGCTTTCTTAGCTAGCCATCTTCTATCGAATCCTTGTTTAAATGCTTTTTCATTTTTTGGTAGTACATACTGCTCTCTCCTTTGTTTGTTTTACACTAATGATTGAATTAGGAACACAAAAAAGCGCATACCCTTATAAGAGCATGCGCCAGCATAAAAGAGTACGGAACCCTCCCGTAACATCTACTAATTCAATTGAAGTTAATAGGAGCAGGAGAAACATTATGATATTGAGTTATAAGATTGTTGCATATCATTTTCATGTTAATTACCTCCATTTCCCATTTATTATTTAGTGTTCCTTAATATTAGCATTGCGTTTTTGTTAGTGTCAATGATTTTTCTAAAAATTTATAAAATTAGTTATTTTATATTTAATCAACCTTTTTTTCTGATTTTTCATGTCTTTTGATAGGTACTTTAATAGAGTTAATACACTACCAATGAATATACTATTTCCCCTATTTGGTGGCAAAAGACCAATTTTATTAGTAAATCATAACAAATAGAAGGTGATGATTTGTTTTTTTTCGCTAAATATTTTATGATTATCTTACTAAAATATTTTTCATTTCACAGGAGGTGTACACTTTGTTCTCCCCCTCATTTGGGTCTTGGAACAAAGGAAGTCTTTGGACATAGCCATACGATTGACAGCGTTTGCTGTCTTGATCGCATGTTCAGCAGTTTTCGTAGCAACAGAGTTTGCTATCGTAAAGGTTAGAACAACTCGTATTGATCAATTAATCGCTGAAGGCAACAAAAAAGCCATTAAAGCGAAAAAAGTAATTTCTAATTTAGATGAATATTTATCCGCGTGCCAGCTGGGTATTACGATTACCTCACTCGGTCTCGGTTGGTTAGGTGAAGGAACAGTAGCCAAATTGTTAGAGCCGCTCTTTAACTTGCTGCAACTTAATAATAGTGTTACAACGGTTCTTTCATTTATCATATCCTTCTCGATTGTGACATTTGTACATGTTGTCGTCGGAGAATTGGCACCAAAAACATTGGCCATTCAAAAAGCAGAAAATGTCGCACTCGGCGTTTCCGGATTTTTAATTGGTTTCCACAATGTGATGTTTATATTCATTAAGATTTTAAATTCGTCCGCAAATGGTTTAGCAAGACTGTTTGGCCTTAAACCTACAAATGAATCTGAGGTTGCCATGACGGAAGAAGAATTAAGGATTATCTTATCCGATAGTTTAAAAGGCGGCGAGATCAACCAATCCGAATACAAATATGTGAATAGCATTTTTGAATTCGATGATCGCACAGCCAAGGAAATCATGGTCCCTCGTACAGAAATCATTGGCATTGAAAAAGAACTGACACTAAAAGAAGTATTTGAAGTAATGGGTGTTGAACAATATACGCGCTACCCTATTATTGAAGGTGACAAGGACCATATCATCGGCCTTGTTAATATGAAGCACTTGCTTACAGCGTATATCAAAAATCCCGCAAAAGGCGATACATCCGTAACACAATATATGCAGCCGATTATACGGGTATTTGAAACAATGCCAATTAGTGATTTACTTTTAAAATTCCAACGTGAACGTATTCATATGGCTATTTTAATGGATGAATACGGCGGCACATCCGGCCTTGTTACAATTGAAGATATTATTGAGGAAATCGTTGGTGACATCCGCGATGAATTCGACCAAGATGAAGTGCCTGAGATTCGCAAAGTTGACAAGGATCATTTTATTTTCGATGCTAAGATGCTGATTGAAAATGTAAATGACTTCTTAGGCATTCGTATTGAAGAGGATGATATCGATACAATTGGCGGATGGTTTATGACAAAAGATTTTGAAGCGATTAAAGGTGAGAAAATCACTGAGCAAGGTTATGAATTTATTATTAAAGAATTAGATGGCCACCATATACTATACTTAGAAGTAATAAAACTTCCAAAGAGTTCAGAGACTGCTGCTACTGTAGCAGATCCAATACAGCCTAACTAATTATCTTGTTTAACAAAACATGGAACGACGCACACTATTCTGTAGTGTGCGTCGTTTTCGCTTGTTTGAAACTTTTGCGAGGAGGAAACATTGTGGACTTATATACAAACTTAAGACAAGGGGAAAAAGGAGCCTGGCTTAGTATTCTGACGTACCTAGTCTTAAGCAGTGTAAAGTTAATCATCGGCTTTATCGGCCATTCGACAGCTTTAAAAGCAGATGGACTAAACAATACTACAGATATCATTGCCTCCGCGGCCGTTCTAGTAGGCCTTAGGATTTCACAGAAGCCACCTGATAAAGATCACCAATATGGCCATTTACGGGCAGAGACCATTTCCTCCCTTATCGCGTCATTTATCATGGCAATTGTCGGTTTGCAGGTACTATTAAATGCTGGGAAAAGCTTTTTTGAGGAACATCATACGGCTCCTTCCCTCTTAACAGCTGTTGTAGCCCTTGGCAGTGGCATTGTCATGTTTCTGGTATATATGTTCAATATTCGCCTAGCAAAAAGAATTAATAGCTCTGCTATTAAAGCAGCAGCTTATGATAATCGTTCGGATGCTTGGGTCAGCTTCGGAACTGCCATTGGTATTTTAGGCGCTATCTTTGGGTTTCCAATTATTGATTCCATCACAGCATTTTTAGTAGGTGCTTTAATTATTAAGACGGCCTATGATATTTTCTTTGAAGCTGTCCATGCGTTGACAGATGGTTTTGATGAAGCAGAGCTAGAGGCTTTGTCCGTTCTCATTAAAAATGTAGATGGTGTGATAGAACTAGTCGATTTAAAGGGTCGCAATCATGGCAACCTAATATTTGTAGATTTGACAGTAACCGTCGATCCCCAATTAGATGTTTGGCAAAGCCATCAGATTACAGAGGAAATTGAAAACACAATTAAACTAGCGAAGCCCTTTGCTGTTTCACTTGTCCACATTGAACCGGAAGGATTAGAACGAGTTCTGGATCAAAATATATTTAATCCACATAAAAAATAGCATAAAAAATGCTCATATAAAAAGTAACCGAGCGGATATGAATTTATTTTCATATCTGCTCGGTTTTATTTTGTGTAACTATATTACTTGTATCCAAATAAGTCATTCAGTTGATGTTAGTCCATGTTTAACTGCGTACAATGCAGCCTGCGTACGGTCCTGTACTTCAAGCTTTGCAAAAATGTTAGAGATGTGGGTTTTGACTGTTTTTTCTGTTACAAAAAGAGAGGACGCAATTTCTTTATTGCTTTTACCCTTCGTCAATTCTCCCAAGACATCTTGTTCCCTATTAGTCAACGGATGCAGCATATGCGGCAGTTCGCTGGTCATTTCTTGATTTTGGATAAGCTGAGTGGTTACTTGAGGATGCATAATATTCTCTCCGTCCATCACTCTACGGATGGCCAACACAAGCTCATCTGGTTCAATGTCTTTCAATTGATACCCTGCTGCTCCCGCTTCTATGGCAGGAACTACATGATCGCGATCAGAGAAGCTTGTCAGCATGATAATCTGGATATTTGGATATTTCGCTTTAATGTGCTTGGTTGCCTGGATTCCATCCATTTCTGGCATCACCAAATCCATAAGGATAATGTCAGGTTGAAGCGATGCCGTCAGTTCAATCGCTTCCTTACCGTTACTCGCTTCCCCAACAACTTCGATATCCTTTTGTGTTTTCAAGAAAAACAAAAGGCCTCTTCTTACAACATGATGATCATCCACGATTAACACTTTTATCATTTTTTCTTCCCCCCTAGTATGGCAGGCGGATTAAAATCTCCGTCCCCTTTCCAATTTCACTAACCCAATCAATAGTACCGCCTAAAGAAGTAGTTCGGTCTTTCATGCTCCTTAGCCCAAACGATGGTAGATTTACGAGCGAATCCACTTGGAATCCACGACCTTCATCTTTAATAACGAGCAGTACATCTCGATTTGTAATGGTGACAAAAATTTCAGCCTTCTTTACTCCTGCATGTTTACGTATATTATTTAAGGCCTCTTGCGTCAGTCGAAAAAGCGTTTCTTCAATACGAGATGGTAATTGCAGTACCCCCGTCATTTTCACTTTCAACTGTAAACCGAGCATTTCAGCGTACCCTTTCACGGCTTCCATCAGTCCGCTTTCCAAGCCCTTAGGACGTAGCTGCCAGATGAGCGCCCGCATTTCTGTTAACGCCTCTTGCGTCAAATTTTGTATCTCCTTAAATGTTTCCTTGATTTCAACCTGATCAGTCATCTCTTCTCCACCACGAGAAGTCAATGTGACAGAAAATAGGAGTTGATTCACAGAATCATGTAGATCTCTCGCTAATCGATTACGTTCTTGCACCAATGCTAATTCCTGCTCTTGTTTTGTTAACAGAATTCGTTTAATAGCTGAACCCATTTGGAAAGCTACAGATTCAAGTAGTGCCAGTTCATCATTAGTAAAGCGAATCGTATTCGGAGAAGCAACATTTAGTAAACCAAAACGTTCCTTTCCCGATTGAAGCGGTACTGTTGCATGGTGTGTGATACGTGCACAATCGCCTACATTAGCAGAAGCTGCGCTTTCTAGGCGCTGACATTCAATAATATTGGAAGCCTTCTTTAATTCTTGATTGCGATATTTCGATAAACACCAGCAGCCACCCTTTTCTAAAAATTGGCACTTATTATAGGACAAAGCTTCCGGTAAATTATCATGTGCTAAAAGTTCATGCTTTCCTTTACCGTTGATGAAGAAAATCCAGCCTGTCTCAAAGTTGGTCCCCCCTAAAAATTTTCGGAGAGCCCCTTCTAGCATGGGCTTTAATTCAGTTCCTTCATTTAGCAGTTCTGCAATCTCTTTTAATAAGCGTATATTTGAATGATCTGTCGGCTGCATCGGTTACCGCTCCCTCTTCCTTTTACTGATACTATTCATCATATCATTGTTAGCTAATATTGGCATTTATGTTGGCATGACCAAAAGCTAGCAAGTTAGCAAGTAAGTCTGCTTGCACTTTTCACCATTATGCAGGTATGCTAAAATAGCAACAATCAATATCTCAATTTTGAAAGATTAGGAGTTTCTCATGACAAAAAAGTTGGAAAATAGTTTACTATTTATGTGGGTGGTATCACTAATCGCAACGATGGGCTCACTGTTCTTTTCTGAAGTGCAGCATTATGAGCCGTGCAAGTTATGCTGGATTCAGCGCATCTTTATGTACCCGCTCGTCATTATTATTGGCGTAGCCTATATCCAAAAAAATGCGCGCATCGCAGTCACTACAGCTATCTTCTCTTGTATAGGTGCATGTATAGCACTCTATCACTATGGAATCCAAAAGGTTCCTTTCTTACAAGATTCCGCTGTATCATGCGGCCGTGTATCGTGCATAGGCGATTACATCAATTGGCTCGGTTTTATCACGATACCTTTTCTATCACTCATAGCTTTTATCTTAATTGCTGCTACAAGCATATTTATGCTGAACGTTCTTAAGGGGGAAAAATAATTTGGCTAAAAACACATCGAATACAAAAAAGAATGACAATAAACTAACAGTCCTATTAGTTATCGGTTTAATTGTAGTTATTGCATTTGTAGCACTCTACTTCTTGAATAACCAATCAAACAAAGATAAACTAGCAGACAATCCGTATAAAAAAGACTCGCTTAAACAATCAACTATTGATTTGCTGGATGATAAAAATTATCAAAATATCATCTTGCCTGATGAATTAGAAAAGAAAATCTCAAGTGGCAAAGATGTAATGGTGTATTTCTTTAAATCAGATTGTATTCATTGTAAAAGAGTATCTCCAATTCTAATGCCTCTTGCAAAAGATATGGGTATTCACATCGACCAATACAACCTTCTGGAATTCGAACAAGGTTGGGATCAATATCACATCGATGAAGGCACACCAACCCTTGTATACTATAAAGATGGCAAGGAACAGCTTCGTGTGGTAGGAGAACAGTCTAAAGAAACGTTTAAAAAATTCTTCGAAGCATCAATTTTAAAAGACAACAAATAAGTAAGATATAAAAATAGTCCATCCTAAAAAGGATGGACTATTTTTTTTTAATAATTAAAATGATCAGGGTGGGACCCAAAGCGTTGGTCTCGGTTCAGCCCATCAATCGCTTTCATATCTTCTTCACTTAATTCAAAATCAAACACTTCCGCATTCTCTTCAATGCGGCTTGGTGTAACTGATTTTGGAATGACAATATGATCACTTTGCAGATGCCATCTGATCACTGTTTGAGCAATTGATTTGCCATATTTTTCGCCAATCGCTCGAATGGTTTCATCCTGCAATACTTCCCCACGACCAAGCGGTGACCATGCAGTAATCGCAATATCATGCTTTTGACAGAATTGGCGAAGCTCTTCTTGGGTAAGATAAGGATGCAGCTCTACTTGATTCACCATAGGCTGGATATTTGCTTGTGCAAATATTTTTTCTAAATGATGAATTTCATGATTTGATACACCAGGCACTTGGATGAGCTTTTCTTCATATAAACGTTCGATTGCTCGATACGTGTCCATGAATTTATCTGGCACCGGCCAATGTGTAAGATACAAATCTAAATAATCCGTATCCAATTCTTTTAACGTTTTTTCAAAAGCGCGCAATGTTTCATCATACCCCTGGTCTGTATTCCAGACTTTCGAAGTGATGAAAATTTCTTCTCTTCTTTTGCCTGATGCACGTACAGCTTCCCCTACTTGTTTTTCATTGCCATAAAGTGCAGCTGTATCTACCGCAATATATCCAGTGTCTATCGCCTTTTTGATCGCGTTAAACGCTTCTTTCGGTTCTGTCATTTTGTAGACACCCAGACCAAAACGTGGCATTTCAATTCCATTATGTAGTTTTTTTGTAGAAGTGATTGAATACATATTAACTCCTCCTTATTGTTTTTTTATCCCACCTGAACGGGGTAACTGCTCTAAAAAGTGGGTGTTGGCACTTTCTTCAATAAGAAATAACTCCATTGAAGTTAAAGTTTCAATCTATTATACACTATTGCCTGAGTATTTAGAGAATATCGCATTTCTGATTTAGGGTTGAAATTTCACTTAGGAACGAATATTATATAATATGTTGTTTTTAACGTTCGTATTTAGAAAGAAGGTTTTCAATTGTTTCGTCTAAAAGAATATAATACTAATGCAAAAACAGAATTAACGGCTGGAATGACGACATTTCTAGCTATGGTATATATCATCGTGGTTAACCCAAAAATCTTGCATGATGCAGGCGTACCTGTGGATCAAGTATTTATGGCAACCATTATCTCCGCTGTGGTTGGTACCTTATGGATGGCTCTTTGCGCTAATTATCCAATCGCTATCGCTCCAGGTATGGGCTTAAATGCTTTCTTCACCTATTCGGTTGTTCTTGGCTCTAACGGAAAAATGGATTATCTGACCGCTTTTTCATCCGTATTTGTTGCGGGGATTGTTTTCATTATCCTATCCCTTACACCGCTTCGTGCAAAGCTAATCACCGCTATTCCTGAAAACATAAAACGCTCCATCACAGCCGGTATTGGTTTATTTATCGCCTTTCTCGGTCTTCGATCAGGTGATGTCATCGTAAAAAGCGACGACAGTACACTCGTAGCACTAGGCGATTTATCATCGGCCAATGCATTACTAACATTAGTTGGCCTTGCCATTACGGTTATTTTGATGGTCCGCAATATTCAAGGTTCTTTGTTTATTGGCATGGTCATTACAGGTATTATTGCCATCCTAACAGGACAGCTTAAAATCCATCATGTCGTGGCACTGCCTCACTTACCAAAGGGCATACTCGTTTGGAATCCAATCGAAGCATTCTCCAACGTAATTCATTATGGCCTATATGGCGTAGTCTTTTCTTTCATTCTTGTGACATTGTTTGATACCACAGGTACACTCGTAGGCGTTATGAAACAAGCAGGTCTAATGAAAGGTAATGAATTGCCTCGTGCACGTAAAGCACTATTAGCCGATTCACTAGGTACGATTGTTGGTTCTATGTTCGGAACAAGCCCGACTACTGCCTTTGTAGAATCTTCAGCCGGTGTTGCAGCAGGTGGTCGTACTGGTTTAACATCATTGACAGTTGCTGTGTTCTTTATCATCGCTTCTTTCTTCGGTCCTTTAGTGACAGCTGTATCAGACGTTTCAGCTATTACATCACCAGCACTTGTCATTGTCGGTACATTGATGATTTCTTCTATAAAAGAAATTGACTGGCATAGCTTTGATGAAGCATTCCCGGCATTCTTAATTATTTTGATTATGCCCCTAACCTCTAGTATTTCAACAGGTATTGCGTTCGGATTTATTTCTTACCCAATTCTAAAAATAGTGAAAGGCGACGCGAAAAAGGTGCATCCGCTTCTTTACTTATTTGCCATCCTGTTTGCTATCCAACTGATATTCTTGCAATAACGAAAAAAGGCTGTCCCGTTCATATGACGGGATAGCCTTTTTGCTTATTCATCATCAAATTGTTCAGGATCTGACTGGCGGCCTGCTTCCTCTAAATCCTCTTCATCTCGGCGCTTCTCCATTTGCTTGCCAAGCTGCTGCACTTCTTCAAATGAAGTGGCCATTGAACCATTCTCTTGCTCAATTTTATCCTTATCCATATACAAACCACCTTTCTTATTGGCATTACTTCTTTATCTATACCCTTTTGTTTTGAAAATATGCGCCCTTGAATTGTAGGAATTTTTTCACAATACATACTACCATTCCCATAGTAAATTTCATAAAATGAAATTAGAAAGGAGGAGTACTATGCTAACCATTTCAAAAACAAAAAAGTTTTGGTTTCTTTTTCTTCACACAGCTGTAGTCGGCTCGAATGTCCTTGCCTATCGTCTTGATGCCTTGCAACCTATTCCAAAGAATATGGTATTAGGAACTTTGTTTGACTTCATACTGGTTATTCCTTTGCTGACCTATCTCTTTATCATTCGTAAAAAATATTCCTTGAAGTATGTGCTTCCAGTCATAATTATTAGTTTTTACACAGCAAACCTTATTGTCCCAGGTGGCCTTTATTCAAGCTATTCATTCGTTCCTATCATTTTATTTATAGCTGAAGGGGTCTTTATCTCTTTAGAACTTCATGTGGTATACAAGCTGCTAACTAAGCTTCCAACAATGTTGAAGCAATCCAAGCTGTCACAGCAAAGCATACCCATATTTCAACTCCGGTTAAGCTCAGGACTTGCTAATCATTTAAAGCCCTCTAGAACCCTGGATATGTTCAGTACTGAATTATCTATCTGGTATTACAGCTTGTTTTCTTGGAAAGCAGAGCCTCCTATTGCATCGACTAAATATAGAACCTTTACATTCCATAAAAAAACAAGCTTTATCGCAGTATATATCATGCTTATTCATGCTCTCATTTTTGAATCAATTGGTTTTCACTGGCTGCTTCATAATTGGAGTCCTACTGTATCCATCATTCTTTTAATGTTAAATCT
The DNA here is from genome assembly GCF_059759115.1 of Rummeliibacillus sp. GQ308. Taxonomy (NCBI): domain Bacteria; kingdom Bacillati; phylum Bacillota; class Bacilli; order Caryophanales; family Caryophanaceae; genus Rummeliibacillus; species Rummeliibacillus sp. GQ308. The sequence goes on along the minus strand of NZ_JCAXDQ010000002.1, from coordinate 38,257 downwards.
CTATGGGCTCATAATATTTGTGGCTGAGATTCAGGCAGTTCGATTATGCCCCATTATAATGACAGAAAAAATGCTGCATATGCAAATTGGTGTGATGAAACAAATATCCATTCCCTTAACACAAATAAAAAGTGTACACATATATCAAGGACCAGAAAAACTATCTAAAGAGGAAGTAGATATAACGCTTGATGCCGTGCTTCCCGATTTCATAAAAGAAAAGCCTGCTATTGAAATTGATTGCTACGCACCACAGGAAGTAAAATTGATGTATGGCTTTACGAAAAAGGTGACTAAAATTCATCTTAGTCCAGATGAACCTCATCTCTTTTTAGAGGCATGCCAAGAACTACTATCAAAGGACGGAGAAAGAGAATGATCATTTTACATTGCTTAACACAACAAGAATGGGAAACTGTTAAGAAAGACAAATATTATGGACAGGAATTGCTTGATTCAAGTAATTTTATCCATTGCGCCTCTATCGAAGACTTTTGGCGTGTAGCCCCATACTTTAAGGAAATAAAAGAACCATTATTGCTATTGTGCATAGACACCGATAAAGTCGAAGCAGAAATCAAATGGGAGGACGACGGCAATTATGGAAGAGAATATCCACATATCTATGGTGAATTAAACCTTAACGCCATTGTCGATGTCCTTCCCTTCTTAAGAGACGAACATGGGGATTTTCTTTTAAGTGAGGAACTTAAGAGTTATCAGGTGGAGAAATAAAGGATTAGTATCTAAGCTTCTATAAATATTAGAGGCCAATAATAGCCCCTCTTTAACAAAAAAAAAAGGTGGAAATAAAGTGGGGCTTTCAACTTAAAAGTCTCCTGTTTCTAGCTTTAAATTCAAATTTAAATAATCTTCTTTTTTAAATACTATTACAAATTCGTCTAGCCCTTTTTTATGTGGATATAAACTGTAATAGTGATTAAAATCTACTTTTAAGGTTACTAAAACTGTAAGTATTTTGCTTAAAATTTCTATGACATCTAACTCTACATCTCTTTTTATATCATTTTTAATACGGATATAAACATTCTTATCAGTACAATTATATTTAACTTTTCTTAAAGGTATATTTTCATCCATACAGTTTGATTTCAATAAGTTTTTAAAATGGTCTTTTTTATCCAAATGTACACCTCACTATAGCATAATTGATTTGCAATACAATTTTACTACAAATATAGAATTATTAAAGTGAGGAATATCTTGGTTGAAATCTACTCACTCAAAATCATAGGAGAATAAACATATGTACACAGGAATCCTTTTATATCCCAGATTTAGCGAATATGAATTATCGGTACTCTTATCCGTACTCATGCAAGGACAGAAACAAATCTTATATATAGGTCTAGATCATAAAGTAGTTAAAGGAGAAGCTGGCCTTCCTTGTATGCCTGATACCACAATAATGGAAATTGACATAAATCAATTGGATAGCATCGTTCTTCCAGGAGTCGATGATTTCGAACACTTAGTTAACCATGCCGAATTAAAATCTTTTTTGCATCGTTTTAAGCAAAGAGATATCCTCATAGGAGCCATATCAAGCGCACCCTATCTTTTATCGATGAGTGGATTGTTAAACGGGCGAAAATACACTACTGGATTAACGAAAGACCAGCGTTCCTTTTTAGGAACTTTCAATGAAGGCATATATGCGAATTCTTCTGTTGTAGTTGATCGCAATCTGTTAACTGCTAAAGGATCCTCTTTTATAGATTTTGCAATACAGTTTGGTGAGTTATTACATTTGGAGTTTGATAAGAGTTGGTATAACAAGTAACTATTCGAACCATCGTTTAATCGCCACAATTCTTAAACAAATAGCGTTTCATTTTCACAAAAATTAGGCTATACTTGTAAGAGAACTTTTCATTTTTTCATTCAATTAGGAGGGTACAACCATGAGATTAATCTTAATTCTTGGTGTGATTTTGTCATTCTTAGTGGCTATCTTTACTGCTGGTTATGAGGACAAACCTGTAAAATAATATGTAAATAAAAAGGGACAGCCTGTTATGGCTGTCCTTTTTTACTTTTACTGTAATCCTTTAAATCCTTGCTGGCGGAGTGCTTCAAATATCACAATAGCAGCCGTATTCGATAAATTCATCGAACGAACATGATCGCTTTGTGGAATACGCAAGCACTGCTCTTCTGGGTTATGGATAACCTCTCTTGGAATACCTGTCGTTTCTTTCCCAAACATAAAGTAGATTTCTTCGTCTGAGTTACTGTAATCAAAATCTGAATACGTCTTCGTGCCGAATGTCTCTATATAGTAAACAGTCCCATCTTGTATGGCCTCATAGAATTCATCAATCGAATCATAGTATGTGATGTTTACGCTATGCCAATAATCTAGGCCTGCTCTTTTCAGCATTTTATCGTCTGTTGAAAAACCTAGAGGTCGGATGAGATGCAAATGCGTATTAGTCGCTGCGCATGTCCGTGCGATATTGCCGGTATTTGCCGGTATTTCTGGTTGATATAACACAATGTGTAATGACACACTGAACACTTCCTTTATGTTTTGCTATTCCCAAAGACTACTTATGTCGAGCCGGTGAGTCCCCTCGTCCGCAGTAGTTTATTTTTGGGCTAGTAATAAATCTAAGCCTTTTTGAATTTCAAATTGGACCTCTTCATCTTTTTCAATGAGTGCCCCTTTTTCTAACACTTCTTTTGCTCCGTCTCCGCCAATTTTACCGATTGCCCAAGCGGCTGTTCCTCTGATCACTGGGCGTTCGTCTTGCTGGAACACTTTAATCAAAGTTGGTAGAGCAGCTTCTTCTTTAAAATGAGCAAGTGCAATAATCGCGTTACGCTGGATTGGTTTTTTCCCACGCCAAGACCCAGAGATATGTCCAAATTTCTCTTTGAACTCTCGATTCGAAATTGTTAATAACGGCTCAAGCAGTGGTTTAGCAATTTCCGGATCCGGTTGGAATGCATCGTGCAGCCAGTTGATTTTCCCTTTATTTTTCGGACAAACCGTTTGGCATGTGTCACAGCCATAAATACGATTGCCAATTTTCCCGCGGTACTCATCAGGCAAGAAACCTTTCGTTTGCGTTAAAAAAGCTACGCATTTTTGTGCGTTGAGTTGGCCTCCTTGAACTAGAGCGCCAGTCGGACACACATCAAGACATAGAGTGCAATCTCCGCATTGGTCCTCTATCGGTTCATCCGGCATAAATGGTAAGTCTGTAATTAATTCTCCCAAGTAGACGTAAGAGCCGAATTCAGGCGTAATAATGGCGCAGTTCTTCCCGCTCCATCCTATGCCTGCTCGTTCAGCTACAGCCCGATCTGATAACTCTCCTGTATCGACCATGGAACGGATTCGACAGCCTGGCACCTTTTCTTTTAAGAACGCTTCAATTAGTGCTAGCTTTTCGCGCAGAACTGTATGATAATCCGTTCCCCATGATGCCCGGCAGAAGATGCCTCTTCTTGCTCCCCTTTTTCCTTGCGGGGCGTTTTTCATTTTAGAAGGATACGCCACAGCAATCGCAATAATGCTTGCGGCATCCTCTAAAAGAAGCGTAGGCTCTGTACGCTTTTCAATATCCGATTCTTCAAAACCCGATTGGTAACCCAGTTCTTGTTGTATGCGTAACTTGTTTTTTAAATCGCTGAATGGCGCTGCAGATGTAAAGCCTATTTTATCCACACCGATGCTCTTCGCATAGGCGATTAATTCTTGCTGTAATTGCAATGGTTTCATTTATTTGTTATGTCACTCACTCTCTATGTTAAACTAAAGAAAATGATAAGTTAGGTGATGTATATGGCGAAAATAAGATTAGACTCATCCATTACTACGATAGTGCCTGATTTTAAAATCGGCATGATCCATTATACCAAAATAATCGTCTCCGAATCTCCTCAAATGATTAAAGGACGGACACAATTGTATCAAGAAAACCTTTATCTAGAATTACAGGAATCACCTGTCACGGAAAGACCCGGCATATCAGAATGGCGTAAAACCTGGAAGGCGCTTGGTGCTGACCCCAATCGCTATAGACTCTCAGCGGAAAGCCTTTTACGACGAATTGCAAAGCAAAACTATTTGCAGCCCTTCCACTCTGCAGTAGATCTGAACAATTTCTTTTCGCTTCAATATGAGATTCCAGTAGGAATTTATGATGCAGACCTTATTCAAGGTGACGTTGAGATCGCCCTTGGCGATGAAAATACAGGATACGAGGGTTTGAACGGACGTTATAATTCTTTAAAAGGAATAGCCTATTCAAAAGATAACAAAGGACCATTTGGGAGTCCATTCGTTGATTCTAAACGAACAGCAGTCACGGAACAAACGACTAATGCCATCCAGTTATTCTATCTTCGCCCTTCTTTATCGGAGGAAGAAAGCATGAAGCTACTTGTCGCTGCTGGGAATATGTTTTCTCAAATACATGGAGGAGATTATACAATAGATCTTCTTTCAACAATTCAATCAGAAATTGAACTATAAAGAAAAGCACATATAAAAGCACGAATCAATCCAATGATTCGTGCTTTTCTTCCCCTTTGAAAATTCAGCATATACCTTCTATCCCGTCGATTCCTAAACCAGGAGTATTCGAAAATGTAATGTGAGCCCCGTTGTATTGAATCCCTCCACGTAATAAATCCTTGGTTAACATCAGTGGTGCATCAAAATCATAATACTCAACATTAGGCTGGCTTGCTGCAAAATGGGCGGCCGCTCCAACCCCAAGCTTTGTTTCAATCATGCTTCCCACCATGCAAATCATATCTTGGCTTTGTGCTAATGCAGCAAGCTTCAAGGCTTGATAGATACCGCCTGTTTTCATTAATTTAATATTCATCATATCTGCTGCACGCATTTGGATAATCTCTTTTGCATCATAAATCGAAAAGACACTTTCATCCGCCATGATAGGTGTGAATGTGTGATCCGTCACGTATTTCAGTGATGCCAAATCATGTGCTGGCACAGGCTGTTCGACAAACTCAATTCCAAGTCCCCTCTGTTCCATCTCACGGATTGCTTTTACCGCGTCTTTCGCAGACCAACCTTGATTGGCATCAATTCGAATCTTAGGATTGGGTCCAATAGCTTGCCGGATCGCTTCAAGCCTCAATATATCCTCTTTGATTTCTCCAATTCCGACTTTAACTTTTAAAGTATGGAAGCCATCCTGAACATATTTTTTGGCATCCAACGCCATCATCTCAGGAGCATTAACGCTCACTGTATAATCTGTCGTAATAGAATTCTTGGCGCCACCTAAATACTGATATAACGGCAAGTTAGCGCTTTGTGCCAGCAAATCATAAATAGCCATATCAACAGCTGCTTTTGCGCTCGTATTGCCAACCATTGAATGGTGCAGCCTATGAAAAAGCCTTTCATAACTGTGCAAATCACTGCCAATAATTAAGGGTGCAAATACTTCTTCTACAGCAAATTGGATACTTGAAAGAGACTCGCCCGTAATAACATGCGTTGGCGGTGCTTCTCCTACACCATACAAACCATTTTCCAGTGTGATTTTTATATAGATTGCCTCTGCTACATTGACTGTACGTAGGGCTGTTTTGAATGGATTTTTTAATGGAATGGCAACTTTATACGTATCGACCGACTGAATCTTCAAGGTGGCTTCCTCCTATCGAACGCCTGGTTGAATTGAAAATGTTCTCTCATCCGCATCCAAAAAGGCATGCGCTCCAAGCGGGACTGCAAAATGCGGTTGACAATGCCCTATTTTCACATCTTTCACTATGGGTACATGCAAATCATCAAAGTAATGTCCAAATACCTCATCTAATGTCTGTGACTCTTTTCTTTTCGGCTCAGCATGCGAGAAATCACCAATAATAATACCCGCTACTCCCTGCAGTTTCCCCGCCAAGCGCAGCTGGTTCAGCATACCGTCTACTCGATACGGTTCCTCATCTATATCTTCAATCAATAAAATTTTGCCGAACGTTTCCAACTCATAAGGTGTTCCTATACTACTGGCCAGCAAACTCAGATTGCCGCCTGTGAGTTCGCCTTGGCATTGACCAGGCATAAATGTTTGGATAGGACCGAATGTGTCATCATAGTGAAGTATACTCGGAGCAAATAATTGCTGAAACATTTCCGCAGATTTCGCTTGAAATGTACCTTTGCCTACATCAGATGCAAGCATAGGGCCATGGAATGTCATTATATCAGCATATTTTCCGATAGCGGTATGTAAGTATGTAATATCAGAATAGCCCCAAAAAACTTTAGGATTTTGCGCTATCAAGTCAAAATCAATTCGGTCGGCATACCGTGCAGTACCGTAACCGCCACAAGCACAAAAAATACCGGCAATATCAGGTGCCGCAAACATTTGGTGCAAGTCGTTCAAGCGCTCGTCATCTGTCCCCGCCAAATAGCCGTCTACATTCAAGAGTGAATCCCCAAATCTATAATCCAAACCAAGTTCTTGGAGGAACTCTAAGGATTTATTCAAGAACTTTTCATTTGGCGGGCTTGCTGGTGCGATAATGCCAATTGTATCGCCCCGCTGCAATCTCTTCACCTGTCTCTTCATTCGCTTTATTTCCCCTTCCTAAAAATGCATGCTGATGATGGGTGAAATTAATCTCATCTATAAAAAAAATCGGGCTTCCTCCAATAGAAAGTCCGATCTTTTTTCGCCTTATTCCACCCCTGGCAAAATCGCCAACTCTTTATTGTCCGCATCCAATATTGCATCTACTCCTAAAGGTATGCCGACATTTAGCTCATCATGACCTATTTTAAAACCGCTCACAACAGGGATATTCATATGGCCAAAATAACTATCCAATAACTCATGCAGAGTCGGTGAATCTTCATATTCCCGCTGATTTGTTTCGACAAAGTCGCCAACTACAATGCCGGCAACTCTTTCAAACTTCCTCGCTTGTTTCAGCTGATTTAAAAGTGAGTCAATTTGTGCTGGCTCCAGCCCGATATCTTCAATCAACAATATCTTGCCATCAGTATTGATTTCAAATTTCGTTGCCAAGCTATTTACAAGCAAGGTCAGATTGCCGCCTGTCAATTCACCTCGCGCACGCCCACCTGAAATGGTCGTAAGTTTCGATATACTTTCATCATAGTAAATCTCCGCAGGCTCAAACAATTGGTTGAACATGAGCTTTGTACGCTCTGCTACTTGTTCGCGTCCAATGCTAGACAGTGTCGGACCATGGAAAGTAACCAGATCCGCATACATACCAATTGCTGTATGTAAAAATGTAATATCTGAAAAGCCCCAAAAAATCTTAGGGTTCTCTTCCAATAGTAAGTAATCGATTCGATCTGCTATTCTAGCTGCTCCATAACCGCCACTTGCACAGAATATGGCCTTGATTGTTGGATCCTCTATCATCTCTTGCAAATCAGCGGCACGTTCTCGGTCTGTGCCTGCCAAATAATGCTCCCGGCGTTGGATCGTATTGCCCAGCAAATAACGCAAGCCGAGTTCTTCGAGGAAATCGAGGGCTTTAGTTAACCTTTCAATATTCGGTGGGCTAGATGGCGCGATAATACCAACTGTATCACCCTTTTGTAAACGTTTTGGACGTATTTTCATCATTGCAGCTCCTAAACAAGTAATTTCTTCTTTACTTTAGCAATAAACAGGCAAATTGGCTACAAAACCACTCGCTTCACAAAACAAAAAAGCAGGACATTGCCTGCTCCTACACACTCTTTCGCTCCCATTCTCCTGTTTCAGGAATATCCACTATCTCGATGCCAATACCTTGTTCTTTATTATATATAATCCATTTATCCTTCTCGCGCTCTACCGCTCTATTTTGCCATTCTAGCCAACCGCAATTGGCACAATGACTTTCAACATAGCTGTGTCGATGCAGGTCTTGATGATGAAAAATCGTTTTTGTTTCGCAATTATAGCAAAAAAGAATTTTAGAATTAGTACTCGCTTGCATAGAATCCCTCCATCGCTTTTTCCCTATGCTCGGCAAATAGAGGAAAAATTATACACATAAATCTCACTGTTTTGTACACATTAAAACGAGGAGGTGACTAGTTATGAGCAAAAATAACAAAGCAACAATCAATACGAGAACTCATAATCCTTTTGACGTCTATCAAAGCACAGACCACAATGTCAGCAACAGCAATAACAATAATCCAAATGACAATATTAATGAAGAGTTCGGTCCTGAGTTTGATTCCAAGGCAAAAAATAAAAACAATAGTATCAACCATAACAAAACACAACAAACGAATAAAAGGTAATACAAAAGAGCCTGCGATGGGCTCTTTTTAGATTATTACTATCTCCATAGAGAAAATACATTGCACTTATCATACATCTGCGAAATAATTGAGTATGATAGTTCTGAGGAATTACTACATATAGGAGGATGGTGGGCAATTTGCCGTGTAAAAGCTGTATTATAAATGAGTTAGAATATGAATTTAAGCTTGAAGGCACCCGTAATACTGCGATGCGTGAAGAAGTCATCAATCATTTGAAAAGAAGAAAGATAAAACTAAGTGCTTCTGAAAATGCATTGCTAGTAGGTGAAAGTGGTGTGAAAGAGTTAATGGACTTCTTCTATCACCATATGACACCAGAAGAGGTTACCTTTCGAGTAGATCAACAAGCATGGCAAGCTCTTTCTGCTATCGATCAATATTTAAATAGTGATTGGGTCGATAATGTGATAAAAGACGAAAGAGTATCATGCCACTTCCAGCCAATTGTTGATAGAAATGAAGAAACATATGCCTATGAAATTCTTTCGAGATTTCTAGATGAAAATGATCAGATGATTTTTCCAAATGAACTATTTAATGCAGCCAAAAAAAGAGGCAGGCTTTATGCACTGGACCGCTTATGCAGAATGAACGCAGTTAAAAACTCTGCCGCCATAAATAAGAAAGTATTCATCAATTTTATTCCAACTTCTATTTACTCGCCTGAACACTGTTTAGCAACAACTGTGGCCCTTGCAAAAAAACTAGGCATAGAACCACACCAATTTGTATTTGAAGTAGTGGAATCTGAGCAAGTAGAAGATCTAGACCATCTAAAAAGAATACTTACTTATTATAAAGAAAGAGGCTTTGAATATGCACTGGATGATGTAGGTGCAGGCTTTAATACCATCGATTCAGTAGCTGCTCTCAAACCGCATTATATAAAGTTGGATATGAAATATGTACAAGGCGTAGCGGCTGATCCATTAAAACAAAAAACAGCCCTGGCCTTTTTACATAAAGCAATTGAAGTAGGCGCTACTCCTCTTGCAGAAGGTGTAGAAGAACGGGAAGACTTTGAATGGCTAAAACAACAAGGTTACCAGTTATTCCAAGGATATCTATTTGGAAAGCCTTCTCCTGTGCCTCAATAAGAAAAAGCTAGCCTGTTAATAAGGCTAGCTTTTGTTTTGATTACTCACCTTATCGTGAATATTTTCAGAATAGCTATGCGTATTCATCCAGTCCATTTCTTCCTCTAAGAGGACTTCACTTTTCCGGCTCTTTATCCAGTCATATAAATCTCCGATCTCCTTATTGTCTTCCTTGTAACGTATAAGGAACTCTAATCCTAAGATTAGATTATCACTTACTATTTTTCTTTTTCTTTTTCTTTTCAACATACTCTTTAATCGTTCTATTACTGCTGGAATTGCAGTTTCATTTCCATGTCTATTAATCGCTAACATGGCATAGCCTTTAACATAAACAGACCTATCCTGTAAGGCTTTTAAAAAAACCGGAAGTAATGAGGAGTTTCCTAATTCAATCAAAGTCCCTATAACTGTACATTTAACATCACCTTTAGGATGATTAAGTAAATTTATAAGATGAGGAATAGCTCTATCTGAACCTATTTCTGAAAGAACGCTGCTTGCATAAATTAAATCATATTCATCTGTGGATTCTGAAATAATTTTAATGAGTGCATCCTCAGCTATCTTATTTTTACATCCATTTAATGCCTCAATAGCAGTATGTCGGATAGAGGAACGGTCATCATTGAGAAATTTAATAATAATGGTTGAGTATTCTTCTACATTCCTTTGTTCTGCAAGCGCATTTAGAATTTGCTCTAGCACATATTTATTCGTTTCTGTTTCAAGTCCTTTCAGTAGAATATCAGCAACATGCCTTTCCTCAGTATTAGTTCCAATTTTACCAAGTATAAAATAGATATGCATCCTAGTTTCTCGATCTTTCGTTTTCTCTAATAAATTGGAAAGATAAGGAATCATCGTAATATCTTCTAATTCCTCTGCTTGTCGATAAGCAAGCCATGATGGAGAATCTTCGTTAGTAAAACTTTCCTCTTTGTAGATATGTTCATCACTGGCCATGTCGTTTATTAAATTTAGTAATTCTTTTTCAGTCATCATAGGTCTCTCCCTTTCCGATATTCTGGAGCAATAAGTAGCACAAGTTAATACTCATATATGTATAGATAAAGCCTTACTAGATATCTAAAAGTTTACACGTTCTTTATTGCTGATTGAACTTTTAGTTTTATTTATTTAGGATGTGTGAATCTTTATATTTATTGCATGTAAAAAGCTAGCCAATTTATAATGGCTAGCTTCTTTTTTATTGTTGTCCATTCTTAACCCATTGTGCAACGTTCACAGTACGTTTGGCCTGATATTTAACTGATGCTTCAACATCTTCTACCATTTTGTCATCTTGTCCGACCGTCACACTTGTTCCATATGGATTGCCGCCTGCTTTAAATAGCACAGGATCACTGTAGCCAGGTGCTGCAATGATAGCTCCCCAATGCATCATCGATGTATAAAGTGATAACAGTGTCGCTTCTTGGCCACCATGGGGGTTTTGTGCAGAGGTCATGGCACTGACAACCTTGTTTACAGTTTTACCTGAAGCCCATAAACCGCCTTGTGTGTCTAAAAATTGCTTCAGCTGAGAAGCCATTGTTCCAAAACGTGTCGGCACACTAAAGATAATACCATCCGCCCACTCAATATCCTCAGACTTAGCAACTGGAATATCCTTAATCATTTCGGTTGTTTTCTTCCATTTTTCATTATTCTCAACTACTGATTGAGGTGCGAGCTCTTCAACCTTCAAGATTCTTACCTCTGCACCTGCTTCTTCTGCCCCTTCTTTTGCCCATTTGGCAAGCTGATAATTCGTACCGCCCATTGTGTAGAAAATCACTGCTAACTTTACTTTAGACATTTCTTCCTCTCCTTTTTTGTAGATAGTATATTTATACCCAAATAAAAGGAGTTTCAATATTTAAAACAACAGGTTATTAAAGACAGAATACATTCAAATCCGTTTCTCACTTTATGTAACTTAATAATCTATCCAAAGAATCTATTTCAGCGTATGGTATTATTTCGGTATCATTTTCAAGCATATAAGGATTGAACCAGATGCCTTTTATATTTGCGCTTTGACAACCACCAATATCTTTTTCGATGTGATCTCCGACAAATAGCACTTCTTCCGGTTGCACACTCAGCTTATTTAATGCTATTTCGAATATCCGCTTGTCTGGTTTACTAAAGCCTGCTTCTTCAGAAATAACTACTATCTCAAAGCAACTATTCAAATTGGTGTTCATTATTTTAGCTTTTTGTCTCTCAGTCAAGCCGTTTGTGATAATGGCAACTTTCATATGTCTCTTAATAGTATTTACAATATCAATTGTATGTTGGTCTATAGAAAAGCAACGAGGAAAATGATTATTCCAAAACTCTTGAATGTCGCTGTGTGGCAATCTATATTTTGGTGGGAAATCATCAAAGAATGATTCAAGAACCTTTGTTTTATCGCTATAACCATAATCTCTTTTGTCATAGACCTTAAATTTCCTTAACATCTGCTGTTGTACTGAATGTTCAACATCCTTATAACACTTTTCTAAAACTAAGCAGAACATTTTATCTACTGCTCTATTCCGATTCAGCAACGTATCATCTAAATCAAAGAGCATTGCCTTATAACCGCTCAATTAACCACACTGCCTTTCTATACAATACATACTATAAATTTACCTATGCCCATCTTTCCTTGCCTTTATATAGCCGTAATACGCGCATGTACCATTTTTGGGTTAGATCTTTTACCTCAAAACCACATTTTTCATAAAAGCTAAAATTGTTTGCAGAAGTATGGGCAAACCAATCACCATGGGGAAGTTTTTGAACACAAAGCTCCACAAGTTTTTTAGCTATACCTTTTCCGCGATACTCTGATAAAACGACTAAGTCCATTATGTTAGCTGCCATAATTTGATCTGAAAGGGCTCTGACCATACCAATCATTTGATTTTGATCCCAAACAGTAAATGCGCAGGTAGAGTTTTTGAAAATAAGTGAATATTGCTCTTTTTGCCAAGTTGGAGTATTCCTTGCCCATCCCGCACCTTCAAACAATGTCTCAACACTTTCAGCAGGAATCCCATCTGTTCCCTCTCTTATGACTACCCCATTAAAATAATGATACATGCTACCCCCTCCTATTTAATAGTTATATATACGACTTATTGGTGATAATCTCCTTTATTGTTCTACTTAAGTTATTCCAAAAGAAAATAGCATTACCCTGTTGTTAGAGTAATGCACCGATAGCTTAATAGGATTCGATAATTTGCTTACTCAGATTTGAGATAATTGAAGGTAATTCCGCTAAATCATCAATGATTAAATTCCCTTCGAAACTGTTCCACTGAACATTCTTTTTCCAAATTCCCTTCATTCCTAAGAGTTCGGCTGCTTTTATATCATTTTCAGGATGGTCGCCAACATAAATGCTTTGTTTTGGGGAAACATTAAGTTGTTCTAAAGCTCTTAAGAATATTTGGGGATCAGGTTTTTTTATTCTTTCCCATTCAGATATTAAGATAGTTTGAAAATATGGTTCGATACCTAAAGCCTTTATATTATCCATCTGAAACTGTCCATATCCATTTGTAATCATACCTAAAATAATATTATTGCTTTTCAATTCTCTTAACATACTAATGAGATTAGGAAAAGGAACACAACTATTCCTAAATTGATTTTTGTAATCAAGAAGTAAGTCCTGCCCAGTAATCCCCCGAATATCAAATTCTCTTATTAATTGTTGATACACTTGATCCTTCCAAACATAGCCATGGTTGTCTAGCTCAATAAAACGTTGAGTGTAATTCTCTTTTGGTATATGACCTACAAAATTAGTAAAGCGTTCATATTGGCTATCTATAAAGTTCTCTACTGATGCGACACGGTCTAATAACGTACCATCTAAATCAAACATTACAACCTTCATCATTACCCCCTATACCTCCATTTAACTTCCTTTCACATTCAGATCTAAAATGGTGTCTATCTATTAATAGATCAATTATTATACTGTTCTAAAATAGATTATTTCTGGGTCGCCTTCGTCTAAATTTTCAATGAATCCGCTTTGTTTAAAACCATTAGCTTTAAAAACTTTTTGCATTTTTTTATTTGATTGATTAGTAGAAGAGAATATTTTCTTAGTTGGAGCAATGCTTATAAAGTACTCAATAAGCGATGTAGCATACCTTTTTCGCCTTTCAGTTAGTTTAACGATGACTAAAGAAATAAAGCTACATTCAAAGAAATGAGTATCATAAATTAAAAAACCAACAATAGAATTATTATCTTTAACTACTATACATCTCCCTTCATCGATAGCTTTTTTAATGGACTGACGTCTACTATCGTTTCCGATTACCTCTATATCGATGTTTACAATCTCATCTAACTTAATGAGGTTAGGTTTACTTATATGCAAAATTTTCTCCTCCACAAGTCAATTTCTATTCAGTTCCTTTTATACAGGTAAAACTCAACATAAAGATCAGATTTCCTTTAACTATTAAACAGATTAGTAATGGTAAATTCGTTTGCCTTACCGTTTTAAATTCTCCTTCACTAAAATCAGGTAGACATACTATGTGTATGATATTTTTGTTAGTGAAGATAAATAAAAAAACGCTTCTTACAAAATGTAAGAAACGCTTATTCATCGTTTGCAAATTAAGTTAGGATCGAGCGGTCTGAACAGAGAAAATCGTCTTATTTCTAAAAGATTCCCTTAGCTTTGTTTGGAGTTTTTCAAAGTAAATAACTCTGACATTTTCGCATAATACGGTCCCGCTAGGCGCCCTACCGGCTTAAGTTTAGACAAATCTACTTTTCCATCCTTGTATAGTGTATCTTCGATGTGTATTTTAACGACACGACCAATAACGAGGTTTGATGATCCAGGACCTTCTCCAAATTTCAGCATATTCTCTAACACACATTCCATTTGTATAGGACTTTCCTTAACTCGATACGGCAACACTTTCGAGCTGGGTATAGGTGTTAGACCGGTCTCTTGAAACTCATCTATGTCAGGCGCAAATTCTATGGATGTATCATGTACTTTCGTTACAATATCCTCCGTAACCATATTAATCACAAATTGTCCCGTCTCTTCAATGTTAAGTGTCGTATCTTTCTTCGTACCATCTTCCGGTCGAATCAAGGGGGCAAAGGCCACCATAAATGGCGAAGGACATACCCCGCAAAAATTACTGAACGGCGCAAGATTAGGAATACCTCTCTTTGAAATAGTAGAGACCAAAGCAATCGGTCTAGGCAAGATAGAGCCTGTATATAATTTGTAACTGTCTTTCCACGTAAGGTTTTCTGGAATAATTTCCACGTTGATTCATCCTCTCTTGATTATCTCTTATCTAAAAAAGATTGATTAATGATACATTCAGAAGTCATACAATTCCTCCTACATTATTATGGCTACAGTATACAAATTAGAGTCGACTCGAAGTCAAGAAGGTATTATAAAAACTATAAATACTTGACTTAGAGTTAGCTCTAAGGTGTATGATAACTTCAATTCAGTATTACATAGGAGGATGCATCACATGCTCACCATTAGCCAAGTGTCAGAAAGAACAGGTTTAACCCCATATACATTGCGTTATTACGAGAAAATCGGAGTTCTGAAAGGTCCGAGTCGAAGAGAAGGAGGAGCCCGGGCTTACTCCGAGAGCGAAGTATCATATATACAGTGTCTGACTAATCTAAAGAAGATAGGCCTATCACTTGAAGAGATTACAGAATTCACTCGTGAGGGTTGTGTGATGGAAAAAATACAATTAGGGGAAGACCCTACAAAATATACTCAGACGTTAAATAAACGAACAGAAATACTTTCGAAATATCTGATGGACCTAGAAGCTAAGCAGCAGGAATTAGAGCACATGATTTCACTTACAAAAGAAAAATTATCCGGTTATTTCGAGCTTTCTAAAGAGAGCAACGAAGTACCGATTTAAGTAGGATCTTGAGTATTACTTGAAAATATGTCTATACTGCATTTTCATAAGAAAAGCCACGAAACGTTGATTATCAACATTCGTGGCTTTTAATTTACTCCAGTGATTCTCAATTCTTACGGAATTATAAGTGTACGATGTCCGCACAAATAGTTTTGGATTGCTCTTGGCCTTCTCAAAGTAAAACATTACCATTTGCTCTGATCAGTAGTTTTTGATTAGTCTGATATCATATAGATTAAAAAATACGTTTATTGGATTAACTCTATACTTCTAGGAAGAACGAATACCTTCAAAAGCATTTAATATTAATTGTCGTACATATGATTCACCTAATGGTTCGCCAGTCACAAGTAATCGATAGAAAATCGGTCCGTAAATTAAATCAATACATATATCAATATCGATACTTTTTTTCAATTCACCACGTTGAATTCCTTTTTCCAAAAGACTCTTTGCTTCAAGTCGGCGGGGGTGGAAATATCGAGCACGATAGGCATCTGCTAATCCGGAATCAAACTGGCCTTCACCTAATAATTGCGTAATTATCGTCCCCTCACGACTCGTCAAAAATATAGTTAAATTTGTAGCGTGAGTTAAAATATCATTGTATGCCGAACCAGTATCAGGCACAGGCAATCTTTCAGAGGCAGCATAAAGGAAACCATCCATCACTACTGCAGCCTTGTTTGGCCACCATTTATAAATAGTTGCTTTGCTAACCTGAGCATATTTGGCGATTTTATCAACTGTGAGAGCTTGAAACCCATTTTCCAACAATAAATCATAAGAAGCTGACAGAATTGACTTTTGTGCTTCTAAGTTACGTGGTCTGCCTCTTTTTCCATTCATCATAATTACCAACTTTCTTTGGAATTAATAAACTGTATGTTCAGTATAACAATTTAATATTAAAACAGAAAGTTTGAATTCCCTATTTATAAAACTAAACGTTCAGTATATTATATGGTTAATCATTTTATAAACTGTACGTTTAGTATTATAAAATGAAAACAATAAAATCAAATATGGAGGGAATCTAACCCACGGTATTGTTTATTGTTAAGCAATATATATTCCATAGAAGGAGTTGTACTAAATGATTGATTTAAAGAAACAAACAATTGAAAAGAAGATTCCAACTTGGTTAACCATTCTTATGGCTACCGCATGTGGTATCATTGTAGCTAATTTATATTACGCACAGCCTCTTGTTGGGATAATTAGCTCATCAGTCGGTTTGTCAGCAAACACTTCTGGCTTAATTGTTACGTTAACCCAAATTGGATACGTTGTCGGTTTATTGTTTATCGTGCCTTTAGGAGATATTCTTGAAAATCGAAAGCTGATAGTCTCCTCTTTACTTATCACGGCAGTAGCCCTTGTAATTACAGCAATGACGAAACAAATATTTCTATTCTTATTTGCTTTGTTTGTCATAGGTTTAGGTTCGGTTGCTGCGCAAGTACTTGTTCCCTTTGCATCATATCTATCATCCGATTCGTCACGCGGTCGTGTTGTCGGCAATGTCATGAGCGGTCTGTTACTCGGAATCATGCTATCACGCCCCTTGTCGAGCCTAGTTGCTGATTTTTTTGGTTGGCATGCTATATTTATTTTATCTGCCATAGCTATTATGGTTTTGGCTATTGTACTTTCAAAGGTATTACCTAGAAGAAAGCCTTCAACGGACACTCACTATATAGCCCTCCTCAAATCTATGTGGTATTTGTTACGAACAACACCAATATTACGTCGCCGGGCTGCATATCATGCAGGTGTGTTTGCATCTTTTAGTTTATTTTGGACAACAGTTCCTCAACTGTTAACTAGCCAATCATTTCATTTTTCTCAGAAAGAAGTTGCATTATTTGCCCTTGTCGGAGTTGCTGGTGCAGTAGCCGCGCCTATTACAGGACGAATTGCAGATCGTGGAGTGACGAAACTTGCAACTGGGATAGCACTTCTTACGGTTGTCATTTCTCTTTTATTACCGATTATTATCCATACTAACTCACCTATTGGTATAGCTATACTAGTAATTTCATCTTTATTGTTAGACGCTGGTGTATCCGCAAATCTTGTACTCAGTCAACGTGCGCTTTTCTCGTTGAGTCCAGAAGTTCGTAATCGTCTGAATGGTCTATTCATGGCAATGTTCTTTTTTGGTGGTGCAATTGGATCGGCAATTGGCGGCTGGGCCTACTCAATGGGTGGATGGAGCACTGCATTATGGATTGGAATAATTCCTTCTATACTTTCCTTATTATATTTTGCTACTGAAAAAAATAATGCTAAGTAGTTTTAATCTAAATAAAATAAGCGAATTTGGAATTACTAACTTCCAAATTCGCTTTATTCTTAATTACGTCAAACTAATTTATATACAATATAATGCACATAAACGCAGTAAACACTGGCATTATGTGTTCTTATTATTTACTTTTATTAATGTTCTCTTTTCGCTGACCAACCTTCATACTTTCCGTTATACTTCTTTGAATATAAAGACATCAATTCTGTTTGATAATCAATCATTGCAAGTGCTTCAGTCTTTATGGCTTTAAGAACAATACAATCAAGTTGATTTTTGTCAATTTCAATTTTAAATCCTGTTTGTTTCATCTCATATACACATCTCTCTGCATCTTCTTGTGGTATTTCAAGTTGATGAGTAATTATACATGTATTGCCTTCATATAAATTAATCTCTGTTTCATTTTCTCTAAATCTATTGGTTATAAGTCTATCTTCCATTTCAGTAGATGATTCAGAGTAATTAAATAACCCTTCCTCAAAAATATGGTCAATTTGTATACGATTATAGTCTAAGATCCATTTTCTAAATTTATGATAGGAAGGCAATAGATTTTCTTTATTTAAACCATAAACATCACATCCACGGTCATCATACATGTGCAATAATGTATTCTGTGATAAATTCAGCAAATAAACATTTCCCATTATGCTAGGCTTTCTCGCAAAATCCTGATTACTAATTGCTTGAAAAAGATAATCTCTACGGATAGACTCCTTTTTAACCTTTAAACTGTATAGAGTTGTCCTCATTTCAATATCCTCTTCATCAAACTCATAAGGTACTGTTTTGCAACTTAATCCATATATTAATTTTTTGTCTTTAAGGAAACGTTGTATATTAGGCAAATCTTTTCCTTTATATTCAACAGATTCATTAATAGCTGTAATAAACATAATCGTATCATTCGTATCAAAAAGAAAGTCAAAAATAGAAAATATACGATGATAAATTTCTTTAAAATATTCTTTGCCTTCTAGTTCGACAAGCCCTAGTTCAAAACGAAGCCAATATTTTGAGTTATTCTTCAAATGGTTAAATAGCTCCATCTTTAAACTCCCTTAATTATTACTTCACTACTTTAATACCCTGATTATACCAGAACCCGAAGATGTGAAAATTTATCATCAAAAAAATGTAAGGACTGTATTGAAGAAAAGTAAGAAACGTTTAGTCGCCATTTGGGAAACGTCTACTAAATTTTTTCTAAGATTGTTTTAACAAAATGAGTTTTATCCTCTGCATATTTATGTTTATTACTTTTATTTAATTCCGATAATTTGAGTTTAAGTTGTTCATATTCAATTCTTGCTTCGTCATTGTTTCTCAAATAATCTCTGAATTTCAATTGTTCTTTTAAATATTTGTTTCCACTTTGATACATATGGATTTGATGAGTTCTTGGTTCACCTTTACTGAAATAGTGTCTGTCAGGTAAAATGTTTGTCCCTTTATATGAATAACCTATCTTTTCTAAGGAAGAAACGCAATTCTCACCTTCGCTAAAATCATTGATTTCCACTGCAATATCAATAATTGGTTTCGCACTTAGTTTTTTTACAGCTGTGCTACCAATATGGTGAATTTCCACAATGTTATCACCAATTTCTTTTTGAATTTTCTCTTTTTCTAATAAAAATTCTCTTTCCCATTCTTGTGTCCATGGAGTTAGAAAAACTTCTCCTTTCGGTAATCCTAACACTTTATCACTCCTTATTTATCCTGATTGCTTTTTCCACTTTAGAATGTAATATCACAAATATATTCGGAATATTTTTTGCTTTTATTCTCTAACATTTATTTCACGCTAATTCAGTAAATCAATGATAGACAGTGTTTCAATAATTAATTCAATTATACACATTGCTACTTTTTTATTTCTCTATATTTGATAACAGGGTACGAAAACAATTATATGTATACAAAAAAAGTTCCTTACAAATGTAAGGAACTTTTAGTCATCGCTTGGCAAACGATGTGATGATACCGGTGGTCGGGGTCAAAATGGCGGTCAAAACATTGATATAATAAGGTTTTGTAATTTCATGCGGTAAATTTGCGGTAAATAGAACATATGTTTGTATTTTTGTTGATAGATCTAAAGTGTTGATTTAGATAAAATAACAGGCATTGGAATAGGAAGGAAATCACATAAAAATGAAATATAAAAGTGGAAAAATTGGTACATTGGCTTTAGATACAAACAAATCTAAAAAATATGATGTTCTTCATTTGGGAGGACTTAACCGAAATCTTACTAATTCAAAAATGGGCAAATTGCTTGTTGATGAATACGTTTTTTTATTTAGCACAAAATTAGATGTAAGTAAAGATTCGGATGTTTATGGACAAGTTAACATTGATTTAGTAAGGCATGAACATTTATCTGATTTCAACTATACCCTTAGTGATAAGGTTAACTACCACGTTGTAGAGAAGGAGCCAATATTCATTAATGACTTTTTAGAAGTTATTCCAGAAGAGACCGAACGGGGAATTCATGTAATTGCACATCTAAAAAGCCAAAGCAAAATAAATTTTATGGGGAAGTCTACAAAAAGTTATCGCATCCTCTTGATGAGAGCAAATGATAGTAGATTCGCCAACTTACCAACCTGGGAACTTGGACCAGAGTTTCAAGCTAAATTAGAACTTGATAAAGCATCGGAACATTTAAACAGACTATTAGACTGTTCTTCTCTGTTATCTAATCTAGCTAATCGAAATAAGGAAAATTCCACAAAAGAAAATGCTTTTGAAATAATGATAGAATCTCTGAACAAAGAGATAGAACAAGCAAAAATGGAAAATAATCGAGCATTAAATAATTATTTGGCAAATAGAAGAAGTCTTGAGTACATTCATAAAGAGTGATTAATCAGACAGATGAGATTCTTTCTCCTGTCTTTTATTCTACTAAAAAAAGAACCTTAGCATACACTAAGGTTCTTCTGGTAATTGCAAAACAATAACTCTTGGAAATTTTTGTTGTCTTTGTGGTAATTCAAACTGAAGGAGTTTAATGTGGATTATTTGATGAGGGAAAATGAAGTAGTGATAAATTCCTCGACTTTTTCGAGTTCATTTTCAGTTAAGGTCTGATCTTTTGCAACTTCTCGATGAACGTAGGAATGGGCTTTCTTACAGTCTTCGCAATAATGTCCTTCAGCATAGGAGTAATACTTTTGTAAAGTCCCATTTTCAGTTAAGTAAATTTCTTTACTGAAAGTTAACTCTCTTTCTGCTTTCTTTTCAATGAGATGCGTTTTAGAAAGGACTGGATAACCCCTTAAATAAGTTCCGTCTGCTTTTTTAAAGTAATCACATTCACTCACATGCTCAAACTCGTCATTACCCTCTTTTACGATTGAAGGTAGTTGATATAATTTCATTGCCAAATCAATTGTTTCATCTAGTTGTCTTGCATACTGTTTTTTCATTGTCATTTCTCCTTTATATGTTGAATTTAGAAAGCAACTCGTCCTTTTCCTTCCTAATTAACTCCATTTTATGCAATCTCCTCTGATGAAAAAGAATTTTGTGGTTTGACTTTGTTTTAGAGGCAAAGTATTCATAATCATAATCAGAAATGGCTGCATCTTGAAGAAGATTTAAGGATTAGAAGGATGAAAAGAAGTGGTTTGTTTCTTTCTGTATAGTAATCTTACAACTTATAATTATCCAAATCAAAGTTCTTATGTTCTACCTAATAAAATTATTTTAATGAGATTCTGTATGTCCAATACAAATAAAAAAGCAGTCCCTAACCTTAGTTATAAGAACTGCCTCTTGTTTTTCTATTCTGTTGTGTTCATCACTATATAGTTCATCTCATAAATCCTTCACAACTTCTTCATCCAATATCGCTTTCCGCTTTTCCCAATCTGGCATCACTGAATAAAGCATTTGATAGAAGTTTTCACTGTGATCGTTATACTTAAAATGAATTAATTCATGAAGAACCACGTAGTCAATACAGTATTTTGGTGCCTTTATAAGCTCGGCATTTAGAAGTATCGTGTTTTTTTCGGTTAAAGCTGAACCCCATCGTGCTTTCATCAACCTTACATCAATTTCTGGTTTCTCTACTCCGTATTTTTGCACCAGTGGATACATTTTCTCTAATGATTCATTGAATGTCATTTGGGCCTTTTCACGATACCATTCGTCCATCAATTTCGCTTTTCGGCTAACACTATCTGTATTCTTCACGTATAAATAAATGAAGCCTCGGAAGTATTTCACTACTTCTTCTTCCATTGACTTCTGTACTCGTAAGCGGTATTGCTTTCCCAAATACTTAAACGTCTCGCCACTTACATATTCTCTTTCACTTTGCTTCAAAGGCTGTACATCATTAAAACGCCCCACATTTTTAAGAATCCATGAGCCTTTTGATTTAACAAAATCAGAAATAAAGTCTAACGGAACTCTGTCATTTGCTGTAACCTCAATCGTCATATCTGGTTTGACATTGAGGTTTACATTTTTAACTTGTTTCCGCTTAATAATGAAATCTATGACATTATTGGCGTACTCAATTTGATGTTTTTCCATGCTGCTCCCTGCCTTAGTAACGTCTTAGAGCAACCGTTTTGATTTGCTCAATGATTTTATCAATTGTATCAAAATCAATTTCCAAACTGTACTTTTCTTTAAAATCAAAAAGAAGATCATCCAATTCTTGAGCAATTCGATTGTGAATCTCTAAATTATCATGCCAATCGACTTTTTGATGTTCCTTTATGATTTGATCCATCTTAAATGCCAATTCACCTAGCGTATTAATATCATAGCTTGTTGTAGTTTCTTTCGTTTCACTCATAATGTCCTTAGTAACACCGTAGAAGGCTTGAGCATTGCGATTCTCTTTAATGACAGTAGGATATTGTTCTGATGCTTGACCACTCTGGTAATCCTTCATAATGTCTTTCATGCGGTTCAAATACTCAGCTTCAGAAATCCGTTTATCTCGGTATTCTTGAATGGCTTCTTGTATCCGTTCAGAAAACTTTTTATAGAAGGATGGGTTTTCGTCCCACTTTGCATGAACACTTTTTGTTAAACGAGTCCGAATAGCATCCGCTTTCGCTCGTTTTGAGCCAAGACGTTCTATTTCCTCTTCAAAAGCCTTTGCATTTAAAATGTCCACTGGATTGGTAATACGAATAATTTCCTCTGCAGAAATATAGTTATCCATCAACTTCTGCATTTTTGCTTCATACTCTTTATGGTCAATCGTATCCGAATACCGTAGCTTTACACTTTTCCGCAAGTCTTGAAAAAACTTGAAGTCCTTTTTGTACTTTTGTAACTCTTCTGGAGGCAAGGCATTATAGATTTTTTCCGACTCTAAGGCGATTCCAAGGTTTCGTCCAAAGTTGCTTAAAACGTTATAAAACCCTTCTCTGCCTTCTTGATCTTCCAACAATACCTCATACTCTTCCCGATCATTTTTATTCTTTACAGGAGCAAAGATTTGCCATAAATCGGAGTAATACTGCCGTAATGAACCAATGATACTAATGACATCGTAAATGGCACCTTTTAAATCTTCTGGATCAAAATTCTCCAGACCAGCACCAGAATACATTTGCATCGCTTGATCAAGTTTATCTAACAGACCACGATAATCAATGATTAAACCATAATCTTTTCCTTCATATAAGCGATTTACACGTGCAATAGCTTGTAGTAGCGTGTGTTCCTTCATCGGCTTGTCAACATAAAGTACCGTTGCTCTAGGGGCATCAAAGCCCGTTAACAACTTGTCAACGACAATCAATAAATCAATGTCATCACCATTGACAAAATCATCTTTGATGGCATCCTCATATTTTTCAGGAGTTACATAACGGTTCATCATCCGTTTCCAAAAACGCTGAATTTTATCTTTTGATTCCTCGTCAACTGCTTCGTGGCCTTCTCGTTGGTCAGGTGGAGAGATTACGACTGCACAGTTCAAATCCTCAAACTCTTCAAAAGCCTCTAAATAGCGAATAGATTCAATTTTACTGTTAGTAGCCAACATCGCCTTAAATTGACTCCCTTGTGTCTTGTAGTTCTCAACAAAATGCTTGTTTATATCTTCAGCAATTAAATAAATCCGCTGTTCAGATGAAGCAAGTTTTTCATATTTGCTCCATCTTTGCTTTACTTCTTCTTTTTGCTTATCATTTAGATTTCGAGTAATCATTTCCAAACGTTTATCAATAGCTTTTTGATTAACCGATTGTTCCACCATTTTTCCCTCATACAGTAAAGGAACAATCGCATTATCACGTACCCCATCAGCAATCGTATACTTATGAATGAGCTTTCCAAACTTTATCATTGTACTTTTTTCTTTCTTCATTAAAGGGGTCCCTGTAAAGCCTAAATAACAAGCATTCGGAAAGACTTTCTTCATTTTAATATGAAGTTCGCCATATTGAGTTCGATGAGACTCATCAACCAGTACAAATACATCTTTAGATTCAATTGGTTTTTGCTTGATTGAAGCTGTATCGAATTTATGAACTAATGTTGTAACTATATCTGAATTATTATCATTGATTAAATCGACTAAATGACCGCCTGAAGTAGCTCGACTTGCCTTTAACCTTGTGTGCCTGAATGTTTTATGGATTTGTTTATCTAACTCAACCCGATCTGTTACCACTACTACTTTTGGGTTAAAGTCATGCAGCTCTGCCAATATGTACCTTGAAAGCATCACCATTGTGAGTGATTTACCAGATCCCTGTGTATGCCAAATAACACCACTTTGACGATTACCATTATCATCCCGTTCTTCTATTGTTTTTATGATTTCCTTAATAGCAAAGTATTGTTGATAACGTGCCACTTTCTTCACATCTTTATCAAAAAGTGTAAAGTATTTGGTTATTTCAAGTAGCCTCTCGGGATGGAACAAGGATATGATGTTTTTATCCTGAGTTGTTGGTAATCTGTCCTCAACCGTTTGATCTAACCAAGAATTTAGCCAACCCTCTTTTTCTTCTTTCCAAACAGACCAAAACTTTTTCGGTGTATTGCAAGTCGCATACTGTGTCTCATTTTTATTAGTTGCCATAACCAATTGTACAAACTTGAACAACTGTGGGGCATAATCTTTACCTTGATTGCGAATCATCTGACTAATTCCTTGTTTCATAGAAATGGATGCCTTTTTACACTCTATTATTACAAAAGGAATTCCATTTACAAAAAGAACAATATCAGGTCTTACCGTTCCACGCCCATCCATTCGTTCCACTTCAAATTCTTCTACCACATGAAATACGTTATTTTCAATGTTCTTCCAATCAACATATTGGATAGTAAATGATTTCTTTGAACCGTCTGGTAAAAACTCTGTATAACTACGTCCATTCATGATGGTTTCATAAATTGTTTCATTTGTTCTTACCAATCCATTCGTAAGAGGCTCATCTAAGTCTCTAATAGCCTGATGGATATTTGTCTCACTAAACTCACGAATTTCTCCTCTATATTCAAAGGAATTAAACTCTTTGAGTTTTTCCTCTAAAACTGTTTTTAACAATACATCATGAAGACTCCCACGCATCCGTGCTGCTTCTTCCTGTGCAATATATAGATAATCCAATTTTTGTAATACTTCAATTGCAGGTACTTGGCTAATGTACCGTTCATCATAACTCTTCTCCCTTGCCATTTTCACACCTCCATATTCAATTATAGGAAAGCGAGTGACGGCATTACACCCGCACTCGGACTTTTCCTGTTAAAAGTAATTGCATGAGGCCTTTCTTTTGTTGTTTTAAAGAATTTAGTTCATACACAAGTAATGATAATTCTTTATCCGCATCATTTAAGATTTTAGTAATAGCTTTTTGTTCTTGTATATCCTGTGGAAAATAAACGTTAACTCGACCTATATCAATTAAATTTATCTTTTGTGGGATTGCACTTAATAGTGATTTACTTAGAATGTCCTTTTTAAATTCATCCGTAGACATATACTGAACTAGGTATTCTGACAGAATTTTTTCATTGGTTTTTAAAAGGGCCAAGCTCACATAGATACTGGATTCATAATCCCAATCAACTATCACAGCATCCCCAATACTACCAATTCTAGTCATTAAAATATCGCCTTTTTCTACTTTACATCTTGAACTAATTGAAAGATGTTCTTCATGTGATATATATTTATGATTCGAAAACTCCCTATTTGTAACATTCTCAACACTATAAAAAGGGATGCCAGAATCAGTATACTTCGGTGTTGCGTGAGTACCATCCATTATTTTAGTGCATAAATCTTTAAGTTTTTTTGTGTCCCATTTTCCATCAAATCCCAACAACCTAACTTGACCTGTCACCAACTTCTTCATTAACCCTTTTTTCTGCTCTTTTTTCTGTTCAATCAGCTTTTCTTTTAGTTCAATTGCATTGTCCCAAGCTAAAAGTATTGAAGATATTTTTTTTTGTTCATTTATTGGTGGAACTGGAATCTCCATTTTTGTAATCATTTCTCTTCTAACCGAGTCCACTGAGGTCTTAGCATTATACTTCTTCACTTGTTTCATGAAATTCATTTTAAAATAATTAAAAAGGAAAAAGCCATCGACATCTTTAAATTCGCTTATCCTATAGACTCTTTGATGAAAATCAAACTTACCATTGTAATAATGAAATACTTTACCTACACCTACTCCGTCACCTGCTGTTAGAATAGCTTCGCCGTCATAAGAATAAGAATTTATACGTTCTACCGTTTGAGACCTCACAAAAAAAGGATATTTTCCATTTTCTTCTTTGTTTACTGTATCCTTATTTCCAGTAGATATATCCGCTATTTCTTCTATATGTTTAACTTTCCAATCTTTTGGGACTGTTAATTTATACACCTTGTTCACCTACAATCCAAGCTCTTTCAAATGCTTTTCCATTTGCTCTTCCACTTCTTGAAGCTCTTGTTTGATGTTCTTAATATTTTCCTTAACTGCATCCATATCGACAGGTTCTTCCTCTTCAAATGTATCGACATAACGTGGTATGTTCAAGTTATAATCGTTCTCTTTAATTTCATCTAAATTAGCGACATATGAATATTTATCAATTGTTTCTCTCTTCTCATACGTTTCAATAATTTTTTCAATGTCCAACTCTCTTAATTTGTTTTGGTTTTTTCCTTTTTCATAATTACCTTCCCCTGATGAGTCAATGAACAGCACATCTTTACGTGTACGGTCTTTTCGGAATACCATGATACAAGCTGGAATACCAGTACCAAAGAATAATCCCTCTGGCAATCCGATGACTGCATCTAATAGGTTCATATTAATAATTTGCTGACGAATTTTTCCTTCACTTGAGCCACGGAATAAAACCCCATGAGGAAGAATTGTAGCCATTCTTCCATTCTCCGCCAACGAATAAAGCATGTGTTGAACAAACGCATAGTCCCCTTTTGAGCTGGGTGGAACTCCCCATTCAAATCTTCTGTATGGATCAAGCCCTGGTTCCATTTTAAACTTTTTATCATTTCCTTCACCAGCAAACCCCATCGCCCACTTATCCAACGAGAAAGGAGGATTTGCAACAATTACCTGGAACTTCATTAACTTACCATCATCTAAATGCAACGGGTTGGCCAATGTATCGCCCCATTCAATTTTTGCATCATCAATTCCGTGCAAGTACATATTCATCAATGCCAATGAGTGCGTGGCACCATTACGCTCTTGTCCATATATGGCAACTTTTTTACTCGGTACCTGTTTTGCAACTTTCAACAATAATGAACCAGAACCAGAAGTCGGATCATAAATACGATCATTTTCTTGTGGTTTAACTAATCGTGCCAAAAGTTCAGATACTTCTGCTGGGGTGTAGAATTCTCCACCTTTTTTCCCTGCATCAGAAGCAAATAATCCAATCATGTATTGATAAGCATTACCAACAATATCTTCATTACCTAATTGGGACGGTCTTAATGATAGTTGATTAAAATCCTCCAATAAAGAACGTAGCATTGCATTACGTTCTTTCGCCCTACCAAGAATTGCCTCACTATTGAAG
Organism: Rummeliibacillus sp. GQ308; assembly: GCF_059759115.1. NCBI lineage: Bacteria > Bacillati > Bacillota > Bacilli > Caryophanales > Caryophanaceae > Rummeliibacillus > Rummeliibacillus sp. GQ308. The sequence continues at coordinate 10,525 of NZ_JCAXDQ010000002.1, read as the reverse complement.
TCTATATTACGGAATACACCACGAAGTTTTCCTGTATTCTCATTTTCAATTCGTTCTAATGCTTTGTTTATGATCTCACCGATTTCTGGGTCATTTCTCTTGCTATACAGATAGTCAAATGTTGATGTGTCATCCAATACAAATCGTTCTCTTGATAATGCACGTTGAATTCGTTGTTCATCTCCATTATATCGAGCGTGGTATTCCTCTAACTTCTCTTTATACGAATCACTCAAATACTTAATGAACAGCATAGTAAGGATGTAATCCTTGTATGTAGATGAGTCAATTTTCCCTCTGAAAGTGTCGGCTGCTTTCCATAACACACTATTAATTTTTTCTTGTGATGTTTGTTCAATCATTCTTTTATCCTCCTAATATTTGCTGCGTAACTCCTTGAAAGTGCAACTCTTTTTCTTCAATCAATTTCTTATAAAGCATTTTTTCTCTTTGGTGTAGTTGGAAAAGCTCAATCAATGCTTGTTGTTTTGAAATAGATGCTAACATAATAGGAATATTTCTTATTGCATGTTGATTAGTGCTTGGAATCCTACTACCTGCTTGAGAACGCTCCAATTCCTTTTTGACATTCAATGTATTAAGATACCATGCTGCATATTGTGGTAAAACCTTTGCTTCATTCACCTTTATAATAGCAAAGTATGAAGGAACCAATAAACCTTTATGGTCTTTATTTATAAAGACTGCAGTATATGGTTGGCTTAACCGCATTAGCACATCGCCTTCTTCAGTAAAGTAATGATCATCCAAGTCATCATTACTGATAAACTCATCAAATGATTGGTTTACAATTGCCCCATCTTCACTTATATTTTTGAGCGACAAAAGTTTATATTTAGCTTTTGCATCATATTCAAATTCCGCCTTCTTCCTACTTAATACCAATCCCGTCTTTATTTGAGAAATCTCACCAAGTTGCATGTTACACCTCCTTTTAGGTTGTTAAATCTAATATATAACCCTAATTTGTTAAATGCAGTATATAACCTTATTGTACTCAAAGTCAATCCTTACTGGTGACGAACCTAACATTATAGAGAGAAAAGAAAACCACAGGACGGTATTGATGGAATGCTGTTATAATTTCTCAATAACAATACCGAAGGAACTGCCCTGTGGCACAATTTAACGAGAGAAAATGAGTGATTTTGTACATACTCGTGTTGACATTTATAATCATATAAAAAGGAACAACATTGTTCCCTATAATAATCCTTCTATCCAATTAATAACACTATCCCAAAATGAAAAAAGCAAAATAAAACCAACAACAAGAGACACTATGAATGAAATAAGGATAGGGTGTCTATCAACGAAATTCTTTTTGACTGGTTCTTGGTCAATTGAACCAAAATGGTGACCAATTAAGGAATTTTTAATTTTATTTTTATCTCCAATTTTTATGTTCAATCTTTCTTACCCCCAAACCAATGACCAAGTTTTGATTTATTAAATTTATTTTTGTCACCCAACTTAATCGAACCATCGTAAATTATTTGCTCTATATTCAAAACAACTTTTTCTTTCTTATACTGGTTTTCTTCAACTTGTGATTTTATATCCATTTCGTCCAAGTTATCAAATTGTTTCTCCAGTTCCATTACGATATCAACTAATTTAGACTTTACTTTGGAAACTATTCCATCAAGCTGGTTTGAAGCAACAATTGTCCTCATACCAGCAATTTGAAATTCCTCAGTCGACATATAGTGACATAGGGTAGTTGGTATGATTTTACCGTAATTATCTTTATTTTTGTCATTCAGTACATTTTGAAGTGCAGTAATACTGTCAGTTATATTTATTGTTTTAAGTTGATTAACTCGCTCTTCGTCCAATACATGTTCAACTGGAACTGGAGCATTGGTGTACTTAAATTGATAGTTTAAGAGATATGTTCCCATAAGTTCCCCTTTTAGGATTCTATAACTAGGAACGTCCTCTTTTACATAGCCTTGTAACTCTCCGTCTATCCAATTCATAATTAATTCATTTTCTAAGTCAGAAAGTATTACTTTCAATCTTAGTAAAATATTTTCAATGGATTCATTACCCCTAACTAAGTCCTTTAGTAATTGACTTCTAGCCATTAAATCAACCCTTTTCCTTATATTTTAGTTCCTTTATACAACATCAAATGTAATTTTTTTCAAAAAAGCAGGACCATCTAAAACTTTTTCAAATAGAAGGAAAAATTGTAAAATGATCATAGAGGAAGTCCCACAATGAACGCCTTCACTGCTAAAATTTTATATTTGAAATATTAATTGTGGATATTTTTTATATCAAACATCCGAATGCCCGTTTCAGCAATGCTTCCAAAGTTACCGTACCTATCACACCCCGAATAATCTCACTAAGTTGCGTGTTACACCTCCTAGTCAAATGTTAAATCAAACATTTGACTACTATTCGTTAAATATAGTATATAACTTTTTTACAACGAAAGTCAATCCATACTGGTGATGAACCCAACTATATAGAATAAAAACAAATGAAATACAGTAATACCTAAAAGATTTGAGTCTATAATACAATAACTTCATTTTAAGAAAGGGGTTGTGTATATGGATAAAGACACAATCATTACAATGCCACCAGCAAAAAGAGTTCAGGAAGTCAATAAGATGTTAAAAGAGCATAATCTCTCGGAAATTTGCGAACGTCTCGGAATCCCATCTGGATCGTTCAGTAAGCTCATGAGGGAGGGAGATTACTTGTACCATCAAGCGGACAAGCAATACTATCCGTTTGTTCGTTCTGAAGAGGAACGAGTTACAAGTACCCATACCAATCAGAATGATGATATAACATTCATCAAGAGCCATATTGACACTCTTAAAAGGGTAATTCAACAATTTGAAGAATCGGGTAATTTACTGCTTGATAAACGCATATACAGCAAGAATGCAGAGTTCGCAAATAAAAGTATCAGGATGAACACTTCTATTTACGAGGACTTCAGTAAATTTTGTGAAGAATATTACCCTCACCTTAAAACTCAAGACATCATCGCACAAACACTCCTTGATGCTATGACTAGGTACAAACTAGAAAACGGACGAGAGTTGTAAAATGCTCTCGTCTTTTTGTGGTATTTTTTTCATAAAGAAGGTGTCTATTGCGTTTGTAACAACACATTTTAGACACCTTCAATGTTATTTTCACTTATTTTTAGATTTTGAATGGATTTTTCAAACAATTGGGGAAATCGGTGCGGTTTTTTGGAATGAGAATTGGGTTAATTCCAATACTTTCAAGATCACGAAGGTATTTTCGATAAGTGGGTTTAGACATGTGTTTCTTAGGGGTATCTATACTACCTTTGGAGATTTGAACGAGGAATGCTCGAAGGTCATCTTTTTTCTTTTTTGAGAAATGACTGCTTTCAATGATTTTTTCGGCTTCACTGAGTTTATAGTAATCCCCTCGGTGAACAATTGGTAAAACATGCTTTTCCATGTACTCTTTCCATAACTGGTACGAAAAGTAGCTTTTTAATACCTTGGGTCTACCTTTTCCTTTGTCATTTCTTTTCATGCTATTCAAGTGGGCGTTTTTGATTCTCAACTCATACCTCACTCTCCCACTATCGTATGGTTGAATTTCTTCACCTTTTGCAATCCGTTCTTCTTCTTTGTCATAGATGATTAACTCAATACTTTTACATTTATGGTATTGCGACGTTTCATATTTAATAGGGTTGCCCTCTTCATCCTTGCCCCATTTGACTTTTTCTTTGTAGGCATACTTAGCAGTATATTTTTCAAGTAGATGAAATAACAACTCCCGGTCTTTTTGAATCGGTAGCTCTACATCCAGTCTTAGATCTATTCTTGTAAGTATATGGGAGTCAAAGTAATCAGAATGTCCAAAATGTCGGACGAGGAATTTACGAATATTTAACTCTACCAATTCATAATCATCTTCTGTAATTGTCCCTCTATTTAACATTTTTACAGCATCAACCTTCAATTGTAAATTCCAATCACCATCTGCTTGTTCCCAAGTGCGGGTTATAGCATATGCTGGAAACCTCTTCTTTACTTCTTGATTAAGTTCTTTAACTGCTGCACGGATGTAATGGTATTTGTTTAATCTAACACCGTACATGGAAAAGAGGTGATGAAAATCTTCGTAGCTTACGTGAATGAACAATTCGAACGTGTGAATCAATGAAACCATCTCCTTTTATTTTAGTTCACGGGAGTAAAGAAATCCTTTATTATCAAGGGTTATCTTAGCATTGTTTTCCCGACCCAAACTAATTTATATGACTTCTCAACACATTGAAATGAACCAATGTGATTGTTAAGTACAGCATCCTACTGAAGTTGTGAAGAAAATATTCATCAATGCCCCCATAAAATCGTTCAACAACATTACAGCATGTTCATAATAGTAAAGGTTTGGTATTTTCCTTTTCCCCTAGTAGATTACAAGGATAGGATTACAAGAAAAAGACCGTAAAGACTAATTGCTCTACGGTTTCGTTTTTGGCTATCTAATTGTATTGATAAATACATTGTTTTCTTCAATCTTTTTAACCTGAATATCTATTTCTTGTAAACGGATAGGGATAGATCTCAATGTCTACTACTCCAGCTCCTTTTCTTTTTTCTCTCTTTATTTGACAAGTTACCGTTTAGGTCTAGTTAAAAATTCAATCCCAACACATTTAAAAACCCTTTCCTCCGACTTAAAAACATATACATCCAACAACTCCCTTCCACTTTCTTCAAGTTGCTTTTTCTTATTTTCTATCATTTCGTCAATAAGCGTTTCGCTACAAGAGAGTGCAGAAATTTGTGTTCCAGCCCATTTCCATATATCTGGTGATTATTTTTTTATTACGTCTGTCATCTTATTCATTTTTATCCCAACCTTCCGTTTCATATAAACTCCTAATCGGAATCCTATTGTTTCATTTTCCTAAAGCAATTCTAAATCAAGAAAACACGCACTATACTAGACTTTTTTGATTTTGCACTTTCTTAAATCTCTTAATTGTCTCGGCTACTTCATTCACGATTTCCTCCAGCTCTTCCACTTCAATAAGATCATTCAATACGATTTCTTCCATCTCAATCTTTTGCAAACACATATTAAGGTAAATATGGATATTATTAAGTTTCTCTATTGTTTCCAACAAACCGTATCTTACAGATGCAACTCTTGACATACCTGGAATCGTAGTTGACATATCATAATAAAATAAAAATTCTTCTACGTTCATATTTCCCTTTGCCTCATTACATTGGGAACAGGCAGGTACACAATTTGCGAAGGATGAGATACCTCCCTGGCTTTTGGGAATCACATGATCAATTGTAGTAGCTTCATCTCCGCAGTAAAAACAACTTTTCCCGTATCTTCTAAATACAAGTTTTCTAAACGTTTCCCTATCAAAATACTTACGGATTAACTTAGGATTCACAATATAAGCCACCTTCTCTTCTACCATTTGGGCTGCCTTATCATAAGAAACGTAGGAGCTATACCTATGACCTTTTGACATCTTCCCCCTTACCTCTATTATTTGAGTCCCCTTTTTAAGCTCCGGGGTTTCAATTTCCCTCGCTTTTAACATTTCATTTCTAAGCATCCTGCAATTCTTACAATAGGATCTCCATCTTTGTTTGTCCTTGTTTGAAAAATGCGTTATAGGTAATGTATCACCACAGATACTACATTTCTTCAATCTTTCCATAGTCTTTCCTCCAAAATACGTTGATAATTTTTTCAATTTTACTTTCCACCCTTTAATTTCCAAATAATCATTACAGCAGTTGCACTCATAAAAAAAGTAATTAGAATGGCTAAAGCAGAAATAATCATCAACGACATATTAAAATCCCCCTTGTTTTATCCCTCATCTTCTTTAATCTAAATAACATCATCTCTAGCCGTAAATTGGAATGGTATATGAAAAATAGAAATTGATTTTTCGATGAATAAAAGCTCCATCAAAATACTTATAAAACAAATTCATATTGTCGAGCAATCTATGAAGATATTTAATCATCAATGTCTAAATCCCACTCTGTAAAATCATTACCGAGTAACTTTTTAATGGTCCCATTTATATCATCTGTTTCTCTCTTTTCTTTCAAATACTCGAACTCTTCCTCCGGAACCAAATAGCGTTCTGGATTTTCTTTATCCTTTTTACCAGAGATTTTTCTTTGCTTAATCCAGCAATTTACCTCCTTCAGTGTAACCCCGTAATAATCAGCAACTATCTGTGCATCAATATAAACTATATCTTTATCAGCTTTTCGATTTTTTGCATCAATCTGCTTTAATACGGCTTCAGCTCTGTGATCCTGTTCTCTTGTAGTAATGAAATTCCCTACTGGTATTAACCAAACATCATTATCAGTTTGATAGGCATCTTTAAAGCGTCCTTTTTCACACATATTCTCAATTATTTTAATGCTCAATCGTAATTTTATTGCAACCTCCTTAACAGAATAAAACTGCATACCTCACCATCCTTTCTAACACTTTGTAATTACCATTTCCTGTAATCAATGGGAGCATAAAAAAAACTCGTCCCCCTTGTTAGAGTACGAGTTTTAATTGCAATATTGATTTATCGTTAGTTTGCGAAAATTCGTAAATTTTCATCATATTATTCAATCTTCCCTTGATTAAGGTTGATAGTTATCTTATAAAGAGTATACCTTAACACCATTGTGTAATCAACAAGACACTATTCCATACTAAAAAATTTTAGACCCTCGAACCTAAGAATTTTGATTTATATAATCATACTAATTATGATAGATATATAACCTAAATGATTAATTGAAAGGAAGTGAATTTAGAGTTAAATTCTCCCACCGAAACCTACACAATTTAGACCTAATATTTACCCCCTATCATTCTTTCAAACTACAACAGGAGGAAACATAATGACAATAGAAAGAAACTTCAAAAACAAATCCACAAATTCCCCCAATTGCAAATTACAATTCACTTTGAATCACAAAATTGAGGTAGCAGATGCTCACTTCAGCTCTTCTATTGAGAAGGGAGATGAAGTAGCATGACAACATTACTGCAAGATACAGAATTACAACAACAACTCTCCATTAACCTCACAATCCCTATCCCTTCCGACTCAGTAATCATTTCCAAAGTAGAATTGCAGGAACTAAAACAACAACAGTTAAAAGGCGTATATTGGACAATGAAAGACTTGGAAGTACGAATTAATCGTAAACATGAATGGATTAAAGACAATATCCTCTATCCCCCAAAATTCAAAAAGATCCTCGATGTTGAAAAAGGCGGTTTCGTATTTTACCCACAATCCAAAGGACAAACTTGGTCATTCCATGCCTTAAAAATGGCAGAGTTTTTGGATAAGAACTTCCAACAAATCTTCTCACAAAAAAGGTAAAACTGCCCAATCATTAGGCCTATACAAAATTCAAAACAGACATTATGATAAGGGTACGCCATGATGACCACCAGGCTACCCTTATCTAATTACAACTAGATAAGGAGACAGCAATTATGGCATCAATAAGAAAACGTGTAGGAAAGAAAACAACAAGTTATGAATTTACAGTTAGCCATATGGTAAATGGCAAATCAAAACCTATTAAAAAAGGTGGATTTCGCACCGAAAGAGAAGCAAATGCTGCGGCAGCTGAATTGGAAGCACAATTAGCCAAAGGCCTAAATCCAGTTTTAAAGAAAGTTCCTTTCGATGAATATTTTGTGGAGTGGATTGAGGTTTACAAAAAGCATTCAGTGAGTTCAACCACACTAAAACATTACGAATACTCCTTACATGCTGTAAGAGAGCACTTTTCAAAGACTCCTATCCAGGATATCAATAAACGTGAATATCAAAAATTCATTAATTGGTTTGGATCAAGCAAAGCAAAAGAAACAGTTGAAAAAGTACATCGACATATAAGGGCATGTGTAAAAGATGCTATAGACGAACAAGTCATCTACACTGATTTCACTAGGAATGCAAAAGTTCATTGGAAAGTACCTAAAAGAGAACGTAATTATTTGGACTATGAAGAAAGTCAAAGACTTTTAAAAAGTGTTTGGAGTAAAATTGATGATGGATTAGGCTATTCTTTGATATACCTAATTGCAACATCAGGAATTCGTTATCAGGAGGCTGTTGGGCTAACTAGAAAAGACTTTAACTTTAAAAATGACACCATCACCATAAATAAAACCTGGGGATATAAAAAAAGTTCCCCTGAAGGATTTGGTAAAACAAAAAATGAACAATCAAAACGGACAATTAAAATGGACAATGTTACCATGAATCATTTTAAAAGATTGTTTAAAACCATTCCAACTAACATTCATGGATTGGTTTTTTTCAGCCCCGAATCTAAATATAAAGTCATTAGCAACACCAACGCCAATAATTTGCTAAAAAAACTTTTGGTTGAATTAGAAATTGAACCAATAACTTTGCACGGATTACGTCACACTCATGCAAGTGTACTTCTTTATCAAAAGGCCTCAATTTCTTATGTAAGTGAAAGACTGGGTCACAGTGATATTGAAACAACATTAAAAAAGTACACGCATGTCCTAAAAGAACTACGCTTAGAAGACGAGCAAATTACGGTACAAACATTTGAGCATATGGTTGTTTAAAAAATGCGTAAAAATATGCGTAAAAAAATATCAGAACATATCGTTTCTTATCTTATAGTCAATAGAACAGAAATGGAACGATAAAAGCTCCAACCCTTATGTATCAAGGGTTAGAGCTTTAATAAAGATTAACTAAACGTAATCAATATTCTTTATCAGATACCGGTGGTCGGGGTCGAACCGACACTCCAAAGGAACACGATTTTGAGTCGTGCGCGTCTGCCAATTCCGCCACACCGGCATGATGTGTTTATATAGTTTAATTAACTATATGGAGGCGGCAACCGGATTTGAACCGGTGAATAAAGGTTTTGCAGACCTTTGCCTTACCACTTGGCTATGCCGCCTTGGCATTATAAAATATATGGAGCGGAAGACGGGGTTCGAACCCGCGACCCCCACCTTGGCAAGGTGATGTTCTACCACTGAACTACTTCCGCATATATAACTGGGGTACCTGGATTCGAACCAGGGCATGACGGAATCAAAATCCGTTGCCTTACCGCTTGGCTATACCCCAAAATGGGGCGACTGAAGGGGATCGAACCCTCGAATGCCGGAACCACAATCCGGTGTGTTAACCACTTCACCACAATCGCCATTGTATTAAAGGAAAACCTAATCTTTACATTTTATATATGGGGCGGCTGAAGGGGATCGAACCCTCGAATGCCGGAACCACAATCCGGTGTGTTCACCACTTCACCACAGCCGCCGTTATGTAAATTTAAAGGTTTTATATTGGCAGGGGCAGTAGGAATCGAACCCACATCAAAGGTTTTGGAGACCTCTATTCTACCGTTAAACTATGCCCCTGTAAAGAATGGTGGAGGGGGGCAGATTCGAACTGCCGAACCCGAAGGAGCGGATTTACAGTCCGCCGCGTTTAGCCTCTTCGCTACCCCTCCAGAATGGTGCCGGCGAAAGGAGTCGAACCCTCGACCTACTGATTACAAGTCAGTTGCTCTACCAACTGAGCTACACCGGCAAAAATTATTATGGTGGGTCGGGACAGAATCGAACTGCCGACACTTAGAGCTTCAATCTAATGCTCTACCAACTGAGCTACCGACCCATAATAACTTTAAATATTATAATTTAAAATGGCGGTCCGGACGGGACTCGAACCCGCGACCTCCTGCGTGACAGGCAGGCATTCTAACCAGCTGAACTACCGGACCATTTTGGTTGCGGGGGCAGGATTTGAACCTGCGACCTTCGGGTTATGAGCCCGACGAGCTACCGAACTGCTCCACCCCGCGATAATAATATATGCTTATTTGATTGATAAAGTTCTTAAAATGGTGGAGGATGACGGGATCGAACCGCCGACCCTCTGCTTGTAAGGCAGATGCTCTCCCAGCTGAGCTAATCCTCCGAAAATGGTGACCCCTACGGGATTCGAACCCGTGTTACCGCCGTGAAAGGGCGGTGTCTTAACCGCTTGACCAAGGGGCCATATGTATTGAAAAGTCATGGCGGAGAGTAAGGGATTTGAACCCTTGAGACAGGGTTACCCGCCTACACGATTTCCAATCGTGCTCCTTCGGCCACTCGGACAACTCTCCAAAAAAATGGCTCCGAAGGCAGGACTCGAACCTGCGACCCTCTGATTAACAGTCAGATGCTACTACCAACTGAGCTACTTCGGAATAATAAAATCAACAGCCTAGCGACGTCCTACTCTCGCAGGGGGAAGCCCCCAACTACCATCGGCGCTAAAGAGCTTAACTTCTGTGTTCGGCATGAGAACAGGTGTGACCTCTTTGCCATCATCACTAGACATGTTATTTCTCAAAGACAAGAATTATTATATCACTTTTTTCTAATTAAGTCAACTGCTTTTTTAGAAAAACTTTTC
>NZ_JCAXDQ010000016.1:0-442 GCF_059759115.1 Rummeliibacillus sp. GQ308 | reverse complement strand
TCTTTAGCGCCGATGGTAGTTGGGGGCTTCCCCCTGTGAGAGTAGGACGTTGCTAGGCTTAAATATGGAGGATTAGCTCAGCTGGGAGAGCATCTGCCTTACAAGCAGAGGGTCGGCGGTTCGATCCCGTCATCCTCCACCATTTTTAAATGAGTCATTAGCTCAGTTGGTAGAGCATCTGACTTTTAATCAGAGGGTCGTAGGTTCGAATCCTACATGACTCATCATTTAAATTACGCGGGTGTGGCGGAATTGGCAGACGCACTAGACTTAGGATCTAGCGCCGCAAGGCGTGGGGGTTCGACTCCCTTCACCCGCATTAGTTTTTTTGCGCGGAAGTAGTTCAGTGGTAGAACATCACCTTGCCAAGGTGGGGGTCGCGGGTTCGAACCCCGTCTTCCGCTCCACTTATAAAATTATTGAAACTTTTTTATTATAGATT
>NZ_JCAXDQ010000015.1:0-749 GCF_059759115.1 Rummeliibacillus sp. GQ308 | reverse complement strand
AATGGTGCCGAGGACCGGAATCGAACCGGTACGGTAGTCACCTACCGCAGGATTTTAAGTCCTGTGCGTCTGCCAGTTCCGCCACCCCGGCATATTTGGAGCGGAAGACGGGGTTCGAACCCGCGACCCCCACCTTGGCAAGGTGATGTTCTACCACTGAACTACTTCCGCATATGCTGTGTTAATCTGGCAATATTTAATTTAAAATGGTGCGGGTGAAGGGAGTCGAACCCCCACGCCTTGCGGCGCTAGATCCTAAGTCTAGTGCGTCTGCCAATTCCGCCACACCCGCGTGATTAAAATGGTGAGTCATGTAGGATTCGAACCTACGACCCTCTGATTAAAAGTCAGATGCTCTACCAACTGAGCTAATGACTCATTTTAAGTGGTGCCGGCGAAAGGAGTCGAACCCTCGACCTACTGATTACAAGTCAGTTGCTCTACCAACTGAGCTACACCGGCGAATAAATATGGTGGAGGATGACGGGATCGAACCGCCGACCCTCTGCTTGTAAGGCAGATGCTCTCCCAGCTGAGCTAATCCTCCATATTACAGCCTAGCAACGTCCTACTCTCACAGGGGGAAGCCCCCAACTACCATCGGCGCTAAAGAGCTTAACTTCCGTGTTCGGCATGGGAACGGGTGTGACCTCTTTGCCATCATTACTAGACCTATTATTTATTTAAGGACAAGAATTATTATACCATGTTTTCTAGAAAAGTCAACAACTTTTTTAAAAAACTATTTC
>NZ_JCAXDQ010000014.1:0-1632 GCF_059759115.1 Rummeliibacillus sp. GQ308 | reverse complement strand
TACAGACGAAGTCTGTATTCCGTTAAATTCCTTAGAAAGGAGGTGATCCAGCCGCACCTTCCGATACGGCTACCTTGTTACGACTTCACCCCAATCATCTATCCCACCTTCGGCGGCTGGCCCCAAAAGGTTACCTCACCGACTTCGGGTGTTACAAACTCTCGTGGTGTGACGGGCGGTGTGTACAAGGCCCGGGAACGTATTCACCGCGGCATGCTGATCCGCGATTACTAGCGATTCCGGCTTCATGTAGGCGAGTTGCAGCCTACAATCCGAACTGAGAACGGTTTTATGAGATTAGCTTGCTCTCGCGAGTTTGCGACTCTTTGTACCGTCCATTGTAGCACGTGTGTAGCCCAGGTCATAAGGGGCATGATGATTTGACGTCATCCCCACCTTCCTCCGGTTTGTCACCGGCAGTCACCTTAGAGTGCCCAACTAAATGATGGCAACTAAGATCAAGGGTTGCGCTCGTTGCGGGACTTAACCCAACATCTCACGACACGAGCTGACGACAACCATGCACCACCTGTCACCAATGTCCCCGAAGGGAAAACTCTATCTCTAGAGCGGTCACTGGGATGTCAAGACCTGGTAAGGTTCTTCGCGTTGCTTCGAATTAAACCACATGCTCCACCGCTTGTGCGGGCCCCCGTCAATTCCTTTGAGTTTCAACCTTGCGGTCGTACTCCCCAGGCGGAGTGCTTAATGCGTTAGCTGCAGCACTAAGGGGCGGAAACCCCCTAACACTTAGCACTCATCGTTTACGGCGTGGACTACCAGGGTATCTAATCCTGTTTGCTCCCCACGCTTTCGCGCCTCAGTGTCAGTTACAGACCAGACAGTCGCCTTCGCCACTGGTGTTCCTCCAAATCTCTACGCATTTCACCGCTACACTTGGAATTCCACTATCCTCTTCTGCACTCAAGTTCCCCAGTTTCCAATGACCGCTCGCGGTTGAGCCGCGAGATTTCACATCAGACTTAAGAAACCACCTGCGCGCGCTTTACGCCCAATAAATCCGGACAACGCTTGCCACCTACGTATTACCGCGGCTGCTGGCACGTAGTTAGCCGTGGCTTTCTAATAAGGTACCGTCAAGGTACGTTCATTTCCTAACGTACTTGTTCTTCCCTTACAACAGAGTTTTACGATCCGAAAACCTTCATCACTCACGCGGCGTTGCTCCATCAGACTTTCGTCCATTGTGGAAGATTCCCTACTGCTGCCTCCCGTAGGAGTTTGGGCCGTGTCTCAGTCCCAATGTGGCCGATCACCCTCTCAGGTCGGCTATGCATCGTCGCCTTGGTAGGCCGTTACCCCACCAACTAGCTAATGCACCGCGGGCCCATCCTGCAGTGGCGCGAAAGCGCCTTTCAACATTTCACCATGAAGTAAAATGGATTATCCGGTATTAGCTCCGGTTTCCCGAAGTTATCCCAGTCTGCAGGGCAGGTTGCCCACGTGTTACTCACCCGTCCGCCGCTAAATCAGAGGAGCAAGCTCCTCGTCATTCGCTCGACTTGCATGTATTAGGCACGCCGCCAGCGTTCGTCCTGAGCCAGGATCAAACTCTCCATAAAAGTGTTTGATTGCTCAAAATTTCACTAGCGCATCATCTTTACGATGATG
>NZ_JCAXDQ010000013.1:0-2943 GCF_059759115.1 Rummeliibacillus sp. GQ308 | reverse complement strand
TTTATAAGCCAACGGTTAAGTTATTAAGGGCGCATGGCGGATGCCTTGGCACTAGAAGCCGATGAAGGACGGCACTAACACCGATATGCTTCGGGGAGCTGTAAGTAAGCTTTGATCCGGAGATTTCCGAATGGGGAAACCCTCTATCCGTAATGGGGTAGAATCTTGACGTGAATTCATAGCGTCTTGATGGCAGACTCAGGGAACTGAAACATCTAAGTACCTGAAGGAAGAGAAAGAAAAATCGATTCCCTTAGTAGCGGCGAGCGAAATGGGAAGAGCCCAAACCAAGAGGCTTGCCTCTTGGGGTTGTAGGACACTCTATACGGAGTTACAAAGGAATGCGTTAGGCGAAGCGGTTTGGAAAGACCCACCATAGCAGGTAACAGTCCTGTAGTCAAAAGTGCATTCTCTCTTGAGTGGATCCTGAGTACGGCGGAACACGTGAAATTCCGTCGGAATCTGGGAGGACCATCTCCCAAGGCTAAATACTCTCTAGTGACCGATAGTGAACCAGTACCGTGAGGGAAAGGTGAAAAGCACCCCGGAAGGGGAGTGAAAGAGATCCTGAAACCATGTGCCTACAAGTAGTTAGAGCCCGTTAATGGGTGATAGCGTGCCTTTTGTAGAATGAACCGGCGAGTTACGATTACATGCAAGGTTAAGTTGAAGAGACGGAGCCGCAGCGAAAGCGAGTCTGAATAGGGCGAATAAGTATGTGGTCGTAGACCCGAAACCAGGTGATCTACCCATGTCCAGGGTGAAGGTAAGGTAACACTTACTGGAGGCCCGAACCCACGCACGTTGAAAAGTGCGGGGATGAGGTGTGGGTAGCGGAGAAATTCCAATCGAACCTGGAGATAGCTGGTTCTCTCCGAAATAGCTTTAGGGCTAGCCTCGTGATGAAGAATCCTGGAGGTAGAGCACTGTTTGGACTAGGGGTCCATCCCGGATTACCGAATTCAGACAAACTCCGAATGCCAGTGATTTATACACGGGAGTCAGACTGCGAGTGATAAGATCCGTAGTCAAAAGGGAAACAGCCCAGACCACCAGCTAAGGTCCCAAAGTAATTGTTAAGTGGAAAAGGATGTGACGTTGCTTAGACAACCAGGATGTTGGCTCAGAAGCAGCCACCATTTAAAGAGTGCGTAATAGCTCACTGGTCGAGTGACGCTGCGCCGAAAATGTATCGGGGCTAAACAATTCACCGAAGCTGTGGATAGACATCTACGATGTCTGTGGTAGGAGAGCGTTCTAAGTGCTGTGAAGTCAGACCGGAAGGACTGGTGGAGCGCTTAGAAGTGAGAATGCCGGTATGAGTAGCGAAAGATGGGTGAGAATCCCATCCACCGAATGACTAAGGTTTCCTGAGGAAGGCTCGTCCTCTCAGGGTTAGTCGGGACCTAAGCCGAGGCCGACAGGCGTAGGCGATGGATAACAGGTTGATATTCCTGTACCACCTCCCTGCCATTTGAGTAATGGGGGGACGCAGTAGGATAGGGTAAGCGCACTGTTGGTTATGTGCGTCCAAGCAGTAAGGCGTGAGAGTAGGCAAATCCGCTCTCTATAACGTTGAGCTGTGATGGCGAGCTCTTTAGAGCGAAGTTCCTGATTTCACACTGCCAAGAAAAGCCTCTAGCGAGGCAGGAGGTGCCCGTACCGCAAACCGACACAGGTAGTCGAGGAGAGAATCCTAAGGTGAGCGAGAGAACTCTCGTTAAGGAACTCGGCAAAATGACCCCGTAACTTCGGGAGAAGGGGTGCTCTAGTAGGGTGCAAGCCCGAGAGAGCCGCAGTGAATAGGCCCAGGCGACTGTTTAGCAAAAACACAGGTCTCTGCAAAACCGTAAGGTGACGTATAGGGGCTGACGCCTGCCCGGTGCTGGAAGGTTAAGGGGATTGCTTAGCGCAAGCGAAGGTGAGAACCGAAGCCCCAGTAAACGGCGGCCGTAACTATAACGGTCCTAAGGTAGCGAAATTCCTTGTCGGGTAAGTTCCGACCCGCACGAAAGGCGTAACGATCTGGGCACTGTCTCAACGAGAGACTCGGTG
Organism: Rummeliibacillus sp. GQ308; assembly: GCF_059759115.1. Classification (NCBI taxonomy): domain Bacteria; kingdom Bacillati; phylum Bacillota; class Bacilli; order Caryophanales; family Caryophanaceae; genus Rummeliibacillus; species Rummeliibacillus sp. GQ308. Next base: position 888 of record NZ_JCAXDQ010000013.1, on the reverse strand, counting down.
AAATTATAGTACCTGTGAAGATGCAGGTTACCCGCGACAGGACGGAAAGACCCCGTGGAGCTTTACTGTAGCCTGATATTGAATTTTGGTACAGCTTGTACAGGATAGGTAGGAGCCATTGAAACCGGAGCGCCAGCTTCGGTGGAGGCGTCCTTGGGATACTACCCCAGCTGTATTGAAATTCTAACCCGTACCCCTGATCGGGGTAGGAGACAGTGTCAGGCGGACAGTTTGACTGGGGCGGTCGCCTCCTAAAGAGTAACGGAGGCGCCCAAAGGTTCCCTCAGAATGGTTGGAAATCATTCGTAGAGTGTAAAGGCACAAGGGAGCTTGACTGCGAGACCTACAAGTCGAGCAGGGTCGAAAGACGGGCTTAGTGATCCGGTGGTTCCGCATGGAAGGGCCATCGCTCAACGGATAAAAGCTACCCCGGGGATAACAGGCTTATCTCCCCCAAGAGTCCACATCGACGGGGAGGTTTGGCACCTCGATGTCGGCTCATCGCATCCTGGGGCTGTAGTCGGTCCCAAGGGTTGGGCTGTTCGCCCATTAAAGCGGTACGCGAGCTGGGTTCAGAACGTCGTGAGACAGTTCGGTCCCTATCCGTCGTGGGCGTAGGAAATTTGAGAGGAGCTGTCCTTAGTACGAGAGGACCGGGATGGACACACCGCTGGTGTACCAGTTGTTCTGCCAAGAGCATCGCTGGGTAGCTATGTGTGGACGGGATAAGTGCTGAAAGCATCTAAGCATGAAGCCCCCCTCAAGATGAGATTTCCCATTACGCAAGTAAGTAAGATCCCTCAAAGACGATGAGGTAGATAGGTTCGAGGTGGAAGTGTGGCGACACATGGAGCTGACGAATACTAATCGATCGAGGACTTAACCAAA
>NZ_JCAXDQ010000012.1:0-3777 GCF_059759115.1 Rummeliibacillus sp. GQ308 | reverse complement strand
TTCTTAAGAACATTCAATTCTCGTTTATCCAGTTTTGAGAGAACAAAATCTCTACATATATGTGGAGTGATGATGGCAAAGAGGTCACACCCGTTCCCATGTCGAACACGGAAGTTAAGCTCTTTAGCGCCGATGGTAGTTGGGGGCTTCCCCCTGTGAGAGTAGGACGTCGCTTCGCAATCAAGCACCGTACAATAGTACGGTGCTTTTTTATGTGGAAAAATTTTTTCACTACTACCTCTTTTGAAAAAGCATATATTATATTTTTGATTGTTAAAGAAAACTATTTAAAATGCAGTGCTCCTTAATTGCTTTAGATGATGGTTTAGCAATGATCATTCAACATTCTGAATCCTACCTCTTTCATCCTGCACATTTTCACTTTAGAATAGAATTGATGTAACTATAAAGGGGTGAACTGTCTATTGATTCTTATTATAGATAATTATGATTCGTTTACATTTAATCTCGTACAATATATTCGCAACATTGGTGAGGAAGTAATGGTTTTGCGTAATGACCAAGTAACGATTGAGGAAATAACATCCATCAAACCTGATGCCATTTTAATTTCACCTGGACCTGGGAATCCATCAACAGCAGGGATTTGTCTCGAAGTGGTAAAGAACTTTTATCAAACTATTCCGATTTTAGGTGTTTGTCTAGGCCATCAAACGATTGCCCAAGCATTTGGAGGAATTGTAAAAAAAGCTGCAAAACCTATGCATGGTAAAGTTTCAGCCATACAGCATGACGCCCAAGAGATTTTCGATAATCTTCCTTTGCCACTTAAAGTGGCAAGATATCATTCATTAATCGTTGATGAAAAAACACTTCCCGACTGTTTGCAAATAAGTGCTACAAGTGAAGATGGAGAAATTATGGCTCTTCGTCATAAACAATATCCTGTGGAAGGGGTACAATTCCATCCTGAAGCAATCTTAACTGAGCATGGCCAGCAAATGATAGGTAACTTTTTCAAAAATAAAATCAAAGGGAATAGACTATGCACACAATAAAAGAACAAAGAGAGCCTCTTTTATCCTTCGAATTTGCAGGCAGTGATGGGAAGATAGAGCCGCTGACTTTTCGAAATCCGATGAAAATAATAAGTGCCACTACAGTAGAGGAGGTAATGGCTTGTCTAATGGAAGTGGAAAAAGCTGTAGACCAGGGCTTCTATGCAGCGGGCTATTTATCATATGAAGCTGCCCAGGCATTTGATAAAGCTATGAAAGTAAACAATGAAAGTAAAATGCCATTACTATGGTTCGGTATATATGCTGAGCCTCAATTAGAAACAGTACAAAGCACCGGACAATATACGTTAAACGAATGGGTTCCATCTGTCACGGTCGATGAATATCATGCTGCCATTAAATCGATTAAGGAATCCATTGAATATGGCGATACATATCAAACGAATTATACGATAAGGTTGCATTCTTCATTTAAGGGAGACGATCTTGCATTCTTCGATAAATTGAGAAGAGCACAATCGTCTAATTACTGTGCCTATCTTCAAATGGGGGATTATAGCATATTATCCGCATCACCTGAGCTATTTTTCCAGCTTAAAGGAAATACGCTTACAACCCGTCCGATGAAGGGGACCATCAAAAGAGGAAAAACGGCAGCTGAAGATGAAGCAAAGGCGGATGAGTTGTATCATTCTGATAAAAATAGAGCAGAAAATGTGATGATTGTCGATTTACTGCGAAATGACCTTAGTGTTGTCGCAAAAACAGGGACAGTGAAAGTAGAGAAATTGTTTGATATCGAACGATACCCAACAGTACATCAAATGACTTCTACAATTACAGCAGAAATTAAAAAAGATATAGCACTTATAGATATATTTAAAGCGCTATTTCCTTGTGGTTCTATTACGGGTGCACCCAAAATTAGGACAATGGAAATTATAGAGGAGATGGAAGGGACACCTCGTGAAGTTTATTGCGGGACAATCGGTTATATCACTCCAGAGAAGGAAGCCATATTCAATGTTCCGATTAGAACAGTATTGATTGAGAACGAAACAGGTAAAGCGACTTATGGTGTAGGGGGAGGTATCACATGGGATTCAACCGCTGAAGATGAATATGACGAAGTAATAGCAAAAGCGCTATTACTCGAAGAAGAACGCCCTCGTTTTTCTTTACTGGAAAGTCTTTTACTGTCAGATGGGGAATACTTTTTGCTGCATGAGCATTTACAGAGACTGAAGGCTTCTGCAAAATACTTTAACTATAGTATAACTATAGAAAGTATTCGTACTGATTTGCTGGTACATGCGGAATCCTTTCCTAATGGAGACTACAAGGTGCGTTTATTGGTCAATAGCAAAGGGGAGCCAATTATTGAATCGCAGCCAATGATGCAGGTATCTGATTTCAATTGTCAATTGGCAGATCAACCAGTAGATCAAGACAACGCATTTTTATATCACAAAACGACAAATCGTAAAGTATATGAGGAGTTTCAAAGAAAGTATCCTGATTCATTTGATGTTTTGCTATGGAACAAAGAGGGGGAGCTAACTGAATTTACGAATGGCAATCTGGTTGTTGAAATGGATGATGCGTACTATACACCTCCTGTAAGCAGTGGCTTACTTGCTGGCACGTTCCGCAATTCTTTGATACAAGAGGGGAAAGTGTTAGAAAAAACGTTGACAGTTGAGGATCTAGAAAAGTGTCAGAATATCTGGTTCATCAACAGCGTAAGGAAATGGGTCCCAATCACGTTAATATGAAATTCAATACTTATTAAATAAAAATAAAAGCACAACTAGTTTTTAGTTGTGCTTTTTTAGGTACATCACTCTTGGTGATTTTATGAAATGGATGAATATAGGTGAGTAGTGTTACTCATGCGCTTAGCCATTGCTTTGGCATAGGCACGCTTGCGCTGACGCTCGAGGTTTTCTGAGACAGTTAACCGAATGCATAATAACCGTTCTTCTTTTGGGAGACGTAGCCATTCAGAGGATTGGATTAGCATAAGAAAACTCCTTTCGATTGTACATTCCAATGAAATATTAATCCGGCCAATATTCATCTAAGATGCATTTATACGACAAGTAAGTAATCTAGCTGATGATACCGACTCTAGCTTATGAAAAAGAAGAGTGGGTTATTCGTTTTTTAGTGTGATTATATGGTGAAAAACTATATGTTGTTTTAACTTTCCGTCTGTAAAAGTACTGCGGGTGTCTTTTGTAGATAAATCAAAGAGTAATTTGGAGCATGTAAGTTACCAAATATAGGATGAATTTAACTAGTGAAGTTAATTTAGCCTGTTTGGCAAGAAGTTAAACATAAAAAACTAGAATTTATATTTAGAAGTTTTTTGTATGTGTTTTAGCGCATGAGATTTAAGACCTGAAGTTGAATTGTATTACCATTATGAAAGATAAAAAAGAGGTTATACCTTTGATGAAAATGCACTAGCTGATAGGTTTAAAGAGATGATAAGCTGCTGTTTGTTAGCGTAAAGAGATGATAGATGTTTGTAGGAAGGTAGAGGTGAAAAAAATAAGTAAATTAGTTATTGACTTATATATAAAAATATAATATTATATTTAAGTCGCAATAAACGACGGATCATTATCAATCTAATAGTTAATAATTTACTTGAATAAAAACGTTGACTTACTCGTTTAGTTCTGGTATTATTATTGAGTCGCTGTTAAAACAATTATAGTGAAATAAAAAAGTTGTTGACAAAGACATTGAAGATATGATAAGATATAAAAGTTCGCTAAAGAACTTAAAC
>NZ_JCAXDQ010000011.1:0-4608 GCF_059759115.1 Rummeliibacillus sp. GQ308 | reverse complement strand
ATGTTTTAATCAAGTTTAGGAGGAATTAATTATGAAGTGTAATGAATGTAACAGGGTTCAATTAAAAGAGGGAAGCGTATCATTAACCCTATAAACTACGTCTGCCCTCATTATTGGAGGGTGAAATGTGAATACATCCTATTCACAATCGAATTTACGACACAACCAAATTTTAATTTGGCTTTGCATTTTATCTTTTTTTAGCGTATTAAATGAAATGGTTTTGAACGTCTCATTACCTGATATTGCAAATGATTTTAATAAACCACCTGCGAGTACAAACTGGGTGAACACAGCCTTTATGTTAACCTTTTCCATTGGAACAGCTGTATATGGAAAGCTATCTGATCAATTAGGCATCAAAAGGTTACTCCTATTTGGAATTATAATAAATTGTTTCGGGTCGGTAATTGGGTTTGTTGGCCATTCTTTCTTTTCCTTACTTATTATGGCTCGTTTTATTCAAGGGGCTGGTGCAGCTGCATTTCCAGCACTCGTAATGGTTGTAGTTGCGCGCTATATTCCAAAGGAAAATAGGGGTAAAGCATTTGGTCTTATTGGATCGATAGTAGCCATGGGAGAAGGAGTCGGTCCAGCGATTGGTGGAATGATAGCCCATTATATTCATTGGTCCTATCTTCTACTCATTCCTATGATAACAATTATCACTGTTCCGTTTCTTATGAAATTATTAAAGAAAGAAGTAAGGATAAAAGGTCATTTTGATATCAAAGGAATTATACTAATGTCTGTAGGCATTGTATTTTTTATGTTGTTTACAACATCATATAGCATTTCTTTTCTTATCGTTAGCGTGCTGTCATTCCTGATATTTGTAAAACATATCAGGAAAGTAACAGATCCTTTTGTTGATCCCGGATTAGGGAAAAATATACCTTTTATGATTGGAGTTCTTTGTGGGGGAATTATATTTGGAACAGTAGCAGGGTTTGTCTCTATGGTTCCTTATATGATGAAAGATGTTCACCAGCTAAGTACTGCCGAAATCGGAAGTGTAATTATTTTCCCTGGAACAATGAGTGTCATTATTTTCGGCTACATTGGTGGGATACTTGTTGATAGAAGAGGTCCTTTATACGTGTTAAACATCGGAGTTACATTTCTTTCTGTTAGCTTTTTAACTGCTTCCTTTCTTTTAGAAACAACATCATGGTTCATGACAATTATAATCGTATTTGTTTTAGGTGGGCTTTCGTTCACCAAAACAGTTATATCAACAATTGTTTCAAGTAGCTTGAAACAGCAGGAAGCTGGTGCTGGAATGAGTTTGCTTAACTTTACCAGCTTTTTATCAGAGGGAACAGGTATTGCAATTGTAGGTGGTTTATTATCCATACCCTTACTTGATCAAAGGTTGTTACCTATGGAAGTTGATCAGTCAACTTATCTGTATAGTAATTTGTTATTACTTTTTTCAGGAATCATTGTCATTAGTTGGCTGGTTACCTTGAATGTATATAAACATTCTCAAAGGGATTTCTAAATCGTTAAGGGATCAACTTTGGGAGAGAGTTCAAAATTGATCCTTTTTTTATAACAGGAATTCAAATCTTTTTGTTCCATTAAAGGGCGCGATTGCTGAATAAAAGATACGAGAGACCTCTCTTGTATCTTTTTTATTTTGAGTGGTTTTGTCCGTTACACTAGAAAACCGAAAGACAATAAAAATTTTATTCTTGCTGAGTCTGGCTTTCGGTAAGCTAGACAAAACGGACAAAATAAAAATTGGCAAGGGTTTAAAGGTGGAGATTTTTTGAGTGATCTTCTCAAAAAATACTACCTGTCCCTTGCTGATTTTTAAACGAGCACGAGAGCAAAACCCCCCTTTGCTGAGGTGGCAGAGGGCAGGTTTTTTTGTTTCTTTTTTCTCGTAAAAAAAAGAAAGGTCTTAAAGGTTTTATGGTTTTGGTCGGCACTGCCGACAGCCTCGCAGAGCACACACTTTATGAATATAAAGTATAGTGTGTTATACTTTACATGGAAGTTGCGCCGATTTGTCATGACAAATTTTCTCGAAAGCGAGGTTGAAAATAAATGAGTTTTGCAGTAGTCCGTATGCAGAAAATGAAGTCACATGATCTGAAAGGAATTCAATTTCATAATCAGAGAGAGCGTGAAAGTAAAACGAATGATGACATTGATCCAGATCGTACTCATGAAAATTATGATTTGGTGAATGATGAGCCGATCGATTATAACGAGCGAGTAAAAGAAATTATTGAATCCCAAAAAGTTGGGACGAGAAAAACAAGAAAAGATGCTGTACTCGTAAATGAATTACTTGTCACGTCTGATCAGTATTTTTTTGAGCGATTAGAGCCTGATGAACAGAAACGATTTTTCGAGGAAAGTTATAAATTATTTGCTGATCGATATGGAAAACAAAATATTGCGTATGCGACTGTTCATGTTGACGAAAAAACTCCTCATATGCATTTGGGTGTCGTGCCAATGCGTGATGGAAAATTGCAAGGGAAAAATGTGTTCAATCGTCAAGAATTGTTGTGGCTGCAAGATAAGTTTCCAGAGCATATGCAGAAGCTCGGATTTGATTTACAACGTGGAGAAAAAGGTTCGGATCGGGAGCATATTGAAACGAGTAAATTTAAAAAACAAACGTTAGAAAAAGAGATTGATCTTTTAGAGAGCGAATTGAAAAATAAAAAAAGTGAGTTGGCGATTTTATCTGAAGAAGTTTCGGGTGAATTTAAGATTCCAGTGAAAAGAGAAAAGAAGAGCGTTGAAGTTCCGACAGGGAAACGAAATCTTTTGGGGATCGAGCAAAAGAAAACGGTTATGAAATCAACGGGGAATGTAATTTTAAAAGACGAAGTGTTTCAAGATTTGAAGCAAAAAGTAAAAGCAGGCGCAGTTTTGCAAACGAGAGTGGATCAGTTGCTGAATACTGATTACGCCAAAGAGAATCAATCGTTGAAAAAAGAAGTGAAAGAGTTGCGATCTACAAATAAATCTTTATCCGAAGAAAACGGTCGTTTAAAGAGTACAGTGGAGCATCTAACGAATGAGATCGAAAGTTTATATGTATTGACGAAAGACTTTTTAAAAGCCCGTACAAACGATTTAGAGAGTTTTAAGGAGTTGTTCGGGGTATTTGTAGGTAAAGTGAAAGAAAAAGCGCCTAGAGGGCTTTTCGTGCGTCAGCATGAGCGATCAGAAGAAAAGAAGAATACTTTTTCGCTTCAAGATGTTTTGCAGCGTGATCGAGAACTTCGTGAGCAAAGAAAAGCAAAGAGGAAAAAATCGCATGATTTGGAACGATAAGAAAAGGCACTCGAATGAGTGCCTTTTCTGCGTTTTGAGCGTAGCGAAAAAACGGTTCTTTCTTATCTTGATACATATAGAAATAACGTCATTTTTATTTTAGTTGCTGAAAGGTGCGTTGAAGTGTTGGTATGTATGTGTTTTAAAGTATTGAAAACCCTTAAAATTGGTTGCACAGAAAAACCCCATCTGTTAAAGTTATAAGTGACCAAACAAATAACTAAATAGATGGGGGTTTCTTTTAATATTATGTGTCCTAATAGTAGCATTTATTCAGATGAAAAATCAAGGGTTTTAGTGGACAAGACAAAAAGTGGAAAAGTGAGACCATGGAGAGAAAAGAAAATCGCTAATGTTGATTACTTTGAACTTCTGCATATTCTTGAATTTAAAAAGGCTGAAAGAGTAAAAGATTGTGCTGAAATATTAGAGTATAAACAAAATCGTGAAACAGGCGAAAGAAAGTTGTATCGAGTGTGGTTTTGTAAATCCAGGCTTTGTCCAATGTGCAACTGGAGGAGAGCAATGAAACATGGCATTCAGTCACAAAAGGTTGTTGCTGAAGTTATTAAACAAAAGCCAACAGTTCGTTGGTTGTTTCTCACATTAACAGTTAAAAATGTTTATGATGGCGAAGAATTAAATAAGAGTTTGTCAGATATGGCTCAAGGATTTCGCCGAATGATGCAATATAAAAAAATTAATAAAAATCTTGTTGGTTTTATGCGTGCAACGGAAGTGACAATAAATAATAAAGATAATTCTTATAATCAGCACATGCATGTATTGGTATGTGTGGAACCAACTTATTTTAAGAATACAGAAAACTACGTGAATCAAAAACAATGGATTCAATTTTGGAAAAAGGCAATGAAATTAGACTATGATCCAAATGTAAAAGTTCAAATGATTCGACCGAAAAATAAATATAAATCGGATATACAATCGGCAATTGACGAAACTGCAAAATATCCTGTAAAGGATACGGATTTTATGACCGATGATGAAGAAAAGAATTTGAAACGTTTGTCTGATTTGGAGGAAGGTTTACACCGTAAAAGGTTAATCTCCTATGGTGGTTTGTTAAAAGAAATACATAAAAAATTAAACCTTGATGACACAGAAGAAGGCGATTTGATTCATACAGATGATGACGAAAAAGCCGATGAAGATGGATTTTCTATTATTGCAATGTGGAATTGGGAACGGAAAAATTATTTTATTAAAGAGTAGTTCAACAAACGGGCCATATTGTTGTATAAGTGATGAAATACTGAATTTAAAACTTAGTTTATATGTGGTAAA
>NZ_JCAXDQ010000010.1:0-5850 GCF_059759115.1 Rummeliibacillus sp. GQ308 | reverse complement strand
ACTGATTAGCTCAGTAGTGTCTTTTTTTGTGTTATAGTACCGAAATTTTATTGAACAATAATTACATGTAATAAAAGCAATTGGTCCATTTTTTTATTGAAAAAGATAAAGTGAATAATAAAATATTAAGTGATTAGAAAATCATTTTCCTAGATGGAGTTTTCTATATACATAAATTAAAGATAAATCACCCTTCAATAACCTAGACATTAGCTGCATAACAAAAAGAAGTTTTTTTACAAGAACACAGTGCAGTCTAGGATAGAGAAGAGCCTTAGATTGTCTATAGCTTTTTGAACTATTGCACTGAACTATGGGATTCTATATCAAAATCCACGTCCTGAATAAATTCGATAACCTCTCCATTAGGACTGTAGACTAGAGCGTTTCTGATAAGAAGAGGGGGCTCTCCAAGAGTAATATTATCTGCTTTCACACAAGGCTTTGCGCCATGGTCAATTGCCGTTTGAAACGCTTTGTCGACATCTTCCACATAAAACGCTAGGTGAAGCATGGCTCCGTAAGTAACCTCCTCTTCCGACTGCGCTTTTTTCCCTTGTGCTGGAATGACAGCATTTTCATCGAAAACCTCAATACATGTTCGTTTGTCTGGAGAAATTAGCATTGAAGCTTCCTTAATTTGAAACGAAGGAAGGCTCCAATGATGTCCACGTTTAAATCCTAATGCTTCAATGTAAAATTTGATTGTGGCCGGATAATCTTTTGCCTGAATTGCAATATGAGCAAAACCTTTGATATTCAAATATGATGTCCCCTTTCTGATGTATTTATTATAAAATAGTGTTATGAGGAAATACATACATTATAAAAGGAGATTGTCGCCTTACGCTTTCTGGAAATAACGAAAATTCATTGATTTTATTCACTTTTGAAAAGTGAAAAATGAGCAGGAGGAAATATATATGGAACATTGGATGGATGAAACTGATTACCACATCATGCGTCTTCTTCAGCAGAATGCACGTATCTCCATTTCACAAATAAGTAAAGATGTATTGATGTCCCAACCCTCGGTAAGGGAACGAATAAAAAGACTTGAGGAGAAAGATATCATCTCGGGTTATACGGCAACCTATCGTCATCAGGCGCTAGGCAGAGGGACCACAGCGTTCTTTCTTATTAAAACGGAGCAATGTCAAGCGCTTGTGGATTTTTGCGAATGAACTCCGGCTGTAACAGATTTGTTTCGAATTAGTGGTGAATACAATTATATGATAAAGGTTCAGACTGCCACTATAGAGGATATTGCTCAATTTCAAGATTCTATCATAAAGTTTGGAACATCCAAGTCTCTTATCAGCTTGAAAAACCTAATAGAGAATCGGATTCTATTACAAGCTACAATCCCAAAATAAGATAAACATACATTAGTAAATAGATTCATAAGGTGACGAGGAAGTACAGTACTTTAAGGTAAGAACACAAATACCAAATGATAAAGTACCTAAATTTAATCTAAAGCTTTCGTATATTAAGAATCGAGCTGTTTAAGCAGTTCGGTTTTTCTGTAAACTCTACTTCCATTGGTTTTAGAAGAGTAAGTAAAGGGATTTCCTAGCAAGACTACCACTCATAATTTCTCTTACTTAGCATATAATAAATGGACAGGTTAAAGGAGGATGGGGATGGAAGAGTGGATTGTTTATATGATGAATACATATGGTTATATAGGGATTCTTATACTTATTGCAGTAGAAAATATCTTTCCACCAATTCCCTCTGAAGTGATTTTAACATTTAGCGGCTTTCTTACAACTACATCTGATGTGACAATGACAGGCGTCATAATATTTTCTACAATCGGTTCTATGGTCGGTGCTGTGACTCTGTATGGGATTGGAAGGCTCTTGGATGTGAAAAAGCTAGAGATCATTGTAGATAGATGGGGATATCTATTGCGACTTACACGCAAGGATATCAAAAAGGCGGATGAATGGTTTGCGAAGGTGGGGATATGGGCTGTATTAATAGGACGTGTTGTACCTATTGTTCGCAGCTTAATATCAATTCCTGCAGGCATGGCCAAAATGAATCTTGGCATTTTTTTGTTATTTACTGCACTGGGATCACTCATCTGGAATAGCGTATTAGTTTATGTTGGTGCAAGGGTGGGATCTTCTTGGGGGAAAATTGTATCATATATAGATACATATTCGAATCTTGTTGTCCTTCTACTAAGCTTCCTGATCCTATTTTTTATTGTTCGCTTATTCTGGAGAAGGAGAAACGCTTAAACTTTCTACAATATAGAAAGGCTTTCTATTTAAGAAAGCCTTTTTTATATGTCATTATTTTAAGAAGTAATCATATAGATTTTTAGCAAGTAAACAGCATGTGACCACTATAAATAAACCCCGTACATAGCTGGCACCTTGTTTTAAGGCAAAACGTGATCCTAAAATTGCACCGGCGATTTGTGCAAGCCCCATCGGTATGCCGTAGGCGTAATTGACTTGGTGCAAACCCATAAACATTAAGAGTGCGGCAATATTGCTCCCAAAGTTTAAAAACCGGGCATTACCTGCAGCACTAAGAAAATCATACCCCACCATCAAGAAAGCAAATATAAGGAACGATCCTGTTCCTGGTCCTAAAAAGCCATCATAAAATCCGCAAGCAAAAATAATAAGTGCAAATAATAATAGCTTAGATACTGATAATTTTTTGTATGTAGAAACACTACCCCAATTCTTTTTAAAGATGGTGTACACTGCAACAGCGGCAAGCATAAATAGCATGAGTGGCTTCAATAAATTAGGGTCTAATAAGTGGACTACCCAGGCGCCGAATGCGGAGCCTATAAAAACAAGCGGAAAGAACTTCAAGACAGACTTCATTTCAATTTTGCCCGAACGGTAAAAGGAAATTGTGCTAGTCAACGCCCCCATTGTACCAGCAAGTTTATTTGTTGCTACTGCCGCAGCGGGTGAGAGTCCTGCAAATAAGAGCGCAGGCAAACCGATTAAACCGCCGCCCCCAACCACTGAATCTATAAAGGCAGCTAAAAATCCAAAAAGAATTAAAATAATTAAAAGTGAAAAGTCCATCTCAATATGCATAAAAACCACCTTTTCTTTAGTAACTACTAAAATAGTAACTAAAATTGTTTCAGATGTAAATAGTACTTCTGAATTTGGTATGATGAGAGGAAGAGAAAGTGGGGTATCATATTGGATTTGTTAATCAAACAACTTAAAGCTATTGGATTCACAGAATATGAAGCAAAGTCATATGTATCTTTAGTGGAGCAAGGGACAGTTACTGCTTATCAGGTTAGTAAAAAATCGGGCATACCAAGGGCTAGAATTTATGATACATTGAAAGCTTTAGTGGAAAAGGGCGTAGTATTGAAGGAAGAGAAGACAGACGGCGCTCTTTATTCGCCTTTGCCTGTCGATGTTTTTCTTGAAAAAGCACAAAATTCATTTCAAACCAATTTCCTTAGTATGAGCACTGCATTAAAGGAGCGCGAAAAAAAAGAAGAAAAAGGTGAACGGCAGGTACTCACCTTAAAGGATAAATCAAGCATTATAAGCTACTGCAAAACGCTAATTAAAAAAGCTGAAAAAAGAATCGTTATTTCAATGTGGGATGATTTTTATCATGAACTAAAAGAAGAGTTAGAGAAAGTAGAATCAGAAGTTGAGATTAAAGGTCTCACATTGCATGTAGAAAATCCAGTAGGGAATGTAGATATACATCGCGTTACCCAATTTACAGAAGCACCTACAAGTAAAAAGTGGTTTATCCTATCTATTGATGCGAAAAAGATGATTTACGGATCAGTTCTTGATGATAAGGAGCTAGCTTTCTATACAGATGATCCTGTTCATATTTATTTGCTAGAGGATTATGTATGGCATGACGTATTAGTGAATCGCATAGTACGCAGGAACAAGGATGATTTAGAGCAATGGATATCTAAGGAAAGAAAAAAATTTTTTAACGAAGAGTAGACTTCTACGACATACTAACAAAAAATTTACTTATAATTGCTAGAGTTGTAGAATAGTTATGATAGATAATTTTTAATACTCAGACAAAGGGGGCGTATGTATGAACAAGAGTAAAGTCGTGAGCTCTTTCATGGAAGCGGTTTCTGATATTAAAGAAGGTTCTACAATTATTGTGGGAGGGTTTGGCCTTTCGGGCATACCTGAATATTCGATTCAAGCTTTAAAAGAGCAAGGCACGAAGGATTTAACTATTGTTAGCAATAACTGCGGTGTTGATGATTGGGGATTGGGATTACTGTTGGCTAATCGTCAAATAAAGAAAATGATCTCATCGTATGTGGGAGAAAACAAAATTTTTGAACAGCAATATTTAAGCGGTGAATTAGAAGTAGAGTTGGTTCCTCAAGGGACACTTGCAGAGAGAATCCGTGCTGGAGGCGCAGGTATACCTGGATTTTATACTGCTACTGGAGTTGGCACGCCGATTGCAGAGGGGAAAGAAACGAAAGAATTTGATGGGAAGACCTATCTACTTGAACGAGGCATAGTAGGGGACTTTGCTTTAGTCAAAGCTTGGAAAGCGGATACGCTTGGTAATTTGATTTTCCGAAAAACAGCTAGGAATTTTAACCCTATAGCAGCTATGGCAGGAAAAATAACTATTGCGGAGGTAGAAGAAATCGTAGAGCCTGGGGAACTTAATCCCGATGAAATTCACCTTCCTGGCATTTACGTGCAAAGACTTTTGTTAGGCACTCATTATGAAAAGCGTATTGAAAAACTTACCGTAGCAGGAGCAAAAGGATAAAGGGAGGAGTGAAAGGGATGAAGGAAATACATCTTACAATTGTCAAAAGAGCGGTAAAAGAAATTGAAGATGGGATGAATGTCAATCTTGGGATTGGTATACCTACATTAATTGCTAATGAAATTCCCGCTGACTTTAATGTTTTGCTTCAATCAGAAAATGGCCTTCTCGGCATAGGCCCTTATCCAGTTGAAGGTAATGAAGATCCCGATCTGATTAATGCGGGCAAGGAAACCATCACCACAGTGCCGGGAGCTTCTTTTTTTGATAGTGCGGAATCATTTGCTATGATTCGTGGAGGCCATATAGATTTAGCCATTCTTGGCGGCATGGAAGTTTCAGAAAAGGGAGATCTGGCAAACTGGATGATTCCGGGGAAAATGGTCAAGGGCATGGGAGGCGCCATGGACCTTGTAAATGGAGCCAAGAAAGTAATTGTGGTAATGGAGCATGTGAATAAGCACGGCGACTCTAAAATAAAAAAAGAATGTACATTGCCGTTAACAGGTAAAGGTGTCGTAAATAAGCTGATAACAGATTTGGCTATATTTGAGTTTACTGCTGAGGGTATGGTGTTAGTAGAGGTGCAAGAGGGAGTAACAGTAGAAGAAATTCAAACTAAGACGGACGCGGATTTCTCAATCGCCCAGCATCTATTAGCTCAACAATAAAGAGTTAAAAATAGATCATCAAATGATGATCTATTTTTTGTTTGGACAATTTCTCGCTTTGTAATTTATAAGGTGAGATCAATATCTAGTTATTGCTTTATATAAACTAGTATAGTGTTTTCATCTCTTTTTATTTTTTTGTAACTTTTTTTCTAAAAGTAATTGACGTTTAAATTATATGGTGATATAGTAACTAAGTCGTTAAAAGATATTAAGATCAGCAATGAATAATAACTTCATTGAAAAATATCTTTTTAAAAAGATGTTGACTAGATTAAAAGTTTGTGATAATATAATCAAGTCGCTAAAATAACAAGCGACAACATGAACCTTGAAAACTGAACAAGCAAGATGTTAATCATTTAAACTTACTAACAATTGTTAGTTTTGAAGT